>CAXYYJ010000001.1:0-163560 GCA_964293475.1 uncultured Draconibacterium sp.
GAAACTACCCAATTATTCAGGTTGTCAGATTCAAAGCCATCATGAAATGGCAATTGAGCCCTAAGGTTAAATGAAATAAAAGTAAATACGATGAGTAAAAAAGTAAAAATCTTTTTCATAGTGGTGCGTTTAAAATTTTAAAATATCATGACAAAAGTCATAAACAAAAAGCGTAATTATATATATATCAATGTTTTAAATTAATTTCACAAATTCACACACAAGTGAGTGCCCCAAATGTACTAAAAATACAGTGGCATTTCTCCTTTAACTGTCTTTTTTTTAACAATATAGATGAATTATTTAATAATATTTTATCATCAAAAAAACTTGTTTTGCATCCTTCACATTGAATAAAATCAAACCTTCATAAAATATAAATTAGGGATTTAATTTTTTTCAACTGAAATAAAAAAAAGTGTACTTTTAAAACAGATTTCAAAATCATGGAAACAAATTATAAAACCATAATTCTTGATGATGATTTGCAAATCAGATTATTGCTGGAAAATCTCATCACGAAAAAAATTCCTTCGTTAGAATTGGTTGGAAAAGCCGACTCAGTAAAAGCAAGTGTAGAACTAATCGAAAAAGAACAACCCGATTTGGTATTCATGGACATTGGTTTCCCCGATGGCGATGGATTCGACATTATCGACAAAACAGAAGACCTGAAATACGATGTCATCTTCATTACCTCCCACGACCAGTTCGCCATGAAGGCTTTTGAATATAAAGCCATTCACTACCTCAAAAAACCCATCATGCCCGACGAGGTTTTTAAGGCTGTTGACAGGTTTTTTGCATCTAAAACTCAGCCGGATTCATCAAAACACCACAAAAAATCTGAAAATCTTTTGCTTCAGGATGAACCACGGCTTATTATCCCTGGCATCGACGGTCTGAGCATTGTAAAAATTATGGATATTATTCGTTGTGAAGCTTCGGATGTGTATACGATTTTCTATTTGAAAAACGGAAAAAAACTCATTGCAAGCCGATCGCTCAACAATTACGAAAAACTTTTTTCCGACATCAATTTTATCAGAATTCACAGCAAACATCTTATCAATCTGAAGTATGTTCAACAATATCTGAAAGGAAAAGGTGGATATGTGGTAATGGAAAATGGCGATGAAGTGGAGGTTTCGGTTCGTAAAAAAATGGACTTCATGAATAAATTGAAAGACTATGCCCGGAGTCTGGCTTAAGCCATTAAAACTCAACTTCATTTTAACATGTTTTTGTTAGCTTTTGAAGTGAATAGAGCTTTTAGCCGACCGGATTTTTTCTATCTTTGTTTAAACTAAGTGGCAAAATATTTAATTATTATGAAAAAGATACTTGTAATTGAGGATACTGATAATGTTAGAGATAACATTTGCGAAATTTTAGAAACCGAAAACTATGAAGTTCATAGCGCCGAAAACGGCAGGTTAGGCCTTGAGCTGGCCATTCATATTCAACCCGACCTGGTTTTATGCGACATCATGATGCCCGAAATGGATGGTTATGAAACCCTGAAAGAAATGAGAAAAAATGTGGCTACCTCCACCGTTCCTTTCATTTTCTTAACAGCCAAAAATACCCGTCAGGATCAAAGGCTGGGTATGGAACTGGGTGCCGACGACTATATCCCAAAACCTTTCACCATGGAAGAACTTCTGGGTGCGGTTTCAATGCGTTTGAAAAGAGCCGAGGAATTCATCACCAAATCGGAAGCCAAGCTACACGAGCTCACCAAAAACATGGGAACTCCCATCACCGAAGTCATCAACGAACCCCTCAAAGCCATCGTTGGATTTTCGCGAATGCTGATGACCGAGTATTCAAACATGGAAAAATTCGAAATGGCTGAGTTCAATCAGCTCATTTATAAAGCCGGAATGAAACTGAACTCCATCGTGAGCAAATCTTTCCTCTTCTACCAATTGGAAGCCCTGGCGCTTGATTCTGAAAAACTCGACGTTAAGAAAAAAGAGATTTGTCAGCATATAAAAGGCCTCACCGAAAATAGAATCAACGAAATAACAAGCGAATTCAAACGCAATAACAACGTGATTGTTAATATTGAAGATGCCAATCTGCAACTTCCCTGCGATTATTTCCAATCGGTTATTAGCGAAATAGTTGAAAATGCCTACCTGTATTCTCCCCGCCGTACCACCGTTAGAATTATTGGGGGAATTGATGGCGACCAATATGTATTTACAGTGAGAGACGAAGGTTTGGGAATGACTCAGGATCAGATTTCGAAAATTGGAGCCTACCAAAAATTCCAAAACGACCTGGAAGGCAAAGCAGGGGTTGGATTGGGACTCATCAACAGTAAACGTGTGGTTGAACTTTTTGGGGGATCTTTCCTCATTAAATCGAGCTTAGGCATGGAAACCACCGTTCGTTTCAGCTTTCCGCTGGCTAAATAATGTATAAGGTATTTAAAAAGGGAAGCCAATTGGCTTCCCTTTTTTTATGCTATTGGTTCATCGAAACCTTTTCGAGTATGATATACCCCCAGGGATACATGGTGAAGGAATTCACTTCCATGGTTGGCTGAAAAGCTTTGGACATCAGCGGTTTATAGTTAACAAGATCGTGTTGGGTAAAATTGGCCTGATAAGTCTGATCGCTTAAGTTCACAAGTACCATCACATCACTTTCTCCGTTTATTTTCTTAAAACACAGCACTTTATCATCCTGATTGGTGGGCAAAACAGTCATCTCGCCGCCGTTTTTGCCATTCCACAAAGCAGGCATTTTGTGTTTTAAATCGATGAGTGCTTTATAAAAATCTTTTTTAGGATAGCCGTTCCAGTTGATGGGGTCTCTTTCGAAAAAAAGCAGACGTTTGGCATTTGCAGCTTCTTGTCCCGAATAAATCATCGGCATACCACCCAAAGTAAAAGTCAATACTGCCATGGCTTCGTCAGCATCGCCCAAACGCTCGGCAATGGTTCCGTTCCATGAGTTTTCATCGTGATTGTCAATAAAATACATCATATAACCTCTTTGGGGAGTTTTAGCTTTTTCACGATCTAAATATTCCAGCACATCTTTTGGAGTCTTTTCTTTTTTAGCCACTTTGTTCATAATGTGATGAAATTCCCATCCATAATTCATATCGAAGGCTGAGTTTAAAAGTGCAGGGTCTTCTGATTCGGCAAGCATAAACACTGGCTTTACCTGATCGAGCTCCATGCGTGCTCTTTCCCAGAAATCAACTGGAACTTCGGAAGCTACATCACAACGATAACCATCCACGTTGGCTTCGGTAATCCAGAATTTAAGAGCATTAATCATTTCAACCCTTAAATTCTCGTTATTAAAATCCAAAGCAGCCACATCGGTCCAATCGAAGGGCGAAACAATCTCGCCTTTCTCGTTTTTCTCGTAAAAATCGGGGTGTGATTCCATCCAGGCATGATCCCAGCTAGTGTGATTGGCTACCCAGTCCAAAATCACATACATTCCTAATGCATGTGCTTCGTCCACTACCTTTTTAAAATCTTCGAAAGTGCCATATTCTGGATTCACAGCCACATAATCCTGCACCGAATAGTAAGACCCCAGAGTTCCTTTTCTGTTTTTCAAGCCTATGGGATGAATGGGCATAAACCATAAAATATCAACCCCCATTTCTTTCAATCTGGGTAATTCTTTGGCAAAAGCGCTAAAAGTACCTTCGGGAGTGTACTGACGCACATTAACTTCGTAAATATTGGCATTTTTCGACCAATCCAAAGGCATTCTTGCCTCGACTTTTAAGGCATCAGCTGCCTTGGCTTCGGTGGTTGAATTGTTGGGCGATTGGGTATTGCACGAAGCCAATAAGAACACCAAAGCCACTAAACTTAATATCGATTTTTTCATCATAAAAAATTTTTTAGTTATTTCCGGAGATAACCCGCATGTGGATTACAATTTCCGATTCTATTTATTATTACGAACATGCCCGTATTCGGTATTAGGTATTTACATTTCTGTTCAAATAAACAGAATAATCTTTTAATTTTCTTTCGTAGTTTTCATTAAAAATATGGGAGCTGATAACAAAATCAGCGGTGGAGCGGTTCGAAGCAGTTACCACATTGTACAAAACTGTCAATCGGAGCAAGGCTTTCACATCCACATCGTGGGGTTGCGCTGTCATTGGATCCCAGAAGAAAATAACGATATCTATCTTTCCTTCAGCGATAAGAGCTCCCAATTGCTGGTCGCCACCCAGTGGTCCCGACAGCAACCGGATGACTTCAAACGGATGGCCCAATACATTGTCGTTGAGTTCGTCTTCCACTAATTTTCCGGTGGTTCCGGTGCAGGTGATATAGTGTTGTCTTAGTTTTAGCTTATTGAACCTGACCCACTCAATCAGGTCGGCCTTTCTGTTATCGTGAGCCACAAGGGCTATGCTTTTTCTTTGTTTCATAGTTCTACTTTTGGTATGTATTTTTTTGCCTGGTTTTACTTGATAATTTTCATGCTCATGGTTTCCTGAGTTCTGGGCATGATGATGATGAGCTCTTTAGTGGTTGGATTGTATTTGGCATCAATACCCATAATGGCGGGTTTGTTCAGGATATGAAAAACCGGAACCTTCTCTCCGTCAACTTCTAAACCTACAGGGAATTTATCTAACGAATAAATATGCCACTCCAGAAACTCGTCCTGTGGAGCTATGTAATTGTTATTTTGTGTTTTTATGTTGATGGTGAGCTCCTCATCAGAATGATGTGATTCAAAATTAGTTATTCTGTAACTTAATGTATTTAAACTCTTTGCATCTTTCCCATCATCTTCGAATAATGTATACTGAGCGTTCTCGTTCACTTTTTGGGGATAGAAATGAACCTGCAGCTTTTGGCGGGGATAGTTGTCGGTGGTTTGAAAATCATAGACCATGGGAATAAAACTTCCCGCTTTTACAAATACCGGAATATTTTCCATGGTCAGTTCTTTGTTGATGGTGGCAGGGCCATCTACCATTTCGCGGGTATAAAAATCGTACCACAATCCCTCAGGTAATTTTATTTCCTTGGTTGTTGCTTTTCGCTGAATAACAGGCGCCACAACCATTTGATCTCCAAAATAGTAAGCATCGCTGTATTCTGTATACCGGACATCGTCGGGATGATAATAGAATAGTGGTTTCACTATTGGTCGGCCTGTCATGCTGTTTTCAGCAGCAGCATTGTAAATATAAGGCATCAAGCGGTAACGGAGCTTAATGGAATTTCGGACAATGCGCTGGGTTTCTTCGGAGAAAAAGATGGGCTCGGAGGGAATTCCAGAGCCATGAGGACGAAAAACCGGATTAAAAACGCCCATTTGTAACCATCGTGTGTAAAGCTCTTCGTCTTTTTCACCGGTGGCAAAACCACCCAAATCGGAAGAAATATAGCCCAAACCGCAAAGACTCATATTGAGCATGAGCGGAAGCTGTGCCTGAAACCCGCTCCAACTGCGCGATACATCGCCCGACCAGGGGAAAATACTGTAACGCTGTGTTCCAGCCGAACCCGATCGGTTTAAGTGAAACAAACGCTCATTGGGATAGAACTCCGAATATTTTTTATACAACATCCCCGCCCATTCGTGGGCATACATATTATGCACTTCATAGGCTTTTCCATTCACATGAAACATATCCTGAGCATGAGTTTCGGGTTCGCCCAAATCGCCCCACCATCCAGCAACTCCAATATCGATTTGCTTTTTATATTGCTCCCAAAACCAATCTTTGGTGGCTGGTTTAAACATATCCATGAGTGCAGCCCTGCCGAAATAAAAATCCTGCAAAATATAGGTTTTTCCATCTTTGCGGGTGGCAAAAAGCTGGCTGGTGTCGCCATGAGTGAACCAATAGGAAGTATCAACCACAAAAGGCTCGGTAATGAGAATGGTTTTTATTCCTTTGCTTTTCAGATTGCTTATCATGCCTTGCGGATTGGGCCAGTTCTTCTCGAACCACTTTAACTGACCCAGATAACCCAAAATACTATCGCCAAACCAGTAAAAATCGATGATGATGGCATCCATAGGAAAATCCTTTTTCAGCATTTCATCGGCAATAGATTCCACTTCGGCTTGTGTTCGGTAGGCCATGCGCGATTGCAGATTTCCCAATGCCCAAAGCGGTGGAAGTGGCTGTTTGCCAACCAATCCGGCGAAGGATTTTGAAATGTCGTCGAAGGTTTTTCCCCCAACCACAAAATATTTCATTTCTCCCCCAATGGCACCAAACTCCAAAACATTCTCCTCCTTTTCGCCAATATCCAAATAGCCTTTCTGGGGGTTATCGATAAAAAGAAGGTATTTGCGGTTGGAGAGCATTACGGGCAGACTATAGTTCAAATTGCGGGCGTTGAGGCCATAGTTATAATCGGGCCGGTTGTATAGTTCGAGTCTGAAGCCTCTGCGATTCATGGGAACAGCTCGTTCGCCGGTTCCATAAATGGCTTCGTTGGGCGAGAGATTGTATCGTACTCCCACATTCTCGTTTCGCTCAAAAAATCCCAATTCTTCCGAAAGTAACAGGCTATCGGCATAGAAGTACTTGATATGAAGCGGGGTTTTATGAATTTGCAGCACAAACGGGCCATTTTGCCATTTAATGAACGAAGCACTTTCGTCAATTTCCGGAACCAAAGTTTGTGGCTGAGCAATCACCGAGATAGAAGTATCGTGTAAGGGTTTGTTTTCGGGCAAAAAACTAACTTTTAGTATTTCTGTCGAATAGTATTGAAAGCAATAGGTTCCGTGTGTTGTGGTCAGATTTAAAACGTCATCTTTTAACTGATAACCAACATATTGGCGCTCCTTATATTTTAAGGTGTCTTCTTCTTTCACCGGGGGCATATAGCCATCGAGGGGGATTAAAAAATCGGTTTCTTGTTCGGTTTTGGCCACAATTTCGCCTTTGGCATCGCGAAAAACCAAAGCAAGCTGGAACACTTTAATGTCCGTTCCCACATTAAACTTTTCCCACAAATTCAGATTCAACAGGTATTTATCGCCCCCCAGATTTTCGAGTTTAAAATTGGTATCGGCCTTTCCCCAATCTCCTCTTACATATTTCCAATCGGAGCTGGAAGTAGAGTTGGAAGTAATTAAACCTGCGTGGTAATAAACATCGCCTTTGAAACCGTAAAGCGCTTTGTTCCCTTTACCTGCATCGAATACAATCTCTAAGGGCTCGTTAAACTTAGGTTTGGCCGGATTGGTGGTGATTTGCGCCCAAAGGGTCTGGAAAGAAAACAGCAAAAAGCACCCAAAAATTGTGGCTCTCATCATGAGAAAAGTGTTATTGATATGGTTGATACTCTGTTGTGGATCACTTGTATAAAAGCAATTGTGTTACTCCACAAAAATAATAAACTATCTAATCCATTTTTCTGTTGCGAACTATTATCGCATCAAATTTGAAATTAAGATAACAGCACCCTGATGGGAAACCTGAACAGACCTTTGTTTTTATACCTTTGCCGCTAATTTCTCCACAAAAAAAATGTTGGAAGAGATATCAACTAATTGAACAAGTGGAATGTTATACGCACTTTTAATCATATTTGGGTTTTTGGGCGGAATGATTGCCGGAATGTTGGGTTTGGGTGGAGGAGTCATTTATATTCTTCTCTTTCCGCATCTACTGGCCTGGTTGGGAATGCCCGTTGAGTTTATTCCGTCGTTTGTTGTGGCCAATTCGCTGGCAGGCATTATGTTTGCTTCGGGCGTAGCCATACTTAGCGATGTTAGAAGCATCAAAAGCTATTTTAGCGAAACTGTTATCATTGCTTTTGCAGCTGCAATCATTTCCATGTTTACAACCCTTTTTATTGTTCATAGTACCTGGTTTTCGAAGGCTGTTTTTAATTCGATTGTCATTGCGATACTGTTATTCATCCTATTCCAAATACTTAGGAAGGATCGATTTTTGAATAATAATACGCTCAACGACAGGCCCATTGGTTGGAAAAACGGAATTCTAAGCGGTTCGCTCACCGGATTTATGTCGTCTATTAGCGGGCTTGGTGGAGGTGCAATCATTATTCCTCTTCTAAAAATTAAATTCAAGCAGAGTCAGTTCAAGGCCAAAACCATATCGCTGTCCATCATGTTCGTCTCATCTTTTATTATCAGTGTTCAGAATTTATTGAGCTCCCCCGATTATACCATGCCAGACAAGCTTCAGTGGGGCTATATTTTACCCGCCATAATGCTTCCTTTAGTTGGGGGAATTGTCCTGGGCAGCCCATTGGGAGTGTTGGCATCAAAACGAATGAAACCCATGATTGTGAACAGAATTTTTGTGGCTTTTTTAGTAATTGTTTTGATTGAGAAGGTTTTGACACTTCTTTAAGGAATACTAAAACTCAATGGCCTTTTTTATTCTTCGAGACATATTTATCCTTAAAAATTTGCTCATAAATTTCAATCATTTGCCGGGCAGAATTTTCCCAGCTAAAGATTTTTATTCTTTGACTTCCACGTTCAATTAAGGTATTTCTAAGCTTCTGGTTGTGCAACAGCGCTTCTATACCATTGGCTATGGATGAGGGATTGAAGGGATCGGCTAAGAAAGCCGAACGTCCGGCAATCTCGGGCATACAGGAAATATTTGATGTTAACACAGGAGTTTTCATGGCCATGGCCTCGAGCAATGGAATACCAAAAGACTCGCGAATGCTGGGGTATAAAAACATTTCGCTTTTTTTATAAATAATGGGAATTTCGCTGTTGCTCACATAGCCTATAAAACGAAGATATGGCCTGTATTTGGAGCTGGCCGAGTTAAGAAGCAGAAAAATATCGCCGGGCGAATGGTCGGCCAATACCAGCGGTATTTTTTCTTCTGTCTTTTCAAGAAACAGAAAATAACCCTTCAAAATATTCGATAGATTTTTCTTGGGGCTTTGGTTCCCCAAACAAAAAATATATTTCTCGGGCAAATTATACTTTGCTATGATTTCCTCTTCTTTTTGAACTGGGGGATATTTAAAGTATTCACCATAGCTATTGTAAACCACCTTCACCTTGTCACTCAGTTCAGGATATTTCTGAACAATGGTTGATTTTTCAGTATTGCTCACGGTTACAATTACCTCCGACTTATTTAAAATCCGGGGAACAACCCATCGACGGTAAAAATTACCAATTAATTGATAAACAGTTGATTTATAAGAAATAAACTTGAAATTCTCCAGATAAATAATATCGTGCAAGGTAAGCACCAAAGGCACATTGACAAACATGGGGGCTGTGTTGCTGGTACAATGCAAAATATCGACCCGGTGTTTATGAACCGCGTTTGGCAGAATAAATTGCTCCCAAATATGATAAGAGTGTTTTTTAAGTCTGATGATGTGGAAATTTCTGGTTGGCTCGAACCATTCATCATCGTCGCCATCCTTTACAAAAATAAAATATTCATTCACACTATCAATTAACTGAAGAGCCTTAATAATTTCCATGGCAACGATATCCATTCCATGTTTTTCTTTCCTAAAGAGCCTTTGGCCTTCAATTCCTATCCGCATTGATTGATGTTTAGAGTTTTAATTCCCGAATCAATATACTTTGAATTTGCATATAAACCCTATACAATTTTAATAAAAATATAGACAACTTGTATATGATATCCGAAAAGATTTATTAAATTTGACCATACCACTCCTAACAATTATGAAGTTAAACAGATTTCTACATAAGGATCCTATCATTGAAAAAGTACTTTGGCTCACTATTATTGCCGGGCTCGGCTTTGTGCTCAACAATTTTATCAATTCTTACCTTTTAAGGCAATCGAATGAGCTCACTGCTGAAACCAAAAATTTATTAGCAAAAAAAGAGCTGGGCATCTCCTTACACAGCAAAATTACTGAAGTCAAATCGGGGTTTCTTGAGATGATTATCAATAACGATAAGCGTGCAGTATATTTTATCAATAAGAAAATTGACGACAATTTATCTGATGTGGAAAAAATACTGCAAGTCCTTTCAAACGGGGGCTATTATAGCCAAACCCTTCCCGTAAACTTTTACAACAGCAACTATATTTCTGACACTATTTTTTACGAGCCATCAAAAAAACTGGCCTATAACATCGAAATCATTGACATTTCCCCCAAAATCATTGAGCTTAGCCGACTTTCGAGGCTCCTGGCGCAATACAAAATAAAACTTTTTACAGATAGTGTCTTTACAGTACAATATGAAACCCAGATAAAAGGTCTTTACAAAGAAGCTGAAACTTACTTGCAAAGGGCCTCGGAAAACAGCAACCGTATATTTTACGATACCCAACAGGAATACCAAACTATTCGCAAGAAAAGAGAAGAGCATATTGCCAACATAAACAGCTTTCTTATACTTTGGCTTGTTGGTATTTCAGCCATAACTTTGATTTTCCTGTTTTTTATAATCCGTAGAATCATTCAAATGGTCGATAGCAGAAATGAGGTTAGAGAAGAACTGCTTAAAAAACAATGGGCCATTGAAAAAATTCTGGATGCCATTCCAGTGGGGTTTATCATTTTCGACAGTAATTACAAAGTAATACGAGTAAATAAAGAAGCTGTGCATTTATTTGGAGCTTCACACGAGAATAACCTACTCGATCAAACTTGTAAACAACTGTTCATCAATCAGGATGAAAATATTTGTCCGTTTAAAACAAAAAACGAAAACATTATACATAACGAATTAAGCATCAATACCTTTCTGGGGCAATCGCGCGATGTTATTAAAAATGCTACTATCATAGAAATTGATGGAAAAAAAGCTGTTCTCGAAACCTTTATCGATATCACCAAAAGAAAAGAAATAGAAAACCAACTCATTCACGCCAAAGAGGCTGCTATTATGGCAACTCAAGAGAAATCGAAGTTTTTAGCCAGCATGAGTCATGAAATACGAACACCCCTCAACGGAATTATTGGCATGCTAAGCCTGCTGCAAAAAACAACTCTGAGCGAAAAGCAAAAAGATTTCCTCGATGTAATTCAGGTATCGAGCAGTAATCTGGCTTCAATCATCAACGATATACTCGATTTCTCGAAAATTGAGGCCGGACAAATTCAATTAGACTACCATAACTTCAATTTTATTCAGGAAATTATAAATAACTTAAAGGTTTTGGAAATGAAAGCCGAGGAAAAAGGCATACAACTCATTTCTGAAATAGGCAAAAATGTTCCCCGGTTTATCATTGCCGATAGCATGAGAATAAAACAAGTTTTTATCAATCTGGTTTCCAATGCTATAAAATTCACCGACGAAGGCTCTGTGAAAGTTACTTTATTATATTTCGATGAAAGTCAACGAATTAAAATTGAAGTAAAAGATACGGGCATTGGAATATCGAAAGACAGGCTCGTTACTATTTTTGGTGCTTTTGCCCAATCCGACTCCTCCATAACCCGAAACTATGGTGGAACCGGCCTGGGACTTACCATCTCCAAAGAACTGGTGGAGCTCATGGGTGGGAAAATTGGCGTTTCGAGCGAATTGCTTCGCGGTTCATTATTTTGGTTTGAGTTGCCGGTTAAAAAGGGAATAATTCCATCTCAAACCACCAATGACCCAATTACAATGGAAATGCCCGAAAAAAATATAAAGATTTTAGTGGCGGAGGATAATTTAATCAATCAAAAGGTTGCAAACGCCATGTTTCATAAAATTGGTTTTAAAATAGAAATGGCCAACAATGGGCAAGAGGCTGTAGAGCTATTTGAAAAAAACCTTTACGATATGATTTTCATGGATTTGCAAATGCCGGTAATGGATGGCATTTCTGCAACGGTAAAAATTCTCCAAATTGCCAAATCGATGAATCAACCTGTTTTTATAACTGCCATGACCGCCAATGCCATGAAGGAAGATAAACAAAAATGTCAGGACATTGGAATGCAACATTTCCTGAGCAAGCCCTATAATGCCGAAAATATATTGGAAGCATTAAATAAATACCAGTTGAGTAAACAGGCTTAGGGGAATTGTTTAAAGGAATTATTAGCCCTTCTATTTTAAACTTTCACAGCTCCAGGTCAGCAGGAAATAATAGCAATGTTTATTCCACAGAGCCTTTTACATTTAATCATGGCCTGGTACTATCAATTATTAATGAAGATAGCCAAACTTCTTCAAATCCAGCTCGTTGTCGCGCCAGTCTTTCTTCACTTTCACATAAAGCTCAATATAGATTTTCTTCCCAAAAAAAGCTTCCATGTCTTTTCTGGCATCGGTTCCCACTTTTTTGTGCATCTTACCTTCGTGACCAATCAGAATGCCTTTTTGCGAATCTCTGGCTACATAAATAATACAGCTTGTTTTAATGATTAATTCCTTCTCTTCGAACGATTCCACTTCTATTTCCACGGAATAGGGAATTTCTTTCTGGTAGTTGAGTAATATTTTTTCCCTGAGAATTTCCCCCACAAAAAATCGCTGCGACTTATCTGTAAGCTCATCTTTGTCGTAATAAGGCGGAGAAATGGGTAAATTATCAATGATGCTGTTGAGCAATTTTTCAATATTGAACTTTTCGGTTGCCGAAACAGGAATTACCTCAGCTTTTGGAAACTCATTTGCCCAGTGATTCATCATTTCCATTACCTTATCCTGATTACTAAGGTCAATCTTATTCAATACAATAATAAGCTTTACCTCTGTTCTGGCAAGTTCACGGGTAATATCTTCATTTTTCAACGGGGCAGTACCCTCCACCACATAAAGAAAGATGTCAGCATCGACCATGGCCGTCTCCACAAAATTCATCATGCTTTCCTGAAGCTTATAATGGGGTTTCATGATTCCGGGGGTATCGGAATAGACTATTTGAAAGTCTTCGCCATTCACTATTCCCATGATCCTGTGACGAGTGGTTTGAGCTTTTGAAGTAATAATACTCAGCTTTTCACCCACCAAAGCGTTCATAAGGGTGGATTTTCCTACATTCGGATTTCCTATGATATTTACAAATCCTGATTTGTGATTTGTAATAATTATATTCTCTTCATTCATTATGTTCTTATCTTTCCTATTTTAGATTCAATACTTTCTATTTTTGAGCTTATTCTGTTCGACTTATCTTTTTGTATATCGAAATTTACAACACAATAAACTCTTTCGTGGTCCTTCAAAATCTCGTAAGCCTTATTCAATATTTCCAGGGCCTGAGCCATCGTTTCGGTTTCATAGGTGGTTCCCATGGGGTTGAGTTTATAGGGCAAGCCCGAATGGTCGACCATTTGTACTATTTTACTCACAAACTCGCTCACACTTGTTCCGCTGTCGGTGGGGAACATGGCAAAATTCACTAAAACTGACATAATTTTCTAAATTTCAATGCTAAACTGCAAGGCATTTATGACTCTGGTTTCATTTATCACCTGAACTTTTGCAAAGGTAATCCTCTTTTTGTACCAGTTGTTATAAAGCGAAATTCTTTGTCTTATTAAATCTTCACAGGCCAGATGCTGATGTCCGTACCTTTTAATAAAGCATTCTGAAAGCTCAGAGAAGCCAAGGCCAATATCGTGCAACTGATAGATAATGCTGTTATTATCTCTGAATACGTGGATTTCGATGAGTGGATTTTCCTGGCTTCGCTGAACACATTCTTCGGCTGCGTATTCGAGAAATGGATAGCTAAGCATTGGCGGCATCATTACTTTTTGGGGAATAATATCGCTGGCAATATTGATGTTGTATTTGAGCGAATCGCCAAACCTAAGTTGCTGAAGCTGCAAAAATTCCACCACAAAGCTTATTTCATCCTGAAGGGTGACGTATTTTTTTTGTGTTACAGAAACCACACGGGTAAGCAATTCGGAGAAAATGGTTAGATAATAAATGGCCGATTCTATTTGGTTTTTGTAGATAAGGTTCTGAATAGCTGTGAGCGCGTTGAAGATAAAATGAGAATTAAGTTGAATGTAGACAAGCTTTTGGGTAATCCTAATAAGATTTCGTTTATTTCTGCTGCGGAGATACAGGAATAACAAACCTGAAAAAACCACCAGAATAAAGATTAGCACAATGAATAAATTCACAATAACCAAATTGGCTTCTTTTTGAGTTTTTTGAAGCAGAATCTCGGCCTGAATTTCGTTCTTATCCTGATCAAATTTGCTCCTCTGAATACTCGATTCCAACTCGGTCAGCTTCTGCTTATTGCTCTCCTGAAAAATACTATCGTTATATTGAACTCTTTTTTCTAAGGTTTTGAAGGCATTTTTATAGTCTTTCTTACTTAAAAAAACACGCATTCTTAATTCCTGGCCACGCACCAAATCTGGCTTTACTGTAAAGCTCCTGTATAGCTCCTCTCCTTTCCTTATGTAATACTCAGCACTATCATAGGATGAGAGATGAATAAAACTGGTGGCAATATTATAATAGGAGGTTGCCATGAGAAAATTACACCCCGATTGTTGTCGCATTTGTAAGGCTTCCCTATTTAATTCCAAAGCCTTCTGATGGTCGTTAAGTTTCTCAAAAACAGTGGCTTTGAAAGTAAGAGCTATGGCACTAAAAACAAAATCACCGGCAAGCCTGGCATTACTGACGGTTTTGTCAAAATATACCAACGACTTTCTATAATTTTTCTGGTCGTAATAAAACCAGGCCTGAGCATAATAAACCTGGCTCCACCAAAGCGAATTGTTCCCCTTTTCGGCCATCTGAGTGACTTCTGCAATAATACGAGTTGCCTGATCTATATCTTTATTACATATGCAATATCTCACACCACTTGTCAGGTAAATCAATTTTAACTTCTCATCGGCAGTTTTGGGGAGCAACCCCAAACCTTTCACAAAATTTTGGTAAGCCATTGTGCAGTTCCCCATGTAAAAATACAGATAGCTCAACAGGGAATTCATTTTGATTTGACCTTCGATGTTTATGTTTTGTTCATAAATAAGCAGTGCGTCGCCTGCTGCCGACAAAGCTTCTACGTTTTTGTCGTACATTTTAAAGGCTCTGGATTTATTGTGGAGAATTTCAGCTCTTAAAAAAGGATGTAGATTATCATCGGGAAGGTTTATCAAAATATTGTAAAGACTGTCAGCCATCTTTACTTCGCCCGTTTGAAATGATGCAGCAATAGCACGGGAAACCCATGAACTATAAATGCCTGGCTTGTTGTAAAACTCCAGTCCATCCATCTGGGTTAGGCAGTAATCCAGGGTAGCATTAAAGTTGGAACGTGCCAGACTATCTGCAATTTCAAATTTAATTTCCTGTTCCCGGTTAATTTCAAACGAATGTATATCAATAGATTGCGAGAATACCTGAAAGGTTGCAAAGAAATAAACCAATGCAAAAGCAATCAAATACTTGCAATTAAAAATAATACCTGGTCTACTCATGAAAACCACAAAATAAGAATTGATTTGTATTTTTATATGAACGCTTTTTTTAAAAATCCTTTGGTGCCAGTTTTAAAAATATTATCAAAGATACTCATAATTAAATTTCATGCAATGGCTATATTTGTATCTTTGAGCTCGAAAATTATTTAATCAAAAAACAAGCATTCATTCATTAAAATCAGAAATTATGTCAGACCAGTTATTAGAGCATATGGAGCCAGGAGTTATTTTTGGCGATGATGTAAAAAAAGTATTTGAAATTGCCAAAAAAAATGAGTTTGCAATTCCGGCAGTTAATGTTGTAGGCACCAATTCGGTGAATGCAGTTCTGGAAGCGGCAAAAAAAGCTAAATCGGCTGTAATCATTCAGTTAAGCAATGGCGGCGCTCATTTTTATGCAGGCAAATCACTTTCAAACGAAAACGAACAAGCAGCCATATCTGGTGGCGTTGCTGCTGCCTACCACATCCACGAAATGGCCGAACACTATGGTGTTCCGGTTATTTTGCACACCGACCACGCAGCCAAAAAATTACTCCCCTGGATTGATGGTTTATTGGAAGCAGGAGAAGAGTTTTATGAAATGAACGGAAAACCTTTGTTCAGCTCTCATATGCTCGATTTATCCGAAGAAAGTCTTGCAGAAAATATTGAAATAAGCAAAGAATACCTCGAAAGAATGTCGAAAATTGGCATGACCCTCGAAATTGAATTGGGAATAACCGGTGGTGAAGAAGATGGTGTTGACAATTCAGGTGTTGATAGCTCAAAGCTTTATACCCAACCCGAAGAAGTTGCCTATGCCTATGAGGAATTAATGAAAATTAGCCCCAATTTCACCATTGCTGCTTCTTTTGGTAATGTGCATGGCGTTTACAAACCCGGAAATGTGAAACTGACTCCAAAAATTCTCAACAACTCGCAAATCTATATTGAGCAAAAACTCAATACAGGCAAAAAACCTGTGAATTTTGTGTTCCATGGCGGCAGCGGAAGCAGTCAGGAAGAAATTAGAGAAGCCATAAGCTATGGTGTAATCAAAATGAATATCGATACCGATACTCAATGGGCTTATTGGGATGGAATCCGTGGTTATGAAGCCAAATACCACGACTATCTTCAAGGTCAAATTGGCAACCCCGAAGGAGAAGATGTTCCAAATAAAAAATACTACGATCCCAGAAAGTTTCTGAGAGCAGGTGAAGAAACTTTGGTAAAAAGACTCCTCCAGGCTTTTGAAGATTTAAACGCACTCAACAGAATTTAATCTTTCTGCCAAAACCTAAAAAACCCATCAGCCCACTCAGGTGTCTGGTGGGTTTTTTATAAAAGAAAAGACATTTTATCTAACTGAATTTCTTCCCCTTCTTTCCGTTAAAAATTTGAAAATCATTGTCTTAAAAAATATTAACCAGTTTATAATTTTCCATTGTCAACTCATTGTTTTTTAAGACCTTTGCAGCCCGATAATATTGGTCCTGTTTATAAAAAAATAGTATATTGAAAAAGATAAAAAGTGCACTGATTTCAGTATTCCACAAAGATGGATTGGAGGAAATACTGGCTGAATTGAACCGATTGGATATTGAAATAATTTCCACAGGGGGAACCCACGACTTCATCACCAACCTTGGTTACCAGGCGAAAACTGTGGAATCAATTACAAACTATCCGGGTATTTTTGGGGGAAGAGTAAAAACCCTTCACCCCGATATTTTCGGAGGCATTCTTTATCGCAGAGACCGTAGCGAAGACCTGGCCGAACTTGACCAATATCATATTCCTTCCATCGATTTGGTTATTGTTGACCTGTACCCTTTTGAGAAAACAGTGGCAAGCACAACTGATGAATCTCAGATTATTGAAAAAATAGATATCGGCGGAATTAGCCTGATTCGTGCAGCAGCCAAAAATTTCAAAGATGTGGTTATTGTTCCTTCGCAGGCACAATATGGTCAATTGCTACATCTGCTTAAAACCCAGAACGGACATACAACTCTGGCTGATAGAAAATCGTTTGCTGCTGAGGCTTTCAACACTTCATCGCACTACGATACCGCCATATTCAACTACTTTAATCTTACCGAAAAACTTCCATCATTTAAAATTTCACATCAGCAAGGTGCTGAACTTCGATACGGCGAAAACCCACACCAAAAAGGTATTTTTTATGGCGAATTGGAAAAAGTCTTCACTCAACTTCACGGGAAGGCCATTTCCTACAACAATCTCATTGATTTGGATTCTGCCATAAAACTCATTAAAGAATTTTCGGAACCTACTTTTGCCATTTTAAAGCATACCAATGCATGCGGCATAGCTTCCGACCCAAATCTCACCGAAGCCTGGCAAAAAGCTTTGGCCGGAGACCCCATTTCGGCCTTTGGAGGTGTATTGGCTTGTAACAGAATAGTGGACGAAAAAACCGCTGAAGATGTAAACAAATTATTTTTCGAAATCATCATTGCGCCGGGCTACGAAAAAAATGCACTTGAATTGCTTAAAAGCAAAAAAAATAGAATAATTTTACAGGCTGGTTCATACGATTTCCCCAAGGACAGTTTTAAATCGGTATTGAACGGAACTTTGGTTCAGGATCAGGATTTGTTAAGCGAACGCGAGCGTGATACTCAGGTTATTACACGCAAATCGCCAACACGGAGAGAAATGGAAGATTTGTTATTTGCCAATCTCATTGTGAAACATACCAAATCCAACGCCATTGTTTTGGTCAATAACAAACAATTGATTGGAAGCGGAACAGGACAAACCAGCAGAGTAGATGCGTTGAAACAGGCCATTTTGAAGGCAGAATCTTTCCATTTGAATCTGAAAGATGCTGTGATGGCCTCGGATGCGTTTTTTCCATTTGCCGACTCTGTTGAAATTGCCCACAAAGCAGGAATTTCCTCCGTAATTCAACCCGGGGGATCAGTAAAGGATCAGGACAGCATTGATTATTGTAATAATAACAATATGAGCATGTTGTTTACAGGAAACAGACATTTTAAACATTAATAAAGGATAAAAAGTAATGGGTATATTCTCATTTTTAACTCAGGAGTTGGCCATAGACCTCGGAACCGCCAACACCATTATTATTTACAATGACAAAGTTGTGGTTGACGAACCCTCCATTGTTGCTATAGAAAGAAATACCGGAAATATTATTGCAGTGGGTAAAAAAGCTCAAATGATGCACGGAAAAACCCACGAAAATATTAAAACCATACGACCCCTCCGCGATGGCGTTATTGCTGATTTCGAGTCGGCTGAATACATGATTCGCGAAATGATAAAAATGACCAAGGCTCCATCTAAGTTTTTCAAACCTTCGCTAAAAATGGTGATTTGCATCCCCTCGGGGATTACCCCGGTTGAAGAACGCGCCGTAAAAGACAGCGCCGAACAAGCTGGAGCCAAAGAAGTTAAACTGATTCACGAGCCCATGGCAGCGGCCATAGGTATTGGTATCGACGTGATGGAACCAACAGGAAATATGATTATTGATATTGGTGGTGGAACCAGCGAAATTGCAGTAATCGCCCTTGGTGGTATTGTTAATAACAAGAGTATCAGGGTTGCTGGCGACGATTTTAATATGGATATTGTAGATTATATGCGTAAGCAACACAATATTACCATTGGAGAACGTACCGCAGAACTTATTAAAATTAATGTGGGTGCTGCTTCTACAGAAATTGCCAACCCACCGGAAGATTATCCTGTTCACGGCCGCGATATGCTCACTGGGATTCCTAAAGAGATTTATGTAAACTATGCCGAAATTGCTCATGCGCTCGACAAGTCAATCTCTAAAATAGAATCTGCTATTCTTCATGCTTTGGAAATGACCCCACCAGAATTATCAGCCGATATTTTCAGTACCGGTATATTTATGGCTGGCGGTGGTTCTATGCTTAGGGGACTTGATGTGAGAATTCACCAAAAAACAAAACTACCTATCCATGTGGCCGAAGACCCATTAAGAGCTGTGGCCCGCGGAACTGGCATTGCGCTTAAAAACTTCAATAAATTTACTTTCCTTATTAAATAATTTGAAGTACTCAACATGCGAAATCTCTTAGTTTTTCTCTGGAAAAGTTATGCTTTTTTTCTGTTTGTTGTTCTTGAAATTATTGCGCTGACCATGGTCTTCTCCAATGGGCATCAGTCGGCTGTATTCAATTATTTCAGCAATCAGGTTGGAGGCAAAGCTTTTAACAGTTGGAAAAATGTGGATGGTTATCTCAATCTCACCAAAACTAATGAGCTACTTGCAGCTGAAAATCTGGCTCTTCGTAACCAACTTCGAAGCAACTACCTGGAGCGTCATGATCAATATTTCGCTAACCCAATCTTGTTCGACAGTATCGCCGACAGCCTTCTTTTAACCCCCGAAAAAGTTGACACAACAATTCGCGCCTACGAGTACTTTGGTGCCAAAGTAGTAAGCAATACCATAAACAAGCAAAAAAATTACCTCATGCTCAATAAAGGGTTAAAACATGGGGTTCGTGCCAATATGGGTGTGGTGAGTCAATTGGGAGTGGTGGGAATTGTGAACAATGTTTCATCAGATTTTTGCACTGTGCTGCCCATCATTAATATTAAATCGCGAATCAGTGCCAAATTAAAAACCAACCACGAAATGGGAAACCTAATGTGGGACGGATCTGACTCTGAATTTGCCCAGCTCAACAGCATCGAATCGTATATTCCTGTTAGCATAGGAGATACCATTATCACCAGTGGTTTTTCCTATATCTTCCCCGAAGGTATTATGATTGGAACCATAGCCGATTTTTATCCATTACCCAACGAAAACAGCTATTATATCAGCGTTAAATTGAGCACTGATTTTAGCAGTCTTCAATATGTGAGTATTGTAAAAAATCTTTTCTACGATGAACAAATGCGATTAGAAAAATCATTGGAGGAAAAAGAATGATAATAAGAAACCTGTTCTACTTAATAGCCATAGCTGTTGCTCAAATATTTATTTTCAATAATATTGAGTTTTCCGGTTATATCAATCCCCTGTTCTATGTTCTCTACATCATACTACTGCCCGCTAAAATGCCTGCCTGGGCACGCATAATTTCTACTTTTTTGCTTGGCTTTATTTTAGACATGTTCTCCCAGACCCCAGGACTTAATGCAGCAACCTCACTATTACTGGGCTATATTCAACCTTTTATTCTGTACGCATTCAAAACCAACGATTTCGACGGAAATCAAAACAGCAGCATGAGCCAATTGGGTTTTCAATGGTTTATTACCTATTCATCAGTGATGATTGTAATACACCATGTTATTTATTTTATGCTGGAAGTATTGCGTTTTACCAACTTTTTTGATACTATTTTAAGGATAATTCTCAGCAGTATTGCTACATTTATTACCATTATCATAGCTCAGCTAATCATATACAGAAAACAATAAAAACCCTTTATTATGAAGAAGATTCTCTTTATTGTCTCCATAGGAGCCATGTTTGCAACAGTTTTTACCTCTTGCCAAAACAATTCGAAGTCAGGCTCCGTTAGCCATTTAACCGGAGAGTTGAGAGGCGCTACCGACGCCAAAGTTTTTATAAAAAGCCGCGATGACGACGGCTGGAAAACCATAGATTCGGCAGTTGTTACTGAAGGAAAATTTCAAATGAGTCAGTTGGGCACCGATACCAAATTGGTTTATTTAGTTTCCAATGCTTTTAGAGGTGGCATCCCTATTTTCCTGGAGAATGTCGAAGTCAGAGTATCCATGCATAAAGACAGTCTGGACGAGGCTTTTATCTCGGGTGGACCCGTTCAACAAGCTTATGATGGGACCACTAAAAAAATGAGCGAGTTCGACAAAGGTTGGCAAGATTATTATTACAACACATATCGTCAGCTTACCGATGATGAAAAGATTAAAAATGAAGCCATGCTCAACGAAATGTACGAGAAAGCTCAAGCTGAGAAAAAAGAATTTGTAAAAGGATATATACAGCAAAACAAAGCAAACATAGCTTGCGCACAAATTCTTCAGGATCAGGAAGATGCCGTTGGAACCGAGGATCTGTTGGTTTTATATGATGCTCTTACCCCCGAAGTTAAGTCGTCCCTTCCCGGAGTAGAATTAACCAAACGTGTTGAAATTATTAAAAAAACAGCCGTGGGTCAACCTGCCATCGATTTTGTAATGAACGATACTACCGGACAACCCCAAAGTCTGTTGGCCATTACCAAAGGCAAATATGTTCTCGTAGATTTCTGGGCTGCATGGTGTCAACCCTGCAGAGCCGAAAACCCCAATGTGGTTATCAATTACAATAAATACAAAAGCATGGGATTCGATGTTTTGGGAGTATCTTTCGACGAGAAACGTGAAAATTGGCTTCAGGCTATAAAAGACGATCAGTTGACCTGGAATCAGGTTTCGGATTTGAAAGGCTGGAAAAATGAAGCAGGAAAACTTTATGGTATTCGCAGCATTCCACAAAATATTCTTTTAAGTCCCGAAGGAGTTATTATAGCAAAGAATCTTCGTGGTGAAGATTTAGGAGCCAAACTGAAAGAAATTTTTGGTCAATAACTGTTCTTTTAATCTTAATTGCCCGAATATTTTGTTCGGGCATTTTTTTTGATAACTATGGACCTCAACAACAGGCAAAAGGTTTTATCCATTTTGCAGGATTTGCAGATTGATTATCAGATGATTGAGCATCCACCAACGCCAACCATCGAAGATGTTTTAAAATACTGGGGGAATATGAATTCTACCCATTGTAAAAATCTGTTTTTCAGAAATCATAAAGGCAATCAGCACTACCTGGTCATATTCAGGTTTGACAAGCAACTGGCAGTTAAAGATTTGGAAAGCAAGCTCAAACAAGGCAAAATAAGCTTTGCTTCGCCAGAAAGAATGGCCAGATTTTTGGGGGTTGCGCCGGGTTCGGTAAGCCTGTTTGGCTTGGTAAACGATGTGGACAAGCATGTGATTGTATTCATCGACAGGAACTTGCTCGAAAGTGAGTTTTTAAGTTTTCATCCCAACGACAACACAGCTTCATTGAGCATTTCTCAGGCAGACTTCATAAAATTCATGGAATATTCGGGACAAAAATTTGAGTTTATTGACCTATATTGATGTCTGTCATACCATATCAGCAGCCGAAAATTCAACTATATTTGCCAAAAATTAATTATGAGCGAAACTATTTCATCCAAAAAGAATAAGGGGCGACAAAACGACCCTCAGCTGCCAAAAAAGGATGAAAAGGAAATGTCGTTCTGGGATCATTTGCGCGAGCTCAGGGGACATATCATGAAGTCGTTAACTGCAATACTCATTCTGGCTATTTTTGCATTTCTCAACAAGGATTTTGTGTTCAACAAAATTATCCTGGCGCCAAAGAGTGCTGAATTTATTACCAATATCTGGTTTTGCGAGTTTGGCAAAATATTTAATATTGAGTTCTTTTGCGTTCCTGAGTTTTCTCTGCAACTTATCAATATCAGCATGGCGGGGCAATTTATGACCCATATGTACATTTCATTTATGGTTGGTATTATTCTGGCAGCGCCCTATATCATCTACCAATTCTGGAAATTTATTGAACCTGCGCTATATGAACATGAACGGCGAAATACAGTGACCACAGTCCTTGTGAGCAGTAGTCTATTTATTGGGGGAATATTGTTCAGCTATTATCTTATTGTGCCACTGGCACTTAATTTTTTTGGCACTTACCAGGTAAGTGAAGCAGTATCGAATCAAATTTCTTTGAGCAGCTATATCAGCACCGTTGTTTCGGTAACCTTCTCGGTGGGTTTGGTATTTGAGCTGCCAGTGGTCATCTACTATTTGGCCAAAGCTGGATTGGTGAGTATAGACTTTTTAAAGAAAAACAGAAAATACACTTTAGTTGTGGTTGTAATCCTGGCCGCAGTTGTAACCCCCCCCGATGTTTTTAGTCAGATTTTAGTGGCCGTTCCTCTTATGTTACTCTATGAATCGAGTATTTGGATGGCTCAAAAAGCTTTAAAACAAAAAGCTAACCAAGAAAAAGCTATTGGTTAATAAAATGCATGAAATATCAATAATTTATTAGCTTTGGTTGAATAATTAAAAAAAGGTTTATCTTTGCTTTTGAAGTGAATTTTTTTTCAAAACCGCATCATTAAATAGAAATCACGTGAACACAAGAATTTCGCAAGTCATTTTTATGGTAGTGGTGGTGCTCATCAGCACCAACGCCTATTCCCAACGCAAATTCGAAAGCCACAAAAAAGGTGATATCTGGCGGCATTGGTATGCCAAAGCTACCATTAATATGAATGCCATGTTTGGCGATGTGAGCACCTACGACCACGACCCTTTCAATAAAATTGCCTACGAAACTAAATTTGGTTTTACAGTGGGTGTTGGAAAATGGGTAACGAGCTGGGGTGGAGCAGAATTCAATTTCTCGATGGGAGGCATGAAATCGTTAAGAGGTGATTTGGAGGCTCATAATACTTTCTATCAATACGCTGCAATTGGTAAAGTTAATCTAACACAACTTGTATATCCGGCCGACGAGCAAAGTCCCTTCTTTGTTTATGCAAAATTAGGCTACGGTCTCATTGATTTTAATTCGAGACTCATAAATACCAGAACCGGCGATACTTTGAGAATGCAAGGGAATAAAACTGATTTTAATGAAAGGGTTACCGAGTGGATAATACCAATGGGAATTGGGGGTGCTTACAACCTCGATCAGCATTTTGCTATTCTATTCGAAATCAATTATTTCTATGTTCATTCAGATAAACTCGATGGTAAATTTATTAGCTCTGAAGAACTATTTGACGACAATCGAGATTCATACGCCAATATAAACCTTGGACTTAAATACACTTTCAACCTGAAGGACACTTTTGGCAAATATCACAGGTCAAAATCCAAGCGTTCATTAAAATTTGTTAGATAGATTTCCTATTTTACCCTTTCCGGATTTTTCTTAATAAAGCTACTCCAGCCAGAATAAGATTCTGTGCCTGAGTCAACATTGTTTTGAAAATAATGACAAACAGCCACAGCCAATCCATCGGTAGCATCGAGATATTCAGGCTTTTCCTTTATTTTTAGTAAGTGAACCAGCATGGCCGAAACCTGCTCTTTCGATGCCATTCCGTTTCCTGTGATACTTTGTTTTATTTTTCGAGGCGCATATTCAAAAATGGGGATTTCCCGATACAATCCTGCGGCCATAGCCACTCCCTGAGCTCGTCCCAACTTGAGCATACTTTGAGGATTTTTCCCCATAAAAGGCGCTTCAAGAGCCATTTCATCGGGCTTGTACTCGTCAATGAGCGCCAATACCCGCTCAAAAATTCTCTTTAACTTCATGGGATGATTGTCATAACCCGCCAGTTTTAACACCCCCAAGGTGATGATGCTTATTTTATTACCATTCTGGTGAATTAAGCCATAACCCATTATATTTGTACCCGGGTCGATACCTAAAATTATTCGGTCCTGCTTCAAAATTTATTTCTATAGGTGAAGGTTTCAGCAAAAATAAGAAAAAGGTTCAATCTTCTTTTTAAGATTCTATTAGTTAGCATCGTATACTCCTTTTTATTTTTTGAATTGGGACAGCACTGGACTCAACTCAACCATGAGAATTTCTTTAATTTGAACAATCACGAGTGGGGCTTAGTGCTTATTGCATTGATGCTCATGCCGTTAAATTGGTTTGTGGAAAGCCTGAAATGGCGGTATCTCATTCAAAAAATAGAGAAACTAACTGCGCTGGAATCCATAAAAGCTGTATTTGCCGGAACAGCCATCAGCATTTTTACCCCAAACCGCGTGGGCGATTATATGGGACGGGTATTTATCTTAAAAAAAGGCGACCGTCTCGATGGGATTGTGGCCACGATTGTGGGAAATCTAAGCCAATTGCTGGTCACCGTGCTTCTTGGACTTGTGTCCTTTTTCTATTTCATGAACCATATCACTGAGCTTTATTTACAATGGTCGCCCTTATTTACCGTGGTTTTCAGATTAGTCATCGTTTTAATTGCGGTGGGGCTTTTGATGCTTTTTCTAAATTTTCCAGCCCTTGAAAAGCGCTTTAATTCCCGTTTGGAACTGCATAAATATCCCATACTGAAACATCTCAACTTTCTTTCAGAATTCAGTCGCTCACAAATAGTTAATACCTTATTATTGAGCTTATTGCGATATTTAATCTACTCGCTACAGTTTTTTATTCTTTTTCGGGCTTTTCAGGTTGAGCTACCCTTTTTCGAAGGTTTTTTGATGATTTTTCTTATCTTTTTTGGAATTACAGTGGTACCAAGTATTGCCGTTGCCGAATTGGGCATCAGAGCCATTATCACCTTGCTGGTTTTCGAAATTATAAGCCAACAAATGCCTGCTCACGCTGAAGTATCACTCATTAATGCCACCTCAGTTCTCTGGTTGATGAATATTGCCCTGGCGGCTATTATTGGGGGAATTTTTATCTTCAATCTGCGGTTTTTCAGAAAGTCGGATTTGGCGGAGCCGGAAGAAAAAGCAACGGAGGAATAATCTATGTGGTCGATTTTTTTGGTCTCTGGCACCGTTGGACTCGTTTATCTCATTGAAATTTCAGCTTTCATTATTGCCTGGAAGCGTTTGAAAAACACCGAAGCTTCCCCAACCCCTTCCACTAAAATTTCGGTGGTTATTGCTGTACGAAATGAGGCCCAAAATATTCCGGCCTTGTTCCAGTCATTGACTCAACTGAACTATCCTGCACATTTATTTGAAATGATTCTTGTGGATGACCACAGCACAGATTCCACCGCCAAAATAGTTGAAAACCTGTGTGCAAATATTTCTTTCAATTTGAATTACCAGCCTTTGGAATTGGGGAAAGAAGGAAAAAAGCAAGCCTTAAAAAAAGGCTATGAATTGGCCAAAAACTCTATCATTGCCACCACCGACGGCGATTGTACAGTGCCAAAGAATTGGCTCAACGTTTTTGCAAATGCATTTGAAAAACAGGATATCATGTTTTGCAGCGGAGGAGTCAAATTTCCCAAATCAGAGAGCTTCCTGAGCATGTTTCAGTGGTTAGAGCTCATGAGTCTGGTGGGGAGTGGAGGAGCTGCCATCGCTCTGCGAAAACCCATTTTGTGCAACGGTTCCAATCTGGCATTTAGAAAAAGCCTTTTGAATGAGTTGGATACCAATGCGCTCCATCAGCAATACTCCAGCGGCGACGATATTTTTCTCCTTCTGTCGACCAAAAAGAAATTTGGCCCGCAATCTATCCGTTTCCTGAAAAATGCAGACCATTGGGTCACCACGAACCCCGAAAAAACCTGGAAAGAAACTGTTAATCAACGTTTGCGGTGGGTTTCGAAATCGGGTGGATATAAGGGTTTCTTTTTGTTGTTTACCAGTCTGGTGGTCTTTTTAATGAATTTCTGTATTGTTATTGGCATGCCACTTTCATTGGTTCATGAAAATTTCTTCTGGAGTTTCATTGGACTTTTTATGGCCAAATTACTGGTCGATTTTATATTTCTCAGCCAAATTACCTCCGCAGAAAAAAATAAAAAATGGCTTTGGTTTTATCCGTTATTGGGGATTATTTACCCGATATTTATCAGTTTTACAGCCATTTGGGGACAATTTTCCGCTTTTCGATGGAAAGACAGAATCTATAAAAAATAAGGATGACCCCCAAAATAACCATCAGCAGCGGACCATTGCAAGGTATTACCGACGATGTATTTCGTATGGTTCATTCCAAAATATTTGGCGGCATTGACGAGTATTACGGGCCCTATATCAGACTCGAAGAAAACAGCGAAATAAAGAAATCGCAGTGGCTCGATGCTCCGTCGACACTCAATGGTGGGATTCCTTATATTCCTCAAATTCTGAGCAACAATCCGGTGCTTATGATTGAAGAAATGAAAAGATACCACGCGCTGGGTTTGAACGAAGCCAACTGGAATCTAGGTTGCCCCTACCCTATGGTTACCCGTAGAAAATTAGGGGCCGGATTGCTCAGCGAACCCCAGATGGTGGATGAAATCTTAAGCAAAATAATGCCGGAAATCCCCATAAAACTATCCATAAAATGCAGGTTGGGGCTTGTGGATGCCACCGAAATTTATCCCTTGCTTCAGGTTTTCGATGCTTATGATATATCCAAAATAATAATTCATGCACGGACGGCAAAACAAATGTATGGTGGTGAAGCTCAGGCAGATAAAATACTTCCCTTGCTCGCTCTAACCCGTCATAAAATGGTGCATAATGGCGATATAATTTCCGCTTCTCAAATTGAAGAACTTACTGAGCAATTCGGTGGAAAAATTTCAGATTTTATGGTGGGACGCGGTTTGATTATGTTTCCGAACCTGGCTCTGAGCATAAAAGGGATAGCAGCGAACGAGCAGGAGCTACGGCAAAAATGGCGTGAATTTCATCATCAGCTGATTTATTATTATAGCACCCGTTATCAGGAACATCAGCTATTGCCGAAGATGACAGCATTTTGGGAATATTTTGCCCAGAGTTTTCAGCAGGATCATAAGGCCTTTAAACTGATTAAGAAGTCGAAAAACAGCCAAACTTTTCTCAGTCAGGTTTCGGCGGTTCTCAATCATTTTGAATTTAAGGCACTATGACCAGAAACCTATTTTTGGCCTTGCTTAGCGGCTCGTTGATGGCATTGGCCTGGCCAGACATCAGCCCGCTCACCTTTCTGATTTTCCTTTCGCTGACCCCCATTTTTTATCTGGCTGAAAATCCACAAAACAATCTGCGTCAAATCTTTATATTCTCTTTTATCGCTTTTTTATTTTGGCATCTGATTGCCGTTTACTGGATGATTTATTCCACCGTTTTGGGAAGCGTAACGGCCTGGATGGTCAATTCGTTTTTGATGGCCGGGGTTGTTAGCCTGAGTGTATTTTCAAAATCGAAACTAAAATGGCTTCCACTGGAAATCATTTTAAGCATTTACTGGCTGAGTTTCGAAATCATGCATCTGTATTGGGATTTAATGTGGCCGTGGATGACTTTGGGCAATGTTTTTGCCAATCGCGTGGAATGGATTCAGTGGTATGAGTTTAGCGGAGTTTATGGAGGGACTTTTTGGGTGATTGCAGCGAATGGCCTGGCTTTCAGATTTATAAAAAGCCTGTACCTGAAGAAATTTAGCAGCGGGTTGGTTTGGTTTGTTATGGCTGCCTTGCTGATTTTGATTCCCGTTGTTTTCTCCAATAGTCTGTTGAACGCAGAAACCCCACCAACCGAAAAAATTTCCGTTTCGGTGGTACAACCCAATATTGATACTTACCATGAAAAGTTTGGTTCCCTATCGCCATTAGCCCAAAGTGAAAAGCTGGTTCAACAGATGCAGAACATCCATTCCAACACCATTTATATTTTACCCGAAACCGCCATTCCCGAAAGTTTCGACCCGGAACTTTTACCATTTCCCGCATCCATTGAACTGGTTATGCACCATTCTCAAACCGCGCAAACCACCATTGTTGGAGGTTTTTATTCCCACCACAACCAACATCACTACAACAGTGCCCTGGTCATTGATAACGGGAATATTGTTGCCCGCCGAAACAAAATTAAGCTACTTCCCTTTGCCGAATCGGTGCCCTTTGGCCGGTGGTCGGGAAAATTGGGGAGGTTTATTGAAGCACATGGGGGATTGGGATTTAGTTATGAGCGCGATTCGGTGGCGCGGGTTTTAACTTTGAACGGGCACAAGATGGGAGTATTCATCTGTTTTGAATCGGTATTTCAGGATTTTGGTGCAGAGATGACCCAAAATGGGGCTGAGTTTCTCTTGGTTATCACCAACGACGACTGGTGGCACGACACCCCCGGCCACAGGCAGCATTTCGCCCTGAGCAGGCTCAGAGCCATAGAAAACCGCCGGTACATAGCCAGGGCAGCCAATACCGGAATCAGTGGATTTATCGATAGCTATGGGCGGGTAATGAAGGCTTCCGAATACAAGGAAACATGTGTACTCAGCGCAGAAGTAAGCCTCAACCCCGAAAAAACCTTTTTTACAAAACATGAACCTGTGCTGCGATGGAGCATTTTGGGATTGGCCGGGGGATTGCTGCTTTTTGTTTTGGTTGGAGGAATTAGTAGGAAAAAACCCTGATTTACCAGAACACAGTGAAGGGATTTCTATATGAAGAATTTTACTGATTTTCAGCATTTTGCGAAAATATCTGGCATATTGTAAAAAAGAAAATCAGATACACTAATTAATATTTCTCAGTTTTTAATTAGTTTTTGTTCATATACTTGCTTGTCATCAATAAATATTGAAACCATATAAATTCCTGAAGGCAAATCATTTACATTAATAACTGATTTAAAATATGCCTGATTTATGTTGATTAGTTCACCTAAACCATTATATATTTTTATTTCATATTCTCCTGGAAAATCAATCTGAATAAATTCATCAGCTGGATTTGGGTTCACCAAAACTTGATTTGTATTCATTTTAGCGATATTATCAGCCAGGTCAATCATTTCCGATGTTGTTTCGTCCATCAATCGGTAGGTGAATTTTTCAAAACCCGCAATATTTCTTGGATTTCCGGAACTTTCTGCACTTTGGTCAGTTATCTGTGCCTTGCCTCCTTCATTCTTAGCCAAAATCATGGGGAAGTTTCCCATTCCACTAAGCCGTAAACCGCCATCCTGGTATTCAAAATGTGCAACAGCATCGTCGTAAAGCCAGATGCCATAGCGAAGATTTTGAGTCACCATGGCGTAAGGTATTGAAGTTGCGGCGTTTTCGTTATCTATATTGCTTGAAAAAGTTTCATGCATAACAATAGCATTATTCAAAATCCCCAGCCCATCTCTGAATTCCAACTCACCATCGTAGCTGGCATACTCCTGATTAAAATTGTAAACCACCGATTTAGCTGCAAATCGACTGTCGCTACCTACAAAAGCGGCAACCATCTCATTATTGTTAATTTTATTAATGATGGCCTGGCCATTGGGAGTCCCCTGAATAAAATCGAGCAAATTGATATATTCGTTTTGCATAAAAAGTATTTTTCCTGATTCAGAAATTGAAGCGGCCATAGTTGCAGAGCTTCCATTGGAAATAGTTGCTTCAACAACAATAACTTCCGCACCGAGGGATATCAGGAAATCAGAAAAATCAGTAACCAGAGAATTCAGCGTTTTCGTTAGTAGTAAAACGCGTTGATTCGGTATTTCCGGATTGAGGAATCCGGAAAGCATTTGAGTATTTTTGTTGAGCGCATCGCTCCCGGATAAATAAAGGTTTATTCGATTTGACTCTGTGTCCTCCGTAACACTTTCTCCTGAGAATCCATTCACCGTGAAATTGATTAAATTGATGGAACAATTATGGATTAATTGAGTAACCACCATATTATCAGCCAGTAATTTTTCCCCACTCACTCTGAAATTGTTATCATTTCCGCTGCGGTAAATTCCAACTGCACCGGTTCCATAACAAATTCCTGTCAGGTCGGCGCTCAGACAAAAAGCTGTTTTATCATCAACAGCAATACCCGTAATTGCCTGATGATCCATTTCCCACCGACCTAAAAATCCAATAGTTCTGGCAAACCGGGCTCTTTCGGCCACATGACTGTCGAAAATTGTTCCAGGAACCAGCGAAAGAAAATCGTTCTTAAGGGTCATGTATGAATTGTAAGGATCAGCAATGGCTTCTTCAGGATAGACCGTGCCATGTTGAGCAGTAAAAACAACTTCCGACAAAATATGCAAACCAGCTGAGGTTCCGGCAATTATACCACCCCGACTAAACACATCGAGAACAGCCTCCTGAGTTTTCGTATTTCTATACTGCCGATAATAATCGTATTGATCCCCTCCCCTAAAAAAAATCATATCGTACGTGACTAAAGAATCATAGGTCGATTGCAAATTTGCATTAGATGAGGTAATGATAAAATTTTTCGCAAAAAGAGCTCCACATTTATTCGCAAAATAATTTGGCAACCAATTGGATGGATCAGTATCTGCACCAATTATGGCGACTCTTTTATTATCAGCTTGAGAAACAGCCCAACTATACGGCTCATCGGACCAACCGCCATTGGTTTCCGACCCTCCCCCAACAATCATTATTTCCCCAGAAATGCTTTGCGAATATGTAACTAATTGAATAACAATAAATAATATCGAAGCTATTAACCGAATTACCATAATTTTAAATTTTTCTTTCAGCAATAAAAATACCTAAAATTCCCCTGAAATCCTGAAAAATTCAAGCATTTCACAAAATTAATTAATCTTTCTAATTCCCAATTCTCCTTTAAAATAAGTGCTGAACTTAATTACCATGATAACAAAGTACTTATAAAACCTATATTAATAGAATTTAAGAATCCAAATCAAACAATATTAGACAAATATCAATAAAATTCTAACTCTTTAAACCATGGGGAATCCATATACAACATCCGTGAAATTGCTATACTTCAAGTTTGCTTTTAACAACCAACTGAAAAATACAATTTCATAAACCGTAAATAAATCAAAAAACCACTTATTATTTCTGTTTAATATTATGACTAAGGGTAGCTTTGAAGAATAGTCCGTGCCGCATATTTTATATTTTTCGCCACATGGATTCTGGGGTTGGTGTGCAGGAGAAAAGCTGTGTAATGGTGTCGGCCATGGCCGGTGAGCACATACACTCCTGTGGCTTCAACATTCAATGCCAACTCCACATCGCTCAAATGATCGCCTATAACAAATGAATTCTTCAGGTCGACCGCAAAATCGCGATGGGCTTTTTGCAGGAAAAATGTTTTGGGTTTCCTGCATTCACAAAGGTCGCTCTCCTGATGGGGACAACAATAAATGGCTTGTATTTCAATGCCTTCGCTCCTTAAAGTATCTAAAATATAGGCATTTACCTTTTCTACTTGTTCCACTGTTATCAGGCCTTTTCCTATTCCCGCCTGATTGGTAACAATAAACAACAGGTATTTCTCCTGCAATTGTCTCAAACTATCGAAAGTATCACGATAAAACTCCACCTGACTTGTCCGGCTTAAATATCCGTTGTCTTTGATAAGGGTGCCATCGCGGTCGAGAAAAACCGCAGGCCGTTTGTTCAATGCTTTGTTTTCCATGGTTTAATAATGCCTTTTGATTTCGATAACTGATTGTTTACTATCGGTTAAAGGGATTGAGCCCCCGTTTTTTATCGGTGAGATAACCTTCTTTAACCATCTTTACATCTTCCACGGTGTAAAAAGCGGCGGGGTTGTTGATTGTCAGGATATTGATAAACTCCTTAATCTGATTTCGCTTGAGGGTTGAGAAAATCATTTTTACGGGCTGCTCCATGCCCTGTCCGTCGATTTCGGTTAAACGAAAACCTTTCTCTCTGAGTCTGTTAATGGACTTCTCTGAATCCCGCTGAAAAATAACGCGAATCACCACAATGCCAATGCTGAGTTTTTTCTCCACATAAATTCCCATCACATTTCCGGTGGCAAAACCCGCGGCAAAGACGAAATAATAGAGAAAATTGTCTATTCGTGCCATAATTTGACCTATGGCCATCAGCCAGACAAAAGATTCGAAAAATCCGAAAATGAAGGCCGGAAGTGTGTAGCCTTTGGTAGCAAAAATAATTCTTACAATTCCCAGTGTCTGGTCGAAAACCCTGGCAATGAATATCAAAAGGGGTAAAATGATATAGGCGAAATAATCGAAATTTGTTAAGTCCATAGTGGTTGGTTTTTGATTTGTGAGTGGGATTTACAATATATCAATGTCTTTATAATATTGAAATTCAATATTTTAATAAAATACATTTTAAATTTCTAATTGTTTTAAATCCCGCGACAAAAATAGTCAATATACTTTTTGGTTTTACGGGTTGGGATTAACTCATGGGTTATTAACTGTTTAAACTTTGTATTTTTTTAACCACATAGGCACATAGGGCACATAGTCTTTATTGATTTTAACCACATAGGCACATAGGACACATAGTCTTTATTTTAACCACATAGGCACATAGAACACATAGTCTTTATTGATTTTAACCACATAGGCACATAGGGCACATAGTTTTTATTTTAACCACATAGGCACATAGGACACATAGTTTTTATTTTAACCACAAAGGCTCATAGGACACATAGTCTTTATTTTAACCACATAGGCACATTGGGCATATAGTCTTTATTTTAACCACATAGGCACATAGGACACATAGTTTTATTGATTTTAACCACATAGGCACATAGGGCACATAGTCTTTAATTTAACCACATAGGCACATAGGGCACAGAGTCTTTATTTTAACCACAAAGGCTCATAGGACATAGAATTTTCTCTATGTTTTCTATGTTTCTATGTGGTTTTATTTTTTCTTTTAAAGAACTGGCTTTTTTTGTTTAGAACTATTCTAATTAAACGCAAATTTTCTTAACTTTGCCACCCGATTTATGGACATTGAGTCCGCAATTCAAATACATATTAAAATGGCAAAATTCGAAATTATAATGCCCAAATTGGGCGAAAGCATTATAGAAGCCACCATCACCAAGTGGCTCAAATCGGTTGGTGACTCAGTGAATGAAGACGATGCGCTGGTTGAAATAGCCACCGACAAAGTTGATTCAGAAATCCCCAGCCCGGTGGAAGGAAAACTCATTAAAACTCTTTTTAACGAAGGCGATATTGTGCCTGTGGGCCAGGTAATTGCCATCATTGACATGGATGGTACCGAAGAAATTGAAACCACTGAAGCTCCCGTTAAGGTTGAAAAAGCTGAAATTGCTTCTGCCGATATCATCGAAAAACAGGTTTCTGAGATTGCTTCTGTGACTTCGGCTGACTTAAGCGAGTCGGACAGGTTCTATTCTCCCTTAGTGAAAAGCATTGCCAAGGCTGAAAACCTGAGCGCCAAAGAGTTGGAAAGCATTCAGGGAACTGGTCAGGATGGAAGGCTCACCAAGCGCGATGTGCTCGACTATCTGGCTCACCGCTCCGCCACTCCACAGGCTCAGCCCAAAGCTGTTGCTCCGGCACCCGCAGCTGTGGCACCTGTTGCATCTCCTGTTAAAGCCATGACTCCACCCGCTGTTACTTCTAGCACAGGCGATAGAATTGAAGAAATGGATCGCATGAGAAAACTTATTGCCGACCACATGGTCATGAGCAAGCAGGTTTCGCCCCATGTTACTTCCTTTATCGAAGCCGATGTCACCAATATTGTGAATTGGAGAAATGCTGTTAAAGACAGTTTTATGAAAAAAGAAGGCGAAAAAATTACCTTCACTCCTATTTTTATCGAAGCAGCCGCTAAAGCTCTCCGCGATTTTCCGGGGGTAAACGCTTCGGTGGATGGAACCAAAATCATTTATCGCAAAGATGTGAATATTGGAATGGCAGCCGCCTTGCCCAATGGCAATCTGATAGTTCCTGTGATTAAAAATGCCGACCAGAAAAACTTAGTGGGATTGGCAAAAACAGTGAACGATTTGGCCAACAGAGCCCGCGCCAACAAACTGAATCCCGACGATATTTCGGGGGGAACTTTTACCATCACCAATTTTGGCAGCTTCGACAGCTTAACCGGAACACCCATTATCAATCAACCCCAGGTGGCTATTTTGGGCGTTGGTGCCATCGTAAAAAGACCTGTTGTGCTCGAAACACCTCAGGGCGATGTGATTGCCATCCGCAGCATCATGATTCTATCCTTAGCCTACGACCACCGCATTGTGGACGGCGCTCTGGGTGGTATGTATCTGAGAGCTGTGAGAAACTATCTGGAAAACTTCGATGTGAATCAGAAAATTTAATTAACAGAACCTCAATAAATAAGGCCGGAAACACTCCGGCTTTTTTTATGTTCGGCTCCAAAACCATTGCGGATGCTTATATTTCATTAACTTTGCCCAAAATATTTCAGAATGGAATTAAAACTCAAACGGCCCATTGCCTTTATCGATATTGAAACCACAGGATTGCAGGTTGCCACCGATAAAATAGTCGAAATCAGCATTGTTAAAATTCATCCCAACGGCAAAAGGGAGATTAAAACCCGCCGCATTAATCCGGAAATGCCCATCCCCAAAGAATCATCGGAAATTCACGGTATTTATGACGACGATGTGAAAGACGAGCCCACTTTTAAGCAACTGGCCCGTAGTCTCGACGATTTTATAAAAAACTGTGATTTAGCGGGTTATAACTCCAACAAATTCGATATTCCCCTATTGGCCGAGGAGTTTTTAAAAGCTGGAATCGATTTTGAAGTAGAAAACCGAAGCCTTCTCGATGTTCAAAACATCTTTCACAAAATGGAGCAACGAACTCTTGTGGCTGCCTATAAGTTTTACTGCGAGAAAGATTTAACCAATGCCCACAGCGCCGAAGCCGATACCATGGCTACCTTAGAAATAATGGAAAGTATGCTCGACCGATATGCCGACACTGTGTTTAAAGACAAAAAAGGGAATATTTCCAAACCCATTGTGAACGATGTGAAAGCTCTGAGCGAATTTTCTACCGTAAACCGCCATGTGGATTTAATAGGTCATATTGTTTATAACGAGCAAAACGAGCCGATTTTTAATTTTGGTAAATATAAAGGCGTATTGGTGAGTGAGGTATTTGCCAAAGAACCCAGTTACTACGATTGGATGATGAAAGGCCAGTTTCCGGAGTATACCAAGAAAGTAATCACCAAGCTGAAGGTCAAAAACGCCTTTTCGGGGAATATAAAGCTATCGTGATTTGATTGACTGAGGCGGGTTGAGATTAATTTCTTGAGATGATTTATCAAGATTGCGATGACCTGCAAAGTCGGCACCGGTGGGCTCCTGAAAAACGCGCAGCTCAAATTCGGGAATCACTGCCAGCACATGATCGAAAATATCACCCTGAATATCTTCATACTCCGCCCATTCCTGGATTCGGCTAAACACATAAATTTCTATGGGAATTCCTCTTTCGGTGGGGTCTAACTGCCTGACTATAAAAGTCATATCGAGATTTATTTCGGGTTTATTGCGCAGATATTCGGTAAGATAGGCTCTAAAAACCCCCAAATTGGTTTGCCGGCGGCCATTGACCAAAATGCTGGCATCCACTTTTTCTTTCTCGTTAAACTCCTTAACCATGTCTTCGGTTTTGTCTATATAGTCGCTGAGATAGTGAATATTACGAAATTTTTCGAGCATCTCGGGGGTGCAAAATTTCACCGAAGTCATGTCAATTTTTACGGACCTTTTAATTCTTCGTCCGCCCGACTCTTCCATCCCCCGCCAGTTTTTCATCGATTCGGAGACCAAAGCATAGGTAGGAATGGTGGAAATGGTTTTATCCCAGTTCTGAACCTTCACGGTGGTGAGGGAAATATCGATAACGGTTCCGTCGGCATCGTGTTTCGGAAGGCTAATCCAGTCGCCTTCGCGCACCATATCGTAGGCAGAGAGCTGAATTCCACCCACAAACCCCAGAATAGCATCGCGGAAAATGAGCAGAATAATGGCCGATGCGGCTCCCAGTCCGGCAAGCACGGTTCCTGGCTGCTCGCCCAGCAGCAACGAGATAATGACCAGCGACATAATCACATACATGATAATCTGAAGAACCTGTGTCATGCCTTTTACCATAACGCTTTTTAAAAGCGAAGATGCAATGAGCACTTTCGACGAAACACTTAATAGCGAATTGATTACAATGGTAAAGACTACTGTGATGTAGATATCGATAAGGAAGTCGGTGAAATCGATGAGCCAGACGCTTTCGCCCATAATGTAGCGAAGCGAAGCCCTGAGGAAAAAACCCGGAGCCAGATAGCTGGCTTTATGCAGAACGCGATGTTTGAGCAGTAAATCGTCCCATTCATTTTTTGTGTTTCTTATGGCTCGGATAACAAAAGTGCGCAGAATGAAATTGACTATGAAGAACAACAAAATGGACAGAAAAATAGCCATGAGAAATTCTCCAAATTCACCCATTTTCATGGCATTTTGCTGGGATAAACCGGCCCAGGTAAAAAAATCGACAAAAAAAGGATTGAAATAATTGTAAAAGGATTCCATGGAAGATAATTTTCGGCAAAATTAGTGATTAAAGCCGGATTAAGCATAAGTTAAAAAGAAAAGGCAACCTAAAAAAGATTGCCTTACCATGTCTTAAAGTCTAGTTATAACCTGCGGAAAAACTGCTCTTTCAGAAATTTCATCTCGTCGATGCTCCAGCCTGCTTTAAAAATTCTAACAGCAAAAACCACTCGTGTGGCTCTGTAGAAAATAGAAAGAGCGGCATCGAAATTGAGTTCCGGGTGATTGTATTTGATATCGATAATAATTTTCTCAAATTGCTCCCAGGTCAACATTTGGGGGATTTCGAAATAGTTCATCTGATTGTCGAGCATATCTTTATAGTACCCATCTTCGCATGGATCAATTAAAAATCCTTTGGTCACCTGAATCAGAGTATTAAAATCTTTGGTCGATTTCGTCTTTTCAAAATGAATGCCCTCCTCCACATATTTAGAAATGAGTTCGGGAATGAAGCTGTAGTTTTTTAGGTCTTTGATGCGGATGGCAGGAAAGTGCTTTTTTTGAAATTCAACCTGAGCCACTGCGGCATTAAAGTCAAAACCCACAGTTTGCTTTATTTTCTGACTGACAATAAAAAGATTTTCAGTTAGATAACGCTCCTTTGTTATCAGAAACACCGAATTGGGGTCATAGTTTTCCGGAACAATGCCATTATAACCCGGATAGGCATGTGCCGTTTCAAAAGCCATAATATTGTTGGGGTTTTCAAAAATTACCAGATCTTCTTTCTTAATGATGGAGCCCACGGTTTCAATAACCACTTTTTGATGTTGCATAGCTTATAGTTTTTTTTGATTTAACGGACATGAACAATTTATATGCGGGTAAGGAAAATAAGTACAATCAACCAATTAACTCTAACCTCAATCCATCAAAAATAAATGAAATTTGGAACAAAGCAGCTATGCTTTTGCTTAATGTTAAAAAACTAAGAATATTTTAACATTCCCCTGGCCTTTTTTGACTTCTTCTTCCACTAAAAACCGGGTTTGCTGCTGATGGATGTAGCGAATTTGTGATAGCTGAACCCCCAGAATATCCTTGAGTTTGATGTACTCCCAATTGAGGGTTTCTGTTTTAAACTCAAAGGGCGCCAATGTGCTGATAAAAAAATCCTGGGTCATGCCGTACTTTTCACCAATTTCGTCTAAAAAACCAGCTTTGAGCCAAAGGTTCGAAATCCGTACCTGACTCAGATTCTGCACTTTGAGTTCTACAGAAACAAAACCCGATTTCTTTTCCACCACCTGAACACTAAACTGCAACATCAAGGGGCTGCTAATTCCGTCGGGGCTATCTTCGTTGGAAACCATAGTGTAATTATCGGTATTGATAACTCTCCTGCCCGATTGTGGTTCCAATAGGGTTTTCAAGCGGGTCTGTTCCTGTAGAAGTTCAGATTTGTCCTGGTAATTGGGATAGCTATCGAAAAAGGATTGAATGAGTTGAAGAGCAAATTCTATGTTGTCGCGGCTGGGGATGGTGGTAAGCAAATTCACATCATGCATCACTTGTCCGGCAATATAATTGGGGCTGTCAGTTAAATCATACACTCTGTGCTCCAGTTCTATAATGCGGGCTTTTAGTTTATTGTTCTCAGTAATTAACTTATTTGTTGAACAAGAAACCGTAAACAACATGACCGTGGATATAAATAGAGTATATTTGAAAACTGTCAGTTTCATTCATTAAGTTATTGATGTACCTACCGAAATTACTTATTTTGAATGAATAAAAAAACTGATAATTTGTTAATTAAATAACTAATAATCCTAATTTTGACAAAGTAAAACAGGCTGCTATCAGCCTTATTTGATGAGCAATTTTACAAATAGATTAAACAAAAATAAACATCAACATGAAAAAGCATAATTTTTACGCAGGGCCATCCATATTGCCCCAATACACTATTGATGAGACCATTAAAGGTATTCAGAATTTTGCAGGCACCGGCCTTTCCATCTTAGAAATATCGCACCGCAGTAAAGAATTTATCGCTGTGGTTGATGAAGCCCAAAGCCTGTTTAAAGAGCTTTTAAATATTCCCGATGGCTACACTGTTCTATTTCTTGGTGGTGGTGCCAGCACCCAATTTGTGATGGTGGCTTATAATTTGCTCAACAAAAAAGCAGCCTACCTCAACACCGGAACTTGGGCTTCCAATGCCATAAAAGAAGCAAAATATTTTGGCGAAGTGGTGGAAGTGGCCAGTTCGAAGGATAAAAACTTCAACTATATCCCCCGCGGATACGTGATTCCTGCAGATGCCGACTATTTCCATATTACCACCAACAACACCATTTATGGAACCGAAATCCGCGAAGACCTGGATGTAAATATTCCTTTGGTAGCCGATATGTCGTCGGATATTTTCAGCCGCCCGGTGGATATTAGTAAATATGCCCTGATTTATGGTGGTGCTCAAAAAAACCTGGCTCCTGCCGGCCTCACCTTCGTGATTGTAAAAAATGACATTCTGGGAAAAGTTGAAAGACCCATCCCCACCATGATGAACTATCAAACTCATATCGACAAGGAATCCATGTTCAATACTCCCCCTGTTTTGCCTATTTTCAGTGCTTTACAAACGCTTCGCTGGTTGAAAAACTTAGGTGGTGTGGAAGAAATGGAGAAAATTAACCTGGAAAAAGCCAAGGTACTCTACGATGAAATCGACAGAAATAAATTCTTTAAACCCACCATTCCAAATCCCGCCGATCGCTCCATCATGAACGTTTGTTTCATTATGAACGATGGTTATGTGGAACTAGAAAGCGAGTTCAGCAGCTTAGCCAAAGCCAAAGGATTGCTTGGATTGGCCGGACACCGGTCGGTGGGTGGTTTCAGGGCTTCGCTCTACAACGCCCTTCCGCTCGAAAGTGTGATTGCGCTCACCGATGCCATGAAAGAGTTTGAAAAAAATCATTAAAAACCACGGAGGAGGATGTTGAGTCCTCCTCTTTTTTAAATAATAAGTTATGGTAAAAGTATTAGTAGCCACCGAGAAACCTTTTGCAGCCGTTGCTGTTTCTCAAATTAAAGAAATCATAGAAAAGGCTGGTTTTGAATTTGCTTTGCTCGAGAAATATGTGGGACAAGAGCCCTTTATCGAAGCAGCAAAAACCGCCCACGCCATCATCATTCGCAGCGATTTGGCCACCAAAGAAGTGCTTGATGCAGCCAAAGAGCTCAAGATTATTGTGAGAGCTGGCGCAGGATACGACAATATCGATTTAAAAGCGGCCACCGAAAACAATATTGTTGCTATGAATACACCTGGTCAAAATTCCAACGCAGTGGCCGAGCTTGCTCTGGGGATGATGGTTTATCAGGCCCGAAATCAGTTCAATGGCAAGGATGGAAAAGAACTCAGGGGAAAAACTCTGGGCATTCACGCCTATGGCAATGTGGGGAAATATGTGGCAAAAATTGCACAGGGCTTTGGAATGAAGGTGTTGGCTTTCGACCCCTTTGTGAAGAAAGAAGCCATAGAAGCCGATGGAGTTCAGGCAGTTGACACCGTAGAAGAGCTCTATAAATTGAGCAACTACGTTTCGCTGCATATTCCTGCCACAGAAAAGACTAAAAAATCAATCGACTTTAATTTGCTCAATCTTATGCCCAAAGGAGCTACTTTGGTAAATACAGCCCGCAAAGAGGTAATTCATGAGGACGATTTGCTAAAACTCATGGAAACCCGTACCGACTTTGCATACCTGAGCGATATAGCCCCCGGATGCGCGGCAGAATTTGAAACTAAATTTGCCGGACGCTATTATTTCACCCCTAAAAAAATGGGAGCCCAAACCGCCGAGGCCAATATCAATGCCGGCGTTGCAGCTGCCAATCAGATTGTAGCTTTCTTTAAAAATGGCGACATCACTTTTAAGGTGAACTAGTTTAGACTGAAAAAATTTTTTGCTCTATTAAATATTTGTGTAATTTCATCTTTTAAAACTATTTATTTCATTCAGAAAATCATCGGACTAACTATGGAAAATCAGGATCAATCACCATCATTTTTTCGCTTCGAAGACCTCAGAGTCTATCAGAAAGCTTTAGACTATTATACCTGGGTTCAGGTAAACACCGAAATGTTTCCTCACAGCGAAACAAATCAGTTGGTCAGAAGTTTTGTGGTCGACGCATTAGAAATTGCCACCAAAGTATCGGAAGGCTCATCGAGAAATAAAGCACACTTTATTACTTGCCTCAAGGATTCTAAAACCGCTATTAGACGTTGTGTTGTATACACTTCCGTTGCATTTAAGCTGGGTTATTTTAGCGAAGATGAGGAACAATCGAGCCGCACACAGCTTATGGAACTCACCAAAATGATTGGTGCGCTCATTGGCAGTCTTCAAAAGGAAACCACCTATTCCGGCGCCAAAAGCTACGATAGCGATTACCCATCCAATGATTATTAAAAAACGAAATAAATTCATTATAACCTGAAAATAAATGACCTGTGTTTTGAAGTTCAACGAATTTTAACGGGTCGTTCATTGTAGTATTATCATTTTTTTGAATTGCTATTTTTAATTTAAATACAAAAACATGGCTAGAATTAAACCTTTCAAAGGCTTCCGTCCCCCAAAAAATATTTCGAAACAATTGGCCTGCCTGCCCTACGATGTAATGAACTCCGAAGAGGCAGCCGCCATGGCTCACGGAAACCCCTATTCACTGCTCCACATCACCCGTAGCGAAATAGACCTGCCCGCAGGAACCGATGTTCACGCTCAGGAAGTGTATGATAAAGCGGTGGAAAACTATACCTATTTTAAAAATCAGGGCTGGCTGGTGCAGGACGAAAAACCCATGTACTATATTTATGCCCAAACCATGAATGGTCGCACCCAATATGGAATTGTGGGCGCTGCTTCGGTGGATGATTACCTCAATGGAATCATTAAAAAACACGAGCTCACCCGCCCCGATAAAGAGGAAGACCGCATGATTCATGTGCGCATAAACAATGCCAATATCGAACCTGTTTTCTTTGCTTATCCTGCTGTGGCTGAAATAGATGCCATAGTTGATAACATCATAAAAAATCAGGAAGCCGATTACGATTTTGTGGCTGAAGATGGTTTTGGACATCATTTCTGGGCCATTACCAACGATGAAACCAATAGCCGGCTCGAACAGCTTTTCAGCACCAAAGTGCCCTTTACTTATGTGGCCGACGGGCATCATCGTACCGCTGCAGCAGCACTCGTAGGTGCCGAAAAACGCAAACAAAACCCCAACTATACCGGCGAAGAAGAATTCAACTATTTTCTGGCGGTTCATTTCCCCGATAATCAGTTGCAAATTATTGATTATAACCGCGTTGTGAAAGACCTGAATGGTCATAGTCAGGAGAAATTTCTGGAGCTTCTTTCAGAAAATTTCGTTGTAAAACAAGAAGGAGCTGAAATCTACAAACCCGCCAAACTCCACGAGTTCAGCATGTATTTGGCAGGAAAATGGTATAGCTTAACAGCCAAACCCGGAACCTACAACGATAACGACCCCATTGGCGTTTTAGATGTTACCATTCTCAGCGATTTGGTACTCAATAAAATTCTGGGGATTGAAAATCTGCGGACCAGCAAAAGAATTGACTTTGTGGGTGGAATTCGCGGATTGGGCGAACTGAGTAAACGGGTTGACAGCGGCGAACATGCAGTGGCTTTTGCTCTTTATGCTGTTAGTATGAAGCAATTGATCGACATAGCCGATACCGGAAATATTATGCCCCCAAAAACCACCTGGTTCGAACCTAAACTACGAAGCGGATTGGTAATTCACGAATTGGTATAAGATAAAAAAAAACTTTTTAAGGCTCATTTCGGCTCATTGGAAAAGGGAATAAACCCCCAAAGCCAAGGCCGGAATCAGCCTTTCTTTATGCCCTCACCCAAAGTGGAAGCTCCTGGAATCAACTCGGCACCCAGATACACCGTTTTGGGCTCGTATAGATGGGCTTCTGTTAACTCAATCCGCTCAATAAGCAAATCGGCAGCAATATTCCCCATTTCGAAGCCCATGGGCTTGATGCGCGAAAGCGATGGGTTGTACATGCTCGACAGGGGCTCTTCGCTAAAACCAATCACCGCAATTTGTTCCGGAATTTTAATCTTGTTTTTCACAAGCGATTTCATGATGCCCGAAAGGGTTAAATCGCTGATGGCGAAAATGCTGTCGGGCAATTTGCCCGAATGAATCAACTCATCCATAGCCAGTTCCGAAGCTTCGGGCGATTCGCAGGAAAGAATCAACGACTCGTCTTCCATAATCTTGTACTCGAAAAGTGCTTTTTTATATCCCAGGAGTCTGTTTTTGCTAATCAGCAAATTTTTGTTTCCAATAAAAATAGCAATCCGCTTTTTGCCCAGTTCAATCAAATGTTTTACAGCAAGATAGGAGCCTTCAAAATCATCGACCAACACTTTGTCGGCATCGAAATCTTCAATTACCCTGTCGAAAAAAACCATGGGGATACCCATTTTTTTAATGCGCTGAAAATGATCGTAGTTGGTGGTGGTGCGTGCTACCGAAGCCAGAATTCCTTCCACATTGTTCGATATGAGCACTTCTATATTTTCCACTTCCCGCTCGTAGGAATCATCGGAATTCATAATCATGAGATTATAGCCTTTTCGGTGGATGGTCATTTCGATGGCCTTTATTACCGAGGGAAAAAAGAAATAGGATATCTGAGGAATCATCAAACCAATCAAACGGCTTTTGCCCGAGCGCAGGGACGATGCAATAAAATTGGGCACATAATTCAGGCTTTTGGCCAGCTCCTGCACAGCCGTGATGGTCTCGGTACTGATGTCGGGATGATTCTTCAGCGCACGACTTACTGTTGATTTAGATACACCCAGCAGTTTAGCAATATCATCAATGGTTATGTTGGTTTTTTTCAAAATCCTCAGTTTTAGGTTGGACGAACAAATTTAACTTTATCATTACGCAAAAATTAAAGTAAAAATAAGAAAGTTATCAACTGCAACGGGTTGCGCAACCGGTTGATGTGACCAACATGCATTTTGTGCTTGTAAATTAGATATTTAGGCCCTTATATTTGACCCATTATTAACAACAAATCAATTATTATGAGAAAAAAAATACATTTTTTATTGGGTCTTTTTCTGATGAGTTTAGTGGGATTTAGTCAATCCGGAGAACTCAAAGGTAAAATTACAGACAAAGCTGGTAACGAATCGCTGGTGGGGGCCACCGTTATCATTAAAGGCACAACCATCGGAAGTACAACCGATCTGGATGGAATCTATTCCCTGAAAAATTTAGCCGATGGACAATATACCGTGGTAGCTTCTTTTGTGGGCTTCACTCCCATTGAGCGTCAGATAACTGTAGCCAATGGCCAACTTGTTAGCGAGAATTTTGAGCTGATAACCGACCTTGTGGGTTTGGATCAGGTAGTAGTAACCGGGGTTATCAATCCTAAATCGTCGTTGGAATCGAGCGTTTCGCTCACCACCATTAAATCGAAAACTGTGGAAGAGCTTGGCGCCGTAACGACCGCCGAAATTTTCAAAATCATTCCCGGTATCCGCTCCGAAAGCACTGGTGGCGAGGGTAATGCCAATATTGCAGTTCGTGGCGTGCCAGTGGCATCAGGTGGTTCCAAATATCTTCAGCTTCATGAGGATGGTCTTCCTGTTCTTCAGTTTGGCGATATTTCTTTTGGCAACGCCGACATCTTCCTTCGCGCCGATGCTTCCATTGGCCGTATAGAAGCCATTAAAGGAGGCTCAGCCTCAACCATGGCCAGCAACTCCCCCGCTGGTATCATCAACCTTATTAGTAAAAACGGAGCCATCGAAGGCGGAAGCATTGGAACTTCGTTTGGTGTTAATTTCAAATCGCTGAGAACCGATTTTGAATATGGCGCACCCATTGGAAACGGACTCAGATTTCATGTGGGCGGATTTTTCAGAGAAGGCGAAGGCCCAAGAGATGCCGGATACACAGCCAATTATGGCGGTCAGATTAAAGCCAATATGACCAAGGAATTTAAAAACGGTTATGCCCGTATCTACTTTAAATATCTGAACGACAGAGCTATAAGTTATATGCCCATGCCAGTTCAGGCCACAGGTACCGGAACCAATCCAACCTATTCATCTATTGAAGGATTCGATTTGCTCCATGGAACACTTCAAAGTCCTAACTTCCTATTGGTGAACAGCGTGGATGCAGCAGGAAATGCCCGCACCACCAATATGGCCGATGGAATGCACCCTGTTTCGACCGCAGTGGGTGGCGAATTTAATTTCGACATGGGTTCCGACTGGACCATCAACAACAAGTTCAGAATGGCTTTCACCAAAGGAACTTTCAACTCTCCTTTCCCCGCTCAAATTGGCACAGCCGATGCTTTGGCCACTGATATTGCCGGCGCAGGTTATGCCCTGAGTTATGCCAACGGCGAAAATGCCGGTACTGCATTAACCGCCAGCCAGATTGCCAATCTCAACGGAAACGGTTTATTGATGCGTATTCATACCTTCGATGTGGAAATGAGCAACCTGAACAATTTCACCAACGATTTTCACATCACCAAATCCATTGGCAAACTAAATCTGAGCTTCGGTTACTATAAAGCCTATCAACAAATTGCCATGACCTGGCTCTGGCAAAGTTATCTCACCGATGTGAGCTCAGAAAATGGTCCAAGACTGATGAATATTACCAAAGCCGATGGTACTGCAATGAGCGCCAGTGGTTTGATAGCTCATGGCGTTCCATTCTGGGGAAATTGCTGTACCCGTGGCTACGATATGGCCTATAGCATCGATGCACCTTATGCCGCTGCCGAAATAGAAATTCTTCCTTCGTTAACTGCCGATGCAAGTTTCCGCTACGATTTTGGCAATGCTTCGGGATACTATTTAAGCAATCAACAGGCTGAAATAGATGTGAATAACGATGGCGTTATTTCGGAAGTTGAAAAAAGTGTTACCACACTCAACAACAGCAACCCCAACGTGGTGGATTACGATTTCAGCTATCTGTCCTATTCTATCGGAGCTAATTTCAAATTCGACGACAATAAAGCGGTGTTCGCCAGATATAGCAAAGGTGGACGTGCCAATGCCGACCGCTTACTTTATACCAGTTTCCTCACTTCTTCGGGCTCAACCATCGATGGTTTGGATGCCGACCAGATAAAACAGGCCGAGGTTGGTTTTAAATACAACTCCCCTGTTATTGGTTTCTATATTACTGGATTCTACTCCAATATTACCGAGCAAAACGAAGAGTTTACCAAAGTGATTTACAAAGATTTCAATTCTTTTGGTGCTGAGCTGGAAGCTGTTGCGCAGTTTAAAAACTTAAACATTGCTGCCGGAGCCACCTTTACCAAAGCCGAAATAACCAAAAGCTTGAATCCCGACGAAGTTGGAAACACCCCCAGAAGGGTTCCTTCATTGCTTTATAATCTGAGCCCAAGTTATAGTTTCCTCAAAGGAAAAGCAGCCATAGGTTTCACCTTGCTCGGAACAACCAAAGTTTATTCACAGGACGACAACAAAGTGATTCTGCCAGGTTATATGTACATCAATGCTTTTGCATCGTATGCCATAGTAAAAGGTTTGGTGATCTCTGTGAACAGCAACAACCTGACCAATACTTTGGGTTTCACCGAAATGGAAGGAGATGCTTTTGTTGACAATACTACCAACTACCTGAGAGCAAGACCTATAACTGGAAATGCCACCACGCTGACTTTAAAATATAATTTCTAGGCGGAAACCCAATGCAACCATATTTATCACATATTTCTGCTAAAGTAAATTTTTGATTGATTGAAGAGAGTTGGTGGGTAAAACTGCCAACTCTTACTTTTTTCTTATTAAAATTGCATTTGGCCAACTGAAAAACTATTGAAACATGAAAGGCGATCAAATAGAAATCAACGAATCCAATATCACAGCCGCAGCAACGATTCTGGACAGAATCAGACCTGAAATGGGGCAAAAAACAAAACCCTATATCCTGACCATTGCAGGAGAATCGGGCACCGGAAAAACCACAACAGCCCATGCTTTTGTTCATCTGCTGGAGCAGGAAAACCGAAAGGCCCTTGTGCTCACTCTCGACGACTACTTTATTTATCCCCCGCATTTTAACGATATTCAGCGGAAAAAAGACCCAAGCTGGCTTGGCCCGCATAAGGAAATTCACTTCGCACTTCTCGATGAAAATCTCCGGGATGCTATGAACGGCAAGGCTTCCATAGTTAAACCCCAGGTAAACTATTACAATAATACCATCGAAAATATTATACTCGATATATCCCAAGTGGATATGATTGTAGTGGAAGGCACCTATGTATCGCTCTTAAAAAATGTTCACCGGAAGGTTTTTGTACTGGGCGGCCCCGAAGAAACCCTCACAAACCGAATCAGACGCAACCGGGGCAACGAAGTGCGCGACGAGTTTACAGAGAATATTTTGCAAACAGAACATAAAATAATTGCCGGTCACCGCTTTTTGGCCGATTTTATCATCGATCTCGATTTCAATGTCATTATAAACGAATAAACCCAAAATCCATGAGCTTAATCAATAAAGTTCAATTAATTACATATCCCGATTCCTTAGGCAAAAACCTGCAGGAGCTTCAGTTGGTGCTTCAAAAATACTTCCCAAACTCTTTTCCGGCGGGAATTCACCTGTTGCCGCCATTTCCATCGTCCTCCGACCGCGGGTATGCGCCCATCAGCTATTTCGAAATCGACCCCAAATTTGGCTCTTTCACCGACATTAAATCTCTGGGGCAAAAATACCCCCTGATGATTGATTTAATTGTGAACCATATCTCGCGGCAATCGGAGTTTTTTCAGGATTTTTTAAAGAAAGGCCGAAAGTCTGATTATACCGATATGTTCATAACCCTCGATAAACTTTGGAACGATGGGAAGCCCGTGGAATCTGATATTCAGCAGGTTTTTTTGCGGCGAAAACTACCCTTCTCCACCTTCGAAACCGGAGAAAATGGTGAGCTGGAAACCGTTTGGACCACCTTTGGCAAACAAGACCCATCGGAGCAAATTGATGTGGATGTACATTCCCAAATTACCCGCCGAATCATCGAAAAGACATTTGAGTTTTTTAAAGACAACGAAATCAGAATGATTCGCTTAGACGCGGTGGGCTATGTGATTAAAAAACTCCAAACCACCTGCTTTTTCATTAAGCCCGAAATAGATAGTTTCCTGGAATGGATTATGGATTTGGCCAAAAAAAATGGCATCACTCTTTTACCCGAGGTACATTCGCATCACAGTATTCAGGAGGAGCTTTCGGAAAAAGGGCTGTATATTTACGATTTCATTTTGCCCTATTTGGTTTTGGAAGCCATCATAAATAAAAATGTGGACTCATTGGTTAATTACCTCAATCATCGCTCGCCCAGACAGTTCACAATGCTCGATTGCCACGATGGCGTTCCTGTGAAGCCCGATTTAGACGGTTTGGTCGACTCAGCCTCTGCAAAAAAAATAGTGGATATTTGTGTGGAACGGGGAGCCAACCTGAGCTATGTGATTTCTCCATCGCATAAAAGTGCCGACGGGTTCGATGTGCATCAAATCAGAGGGACCTATTATTCGCTGCTCAATAACGATGACGACGCCTATATTGCTGCCCGCGCCATTCAGCTCTTTACTCCCGGCATTCCGCAGATTTACTATGTGGGTCTGCTGGCCGGTAAAAATGATGTGCAAAGAGCAGAAGCCATTGGCGACGGACGAGAAATTAACCGTCACAACTATTCCTTGGAAGAAATTGAGCAGGAATTACAAAGACCTGTGGTAGCCCGTTTGCAGCGGTTGATTGAGCTCCGAAACAGCCACCCAGCCTTCGATGGAACTTTTAAAACCAACCAGCTTAGTAATTTAGTAATGCAAATGATTTGGAGCAACGAATCGCATTATTGCGAATTGATGCTGAATTTAAATACCATGAAAGCCAAGATAAAATACTCCAAATTTGGTTGTCAAATTGTAACCGAAACCCTTTAATCCAAATTCCAGATACCATGAAAAACAATAACAGAATTATCAAATGGCTTACCTATCTCATGTTTATGATGTTTGCCATGACTACGGATTCGGTGGGTGAAATTATTCCCGAAGTGATGAGTCAGTTTAAACTCAGCATGACCGAAGGCGGATTGCTTCACTACGGGCCCATGGTGGCCATTGCCTTGTCTGGAATTTTGCTGGGTTTTTTATCGGATAAAATTGGCCGGAAGAACACCATCCTGCTGGGATTGCTCCTTTTCTCCATCAACTCATTTTTGTTTGCTCTGGGCAACTCGTTTTACTTTTATCTCGGCCTGCTTTTGGTATCGGGCACTGCCATAGGAATCTTTAAAACAGGCTCGGTTGCTCTCATTGGCGATATTACCAAAACCAACAAAGAACACACGGTGACCATGAATATGGTGGAAGGATTCTTTGGAGTTGGTGCCATTATTGGCCCGTTTCTGGTGGCCTATTTTCTCTCGAAAGGCATGGACTGGAAAAATCTGTATATCGTGGCCGGTCTATTGAGCGCCGCTTTAATGCTGACAGCCTTCTTTATCAAATATCCGCAATCGGTAAAAACCCATAAAGAAAAAGCAAATCTATCCACCACTTTCCGCAGCCTGAAAGACCCCTACACGCTGGCTTTTTCGCTGGGAGCATTTCTCTATGTTTCCGTTGAAGCCGCCATTTACGTCTGGATGCCCACCTTGCTTAAAGACTATAACGGCTCGCTCCTTTTACTTTCGACTTATGCTTTATCAATTTTCTTTATTCTGCGGGCCGGAGGCAGGTTTTTGGGTGCCTGGTTTATGTCGAAATTTCACTGGTCGGCGGTTTTGGCTTTGTTTACCTTTCTCATTTTGCTGTGTTTCGGAATATCGGTTTTTGCCAATGCCGAAGCCAAAATATTTTTACTCCCTCTCACAGGTTTGTTTATGTCGGTGATTTATCCCACCATCAACTCCAAAGGACTCAGCTGTTCGCCCAAGGAAAAGCACGGCAGTATTGGCGGAATTATTTTGTTTTTTACGGCAGCAGGCGCCGCCATTGGCCCTTTGATTATGGGAGCTGTGAGCGATGCATACCAAAGTCCGCTTCATGGCTTTATGGTAGCTACAGGTTTTGCGGTGCTTCTTTTTGCATTGGCGCTGTATAATTACATGTTTAATCCCGCCGAAAAACGATTAGCATCCATAAAAGAAGAATAAATCTTTTAGATTTTTACCACAATTTATATGTTAAAACACAACTATTAATAAATAGTTGTGTTTTTTGCATGTAGCTTTTACCTAAATTTGTCATCAGTTAAAATATTCATATTGATAGTATGAATGTTAGGTGTTTTCAATTTCTACCGGATTCCAGCTATATTTTTCTTAAGAATTGTAAATACCCTATTGCATATGAAATCAATGTTGTTTAACCATATTGCCTGCCCTGGATTTATTGTGGACAGCAGCACTTACACCTTGATTCAATTAAACCCAGAGGCCATTAACCTATTTCATGAGCTCCAGGCAGATTATGCCGGAAAAAAATTGAGCGACTTTATTGATCCTAAATATCTGGTTCCCGGAGAACACAACCATGTTTTATTTACCCCAGCACAACACCAGCAACTTGAAGGCCAATTGAAAGTATCTGCATATGGCGATGCAGGTTCAAACCAGCTTTTGGTAAGTTTCAGAAAACAGGATTCGGTGGCCGATAACCGCTACAAAACCATTTTCAACCTGGCGCCTGAAGGTATTGTTGTTACCGACAAATTACTCAATATTAAGGAGTTGAACCCTGCTTTCTGCAGAATTGTAGAAATTGACAGAACTGAATTAATAGGAAAAAATGCGATTCTTTTGGCCAGAAATTTCGCTTCAGGAAAAAATATCACGGTACTTATAAGCTTACTTAATAATGTCTTATCGGGTAAAATGGTTAAAGAACAAACCATTTACTATCAAAATAAAATTCTATCCATTACCATTGGGAAATACGATAGCGAAAACAGTTATATAGGCCATGTGGTCGACTTGTGCGAAAGAATTAAAATTAGCCAGGATTTAAAGGAGCGGGAAGAACTCTATCAGAAACTTTTCAACTCATCAAAAGATGCTATAATGACACTGGTGCCGCCTCATTGGCAGTTTTCAACCGCAAACAAAACCATGTTTCAAATGTTTGGCTTCGAAAGCGAAAGAGAATTTATCCTGTGCAGTCCCTGGGAAATATCCCCTGAATTTCAGGATAATGGAAAAAAATCGGAGGAAGAAGCAAAAAAAATGATTACCCATGCCATGCAGACTGGATCGCACTTCTTTGAATGGCAACATAAACGAAAAAATGGAGAAGTGTTCCCCGCAACGGTTCAGCTTACACGGGTCGATTTCAACGAGATGTCCTTTTTGCAAGCCACTGTCCGCGATATTACAGAGGAAAAGAAAAAGCAAAGGGAACTTCAGGAAAGCGAAGAAAAATATAAAACCCTTATTGAAACCAGCAGCGACGGAATTATAATCGTTCAACATGGTATCATTCAGTATGTAAATCCTTCCCTATTAGCGCTTTCTGGCTTTGGGGAAGAGGAGCTTCTGGGCAATCATTTTTCTAAATTTTTAGACTCCGACCAACTCGAGCGAATCAATTTCTTTTATAAAAACATGTACGAGGTTTCTAATATCCCCCGCCGATATGAAACCCATTCATATACAAAAGATGGAAATCAAGTTTATATAGATGTCAATGTAATTCCGATTATCTACAAAGACCAAAAAGCCGAACAGGTAGTGCTTAGAAATATTACCGACCGCAAAGCAGCTGAACTTGCTCTCAAAGACAGCGAAGAGAAATTTAAATTTCTTTCTGAATCCACTTTCGAAGGAATTGTGGTGCATAAAAGGGGAAAAGTAATAGATGTGAACGATGCCTTCCTGAAAATTACCGGATATAGCAGACAAGAAGCAATCGGTGAAAACCTGTTGGAATATATCCCCCTTAAAATGGATAAGGCCAAAGTACTTATTAATATCGTAAAACAAAAAGCAGAACCCTATACCATCACTTCCCGAAAGAAAGATGGGAGCCTTTTTATCTGTGAACTCGAGGGGAAAGACGTAATCCATCACGGGAAAAAAGTTCGGATTGCTGCCATTCGCGATGTAACAGAAAAATTTAATATTCAAAGGAAACTGGAGGAGAACGAACATACCTACCGAGCTCTATTTGAAAACACTGGAACCTCCACTTGCATTATTGAAAACGATGGAACTATCTCCCTGCTGAATTCGAAATTTGAACAGCTTTCGGGGTTTTCCATGTCCGAAATTAAAAATATAAAAACGTGGATGGATTTTGTCTATCCAGAAGATCTCCATAGACTACGCAGAGAACTAGAATTCAACCGATTAAAAGGTACCAAAAAGCCAAAGCAATTCGAATATCGTTTTGTTGACAGGCTCAATCATATCAGAAATGTAATCGGCACTGTGGATATTATTTCCGGCTCATCCAAAAGCATACTGTCCATTCTCGACATCACCGAACGCATTGAGGCTGAGAAAAAACTCAGGGAGATGAACCTGGAACTCATTGCTGCCAAGGAAAAAGCAGAGGAAAACGATCAGCTGAAATCGGCTTTCTTAGCCAATATGAGCCACGAAATAAGAACCCCCATGAACGGAATCATAGGGTTTACCGACCTCTTGACCGACCCAGACCTCACCACCGAGGATAAGGAGCTTTATATTGAAGTGATTAAACGCAGCGGCAGCCGAATGCTCGACACCGTTAACAACTTAATCGACATCTCAAAAATTGAAACGGGACAAATGAAAACGGTGATTTCGCCTGTAAATATTGCCGACGAAATGGAAACTCTTTTCAATTTCTTCAAGGTCGAAGCCGAGAAAAAAGGCATCCAACTGATTTACAACAAACAAGTGCCCAATCATTTGGCTGTCATTAATACCGACGACCAAAAATTCAACGGAATTCTCACCAACCTCATTAAAAACGCCATAAAATATAGCGACGAAGGAACCATAGAAATGTGCCTTGAAGAGGAAAAAGACCACTTAAGATTTTGTGTGAAAGATTCCGGAATCGGGATTCCACAGCACAGGCTCCATGCCATTTTCAACCGTTTTGAGCAGGCCGATGTGTCCGACAAACATTGTTTTCAGGGCTCCGGACTCGGCCTTGCCATCACCAAAGCCTACGTGGAAATGCTGGGAGGAAAAATCTGGGTGGAATCGGAAATGGGAGTTGGATCGGCCTTCTATTTTACTTTGCCTTTGAAGTAGTTTCATTTCAAAGTATTCTTGATTAATACCAAATCCCTAAAAACCCGAAACTACAGTGCTTCAGGTTCCAAAAGCAATTTAAAAGACATAATTTGTACATTTGCCTGAAATCGATATGGCATTTGACGGAATTAGAATTATCCTGCCAGAGCAGCCTTCATTTTTTCCTTCAAAAAGTGCACTGGAACACCATAGAAAGAGATTCGGAATGTACCAGTTATAAATGATAAAGACAAAAAACCAGTATGGATAAAAAGCATTCAGATTTTATTTTATTCAAAACCGAAGACGAGAAAATTTCGGTAGATGTTCGTTTTGAAGATGAAACAGTGTGGCTTACACAAGAGCAGATGGCTGCATTGTTTGAAAGGGACAGGACTGTTATAGTCAAGCATATTGGCAATATATTTTCGGAAGGCGAATTGGACGAAAAAAGCAATGTGCAATTTTTGCACATTGCAAATTCTGATAAACCAGTAAAATTTTACAACCTGAATGTTATTATTTCTGTTGGGTATAGGGTAAAATCGCAACGTGGCACCCAATTTCGTATGTGGGCAACCAAACGACTGAACGAGTATATTCGCAAAGGTTTTACCATGGACGATGAACGCCTGAAAAATTTGGGCGGTGGCGGCTACTGGAAAGAATTATTGCAACGAGTGCGAGATATTCGCGCATCCGAAAAAGTATTTTATCGTCAGGTTCTTGATATTTACGCAACCAGTATTGATTACGACCCAAAAGCAGAAGTTTCCACAGCATTTTTTAAAAAGATACAAAACAAAATTCATTATGCTGTGCATGGTCAAACGGCTGCCGAAGTTATTTTTTCCCGCGCCGATGCTGAAAAAGAATTTATGGGATTGATGTCTTTCCCCGGAAATCGTCCGTACCTGAAAGATGTTGTGGTTGCAAAGAATTATCTCGACGAGAAAGAACTTCGCTCACTCGGGCAAATTGTATCAGGGTATTTGGATTTTGCTGAGCGTCAGGCCGAAAGAGAACAACCCATGACCATGAAAAATTGGTCAGAACATTTGGATAGAATATTGACCATGAGCGGTGAAAATCTACTGCAGGGAACAGGTTCTGTAAGCCATGAAATTGCCATTGAAAAGGCTACCTCTGAATATAAGAAGTATCAGCAAAAAACATTGAGCGAGGCAGAGAAAAACTATTTGGAAAGCTTGAAAACATTGGAAAATATTGCCCAAAGAAAGTAAAAATCCCTAAGCAATTGCAACCAATTTGCCAGGGGCCCATCAATCAATGACTTAATCAAAGCATTAAATCAGGAACATTTAAACTGCTAAAGAAACTTTGGGATCATTGCCTAAATCTTTATCAATCTTTTCATTTGCGAAGCTTTTGCCGAGCTTACCTGTATAAAATAAATGCCCGATGCGTAGGAACTCAAATCCAGATAAGCGGGTTCGCCGGGACTGCCCCGAAACTCATCCACCACCTGGCCGTTGACTTGTATCACCTGAATTTGCAGGGTTTCATTCATTTCTTTAAAGATAATATTCACCCCTTCCGATGTTGGATTTGGGAATATCTGAAACATATCGTCGCGAAGCACTTCGGCTTCATTTACCCCCAGATAAATCCCGTTCATTTTTAAAGCTCCGGTTTCTAATGGGTCGAGCCAGGGCATAAGCTGCTGATTGGCCAGCAATCCATTGGACACCCAATGCACCGAAAACTTTCCGTAATAATCGGGGGCTGTAAGCGCCGAACAACTGGCCTGACCTCCGGTGAGCGTTCCAATCAGATAGCCTTCGGAATCGAAAATGGGCGACCCGCTGGAGCCTCCTTCGGTAACTCCATGGCCGTTTACTGTGGCAGACCATGTAACCTGCCAAAAACCATTCACTATCCCATTATCATATTCTGTGCTTTGCAGTGGTGTGGTATAATGCGAAATCTTTTTGATGTCGCCCTGCGGATGATGGATGCCATAACCCGAGTTGCTCACGCTGCCCTCGCGGCTCCAACCAATAAAATAGGGGTTATAATTTGCTGGAATTTCATCAATCAGTTTCACCAGAAAAAAATCGGAGCCCAATATGCCGGCATTGGAACTCGAAGCCATTTCCTCGCATCCACTCATGGATTTAAGTTGGGGCTCTATGATTGGATTCTCGCAACCTGGGCTTTGATAGTGGAAATAAAATATCCACTGAAGCATGTCATCGGCACTGGAGTTTTGGCCGCAATGGTCGGCGGTAAGAACATAGGGGGTGCGGTCTTCGCTGGTATTGTTAATGAGCGACCCGGTGCACCAAACGCCCGAACTGCCATTTCTAATTAATAACCGGAGCACAGCATCGCGCTGATTTCCTTTTCCATAACCTTCGGAACAATTCACATTGACCTCGCAATCGCCCGAACCACCAAAGCCTTTGTCCTCAATGGTTTCACCAACTCCGCGATAAGCATGCAGAATATCGGCCAATACAAAGGTTCCCTGCCCGCTGACTTCTTTGGGTTCAAAATATTCGATGATGATGGAATCGTTTGTTAAATAAGATGTTGCAAAAAATGAACCCGCAGAATTATTTAAATGATTGAAAGCCCCAATTTGCTGACGATGGTCGGGGGAATAGATGAACAAGGTAGCGCCAACAGGCAGATGAAAATCTCTAAAATAGGCTCCTACCCCTTTTGCTCCCTGGCTGAAAACTCCAAGTCTGTAAACATAATCGCCATTGGGAAGTTTTGTGGTTTGCCAAAGCTCCGATTTCAGTGGAATATTTACCGGAAGAAACCGGCCAAACTCCATGGCTGAGCAGTCTTTGCTGATGGTGTCGATAAATTTCAATTCCTGTTGCGATGGCGCCACAAAGATGGGATTGTCAATCTTTTGACTAAACGACCACGGAGTTCCGCCACTACTAATTTGCGAAAAAGTCAACTGGCTATAAACCAATACCAACCATCCTAAAAAGATTACTCTGATAAATAATTTCATTGTTCTGCGTTTTATGTTTTACTGCACTTTAAATTTCGATTTCTAATTTTTCATGGGTTATTCAGCATCAAACTGAATGAAAAAACACCGCTCATTCCATTGTCTTCGTCGCTCACGGCAACCAACTCAAAGCTATTATGCTCCTGATGGGCTACAAAAACCGATTCGAGCTTTGTTTTTATGGGGACGCCCTTCTCGTGAACCAAAAACGACTTTTGGCTCCTGAGAGCATCTGGCCCGCGAAGTGGAATGAGTCCCACATAGCTCCCCAATATTTCACCATCGTTATAAACATCGCCTGTGGCTTCTACCGATGAGGTATAGATTAAATATTGCTGATCGGGCGAAAGACAAGCACCCGAAAAACCACTGAGAATCCCGTTGAGCTGTGGCAAGTCAAAAAGGAAACTTTCCACAACAGGCATCTGCCCAAAAAACAGATAATTGACCCAACCATCTGCCGTAATCCTGAAAATATAATTCTTGCCACAAATATTTCCGCGGTTGAGAAAATAAACATAGCTCGAATCCGATGCCACACCTTCTATATTGATACTCTGCAAACTATCGAACTTGCCAAGGATTAAAAACTGATTGTAAAGGGGGCGGAGATTGGTTTTCCACCGGATTTTTTCTTGTTCCAGATCGAATAAAATGGCGGTATCGCGACTGATGGTTTTACTGCCGCTTCCCAGAATAAGCAGATTGCTGGTGGCGAATAAATCCATGGCTTCAAAATCGGGTTTAACAGATTTATCGATTCTTCCTTCGGGTGCCGTATTCAATTTCGAAATCTGATATGCATTATCAACCACAAAATCTGCTCTCAGCTTAAATAAATCTTTGTGGTCGTCGCCCACCATCCAATAATGCTTATTGTACACAACCAATCCGGAGGCCGATGGCACCGCCGATATGCTTTTCTTCTGAATGAGAATCAGGCTTTCTTCTGTTGATTGTTCACAGGAGTAAACAAAAAGACTAAGAATAAGAAAGATGGTTATATATCTCATTTATTGGGGTTTATCAATTTCAAATAGTCGTTTATCTTACTATTGGGGACCAAAATGGTGAGGCTATAATGCTTAATCTTCCAACCATCGGCTTGCTTCTCCATCACCCCTGTGCCACGGCATAGGCCCATCCAGGTGTCCAGATTTTCGTCGAACCAGGCAAAATTGGCGTAATCGGCCAAATGAATATTGCGGCTTTTGGTTTTGAAATTCCAGGCGCTTCCCCTTCTGAAATAAGGCAGGGCAAAGTCTTTGAATTGCTGCAAAGTCCAAATCTCTTTGGCATCGGTGCCCAGATAATAGCTGCCCGAGTCGAAATGATCGAAATAGGTGGTATCGCCCACCGCGGCCAATCCGTGCCACTCGTTTAACGTGCTGCTAATCAAATCAATTTCAACACTTCTGGGCTCTATGGAATGACAGTTATTGAAAATAGTCGAAGTATAATCGGAAATATTCCATTGGCGGCCATTAAATACCAGCTGAAAATAATCTGTTCCACAGGTTTTTCTTCCCCGATCATCCACCGTGGAAAAATAGGTAAAAACGGTGGCAAATACCGATCTGATATCGACCATGGGAGCAAAATCATAGACTTTATTAATCTGACCAATTTTCGCCAAATCGCTAATCTTCAACGATTCAGAAATCAGATTTCCCTGGTAATACCTGATGTTTCGCAGCTGAGCTCCCGGCAAAACAAGATTCGCCAAATGAACAGAATCGTTGCGGCCCATGCTCTTATTAAAATCGTGAACCACCGCCAGAACTTCCTTTTTCTGATAGGTATCGGGCATTCCCTGCGACCAAACAAAAATGCTGCTCAACAGGGCCATTATCAGGATTATATGTCTCATTTTTAATGTTTTAAAAATTTATTACTCGTGTCAGCATCGTCAGAAACAGATATTTAGTCCAGAATCACTTTGTGGGTTTGGCTCCAGTTTCCATTCCACACTTTTAAAAGATAAACTCCTTTTGGGGATGAAAATTTTCTTAGGTCTATTTTATTTTCGCCCGACAACAAGCCCGATTGAAGTTCCTTTCCATCGAGTTGAACCAGACTCCATTGGGCATGTTCAATACCCACGGGCAATTCAACCATTAGATAATCGGTGGCAGGAATTGGATAAACCCGTATTTCAGAAACATTATCTGTCAATAATTCAGAATTACCAACAGTCATGTTGAGCGTGTACATGGATCGGCCAAAGGTGGCAGCGGCAAGTGTTCCCGAAGTAAAATCCAAAGCCAGGTCTGTAATGGGCACCAAAGGCAATCCTTCGGCCAATAAATACCAGCCATCGAACCCATCGTCCTTATAAAAAACACCCACATCGGTAGCTGCAATAAGTCGTTTCATTACATCGGGCCAAACCACCAAATCGTTCACCGGAGCTTCGGGCAATCCCGCAGAAATATCCTGCCAGGTAGCCCCAAAATCTTCGGTTTTAAAAATATGGGGCATGTATTCATTTTCACGAAAACCCGAAAGACAAACATAGGCTGTGGCCACTTCAACAGGATCGGCCACCACACGGCTAATCCACCGCCGGGGCAATTCTGCACTTATTTTTGTCCAGTCAGCTCCCTGATTCTGAGTCACCCACACATTGGCATCGTCGGTTCCCACATAAATCACATTGGTATCGACCGGCGAAACATGAATGGTGGTAATGGTTCCATATTTTTGATTTCCACCGCCCGGTCCATTGGTCAAATCGTCAGAAATGGCCTGCCAGTTCACGGCTTTATTCACTGTTTTATACAGCCTGTGCGATCCATAGTATAGCGAAGAGCTGTTAATGGGGTTCATAACCACGGGGGTATTCCAGTTTTTGCGGTCGTTGCTGCTGATTCCGGTGGTGGCCGGAGTGAAAGTAGTTCCGTAGTTGGTTGAGCGGGCAAAATTGCCATATTGATACTCTGCGTAGGCATAACGGGCATCGTTATAATCCACCAGACAATAGAATCCATCTCCGCCGTAAATCTCGGCCCAGGCATTGGGATTTCCCGACAGGGTGCGGTTGGTACCATTATCCTGTGTGCCACCATAAAGCCTGTAAGGAGCTGTGGCATCGATGGTTGCAGTATAAAATTGTGTGATGGGCAAAGTGGTATTGTGGCTCCAGCTATTGCCTCCATTATCGGAAATATAAAAACCGCCATCGTTGCCCAAATACACTCTGCTGGAATTGCTGGGCGAAACAGCCACTTCGTGCATATCCACATGGGCCGAACCTGTTATATAATTCCAATTCTGGCCTCCATCTGTGGTTTTAAATAAATCGAGACCAATGGCATAGACTGTTTGCGCATCCTGCGGATCAATCTTCAAACGCCCAAACCACCAGCCATAGCTGGCATAGATATTATCGAGACTGCCATCGTTGGTTTGTGTCCAGCTGTCACCCCCATCTTCACTGCGAAACAAACCCGAAAAATAGCCTGTCCGGTCGCTGTAAATGGCATACATAATGTTGGGCTGACTTTGAGAAATGCCGATTCCAATTCTTCCCACATTCACACCACCGGGCAACCCATTGGTCAATTCCTGCCAGGTGGTTCCGCCGTCGTAACTTCTGAAAATTCCACTGCCAAAACCGCCATAAGTGAAATACGATAAACGGCGAACCCGCTCCCACATCACGGCATAAATGGTGTCGGGATTCTGCGGATGCATGGCCAAATCAATGGTGCCTGTGGAATCGTTGCTATAAAGTACCTGCGACCAGTTTTGTCCGCCATCGGTGGTTTTAAAAACGCCCCTTTGGCCGTTGTTTTCGAACAGATAACCCATAGCTGCCACATAGGCCACATCGGCATTCTGCGGATGAACCACAATTCGTCCCACTGAACCAGATTGCTGTAAGCCGCGCTGTTGCCAGGTTTGACCCGCATCATCGCTCCGATAAATACCCAAACCATCGTAGGCTAAGCTTCCGCCACCGGGATTGGCTTCACCAGTTCCCACATACACCACCTGTGCATTGGAGGGCGAAATTGCTATATCGCCAATGGAAAGCGTGGGTTGCTCATCGAAAAGGGGCAAGAAAGTTGAACCTGCATCAACCGATTTAAAGATTCCTCCACTGGCAGTTCCCAGATAGATATGCTCCTCGTTGGAGGGATCTAATTCAACATCGGTAAGCCTTCCACCAATATTGTAAGGTCCGGCAAAAAACCACTCCCCCTGACTTTTTTGGGGTTGCTGCCGCAGCTTTTGAGCCTGTTGAATGCCCTCCTGATAAGCTTGTCTGTTTAGATTTCCGGTGGGATAAGCCCGTTGCTGATAAAACCAGTCGACAGGTTGATATTTCGATTTTTTGGGCGTGTTGTGCTGGAAGTGATAAAGCAAAAATGCCAATCCCACAACCAGCAAGGCCATAGAAGCAAAAATAAAGCGGCGCATAAACAAATTATTTCCTCAAAAATAACTAAAAAACACTTTCTGCGGCTATGGTTTATATTTTCTAAAATTCAGATTTTCTTAACCATAATAATGACGACAGCGCAAACAAACAAACCAAATAATATTACTTTTGCCCCATGGCAGAAAATGCATCATACGAACAGTTTGAGCTGACGAGAGATTTTCTCGAAGAGCTACAATTGCTTATCAGTAAGGAAGATACCGATATGGTTAGGCAAGTACTGGGCGAATTGCACCCTGCCGATATTGCCGAGATTTACGAAGAGCTCACCCTCGACGAAGCCAAATTTACTTTTCATCTTCTCGACCACGAACTGGCCGCCGATGTGTTGGCCGAGTTGGAAGAAGACGACCGAAAACAGTTTCTTCAGTTCATTCCTTCGGAAATTCTGGCCAACAGGTTCATCGAAAACATGGACTCCGACGATGCTGCCGACGTAATTCAGGAGCTATCAGAAGAAAAGCGCGAGAGCGTTCTCAGCTACCTCACCGACGAGGAACAGGTGGAAGACATCAAGGAGCTGCTCACCTACGACGAAGATACCGCCGGGGGTTTAATGGCCAAAGAGCTTTTAGCCATCAACGGCGATTTAACCGTGCGAAGCTGCATCATAGAACTCCGCAAACAGGCCGAAGATGTGGATGAGGTGTATTATATCTATGTGGTAGATAAGGACTATAAACTCATTGGCATTTTGTCGCTCAAATCGCTGCTCACCGCACAGGCACATACTTTAATCAAAGATTTATGCAATACCGATGTTATCAGTGTGAATGCCGATGAAGCCTCCGAAGAAGTAGCCATTCTGATGCAGAAATACAATCTTGTTGCTCTGCCAGTTATCAGCGAAAACGGAGAATTGCTCGGGCGAATTACCATCGACGACGTGGTGGATGTGATAAAAGATGAGGCCGACAAAGATTACCAAATGATTTCGGGTTTAACCCAGGATGTGGAATCGAGCGATAGTGTGTACAGACTAACCCGCGCAAGGTTTCCGTGGTTGCTTATCGGACTTGTGGGCGGAATTATTGGCGCCGCTGTCATTGGCTATTTCGAAGGCGATATAGCCCGTTATGCGGGTTTGGCATTGTTCCTTCCACTCATTGCGGCCATGGGTGGCAATGTGGGGGTTCAATCGTCGTCGATAGTGGTACAAGGTATAGCTTCGGGCGATTTGGGCATCGATGGCATTGGAACTAAATTACTTAAGGAGCTGGCCGTCTCCTTTTTAAACGGCATGATACTCTCCATACTCATTTTCACGTACAGCTATTTCTTCCAGGATTCATTCCCGCTGACCATCTCGGTGAGTATAGCACTTTTTGTGGTCATTATTTTTGCTTCGCTGTTTGGCACTTTAGTCCCGTTGATGCTACATAAATTCGATGTCGATCCTGCCCTTGCCACCGGCCCCTTCATCACCACCGTAAACGATATTATGGGTTTGATGATTTATCTTTTTATTGCCCGCGGAATTTTTGGGATGTTTTTTTAATCCCCCCCTTTCTGTTTGGGTTTCTTTTGTTTCACTTTTCTATTCTAACAGGCTTTTTTCAGCTCCCCTATGGGCTGTGGAAAAATGAAAGGGATTTCTCAGTCGCCTCAAAAGTTCGGCTCCCTCGAAATGATTTTAGTAAATTGGGAAATACGCGGTTTTAAGCTGGCCTTTTAGGCCGGATGATTGGTGTTTTGTTCTTTACAAGATGCGCTGCACCTTGTTTAAATTAATTAGGCTTTCAGCCTGACAGCCAAAAATCTGAAAATAGCATTCCCCGAGAAAAAAAATCACAAGATCAAAAGCAGAAAAAAATGATTTTAAATTTTGATTGTCAATATCGAATTTAATTGATTTATACTATATTTGAGCTGCTTTTGCATTAATCCCGATATATGATACCAACCAAAAGAAATATAGAATTCCAGATAAAATCCAAACAAGTCATATCCAGGTTGGTAATAATAGCCAAACACAAACAATGAACAGAAAATGGAAATAAAAAACGAATCAATACCTGACCAATCAGGTGAGTTTTAATTTAGTTAATAACCTTTATCATCAGGCTTTTGATGGTAAGTAATGCTATAAAACATGAAAAAAATATTAAGCATATTATTGGTAGCAATGTGTATAAATGTTTATTCACAGGATTTTGCACCTCTTGGAGCCCAATGGCATTATACTTTTTCGAATTTTTTCTATTTCGGCTATGTGGAAATTACCTCCGTTAAAGATACATTGGTTGCTGATTACGAATGTAAAAAGCTTCACAAATACCGCGAAACTTATAACTATTTGGTTTTTGAACATCTTTATGAAGACTTGGGTGATGAAATCATCAGAAGCGATGATGATAAAGTTTATATATATAGAAATGGATTGTTTTATACGCTTTATGATTTTTCTGCTCAAACTGGAGATATATGGAATATTCCTTATACTTATGAAGCTTCGGACTGTGATACAATTGGAAGTGTTGAAGTAACATCAATTGGCGATACGATTATTCAAGGTGAAAACTTAAGGTATATTATTGTAGAACCTATTGAAAATACAGCCTGGTATTTATGGGGCACTATAATAGAAAAAATTGGTCCTGTTGAACTGTATTTTTTCCCTGAACAAATGTGCACAGTCGATTTCTTCGAAGGAGGAGCATTTAGGTGTTTTGATGATGGTGTAATTCATATTGAATCAGGGCCATATGCTTGTGAATATGTTACGGTTAGTACTTCAGATTTGGCTGTTAAGAATTTAAACTGTTTTCCCAACCCTGCAAATTCCCAATTCACTTTCGAATTGCCGGCAATCAATGAAGAGGGCAGCATCCAAATCAAAGACATTAACGGCAAAAGCATTGCAGAGCTTTCTCTAAACCAAAATCAAACTCAGCTTGTTTGGGATTGCAACCAAGTGGCACCAGGGGTTTATTTCTACCAAACAATCATTAATGGGGAAGTTTATCGGGGGAAAATAATTATAGGCAACTAAATCCATACAATTCTCAAATCAAAAGCCTGGTCGTATTCACAGCCAGGCTTTTGTTTTTTTTGGAATTGTGTGCAAGTGTGCTTTTATCCTGCTACCACTCCTCAGCTTTATGCACTTTTTCGGGTTTCATGCCTTCTTTCAAACTTTCGAGCAATCCCAAAGCAAATTCGTTGAGTTGCGAAATATACTCCGGGTTGGGATGGGTTCCTGTAGCCAACCAATTCTCTGCCGGAAATTTTGATGCTTTCTTGTAAACAAAGCTTGTTAACTCGGCGCGGTACCTGCCTTCTTTAAACTGGATATTGAGGTCGTATGCCACATCGCCCACTTCTGTCACTGTTCCGGTTTCTAAGGTATTTTGCAACCTGAAAATATGCCTCACCACTATCTTTCCTGTCACAGCATCGCGAGTGGGGGTAACTGTGGAGGGGTTTTTATATTCCTTGTTAATCCATTTTACACAACGCTTAAACAGCTCGTCGGCTGTTCCTGTCTCGTTCACAACTTCTATATACCTGATGATTCCTTCCTCGTCCAATGGCACAGAGGGCGCAGCTGCTGCGGCATCGGTCTGAGCATTGATTACAAAAGGTGCTAAAATGGTCAGCAGGCTTAATAATATCTTTTTCATGTTTATCTGTTTTGCATTAATAAAAGGGTTCCTTGTTTACAAAAATAAACAAACGAAAAAAAAAGTCCCCTGAAATTCAAGAGACTTTTCAACATAATTATCTTAAAAAATTACATCATACCGGGCATACCACCACCCATACCGCCCATGGCGGCTGGATTCATGCCTGCTCCTGCATTTTCGTCTTTATGCTCAGAAATTACCACAGCGGTTGTCAGCAACATGCTGGCAATGGAAGCTGCATTTTCCAGAGCAATACGGGTAACTTTGGTAGGATCGATAACACCCGACTCGTAAAGATTTTCGTAAACTTCGGTTCTGGCATTGAAACCATAATCGCCACTGCCATTTTTAACCTCGTTTACTACCACCGAACCTTCCAGGCCGGCGTTGGTAACAATTTGACGTAAAGGCTCTTCAATGGCTCTGCGAACTATATTCACTCCTGTTTCTTCATCTTCGTTTTCCACTTTCACATCGGCCAAACAACTGATGGCTCTGATAAAAGCTACACCTCCACCGGGAACTATTCCTTCTTCAATGGCGGCTTTGGTTGCGGCCAAAGCATCTTCGAAACGGTCTTTTTTCTCTTTCATTTCCAATTCGGAAGCAGCTCCAACATAAATAACTGCTACACCACCGGCCAATTTGGCCAAACGCTCCTGAAGCTTTTCTTTGTCATAGTCAGAAGTGGTGGTTTCTATTTGTGCTCTGATTTGGTTTACGCGTGCCTGAATCAAAGAAGCATCGCCTTTACCACTTACAATGGTGGTATTGTCCTTGGTAATAACAATTTTCTCGGCTACTCCCAAATGCTCAAGGGTTGCATCGGTCAGTTGGTATCCTTTTTCTTCGGAAATAACGGTACCACCGGTCAAAATAGCGATATCTTCCATCATTTCTTTTCTGCGGTCACCAAAGCCCGGAGCTTTTACTGCTGCAATCTTCAGCGAACCTCTCAATCTGTTCACTACCAAAGTTGTTAAAGCTTCACTTTCTACATCCTCAGCAATAATAATGAGGGCTCTTCCGGTTTGAACGGCTTTCTCCAAGATTGGAAGAAAATCTTTCATCACAGAAACTTTTTTCTCGTAGATTAAAACGAAAGGATTTTCGTAAACCACTTCCATTTTCTCGGTGTTGGTAACAAAATAGGGTGAAATATATCCGCGGTCGAATTGCATACCTTCCACAACTTCTACACTGGTTTCTAAGCCTTTAGCTTCTTCAACAGTGATAACGCCTTCTTTTTTAACTTTTGCCATGGCTTCGGCAATCATGCCTCCGATGGTGCTGTCGTTGTTGGCCGAAATAGTGGCCACCTGACGAATTTTCTCGTTGCTGTCGCCCACTTCTATCGATTGCGATTTAAGGTTGGCCACAATAGCTGTTACTGCCTTGTCGATGCCTCTTTTTAAATCCATGGGGTTGGCACCTGCGGTTACGTTTTTCAAACCTGCACTCACGATGGCCTGAGCCAATACTGTGGCGGTTGTGGTTCCGTCGCCTGCCTGATCGTTGGTTTTGGAAGCTACTTCTTTCACCAACTGGGCACCCATGTTTTCAACGGTGTTTTTCAGTTCAATTTCTTTTGCAACTGTAACACCATCTTTGGTGATTGAGGGACCACCAAACGATTTGTCGATAATTACATTTCTTCCTTTGGGGCCTAATGTTACTTTTACGGCATCGGCCAATGCATCAACGCCTTTTTTTAAAGCCTCTCTGGCTTCGTAATCGAAAATAATGTCTTTTGCCATTTTTCTCTATTTTTTAAGTTATTTATAAATTGCTGATTAAATGATGGCAAGAATGTCCGATTCCTGCATAATTAAATAATGAGTACCTTCAAGCTCTACCTCGGTACCGGCATATTTTCCATAAAGTACGGTATCGCCAACTTTTACAGTCAGTTCTTTACCATCGGAAGTTTTTCCGGTAGCCAGTACTTTTCCTTTCGATGGTTTCTCCTTGGCATTGTCGGGAATAATAATTCCGGTGGCTGTTTTGGTTTCAGCGGCCAAAGGCTCAATTAAAACGCGTTCTCCTAAAGGTTGTATTTTCATGTGATCTTAAATTTTAAAATTTCAAGGTGTGACCATCGAAATTTATGCCAAAGGACGATTCGTTCTATTATGTCATATCTCGCTGTCAGTTTGACACCACAATAAAAAATCCTGGAGTACTCCCCCACCTCCTGTGTTTTTTTCTATTTTCGTAAATCAATTGAACGAATCATGAATATTGAAGAAATTCGCGCTTATTGCATCGCCAAACCATTTACTACCGAGGGTTTCCCGTTCGACGAGACTACCCTGGTTTTTAAGGTTCACGGCAAAATGTTTGCCCTGCTCAATCTCGATGCACCCCACAGCATCAACCTGAAATGCGACCCCGACAGGGCCATTCAGCTTCGTGAGCAATACGAGGAAATAATTCCGGGATACCACATGAATAAGCAAATGTGGAACACGGTAAACCTCCACGGTTTCCTGAACGATGAGCTGCTCATGGAACTCATCGACCACAGTTATGAACTTATATGGAATGGTTTGCCCAAAAAACTTAAGGGCGCTGATAAACCATCTCTCTGACAAAATGTTAGTTAACATGAATTTCTCAGCAATCCATTTTTCATTCTCACAATCAAATTGAATTAATCACTAAAAACAAATAATATGAGTAAAGATTATTTTGCCCACGAAACAGCCGTTATCGACGAAGGCTGTAAAATAGCCAAAGGAGTTAAAATCTGGCATTTCAGCCACATTATGAGCAACTGCGAAATAGGCGAAAACTGCAATATTGGCCAAAATGTGGTCATCTCCCCACAGGTAATTCTGGGGAAAAATGTTAAAATTCAGAACAATGTATCCATCTACACCGGTGTGATTTGCGAAGACGATGTTTTTCTGGGTCCCAGCATGGTGTTTACCAATGTAACCAATCCGCGCAGTGCCGTAAATCGTCGCGGTGAATATTCCCGCACTTTAGTTAAAAAAGGCGCCAGCATTGGTGCCAATGCCACCATTGTTTGTGGTCATGATATAGGCGAATTTGCCTTTATCGGCGCAGGTGCCGTGGTCACTAAAACGGTTCCTGCCTATGCTTTGGTGGTTGGAAATCCCGCAAAACATGTTGGCTGGATGAGCGAATTTGGTCATAAACTTAGCTTCGATGCTACCGGTATTGCCATTTGCCCCGAAAGTCAGGAAAAATACCAATTGAAAGATGGAGCGGTAACTAAGCTCTAAATAAACCTGCATCAACTCATTAAGTTGATGAAAAACCGAAGGGATTTACAAAAGTAAACCCTTCGGTTTTTTTATTGCTGTCATCCACCAAATCGATTGTATTCATTTCGCCGGTTTATTCTCTAAAATCATCTGAAATTCAAAAAATTCTATATTTTTGTAAGAAAAAATGGTACTCCTTTTAGCATATCTTTTCCTGGCGCTTTTTGTTTCGTTCCTCTGCTCCATCATGGAGGCTGTTTTGCTGTCCACTCCAAAGTCCTTTCTTATGGTGATGCAGGAAAAAGGGAACACCTGGGCAACAAGGTTTATTGAACTGAAAGCCAAAGTTGACAAGCCTTTATCAGCCATTTTATCACTCAATACAATAGCTCATACCGTTGGTGCTGCAGGGGTTGGATCTCAAGCTGTAAAAATCTTTGGCGATGAGTCATTCGGGATTGTATCTGCCATATTAACCATACTCATTCTGGTGCTAACCGAAATACTCCCAAAAACTATAGGCACAAGATATTGGCGCTCCTTAGCGAAAGTTTCGTCGGTCATTATCAATTTCATGATTGTTATTACCTACCCGCTTGTGCTTTTATCCTCCCTGATAACAAAAGCTTTTTCGAAAAATCACGAGGAGCAAAAAACCAGCCGGGAAGAAATTGCTGCATTGGCCAGCATTGGCGCTGACGAAGGCGTTTTCACCGAAAAGGAGTTTAAAATAATCCATAACCTCCTCAAACTAAAAAATGTGAGGGTATCTGAAATCATGACGCCCAGAGTGGTGATGGCTACTGCCAGCGAATCACTTTCACTTGGGGAATTTCTAAAAAACAAAGACTTCTTAAAATTCTCCAGAATCCCCATCTACCACGTGGACGAAGAAAATATTACAGGTTATATTTTCCGGCAAACGGTTTTCGAAAAACTGGCGGAAGACTTGCATGGATTGAAACTCACCGATATCAAAAGAGAAATTGTTATTGTTCCCAACTCCCTGGTTCTGTTTACCTTATGGGAGAAACTGCTTGAAAAAAAGGAACATATAGCTCTTATAGTTGACGAGTACGGGGGTATTGATGGCATTGTTACCATGGAAGATATTATAGAAACCTTGCTCGGGCTGGAAATTGTTGACGAAAAAGACACCATTACCGATATGCAGAAATTCGCCAGAGACAGATGGGATGCCCGACAAAGCAAATACAATCTGCTGGAGCAAATTGAAAAATAAGTATTTAGCTTTTATTTTAACGTGGTTCTTCTTTTAAAAAAGCAAAAGCTAAATCGTAATAAAAATCCAGTTTTTCAGAATTTATCACCATGGGTGGCTATAAAAAACCACACATGATGATTATTTCTTGAAAGAAAGGAACTAAATCCCAAGCTTTGCCGATTCGGCGGGAAGTTTTCTATCCATTTTCTTAAACAACCCCTGCAACACGGTTCCAGGTCCAACTTCAACCACCGAAGTCAAACCATCCTGAATCATATTTCCCATGATTTGGGTCCAGCGGACAGGTCCGGTAAGTTGTTTAACAAGATTTTCTTTAATCAAGGCAGGCTCGGTAACTCGTTCGCCGGTAACATTTTGATAGATGGGACAAATGCCCTGAGCGAAAGGTGTATTTTCGATGGCCTGAGCCAGTTTAACGCGGGCAGGCTCCATCAACGGAGAGTGAAAAGCTCCACCCACAGAAAGTGGAATGGCTCTTTTGGCACCTGCTTCGGTTAGTTTTTCGCAGGCTATCTCTATGCCTTTCATGCTTCCCGAAACCACCAACTGCCCGGGGCAATTATAGTTGGCTGCCACCACTATTTCATCAATATCAGCACATACCTGTTCCACCACTTCGTCGTCCAAACCAAGTATGGCAGCCATGGTCGAAGGTTCCACTTCGCAGGCTTCCTGCATGGCCAAAGCACGCTGATAAACCAGTTTTAATCCGTCTTCGAAACTCAGGGTTTTGTTGGCCACCAGAGCACTAAACTCGCCTAAGCTATGACCTGCTACCATGTCGGGGGTAAAGGAATCGCCAAGCTCGCTGGCAAGAATCACGCTGTGAAGAAAAATGGCTGGTTGAGTAACTTTGGTCTGACGGAGGTCTTCATCGGTTCCATGGAACATTAAATCGGTGATGCGAAAACCCAGAATTTCATTGGCTTTTTCAAACATCTGTCTGGCAGATTCCGAATGGTCGTATAAATCTTTTCCCATTCCCACAAATTGAGCGCCCTGGCCCGGAAATACGTATGCTTTCATGTGATTTGTTTTACATTTTTATATTTTTACAAGGTCAATTTTTTCCAAAAAAAAGCACGGAAAAAATCCGTGCAATGATAGAAAATATTTTGAAATGGACGGCGGAAACTTGTCCCAACCCATCCATTGTGAACAATTCGCTATTTTCTGTCGCCCAAAAAACGCAACAGGAAAAGGAAAAGATTAATGAAATCCAAATACAGTGTCAGCGCGCCCATAATGGCCAATTTATCGGTGTCGTTGCCCGAATAAGAACCCACCGACATACCAATATTTTTGAGCTTCTGAACATCATAGGCTGTTAAACCTGTGAATATCAATACTCCAAGAATGGAAATGATGTATTCCATGGTTCCGCTGTGCATAAAAAAGTTAACCACACTGGCTAAGATAATTCCGATAAGAGCCATCATTAAAATAGAGCCAAATTTGGTAAGGTCGGTTTTTGTGGTATAACCTATCAAAGCCATCAAACCAAAGGTTCCGCTGGTAACAATGAAAGTTGAAAACACCGAAGCCGAAGTGAACGCGAGCAAAATAAAGCTCATACTCATTCCCATCAACAAGCTGTAAACCACAAAAAGCAGCAACAACATATTGCGTGATAGCGACTGAAATTTAAAGCTGATAAAAAATACAAAAGCCAATGGAGCCAACATCACCACCCAACCCAAAATAGACATTCCGCCTGTTTCAGTATTTACCAGAAGGCTCATCAGCTGGGCAGATCCGGCAAAAACATAAGCAGTTAAAGCTGTAACACCCAATGCTAAAAACATCCATGCAAAAACTCTCGACATAAAGGTCTTGGCTACTGTGTCAGAAGCAATGTTTCTTTCGTAAGTGGAAGTAAATCCTTTGTTTTCTTGCAACATATCTATAAAATTTTTAGTTTCAATTGAAGGCATAAAAATAATGCCAAATGGGTAAACTTCGTTAAAAATGAAAAAATTTTGACATTATGACAGATTTGAACCAATGAGATGGATAAACTCTTCGCGGGTTTCCTTATTTTTAAAAGCTCCTGTAAAATCTGATGTTGTGGTTACACTGTTTTGTTTTTGAACGCCCCTCATGGCCATGCAAAGGTGTTTGGCTTCTATTACCACTGCAACTCCCAAGGGATTTAGCGTGTTTTGAATGCATTCTTTAATCTGAGTGGTAAGCCTTTCCTGCACCTGCAAACGGCGGGCATAAGCTTCAACCACGCGGGCTATTTTGCTGAGTCCGGTGATATAACCATTGGGAATATAGGCCACATGGGCTTTGCCAATAAAGGGAATCATATGGTGCTCGCACATGCTGTAAACTTCGATATTCTTCACAATAACCATTTCACGGTAATCTTCTTTGAACATGGCTCCTCTCAGAATTTCTTCGGGGTTTTGATCGTAGCCCTGGGTGAGAAACTGAATGGATTTTCCAACTCTTCTGGGGGTATCTAAAAGGCCCTCACGCTCGGGGTCTTCGCCAATGAGTTTCAGAATTTCGTAGTAATGATGACTGAGTTGTTTGAGTTTTTCGGGCTCCCACTGCTCTATTTTTTGATAATCGTACATGATTGTTGTTATTAATTTGTAAATGAATTAGTTACCATAGTATTCCACAAAATTATTCTCCGTTTCAGTAATTTTTACACAATGCAATTGCGCCCCCATTTGCTCAATTTCAGCTTCAAGTTGTTCCCAAATACTCACACACAACACCTCGGTTGAAGTAAACTTCCCCAAAAGAAAGTCCACCTCCACATTCAAATTCTTGTGGTCGAGTTTATCTGTAATCTTTCTGCGAATAAGCTCTTTGAGCGAAGTTAGATTGATGAGAAAACCGGTTTTGGGGTTTATTTCACCTTTAACTGTAACAAAAAGCTCGTAGTTGTGGCCGTGCCAATTGGGGTTGGAACATTTTCCAAAAACTTCCAGATTGGTTTTATCGTCAAAGTCTGGATGAAAGAGACGGTGGGCTGCATTAAATCGTTCGCGACGGGTGATGAATATCATGGGTATTTTGACTAAGTTTTATGACGCAAAGTTAAACAAAAAGTATTTTCCTGGTCATCTTTAGAATTCTTTATGATTTCGACGAAGGAAAAAGTTTGATTACCGTATTGAGTTCAAAAGCGGTAAAGAGAAAATAATTGACAAAAAACGCAATGATAAAACCTATGGCATCGGGTCGGTTAAAAAGCACATAAATGAGCATGATGGCCAGATACAGCAGTATTTTAACGGTGGTAATGAGCATGAAACTAAATACAAATCGCTTGGGATTTCCTTCGGTGGAGACCAATAAATAGCGATGCATGAGCAAGGTAAATGTCATAAAAAATAAAACCACAAAGGGCCACGACCTGCTGAACCAACGCACCTCGACCTGAGTGGAAAGTACAAATTGAAGAATTCCAGCTATAAGGGTGAAAATGAGCAAATTGTTTAGAAATTTCTTTAGTTTTTCCTTCATATTTACTTTTTAATGAAATCTTTAACAGAAATATAGATTGCCAAAGCAACAGATCCAAGGGAGAACAAAACAGTGAAAACGGGAAAGCCCCAGTTGAGATACTCATCGAGTTTTAATCCACCAAAGGTGCCCAAAACAATAATGGCCATCATTTGAAAAGCCAGGTTAGAGTATTTGGCGTAGGATTTAAATTTATTTTTTTCCGGCAGCTGCGGCATTGGAATTGCTCATTTGGCAATGGCCAGAGAAAAATGCACCGGCTTCAATTGCTATTCTGGAAGTAGTTATATTACCTTCCATTTTGCTTGTGGCGGTAAAACTAACCAACTCTTCTACCTTAAGACTGCCTTTAACAATTCCGGAAATGTCGGCATTCTTGCACACTATGTCGCCTTCTACCGATCCGCTTTTACCAATCACAACTTTGCCCTTCGATTGAATTGTTCCCACCAGTCGGCCCACAATTCTAAAATCACCATCGGAAATTACATCTCCGGTGATGATGGTACCGGAACCAATGGTATTAATATTATCTACATCGTACTCGTTATTTTTTGCCATGATATGATTCAATTTAACAAATTCCTAAAAAAGATAGGGCGAAGCTACTACTTTAAATACTCTTTTTCAAATAGTTTTAAATATTTCTCCACATCTTTATCCTGATATAGTTTTGGATAGTTTTCCAAACTAATGATAAATGGCTTATAATTAGATAGTTCTCCCTCGGGAAACACATAAACACTGCTTAAAATATTGCGATAATATAACATTGCTTTCTCTGCCGAAGCGAATCTGTTTATGGTAATCATGTGCCAATTGTCATCGAAGATTAAGCTCGAAATATTCAGATTTTCGAGTGAGTAGGACTTGCGGTGAAAATCGGATATTCTCGTTTTCACTGCATTCACATTCACCTTACTGCCATCGACCAGCAAAATGAAATAATGCTCAGATTCTCTATTTATGGTATATATGGACAAGGCAGATTCCATTTGTTGCTTCGCCAAAAGCTCCTCAGGACTCAAGTCGGCATCGGGATTAAAAAGCCCCAGATTCTGCAAGATGTTTTCGGCCAAAGGCACTACTTCGGCGTCGGGATATTGTTTTATCAGCTTTTCTAAATTCACCGTCATAGAATCTACAACATCGGTTTTGGCCATGGAAATAGCTTTCAGGTACAAGAATTTGGGGATGAGCTCATCTTTTTTATTCAACTCAAATGCCTGATCGGAATTATAAACCACCATGGTATACTGTCCTTTTTCGTAGGCCTGATAAGTCTTTTCGTATAAATCGGCCAAAAAGTGATGCTTTTTCTGAAGCTCCTTATAATAATCGGGGTCTAACAACAATTTGGCATAGTCGCTTTCGGGATACAGATTTAAAATCAAATCCTTGTATACCTGCGCATTGGCATCATCGCCCTGGTCTTTATACAGCAAATAGAGCTGAAAATAAACCTGAATGCTCAACTCATGCTCCACCTGATTGCGTTTTTGAAATTCGCTAAACGTTTCGATAGATTCCGAATTTTTCTGCAATCCTTCTTTATAGATAAATCCGGCATGATAGAGCGCCTGGCTAATCTTTTCCTTCGACTCTGCCATTTTCTCATCATCGAGGGGTATTTTCTGCAAATAGAAGTTTCGATCCTTTGGATTGGTTACCAGTGCCGGACCGTTAGAAGTGGAATCTGAGCGCACACTATCTGCTACCAAACCATCATCTTCAACTTCATCGGGCATGGTTATAACTTCTTGTTTATTGCTTAGTCTCCAGTTGTCTTCGAGCTTACGTGTGCCCCATTTTCCCAGAAACTCTGTATAGCCCATGCTCATGGCTTGTGGATTGTAGAAATACCAGCCTCCACCAACGGGGGCACCGCCAGGTGCCATGCTCACACGGTTCTGAGCACTCATGGCAATGGCTTGCTGTCGCATTTGTTCTTCCTCCCTGATGCGTTCTTCCTCTGCTTCAATCTTAGCAATAATAGAATCTATAATTGCGTCAAGCTGCGGGCGCGGGAGCGCAGCAAGCCCCTGTAAAGAATCTTCCAGCTGAACCACTTTCAACTGATTTACCAATTCGCTTACGGTGGTGGTTTTTATTTTTACATTGGCATAATCGGGATAATCTTTGGGGAGAAACATAATGGCAGTGTCGTAATAGGCCCCGCAATTAATATAGTCCTTGCGCTCGTAATACAGTTCGGCTGAGGAAATGGAAGAAACCGCCTTTTGAAAATCGTTCTCCACACTTGTGGCTACTGATTTGGTAAAATAACCCAATGCCAGAGCCTGCTCATTATCTTCCTGTGCCACCTCACCGAGAGCGTAATATATCTGATCTAAAAATTTCTGATTTTTAAAGTCCTTAAGCATTTTGGTTAAACTTTTTACCAAATCCTTGCTGTCGGAGCTTTCGGAGTCGTATAATTTGGCCAGATTAATTTTGGCATTGAAAGTCATTCGGTAGTCGGTATTTTTCTTTAAAATTTGCTGATACAGAACCACAGCCTCTTTAGGCTTGTCCAACTCCTGATAAATCTGAGCCAGAATAAATACCATCCGTGCATTCAGATTCTTTGCCCTGATTTTAAATATTGCTTCTTTCAAAAATGGGATGGCTTTTTCCGGATTGCCTTGTTTGATGTACAAATCGGCAAAAACAGTTTTCATATCCTGATCTAAATAGTCCTCCATTTTTTCTTTCCCCATTTTGCTGCTGAGCAAATCGAGATAGGTTTCGGCTTTTTGATAGTTTTCGAGCTCTATATAGGTCTTGGCCAACCATAACATGGCCTCGTACTGAATGGGATCGTAGTGGTATTTTTTAATCATGAAGTCGAAAGTCATTCGGGCACTTTGAAATTCATGCTTATAGAAATAGGCTTTTCCAATGAGAAAATAACTTTGCGGAACCCAATTACAGAACTCTCTGTTATCGAACCACATAGTATGGCTTTGAGCAACCATGGAGCCTTTCTCAATGGCCCTGTCGCTAAAAGATGCCAGGCTGGATCCCATTTTCTCATCACCGTAATTGTAAACGGGGAGAATCTTATTATAATTATCGACAGTGGTTTTGTGCAACTCTCTGGCTCCTTCTTTCAGGCTTTCGTTTCCGTTCCACCACCCATTATAATGAGCTGTTACATTGTGGAATGCTCTGCGGGTCCAGGTATTTTTCCTTGTTGAACAACTTGTAACAATCATCCCCGCAAAAAAAACAAGCAGGAAAACGAAATATATTTTGTGTAGGGCTATTTTCAATGAATTATTGGTTTTGTTTAACTTATTGAATTTTAATTATTTAATTATCACAATTATAACCGCATTTTTTCATTTTTTATTGATGCGGCTTCTCGTCAGCACTTTGATAGGAGATTTGTCCTATGTTGGCCATGCCAGCACAAAACTAACTTCTTTTCTGCAAAATTATTTTATTTTTCAGAAAAAACTATTTCAACTTTCGTATAGGCCGCATGATGAATCAATATTAAAAACATATCTATTTAAAAGAAAAAATTTTCATCTTTGCAATTATGTCAGAACCATCGAAAAATAAAAAACGTTTTACCAAATTGCGTCATAAATACCGCCTGGTACTCATAAACGAGGATAGTTATGAGCAGCGCATAAGTTTCAGATTATCAAAGCTTAATATTTATACCACCTTTATTTTGATTTCGTTGTTCTGGATTGTGCTGATGATATTTTTCCTGGCGTTTACGAGTCTTAGAGAATATATCCCCGGTTACGCCGACCCCCGAATGCGACAAGACTTGTACAAACTCGGTCACTCACTCGATTCTTTGGAAAACAAATTAAGAGCCAACGATTTATATATTGAGAATATTCGCAAGGTATTGAGCGGCGACGATTTCGAATCGAGCGACAGCGTTCAAAAATCGCGCCCACGAGTCAACAAATCAGACATTAACAACTATATTTCGCCCGAAGACAGCCTCCTAAGAATTGAGCAGGAAAGTCTGGATCAGTTCAACATTTACTATCTGGAGTCGGACGATGTGTATGATGAAAAGCTTTCCAAAGGGCCAAAGGTATATTTTGCTCCGCTGTCGGGGGTTATCACCAATCAATTTGACCCCAATTCCACCCATTTTGGTATCGATATTGTAGCGAAATACAACGATGCCATAAAAGCCATTGACGACGGGGTGGTTATTTTTGCCGAATGGACTTTAAATACTGGTTATGTGATTATGATTCAACACTCGGGAAATACTATTTCCGCATACAAACATAATTCTGCTCTGCTGAAAAAAGCAGGTGAATTTGTTAAAGCCGGGGAGCTCATCTCCATTATAGGAAACTCTGGCGAACTTACCTCAGGCCCGCATTTACATTTTGAGCTTTGGGTAGATGGAAGCCCTGTAAATCCAATGCAATATATCGCCTTCTAAAAATAAAAGCCCCTTATCGGAGCTTCTATTTCTTACAAATTTAAACGTGTTAATAAACCAGATACTGGTTATTTCTATATCCATCCTGATCCTTATACCAATCAGGATAATTTACTCCACCTGATTCTGCCCAATTGCCAAATTTGGTGTATCCGTAAATAATGGGCACCTTCTCCTGCAGATAAACAAAATCGTGGATAATATCTATGCCCCAGGGTAAATTGGAAACATTTTTGTAGTAGCGGCCAGTTGCGGGATTCGAATTATCATCTTTGGTTCCAAAATAGGTGGAATTCACCAATGAAGTTGGGGCAAAATCGGCCATATGGACTTCTCTTCCCCGGTCGCCATTAATAAATATAAATGGATTTTTAGCCCCAAAATCGTCAGCCAAAATGGGCGTGGCATACTTAATAACCATTTGTCTTTCAGGATTTTCATGATAGCTTGCCCAGGCGTCGTCGAAAAGCATAATAACAGGCTTCGATTGGCTGGCTTCGAGTCCTTTTCCATTTAAGGTAACTACACCTGCGCTGATATGACTACCGATAACACTTTGAATGAGAGCTTCATCCATATCCAGTTCAATACCAAATCCATTTCTGTAACTTCCCCCGACATTTTTAATCTTGAAATCGAGAATGGTTTCCACTATTCTGTCCGACGAGTTAAACACGTGGGTATACCTGTAATTCAATACCAAATCGTTGAAATCGTAATCGCCTTCGTTGGGCCACAAGTCTTCAAAAGCATAACTTCCCCAGCCATAAACCGAAGGTGTGTAGGTGTCGTAGGCTCTATCGGGGTCATTTGGATATTCATCATAGAAATCAATGATTCCGTCGTCGTCGGCATCGTCATCGGGAATTAAATTTTCATCCACTGGCATGGTGGCCAAATCGTGGATATAATTGTCGTTAAAACTCCAGCGCTCTTCAAAACCCCCTGTAACTGTGTCCATGATATAGGTTCGACCCACATGTGTATTTAGCTCATCGATCCAAATATTCGATGCCCACCACAACTCCTGATTCCGGTCGAAAGTAAGTGAATTGGGATAATTGGGCAAATTGTCGGCGGAGATTCTTATGGCATTGATGGTATTTCCTCCCGCAAATTCGCATTTATACAAACCCGATTCGCTGGAAATATACAATCTGCCATTATCTGCAAACACCACATCTCCCCCATCTATATCATGCAATCCGTAAATTCTGTAATAGGAAACCATTCTTCCGTTGGATGGATTCACAATTAGCATCCAGTAGCCAAACGAATAATAAAGCATTCCATCGTTCATATTATAGGCCAGCCTTGGTCCCTGATAGCCCGTATTTCCTTTGTAGGTCCATATCTGGGTATTTAAATCGTATGAATAAAGTTTGTAAGGATAGCTGATGCCAATGGCATATAGAACTTCGGCTATGGGATCGATGGCACAGGCCCAGCTTCCACCCATTGTAGAGGGAAGATTGGGTAACATTGTTACTGCTCCCGTGATTGGGTTGATGCTATACATTTCGCTTAGACTGTTAACAGCATATAAAATATCGGTGGGGTCGTCCATTTTGTCTCTGTTTCTTACGGGGGTTGACACCGCAGGAAAATCTAAAGTCATTTTGTTGGAATTAATTGGTACCAGCATTGACTGATAAACTCCCATATCGTTTTGAACAACATATAAAGTGTCGTAATAACTTGGTATGGTGAAATTCAATGTAAAATTTGGGTCGGTTGTTATTTGAACAGCACTCAAATTATTCATCACATCGACCAGATTAACTGTCTGACTCACATCGCCCCCATCATCTCCTTTTGCTGTAACATCCACAGTAGTTCCCTGAGAATTGTAGAGATAAACCGAGTATTTTATATCGCCGGCATCTTTGGAGCTTTTAAACCCGTTGATGGTAATTTCCATCTCTTTAGATGTGGAGAAATTAAAGGTTTGTGGAATTTTCAGATCATTCATATTGAACAATGTATCACCCGGATCCACCGGTCTCTCCTGATTGTCCAACTCCTTCTTGCACTCGGTTGTTATTAGCATCAGTGGTATGGCTAATAACCAAATTATACTTCTTCTCATAATTGTTCCTTTCTTTTTAATGATTTCAATTTGTTTAATGAAGATAGTGAATTTTTCTACAAAAATCAATGTCGGTTTACATTCAGTTGCGAAAAAAATTCACTATCCCATTTAGCAGTCAAGGCTAAAGATTACAATCGCCTATCGCTTCGTATATTGATTTTCGTAATATTTCTTGTAATCGCCCGATGTTACATTGTTGAGCCACTCGGTATTGGTTAAATACCAATCAACTGTTTTCTCTAAGCCTTCTTCAAACTGGAGACTGGGTTTCCAGCCTAAATCGCGCTGAAGTTTGGAGCTATCGATGGCATAGCGCAAATCGTGGCCCGCACGGTCTTTTACGTAGGTTATCAACTCTTCGCTTTCACCTGCTGCTCGACCAAGTTTTTTGTCCATTATTTTGCACAAAACCTTGATTAAATCTATGTTTTTCCACTCATTATGTCCGCCAATATTATAGGTTGAACCTGTTTTTGCCTGATGAAAAATAACATCAATGGCTCTGGCGTGATCTTCTACCCATAGCCAGTCTCTCACATTTTCGCCTTTTCCGTAAACAGGAAGTGCTTTTTTGTTTTGAATGTTGTGAATAAACAGCGGAATCAATTTCTCGGGAAACTGGAAGCTGCCGTAGTTGTTGGAGCAATTGGAAATAACCATAGGCAAGCCAAAAGTATCGTGATAGGCCCTTACAAAATGGTCGGAACTGGCTTTGGAAGCGGAATAAGGACTGTGTGGATCGTAGGCAGTTGTTTCTTCGAACATGCCGTCATTTCCGAGAGAACCGTAGACCTCGTCGGTAGAAACATGATAAAACCGCTTGCCTTCCATGGCGTCTTTCCAGTGGAATTTAGCCGAATTGAGCAGGTTCACGGTGCCAATAACATTGGTCATCACAAATTCGGTGGGGTTGGTGATGGACCTATCCACATGCGACTCGGCAGCCAAATGAATAACATCGGTAATCTGGAATTTTTCAAATGCTTCCTGAACGGCATCTGCATCAACAATATCGACTTTTGTAAACTCGTAATTGGGGCTGTTTTCCAAATCTTTCAAGTTGGCCAGATTTCCCGCATAGGTGAGTTTGTCGAGATTAATAATTTTGTAGTGAGGATATTTATTAACGAACAGCCTTACCACGTGAGAGCCTATGAAACCGGCACCCCCAGTAACCAAAATTCTTTTTTGAAAATCCATTATATTAGTTTTTAGTTTTTAACATCAATTCCTTTTCCCAATTCCAGGCCGAAAGCATCATTTCATCCAACGATTTTTGAGCTTTCCAGCCCAATTCGTCGTTGGCAAAACGGGTATCGGCAAATACCTGTTCCACATCTCCCGGACGGCGTTCTACAATCTTGTAATTCAATTTTTCGCCCGAAACTTTCTCGAACGACTTTATAACTTCGAGCACTGAAAATCCGTTTCCGGTACCAAGATTAAAAATCTCAACTTTCTTCTTTTGATTTTCTTCTATCATGCGGTCAATGGCAATCACGTGAGCTTTGGCCAAATCTACTACATGGATATAATCGCGAATTGCGGTACCGTCGGGAGTATTATAATCTTCGCCAAAAACTGAAAGCTGCTTACGGATTCCGATGGCTGTTTGGGTGATAAAAGGAACCAGATTGTTGGGCACCCCCAGAGGTAACTCCCCAATAAGTGCTGATTCGTGGGCACCAATAGGATTGAAATATCTGAGCATAACAGCATTAATTTCGCTCACTTTTGCGGTGTCCTGAATCACTTCTTCCGAAATCTGCTTGGTATTTCCATAGGGCGACATGGCCATTTGAACAGGAGCATCTTCGGCTACCGGAAGCTTATCTGGCTGCCCGTAAACGGTGCAGGATGAAGAGAATACGAGATTTTTAATTCCCCGGTCTTTCATATTCTGCAAAATATTAACCAGCGAGAAAAGGTTATTTCGATAATACATCAACGGATCGGCCACCGATTCGCCCACGGCTTTAAAAGCTGCAAAATGAATAATGCCCGAAATATCGTGGTGACGGTTAAAAAAATCTTTGGTTTTGGTAATGTCGACCAAATCCAGCTCCTCAAAAATGGGTTTGATGCCCGAAATTTTTTCTATTTGACTGAGGACATCTCTATGTGAGTTCGACAAATTATCTACTATGACCACCTCATGGCCTTTGGCCTGGAGCTCCACAACAGTGTGAGACCCAATATAACCTGTTCCCCCGGTAACTAATATTTTCATAGAATTGTTGTTTTTATATATTCATACTAAAGATAGGAAAATTATCGTTTAAAACAAGTAATCTTTAAAAATATTACCCTGATTAAAAATAATTCTGAAACAGCCTGATTAAATAAATTCATGAGCCAAAAACCAAAACACCGCTTTTTTCGTAATATTGCTTCACTTTTCAAAATCGGGATTTAATATACTGAACCATGATTTTTATCTACACCCATAAAATCACCAAGCGACTTCAATATATTGTGGAGTTGGTATTCGGTGAATTAATGGGATTTGAATATAAAATAACCTCCAATGCCGAAGAATTTTCGCGGTACGATGGAGCTAAAATTTCTTACTCCATAAGTCCCATAGAGAATGCACTCTTTCTGGCTGCGAAAAATATTTTGTTCGAAACAGATATTCGTCACCAGGAATTTAAAACAGTGGATTTTGGCGGAAATGCTTGTCCCTACGCGGTTTTCAACAGTTACAGCGTTATGCCCTTCGACATTTTGGCCGCTTCGTTTTTCTTAGTCACCCGCTACGAAGAGTATCTCCCGCACAAAAAAGACCATCACAAACGATTTTCGGCATCGGAGAGCTGCGCCTTTCAAAACCATTTTCTCCATAAACCCGTTGTTAACAAATGGGCTAAAGAACTGAAAGAAAGAATTTTATTTACCTTTCCTGAGCTCAAGACAAAAACAAAGCAATATTCTTTTACACCCACCTACGATATCGATATTGCCTGGTCGTATAAACATAAGGGCTTTGTAAGAACTTCGGGCGGGTTGCTTCGCGATTTGTGGAACAATCAGTTAAGCCTTTTTCGAAAACGCATTTTAGTTTTACGCGGGAAGGACAAGGACCCTTACGAAACCTATGATTTGCAAAAACAACTGGCAAAAAAATACCAACTAAAACCCATCTACTTTTTTCTCTTTGCTGAACTTGGGCCTTTCGACAAAAGCATTTCTCCCTTGAACAAGCATTATCAGTATTTGGTAAAAGACATTCGCGACCTGGCCACCATTGGCATTCATCCGTCCTACGAATCGAACGAGAACCCAAAACTGCTGAAAAAGGAAATTCAGAGCCTGGCCGATGCATCACATACTGAGATTGTAAGAAGTCGTCAGCATTTTCTAAAACTAACCTTGCCGCAAACCTACCGTAACTTGCTCAACCTGGGCATTCAGCACGATTTTACCATGGGTTATGCCGATCAGTTGGGTTTTAGAGCCGGCATATGCACTCCTTTCAACTTCTACGATCTTGATATGGAAACCGATACCCGACTGCGTATTCATCCTTTTGCAATTATGGATGGCACCCTTCGCGATTATCTGAAAACTGACGTTGAAAACGCCAAAAAGCTTATTAGCCAAATTATTAGAGAAGTAAAGGAAGTCGATGGTCATTTTATAAGCCTTTGGCACAACGAGTCCCTCAGCGATGAAGGAAAATGGCAGGGCTGGCTTGATGTATATGAACATCTTTTAAAAGAAGCTACCAGTGATTAAATATTTGGAACACGCTGAAATACAACTCAACAAATGGGACGATTGCATCGAACATTCGGTTAATTCGCGGGTCTATGCCTTTTCATGGTATCTGAATATTGTGCATCCCGGCTGGGGAGCTTTGGTAATGGATGATTATCAGGCTGTTTTTCCAGTAGTTTCCAATAAAAAATGGGGCATATCCTATGCTTTTCAACCCGTTTTTACCCAGCAACTGGGCTTATTCACCCCGCTTCATTTAACCCCGGATCTTACCTCAGTATTTTTAACAAAATTGCTGGAGCTCTTTCCGCTGGTTCAAATTAATTTAAACATGCACAATAAAGTGCAGGAGAAATGGAAGTTTATAAGAAAAAATGTGAACCACGAATTAGACTTGATTTCACCCTACGAACTGCTCAAATCCAATTACTCCAGCAATCTCAAAAGGAATATTAAAAAGGCCAGGAATGCGAAAATTAATATCCTTAAAAACCTGAAACCCGACAGCATCATCGAATTGTTCAGGCTCAACCGCGGTAAGCAAATTAACCAGTTGACTGCAAAGGACTATTCCACCTTAAACCGGATTGTTTACAAGGCATTAAGTCAGGGAAAAGCGGCCATTTGGGGAGCTTTCACTTCGAACAACAATTTATGCGCCGGAGCTATTTTTATTCGCGACAAACACCGGTTCATCTTCTTGTTTTCGGCCACAAACTCCGAAGCCAAAGAACAGGGCGCCATGTCGTATCTCATCGACTCTTTTATTGAAGCCCACGCCGGAACTCCGGTTATTTTAGACTTCGAAGGCAGCAACGACACCAATCTGGCACGATTCTATAAAAGTTTCGGCTCCAGCGTAATACATTATCCCCAGATTAACTACCAAAAATTCCCCTGGCCCCTGAACTGGGCATGGAAATTGAAAACTATTTTTACTAAATAAGTTTATCAACCATGTTGTAACTTTTTCGGCCTTCGCGACTCTAAGAATCAAAGTTTTTCTAACAAATAATAACATCATTTAAACTTATAAATTGGCAAATTACTGGGAAGAAATTAATACATTTGTTATTCTATAAACTTTAACAAACTCAAGGTCATGGTGCACAATTTAAGTAGCGAAATATCTATTATCAACCAGTATCTGGCTGAAATCAGGAATATTAATATTCAAACCGACAGGTGGAGATTTAGAAAAAACTTAGAGCGAATCGGAGCACTCATGGGATTTGAAATCAGCAAACATCTGGAATACGATGAAACTCAGGTGGAAACTCCGCTGGGCATTGCTCCATGTTATACCCTGAGATCGAATATTGTGGTAGGTTCCATTATGCGGGCGGGTTTTCCCATGCACAACGGGCTTCTCGAGATTTTTGACCATGCCGATAACGCCTTCATCTCTGCCTATAGAAAACACAGCAAAGACGGAAGCTTTAAAATTAAACTTGAATACGTTTCCGGCCCCGATTTAAACGACAAAATTCTCTTGCTTTGTGATCCTATGCTGGCAACAGGTGCTTCGATGGGATTGACTTACAAAGCACTTTTGGAATACGGAAAACCAAAACATACCCACATTATTTCGGCCATTGCCAGCAGCGAAGGTGTGGAATATCTGAAGAAGAATTTCTCAAAAACCGATATGACCATTTGGACCGCCGCCATCGACGATGAATTAACAGCCCAGGCTTATATAGTTCCCGGGCTGGGCGATGCTGGCGATTTGGCATTTGGTAAAAAAATATAAGCTTGTTTTTCATTCAGCTCAAAACACAAATCATCTCTAAACAAAATCAGTGCCCATGAAAATCGACGTCAAAGAAAATATAAAGATATCACTGGAATCTATAAAATCACATCTTCTGCGGACAACACTCACCGTGCTCATTATTGCCTTCGGAATAACAGCACTTGTGGGAATCCTCACAAGTATAGACGCCATTAAATACTTCTTTACCAAGGAGTTGAGCATGATGGGAGCCAATTCGTTCAGCATCAATAACAGAGATATGCAAATTACCATTAACGGACGACATACAAGACCCCGCGAAAACAGAGTGATATCTTACGAAGAGGCAAAACAATTCAAAGAACAATACCCGGTGAATGCCTGGATTTCGACCCATGTTGATGGCACCTGGAACGCTACAGTAAAATACGCTTCCGAAAAATCACATCCAAACGTCAACGTGAAAGGAATTGATACCGATTATGTTTTTACCTCAGGAGAAACCATTGCCGAAGGACGAAATTTTACCGACCAGGATATTATTTCCGGGCAGCATGTGGTCATTATAGGTCATGATATTAAGGAGACACTCTTTAAAAATAATGAAGACCCATTGGACAAAATAATTACTGTGGGACCCGGAAAATACAAAGTTGTGGGAGTTTTAAAAGAGAAAGGAAGCAGCTTTGGTTTTAGTGGCGATCGGAGCGTATGGATTCCCATCAACAATGTACGGCAATTTTTTGCCCGCCCTAACATGAACTACCGGATTAGCGTATTACCTAAAGAAGAAATCGATGTAAATGCAGCTGTTGGTGAAGCAATGGGTCTGTTTCGCGTGATAAGAAACGACAAGCTTGGTCAAAATGATAGCTTTGCTGTGCTAAAAAGCGACAATATTTCCAAAATGCTCATCGAAAACCTGAGGTATATCAGTTGGGCAGCCCAGTTTATTGGCGCAATTACCCTTATTGGTGCAGCTATTGGCCTTATGAACATCATGCTGGTCTCTGTAACCGAAAGGACGCGGGAAATTGGCATTAGAAAAGCCCTGGGAGCAACCAGCAAAATGATACGATCGCAATTTCTTATCGAGTCGATGGTTATTTCGCAAATGGGAGGTTTGGTGGGAATTATTTTTGGTATCCTCATCGGAAATCTGGTGAGCCTTCAAATTGGAAGCACTTTCATTATTCCCTGGCTTTGGATGATTCTAGGAGTGGTTATTTGTGTGGTTGTTGCGCTGCTGGCAGGCATATTGCCGGCCAATAAAGCTGCCAAACTCGACCCCATTGAGTCGCTCAGATATGAATAGCCTTCGCTTCAATCCCCTGAAAAAACTGAATTTGCAAACATAAACAGGTGTCTTGCAAAAAGATACATATTTTTTTTAGATGTTCTTTGCAATTGTAAGATTATTAAATGTATATTTGCACTCATTTTTAGAAATCGACAAAACAAAATAAACAATGAGTAAGTTAGACCTGATAAAGACAATAGAACAAACAGTTGCGGTTAAAGAATTCCCCAAATTTAATGCTGGCGATACCATCACTGTTACTTACAAAATTAAAGAAGGCAACAAAGAAAGATTACAGAGTTTTCAGGGAGTTGTCATCCAAAGAAAAGGAAGTGGTCCTACCCAAACTTTTACTGTTAGAAAAATATCGAACAATATTGGCGTAGAAAGAATTTTCCCCATTTCATCCCCAAGCATCGAAGAAATTGCCTTGAACAGAAGAGGTGATGTTCGCCGTGCAAGAATCTTTTATCTTCGTGGTCTTAAAGGTAAAAAAGCCAGAATCAAAGAAAAAAGAGGTTAATAGCCCCCTCATTAAAATATACAAACCCCGTTACAGGGGTTTTTTTATATCTCATTGTTTTTAAATATATTGAAAAATGGATTCTAATAGCGTAAGTTCGAAAAATGTAATGGAAATGCTCACCGTGGCCAACGAATATTGCCATTTTTGTGAGAAAGCATACCAATATCCGGTAGATGATATCCTTAGTTATCTTCAAAAAATTATGCCCCTGCTCTATTTGAAAGGCAGTTTAGTCCCAGCCGTGGTGGTGAGAAATCCTGAGGCCAACGAGCGATTTGTGACCGAAGAGAATTACGAGATTATATTTAATGAGCTGCGAAATAAATTCAAACCCAAAGACGAATTCTGGCTCATCGAAAATACTCAAAGCACCGACAACGAGCCTCTTAAAGTAAGCCTGGCCGAAAATCTGACCGATATTTATCAGGATTTAAAAGACTTTGTTCTTCTCTATGCCAAAGGCACAGAATCTGCCAAAGAAAATTCGGTTCACGATTGCAAAAAATTCTTCGAAAACCATTGGGGCGTCAGGTTGGTTCAGTCGCAAAACTACATACACCAACTGGTGTATGCAGGTAAAATAAAACACAACCAATCTTTACTTTAATTCACTGAAATAAAGTATTTTACAAATCCTTTTCTCCCCAATACTTACGTTGGTTCCTATAAGCCAGGCTGGCAATTATTATGATTACAGCTACGGCATAATATACAAAATCAGGAATGGGCATCGGATCACCAGCGGCATAACTGTGCAGACCGGAGAGATAATAATTAACCCCAAAATAAGTCATCAATACGCTAAAATAGCCAAGGAGAGTCATGAGGTTAAAACTGTAAACGCTTTTGAGCCCTGGAATAAAACGCATGTGCAAAATAAAGGCATAGACCAGAATAGTGACCATGGCCCAGGTTTCTTTTGGATCCCAACCCCAATATCTACCCCAACTCTCGTTGGCCCAAACTCCACCCAGAAAAGTTCCCACAGTGAGTAAATAGACGCCAACAATCAAGGTAAGCTCACTGATGCGACTCAATTCAAGTACCTTCTCCTTGATTCGTTTGGTATTGAGTTTCGATTGGAGGATGAGGAATATTAAATTAAGGAAGCCAATAAATGCTCCCAGGGCTAAAAAGCCGTAGCTGGCAGTAATAATGGCCACGTGTATGGTGAGCCAATAGGATTTTAAAACAGGAACCAGATTGGTGATTTCGGGATTCATCCAGCTAAGATGCGCCACGTACATGATTAAAGACGCCAAAACCGAAGTTGCTGCCAAGGCAATGGGGCTGTTTTTATAAAATATCAAGCCAGCCAAAACAGTAGCCCAGCCAATAAATACCATGGATTCGTAACCATTACTCCAGGGAGCAAAGCCTGCAATATACCAACGTGCAATCAACCCAAAACTGTGGGCCAGAAACGAAACTCCCACCAAAATAGCGAGAATATGAATGGGCCATTTCAACTGGTATTTGGGGGATAAAACTCTGACGAAAAGTAAAACGAGCATAACAAAGCCAAAAATGCCATAGAATCCAAAGAGTCTGTCGAAAATATTTATCTTATTATTTAAGATTTCAAAATTCATTTTCGTCAACAAAGACTTTTGCCCGGGGAAATATTTGCCTTGAAACTGAGTGATTCCTTTGAGCATCAATTCCGCATCGGCATAGTTTCCCGATTCCATTCCTGCGCGAAGGCTTTGTAGATAGAAATCGAATACCGAGCTGGCAAAAGCTGAATCCTGGCCATTGAACGACTCAAAAGAGCTACCGGGTGTGAGCCACGACTCGTTGGGCTGACCAGGTACAGGAAATATTTTAATAAACTCCTTATTCATGGCCATGTAGAAAACATTAACCCGCTCGTCAACTGTAATCAAATCTTTATCAAAAGTGCCTCTTTCGGCGGGTTTTTTGTGATAGGCTTCATCTACATACTTGCCCAGTTTATATTGTCCATTGCTTTCAAAGAAATCGGAAAAGGCAATTTTTGATGAGTTTTTTCCCACAAGCTTTTTGATCTCATTATTGCTCACTTTAATCAACTCCTGCTTTACCCAATATTCCGGATTCATCATCATGCCCAGCAAAATCTGATCGGAGTTGAGCCCATCAAAGGTTGAGCTGCGGCTAAATTTCCTTACAACCTGTCCGCTGATGGTATTAAATGGCTGAAAACGGCCACTATGTCCCTGAACCAAAACCTGGCTCAACAGGTCAACCTGCGACTGGGGAACTTTCTCAACCACACAATTGGCAGCACCCTGAGCATTTACAAAAAGCGGCACAGTTAGAATGAATGCCAAAATAGCTACAGTGGTTTTAGTGGTTTTTCGCATGAGCAATCTGAAGCGGCTGGTTTTTGCAAAAAGCGCCAGGAACATGGTCAGCATCATGAGTGCGTAACCGAGATAAGTTGTTATCATGCCCAAAAAATCGTGGTTCACGCTCAAAACCGTTCCTTTTTCATCCTGATCGTAAGAGGATTGAAAAAATCTGTATCCGCGGTGATCCAATACATTATTCATAAAAATTCTGTAGTCCATGTTAATATTTTGTGAGGCATCAATAAGAGTAACTTCGCTGGCATAGCTGCTGGGGCTATTGGATGCGGGGTAGCGTTCGAGCTGAAAATCGCGGAGTTTGATAGCGAAAGGAAGTACAACGGTTTCCGAACCGTATGAAACATCGATTTGCTGTCCTTCGATGGTGAATGATTTGGGCTGATTAACCCCTGAAGCACCCATAAGATAACTATCCACAACTTCTTCGCCCTGAGCATTTTCTATTTCTATATGTATTCCATTGGCACCGGTTTTCTGGTTATGCTGTCCGATGGCCAAACGGGCAGAAGGGTAATATTTATTGAAGACCCAGCTAAAAGTGCCCATGGTATAAAGCTTTTGAAGAACAATTGGATAGGCTGAATCAGGTTTTAGAATTTGTTGAATCCCCGTCATCATATCGAAAAATCTTGTGGAGTCTTTCACAGTCAGGAACAATTCTCCTTGACTTTGTGAAACCATAATATCCTGAGGTTGATTTGTTTGAAAACCAATATTTTTGCCGGCCAGGGTTAAGGACTCGTTTTGTGTTATTGAATAGTTTTGAAAATTCCCCATGCTGCGTTGAGTAATCTCAATCATGGGCATTCCTCCGGGGGCTTCGTCGACATATTCATAAGCATTGGAAATAAAATCGCTGGTTTCCAGGGTGTAATCTTTTCCATTTAACGAAAAACTCAGGCTTTTCTCGTCGTCGCTGATTTGTGAAAACAAAACCTTTGTTTTGGCGAGCTCATTTCCCGAAGCATCGGTAACTTTAATATAGGTATGCTCGGAGAGAAAGGTATTGGAGGTAGATCCTTCGCGAATGCTCATCATTCCTTCGAAGCCAATATATCTGGTGAATGCAGCCCCAAGAATTATAAGCAAAAAAGAAATATGGAAAAGAAATACGCTCCATTGCTTTGTTTTCATCGGATTGATTTTAATAGAATTAACCAGCAGGTTAACAAAAACCAGTGCAATGACCAATTCAAACCATAAGGAATTATATACCAATGCCTTGGATCCTGCCGAGCCAAAATCATTCTCAATAAAAGTTGCAAATCCAATGGCAAAAGCAATAACTACCATAAGCACACCTGCCATTTCCATCCCCAATAAATACGCAAAAACCTTCTTCATAAAAACATCATTAATTTATTTCTTCTCCGCAAATATCCAATTTATTAAGAGAAAATCAGCAAAACAAAGTCTTTTGTTAGAAAATTAACAAGTATTTTAGAGTTCTGCTATCGTGCCCTTTTTATAGGATTCACTGCATATCCCTGCAAATCAATTTCCTAAGTGCGGTTCACTCTCATTTGATGCTGAGCTCGAAAAAAAGAGAATTTTTTTTACAAAAACCTTTGTGGTTTTAAAAAAGCTTGTACATTTGCATTGTTTTTTAACAAACAATGTTATTTAATTAACACAAGTACTACCTTCATAAATTAGGTTTTTGTTATAGAATTTAGGTTTTTTGGTTACCCCCCGGACACGATGCCTGTCGAAACTCCGGGGGGTTTTTTTGTTCAAAAACACGACCATATGGCTGCTTTTAGGGCATTTTTCATCAAAATTCTTCAATGATTTTCGGCATAACCTCCTGCCAAATACCTTAATAATCCTATGATTTTGATAAAAGTAAGATTTGCTAAAAACCCGCAAAAAATACCTAAACTATTGTTAAACAATAAATAGCACCAAAAACCAAAGCTAAATAAAAATGTCGAAATTAAGAATCGTTATAAACTATGGTATTGTCCAAATAACAAGTATCAATAATAATTTATTATTAAATTTGAGGTACAGTGAAGAACCAAAAATAAAATGCAAAAGCCGCTCCATATAATTTACATAACAACAATGATCCTGGTTGTTGTTGCCGCAACAGTTTATCTGATGCTCACCGGACTTTCATATTATGAAACCCCTCTTGAAGAAAGATTTTATCATGTGGATTATGATGCCTTTAAACCCAGTGGCACAATAGGTCATGGCTTAGGCATTTTCGGATCGCTATTGATGTTCATTGGTGTTTCAACCTACATGCTCAGAAAAAGAATCAGAAGTTTCAGTAAAATAGGACTTTTGAAGCATTGGCTGGAATTTCACATATTCCTGTGCACCCTTGGACCAATCCTGGTACTTTATCATACAACTTTCAAATTTGGCGGCATCGTAGCCATCAGTTTCTGGAGCATGGTTGCCGTATTTTTAAGCGGTGTCATTGGACGCTTTATTTATATCCAAATACCCAGATCCATCGAGGGCAGGGAACTGAGTTTAACAGAAATCCGGTCAAGCAAAAATGATCTTGGCATCATATTAAAACAGAACTACAATTTGGCCGAAGAAAGCTATATCGCTATAATTGAATCGACAAAATTTAGAAATGATAACGGCCATAAAAATATCATTATCAGCTTTTTCAGAAAATACTTCGATGACCGTAATACTTTAGCAAAAATAAAATCTGAGCTAAAGAAAAACTCTCTTACCAGCACTGATATCAAAACGATAACAAGTTTTGTGAAAGAAGAAATATCAATGAATCGCAAGATTGACCGACTAACCACCATGCAAAATCTTTTTAAATACTGGCATGTGGCCCACCTTCCTTTCGCCATTATCATGCTTATTATCATGATAATACATGTTATTGTCACCATTGTTTTTGGATATAAATGGATTTTCTAATATGGAATTACTAATTGAAGAAATTATAACCTATTCGATTGTTTTTCTCATCATCATCATGGTGATGGTGATTTATGTCCGAAAGAAAAAAAAACAATCGCAAATTGTTGGTCAGAAGATTGAACAAGCGAAAATTGATGGCCTGTACGAACCCGTCTCACTTCATCCTGTCATTGACCTCAATGATTGTATCCAAACCGGAGCCTGTATTATAGCCTGCCCTGAAAAAGACATTTTAGGCATAGTAAATGGCAAGGCAACTACCATAAATGCTTCCCGATGCATAGGTCATGGTGCTTGTTTTCACGCCTGCCCCACCGAAGCAATTTCATTGTGCATTGGTACTGAAAAGAGAGGTGTTGAGCTACCCCATGTAAACGAAACGTTTGAGAGCAATATTCCTGGGCTCTATATTGCCGGTGAACTTGGAGGAATGGGACTGATAAAAAATGCTGTGGAACAAGGGAAACAAGCGGTTCAAAATATTGCAAAACATCATAAAAAAACACACTCTGCCCAATTTGATTTGCTGGTAGTTGGAGCTGGCCCCGCAGGAATATCAGCGAGTTTGACTGCTAAACAACTGAACTTATCTTGTATCACCCTGGAACAAAACTCCCTTGGAGGAACTGTATTTACTTTTCCCCGATCGAAAATAGTAATGACATCGCCCATGGATTTGCCCCTTTTTGGGAAAGTTAAACTCACAGAGACCAGCAAAAGCGAGCTCCTAAATGTATGGTTGAGCGCTCTTCAAAAAAACGATGTCAAAGTTCATGAAAATATAAAAGTTGAATCCATAGCAAAAGAAAACGGTTTTTTTAGGGTTCATACAAATAATGGTCAGGAATACACTGCTCAAAACGTACTTTTAAGCATAGGTCGTAGAGGCACCCCCAGAAAATTAAACATTCAGGGGGAAGAAACAGAAAAAGTGGCCTATAGACTTTTAGAACCAGAAGATATTCATGGCAAGCATATTATGGTCATAGGTGGGGGCGATTCTGCCATTGAATCTGCTTTGCTGCTTGCCGAGCAAAATATCGTTTCGCTTTCGTACAGAAACGATGTATTTCAACGAATTAAACCTAAAAACAGCACTCTTATAAAAGAAGCAGCCGAGCAAGGAAAAGTAAATATTTTGTTCAATACAAATGCAACCTGCATTAATAAAGAAGATATTATCATCAAAAGCACCATTGATGAAAAAGAACTCATCATTAAGAATGACTTAGTCTACATTTTTGCAGGAGGAGAATTGCCTTCTGAATTTCTTCATAAAATTGGATTGAAGATTACGAAAAAATATGGCGAAGCTATTTTAAAACATAAATAACTGACTTTCAATTAAATTATTAATCATGGGCACAATAAAAATAAGTTTGTTATTCGTAGGATTCTGGATAATTGCATTCTCCGGATTTGCCCAATTATCGCCCGGTGAGTTGGCAAAGTCCCATTCTCATCTCGAAGGCCTGTCGAACTGCACCAAATGTCATATTTTGGGAAAAAAAGTATCCAACAGTAAGTGCCTGGAATGCCATACCGAACTAAAAAGCCAAACCGATAAAGGAAAGGGTTATCACTCATCTAAAGAGGTTGCAAACAAGGAATGTATTAGCTGCCACAGCGATCATCATGGTAAAAAGTTTGACATGATTCATTTTGAAAAAGAGAAGTTTAATCATGATTTAACTGGATATCTTCTGGAAGGCGCTCACAATAAACTCACCTGTGAAAAATGCCATAAAGCGGAATTTATTGATGACGCCAACATTAAAAAGAAGCAATTTACCTATTTGGGTCTGAAAACCACCTGCTTAAATTGTCATGAAGATTACCACGAAAAAGAACTTTCGTCAGATTGCTATTCCTGCCACAGTTTTGATGCATTTAAACCCGTCAACAAATTTGACCACAACAAAGCCCGGTATAAGCTGGCTGGGAAACACGTAGATGTGGACTGTGCAAAATGTCACCCAAAAACAATCACGGAAACTAAAACAACTCAAAAATTTACCGGACTCCAGTTTCAATCATGCGTAAACTGTCACGAAGACGTCCACAAAAATAAATTCGGACAAAATTGTACTCAGTGCCACAACGAAATTTCATTTGTAGAAATAAAGAATAAAACCGGTTTTGACCACAACAAAACAAATTACAAACTGGTAGATTTACACGAAAAAGTAGATTGCAAAAAGTGTCATAAAACCAAACTGACTGACCCTGTTAAGCATACCAATTGCTATGATTGCCATACTGACTATCACAAAGGGGAATTCGTTAAACAAGGAAAGAAAGAAGATTGTAATAGCTGCCATTCAACTAAAGGCTTTGTTGGCTCAAGCTATACCATTGCACGACACAATGAATCCTCTTTTGTTTTGGAAGGCGCACACACAGCCACCCCATGTTTCGAATGCCATCTAAAACAAGATATCTGGAAATTTAAAAAGATTGGTGAAAAATGCGTGGATTGTCACGACAACATTCACAAGACTTATATCGAAGAAAAATATATCCCCCAACAAGACTGTAAAATTTGTCATAAAGTGAATCAATGGGGAGATGTTGTATTTGACCACAGCAAGACAAACTTCCCCCTTGATGGCGGCCACAAAAACCAAACCTGCCGGTCCTGCCATTTTAAATCAACCGCGGATGGGTCTGTAAAACAACAATTTAAATATCAATCGACCACTTGTATCGAATGCCATACCGATGTTCACTATGGGCAGTTTAATGAGAATGGTAAAACTGAATGTACCAGATGTCATAGCAATGAAAAATGGAAATTACAAAACTTCGATCACGATAAAACAAATTTCAAACTCGACGGAAAACATGTTAATGTAGCCTGTGTTAAATGTCACCTTCCCATAAAATCTGAACAAAATTCATATATTCAATATAAACTAAAAAAATCGAAATGCGAGGACTGCCATTAATTTCGCTATTTGCACTCATTTTTTTAATTCCGACCACTGATTCGCCTCATGAGAAGGATTTGAAAAATAGCTGTAATGAATGTCATACTTCTGATAGTTGGAAGATTGATATGAAGAGTATCACCTTCAACCACAATAGTACTAAGTTTCTATTAGAAGGTGCGCATCAGGATGTTAACTGTAAGAATTGTCATGAGTCGTTAATATTTTCTGAAGCTGAGCCAGTTTGCATGTCATGCCATACCGATATTCATGAGCAATCGGTTGGTTCAGAATGTAACCGTTGTCATGGAACAAATTCATGGATTGTGACGAATATCACCGAAATACACCAGATGAGCCGTTTCCCGTTATTGGGCGCACATAGCACCGCAGATTGCTTCGCCTGTCACGAAACATCTTCAAATCTGGTATTTGAACCCCTTGATGTTGCCTGCTACTCTTGTCATCAGAATGAATTTTTAGCCACAACAAAGCCCAATCACATCTCAAGCGGATACTCCACAGATTGTTCAGAATGTCACCAAATCAATGCCTTTTCCTGGACCGGAGTAAATTTTACTCATGCCTTTTTCCCCTTGAACGAGGGACACGATATTAGAGAATGCAGCAGATGTCACACAGATTTGACCAACTATTCCAATATTTCTTCCGATTGTATCGACTGCCATCAGGAAGACTATAACAATGCAACTTCTCCAAACCATGTCGCTTCGAATTTCCCAACCGATTGTAAAATTTGCCATACACTTGCTCCTGGTTGGAAACCCGCTGACTTTTCTAATCATGATGCGCTTTTCCCAATTTATTCGGGCGAACATAAAGGGGAATGGGACAACTGCACCGATTGCCACAATGTACCCGGCAACTACGCTATATTTACCTGCATTAGTTGCCATGAACACAATCAATCGGAAATGAATAATGAGCATGATGATGTGGGGGGTTATTCCTACAACAGCAATGCCTGTTTTGAGTGCCATCCGACAGGTGATGGTGATAAAGTATTTGACCACAATACCTCAAATTTCCCGCTGACCGGGGCACATACCGCTACCCTTTGCGCTGATTGTCACACTTCTGGATATTCGGGTACTGCATCCGATTGCTCCGCCTGCCACACCGATGATTTTAATCAATCAGTAAATCCCAATCACGTTTCGGCCGATTTGTCAACCAACTGCACTGAGTGTCATACCACTGCACCCGATTGGAAACCAGCCAATTTCCAGGTTCATGATAATTTATATTTCCCCATTTATTCGGGAGAACATAATGCAGAATGGAGCGAATGTGTTGAGTGTCATACAAATCTTGATAATTATACAATATTTACATGTACCGATTGTCATGACCATAATCAGGCTGACACAGACAGTGAGCACGAAGGCCTTGCAGGTTATGAGTATAATAGCAATTATTGTTTAGATTGCCACCCAAGGGGCGATGGAGAAGGCGCCTTTGACCATAGCTTATCCAACTTTCCGTTAACAGGAGCTCATATCACTACAGGCTGTGCCGAATGTCACACAAACGGTTATAGTGGAACCCCGACCTATTGCGCCGAATGCCATACCACGGATTACAACAATTCAACAAATCCAAATCATCAACAGGCTGCAATATCTGATGATTGTATACAGTGCCATACCACTGCTGCTGGATGGACTCCAGCCGGATTTGACCATGCAAATTCAGGTTTCCCCATGACCGGAGGACACGAAACAGCAACCTGTGCCAGTTGCCACACCAATGGATATACAGGCACTCCAAGTTATTGCGCCGAATGCCATATTACCGATTACAATAACTCAACAAATCCAAACCATCAGCAAGCTTCAATATCTGATGATTGTGTACAATGCCATACCACAGCTGCCGGATGGACTCCAGCCGGATTTGACCATGCAAGTTCAGGTTTCCCCATGACCGGAGGACACGAAACAGCAACCTGCGCCAGTTGCCACACCAATGGATATAGTCAGACTTCGGCAAATTGTTTCGATTGTCATGAAGTTGACTTTAATCAGACTATTAATCCAAACCACTTGTCATTATCCATCGACAACTCATGTGCTGAGTGTCATACAACGCAACCCGGATGGCAGCCAGCAACATTTAATACCCACAATAATTATTATGTTCTTGCCGGCGCCCACCAGAATATTGCCAATGATTGCGCAACCTGTCATAACGGGGATTACAACAATACGCCGAATACATGCTACGCATGTCACACCGCCGATTATAACCAAACCAACAATCCTCCTCATGCATCCGCACAGTTTTCTACTGATTGCGTTATTTGCCATACTCAAAATGCCTGGGCTCCATCAACTTTTAATCATGATGCTCAGTATTTTCCAATTTATAGCGGAAAACACAATAATGAATGGAATACTTGCTCAGAATGCCATACAAATCCTAATGATTACGCCCTCTTCAGTTGTATTGACTGCCATGAACACAATCAAACATCCATGAATAACGAGCATAATGATGTAAACGGCTACAGCTGGAATAGCATCGCATGTTTGGATTGTCATCCGGATGGTTCAGATAAAAAGTTTATTCACAATCAAAATCAAATAAATATAAGATAATGAAGAACTTAGCACTTCTGTTTTGTATTTTTTCCTTTGTACTGAATCTGCATGGGCAATCTACAGAGAAAACTGTGGAAGGGAATATATCGTACATCACTTCGCAAAATGTGTACGTAAAATTTTCTTCCACAAAAGATATAGATGTTGGCGATACCTTGTTTATAGAAAATGAAGGACGGAAGATTCCTGCACTTAAAGTCGAGAACATCTCATCCATATCTTGTGTTTGTGTTCCTTTGTCGAATCTTATCTTAGCAAAAGGCGACAAAGTGATGGCGATAACCAGGGAAGTCATTAAAAAGACTAATCTTCAAACTGAGCCAATTCTGGTTCAGGAGCCAGAGAAACTAAATATAAAGGGCAATATTGACCAGAAAGACACCGCGGATATTAAAATGGCAAAGCCTGAACAAGATATAAGTGGACGGTTTTCGGTTTCTTCTTATTCCAACTTTTCAAATTCCCCCGCCAACAGCAGTCAAAGGTTTCGATATACTTTAGCTGCGAATGTGGATCATATTTCAGATTCAAAATTTTCTCTTGAATCCTATATATCCTTTGCCCATAGCAATACCAACTGGGATGCTGTTAAAAGCAATATATTTAACGGGCTTAAAATCTACAATTTTGCCCTAAAATATGAACCAAACGAAACTATTTCTCTTGCTTTTGGTCGAAAAATAAACAACAATATCTCGAATATTGGCGCTATTGATGGTCTTCAGTTTGAAAAAAGATTCAAATCTTTCTTTCTTGGGGGTTTTGCAGGATCGAGGCCCGACTATAGAGATTATAGCTTTAATTTTAATTTACTTCAATTTGGAGCCTATGGTGGAAACGTTTTTACTTCCAAAAATAAAGGCGAAATGCGCACCACCATTGCCATTGTTGAACAAAGAAATAATAACAAAACGGACCGAAGGTTTGCCTACCTGCAACATACAAACTCATTGGCGAAGAACCTGTTTTTTATGGGGACTGCAGAATTGGACCTATACAAATCAGTAAATGGTCAGAATCAGTCTGCCTTTAATTTTACAAATTTGTATTTTATGCTGCGCTACCGAGCATTTAGATGGGCTTCATTCAGCGTTACTTACAGCGCCAGGAAAAATATTATTTATTACGAAACCTATAAGGATTATCTTGAAAGGCTTATCGATGATGCCACTATGCAGGGATATAGCGTACAAGTCAATTTCCGGCCCTTCAAATTTCTATCCATTGGTGCAAAAGCTGGATATCGCCATCGCGATGGTGATGCAAGACCCACTAAAAACTTAAATGCCTACATGACCTTTACTCAAATTCCTGCAGTAAAAGTTACCACCACCTTATCCGCTACACTTCTGGAAACCAACTATATGAATGGAAAAATATATAGTGTGGGATTATCCAGAGACATCATTCCGGGTAAAATATATTGCAGTGTAGATTATAGGTTGGTAAACTATAAATACACATTTTATGACGAATCGCTGGTTCAACATGTTGGGGATATAAATTTAAGTTGGCGAATGATGAAAAAAGTTTCTCTTTCGTTTACCTACGAAGGAACTTTTGAGAAAAGTCTGCAATACAACAGGATATACCTGAATCTAAGCAGTAGATTCTAGCAATATATTATTCAACATTATTCTCTTTTAAAACTGTTAATCCCTGGTAAGTTAGATTGAAACAAAAAAAAGTCATTTTGACGCTAAAAATGTTGAATTTGTGAACTTTATTATTTTAATTTGCATTGGAATTGTTACATCAAACAACTTTTATTTTAGGCAAATGTCTATTCATTAATTAATCTTAAAATACCGTTTTCTTATGAAAAAATTTACTTGGATTGGATTGATTGCTATTGTAGTTCTTTTAGCAAACCAGGCTACAGCAAGCAATCCGGTTATTTCTGTATCTACAGAGCCCACCAGCTCTCAGGTTCTTCAAAGTAATCAAGATGGGATGACCTTAAAATTTCATTTTGGCGACATCGAGTCCTTCAATGTAAAAACTCCTCAGGGAATTTTTACTCAACTGCGCATGAACGATGCCTACAGCACCAACAGAGTTGGAGAACCCATGTTGCCTGCTCAACGTAAGCTTATTGCCATTCCTTTTGGAGCCGAAGTCAACGTGAATGTAAAATCGTTTTCGGTGAATCAGGTTGACCTTTCTGACAAAGGAATTGGTCATCAGCTGATGCCATTGCAATACGATATGCCAAAAAACATGGATATTGCAGAAGTGCCTTTTCAATACAATGCCAGCGCTTATGCTTCCAAAAGCTTCAACGAGAGCGAAATAGCCAAAGTTGAGATTCTTGGTGTGATGAGAGGTGTTAGAATTGCCCGCGTTACTGTGGAGCCCGTTCGCTACAACCCATCGACCAATCAGCTGGAAATCTATAACGACATCGAAGTAAATTTGAGTTACGAAAACGCCGACTGGGCTTTAACTCATCAAACTTTTAAAGGAACCTATTCTCCTTATTACGATGTTGCTTATAAACCCATGTTAAATGTGGACGATGTTTATGACGACCACCCCGATTTGCTCACTTTCCCTGTTAGCATGCTTATCGTGGCTGACCCCATGTTCGAAGAAACTCTTCAACCTTTTATCGAATGGAAAACCAAAAGCGGTTTTTATTTAACTGTGGTTTATACCGACGAAATTGGTTCTTCAACCGCCGAAATCCAAACCTGGGTTCATGACCAATACAACGAAGGCTTAGCCAATGGCAATGCCCCCGATTTTCTTCTTTTAGTTGGTGATGTTCAGCAAGTTCCTGCAAGTGCTACCGGAAGTTCTTCCGGTAAAAAAACCGACCTTTATTATGGCTCTGTTGATGGCGACTATTTCCCCGATATGTATTATGGAAGGATGTCGGCTCAAACCACCGCTCAACTTGCAAATATGTTGAACAAGATTCTTCCTTACGAAAAATATGAAATGGCTGATCCTACATACTTAGATGATGTTACCCTGATTGCAGGTGCCGACGGAACCTGGAATCCAAATGTAGCTCAACCAACCATTCTATATGGAACAGAAAACTATTTCAATGCTGCTCATGGCTATGATGATATCTGGGTTTATTTAAATTCCTATACTGGCTGCTATGCCAACGAAAGAATCAGTGTAAGTTTAATTAACTACACTGCCCATTGTAGTGAAACATCCTGGGGTGACCCAAATCTTTCTATTGGACAAGTGAATGCTTTTCAAAATGAAGGTAAATATCCTTTAGCAGTTGGTAACTGCTGTTTAGCAGCTGATTTTGGCTATAACGAATGTATTGGTGAAGCCTGGATTAGAGCTGAAAATAAAGGAGCTGTAGGATATATTGGATCTTCTCCATCATCCTATTGGTTCGAAGATTTTTATTGGTCTGTGGGTGCTTTCCCAATTCAAGGTAACAACAATGGTTATGTTCCTACTTACGAAGAAACTACCATGGGTGCATATGATGGTATGTTTGCCGACTCTTATTATTGTCAGGACGCTTTGATTTTTGTTGGAAACCTTGCAGTTACCGAAGTAGATATTCAAGGCTATCAGCAACACTCCTCTCCTCTTTATTACTGGCAAGCTTATAATACTTTTGGCGATCCTTCTTTGATGCCATATCATACACAAGGCGATGTGAATACTGTTACTCATATGGATATTGTTCCAATTGGCGTAACCGAATACGAAGTAACAGCCGAACCCGGTAGTTATGTAGCAATCTCCAAAGGTGGTGTTCTTCATGGAACTGGCCTTGTGGGCGAAACAGGAACTGTTATGGTTCAGATGGATCCTATTTTGGAAGGTGGCGATGTGGATATCGTGGTTACCAAATCGCAATACATCCCCTATATGCAGGTTGTTCCTGCTGCCGCTTTGGAAGGTCCTTACCTCACCATCAGCGAGTTTAGTTTCGGCGGTGGTGCAGAAGCTGTGGTTTATGGAACTACCGCTACCATGGATGTTCAAATCAGCAATTTAGGTACCGATGCTTCCAATGGAGTAACCATTACTGTTACTGTTGATGATGAGTTCTGTACTCTTACAAGTGCCGCCAGTGTAACTGTTGGTACTGTTGAGCCCGACGAAACCATCGTTATTGAAGACGCTTTCACCTTCTCTATTGCAGATAATGCTCCTGATATGCACAATGTTAATGTTCAAATTTCCATTGAAGGTACATCCAAAGAAGTTTGGGATCAGGATTTACATTTCAGCATTTATGCTCCGGTTCCTGAATTTGGTGCCTACAGCATCGACGACAGCAATGGCGGAAACAACAATGGCAGATTAGACCCGGGAGAAACCGCCGACATCACCATTGCCACCTGGAATAACGGACATGCTGCAACAACCGCAGGAAGTCTGATTATTGCTACTTCGAGCCCATACTTAACAGTAAATAACACCAATATCGCTGTTTCTGCTATTGAATCAGAAACCTTCCAGGAAGCTACTTTCAGCGTAACTGCCGATGCTGCTACCCCAATCGGAACTGTGGTTGATATGAATCTGGATTTTATTGCCGGAAACTATACCACCACCAAAATGATTGCGGAAGTTGTTGGTTTAATTCTTGAAGATTTTGAAACCGGCGATTTCACCATGTTCGACTGGACTTTCGACAGCAACCCATGGGAAATTGTTGGTGCAGACCAGGCTTACGAAGGCGACTTTGCTGCCCGCTCAAAAGCTATCAGCGACAATCAGGCTTCTTCTATGACAATGTCATACAGCGTTGCCAATGAAGGTGAATTGACCTTCTTCTATAAAGTTTCTTCTGAAAGCTCCTATGATTACCTTAAATTCTATGTGAACAATACCGAAGTTGGTAGCTGGTCGGGCGAAGTTGCCTGGACAGAGTTTACACAAAATGTAACTCCCGGTGATTATACTTTCAAATGGGCATATAGCAAAGATGGTTCTGTTGACAGTGGTTCTGACTGTGCTTGGGTTGACTATATTGTTCTACCTGCCAGCGGCGACAATACTTTAATTGCTGCTTTCAACGTTGACAATAACAATCCTTGTGATGGCGAAACTGTAAACTTTACATCTTCTTCACTTGGTGATATCTCTGGTTGGTCATGGACTTTTGAAGGCGGAACTCCCGAAACTTCAAACGAAGAAAATCCTTCTGTAACCTATGCAACTCCCGGTACCTATTCAGTTACTTTGGAAATTACCGACGGTGTTGGTAGTGCTACAATAACCAAGGAAGACTATATCGTTACACATAATTGCACCGCTGTTGAAGAAATCGCTGCTTCTGTAAGTTTGTATCCTAACCCAACCGATGGTATTTTCAACATCGATATTAAAGGAATGGATCATGCCAATATCACCATTATGAATTCTGTGGGTAGTGTGGTTTATTCAGAGAAAAATATCACTCTGGATAACAGCATGAAACGCGTGGATTTAAGTGGCGAAGCCGAAGGCATCTATATGATGATTATTGAAAATAACGAGCATAAAATGATTCAAAAAATCGTTATCCAATAGTTCTCAATGCTAAAAACACTAAAGGTCTGGCAATTCTGTCAGACCTTTTTTTATTCCCCCCGAAAACCTTTTATAGATGATGATGTTGAAAACTGCGGATGGAATTATACCGATTAAACATTCAATATTGTCCAATATCGACTTCGTCTCATTGGACAATTATCATGTATTATCGGCATTAACCATTGTAAATTTATAAAATAGTTTAAACTATTTTATAAATACAATTGGTATTACTTCTTAAAAATAAAATACACCGCCAGAATAAGAAAGACAAACCCAATGATATGATTGGTTTTGATGGTTTCGTTTTTAAAAGCCAGAATGGTGAAAACAGTAAAAACAGAAATACTGATAACTTCCTGAATCACTTTGAGTTCGACCAATGAAAAGGGGCCGCCATTCTCCCGAAAGCCATATTTATTGGCCGGCACCTGAAAAAAATATTCAAACAAAGCTATTCCCCAGCTAATCAGAATGATGGAGATGAGACCCAATTTATTAAACCACTTCCACTCGGCAAACTTCAGGTGCCCATACCAGGCCAGGGTCATAAAAGTATTGGAGAGAATGAGCATGACGATAGTAAAAACCGCTTTCATGTTTTTTCGGCAAAATTAAAACTATTTTGTATGTATCGTTGTATCATGAATTGAATGGAGCAGCCAATCACTTTTAATAAGGAAACTAATACCAGGCATCAGTCGCATTTTTTAAGGAGCAAATATTTTCTATAAATCTCTTCGCCCCATTTTTGAGCATTTTCCAATTCTCCCTCTGCCAAAGGACCTTTCTCGTCCACAACATAAAACCCCTGAGGCTCTAATAGTGCCACGGATCCTTTTTTTATGAGCACTTTGCGAAGGGGTTTGGCAGCATATCCTCCCAAATCCACCATCATTCGCAGGGGTTTTGATTTGATGGTGCTCAACAGGATTCTTGTATCGAAGGCTGCTATGTATTTACCTTTCAGTGAATTTGCTGGCAGGTTTTTCAAAAACTGATGAATTTCCGGTGTGGGCATAAATCCTCTGGTGGGAGAGCCAACGATGAGCAATTGTGCGCTGAGAATCTTCTCTTCCGATGCATGTTTAAAATTTATAAGCTCCAATGAATCAGCATTGCCCAACCCCCGACCAATGGCTTCTGCAATGGCATTTGTATGACCAAAAACTGAATCGAACAAAATGAGTGCTTTCATAAAAAAGAATTTCCTTTTCGATTATTTCCCGGGGGATATTTTTTCCACATCGTCGTTCAGTGGAATGGTAAAATAGAAATTTGAGCCTTTGCCTACTTCCGATTCTACCCAGATTTTCCCGCCCAGCATTTCCACATAAGCTTTACTTATGGCAAGCCCCAAACCGGAACCTTCGAATGCGTGGGTATCGGTAAAATCGGCTTGTTCAAACCGATTGAAAATAGCGTTCAATCTGTTTTCCGGAACACCGATTCCGGTATCCTTCACCGAAAACTGAACGTATTCTCCAACTTTGCTACAGCCAATTTCTATATCCCCCGTGTCGGTATATTTTATCGAATTCTTTATGAGATTGGTTAGTATGGAGTTAAGTTTATTGCGATCAGAATACAGCCATTTGCATTCCTCAAAAATCATCATATTGAGGCTTAGATTCAGACTTTTCTCTCTTGCCTGAGGAACAAAAAAACTATAAAGACTTTCCAGCTCTTCTTCCACATTCACCATTCCATAAACGACTTTCATTTGTCCGGTTTCAATTTTCGAAACATCAATCAAATCGTTCACGGTATCCACAAGTCTTTCGCCGGCTTTGGTAATGATTTTTATAAACTCCTGTCGTTCTTCGCCAGTTAAATCGGGCTCGTTGAGCAAAGTAGTGAACCCCAGAATACCATTCATGGGGGTTCTGATTTCGTGACTCATATTGGCTAAGAATGCCGATTTAAGCCTGTCGCTTTCCTCCGCTTTTTCTTTGGCTCTAATCAACTGAATTTCAACATTTTTTCTATCAATAGCATTAACAAGCATTTCTGAATACACATGTAGAAGATTGGTTTCAAACTCGTTGTATGTGTGGTGATGGTTTACAGAATCGAACCCAACAAAACCGATACATTCATTCACTGACATAAGAGGTATGGTTAAAAGGCTTTTAATTTCCTGCGATTGAAGCAATTCTTTCAAACCATCGTTGGGCAAGGCTGAAATATCGGGAAAGTTCACATCAATGCCTTGCTGATGAGCAAATGTCCAATCGGGAATGTCGCTCAATTGCACATTCTGAAGGTTATCAATCTGGGGTGAAGTTCCTTTGCTGCACCATTCAAAAGAATTCACACATATTCCTTTATCGAAATAATAATCAAAAATATAGGCACGATCGGCACCCACAAAAGCACCCAATTGTGCCAATGAATTGGATATAGCTGATTCAATTTTATTGAGAGGCACATTGATAAAATTCGACGAAAGCTCCATAAGCAGATACCTGAAATCGGACTGATATTGTAAGTCCTTCTCCGCAAAAATTTTTGTTGTAATATCTCGACCATAGAAAGACGCTCCTTTTACGATATTATCCACCAAAATAGGCCTCATGCATACCTCGATATATATGGTTTGATCTCCCACAACTATTTCATCTAGAAAGCTAAATTGCTCACCGGCAAAAGCCCGATCATAACGTTCCTTCCAAATGTTTGAAAGTCCAGGAGGTAACGCATCGAGGATACATTGTCCCTTTTTCAACTCATAAGAAAATACATTTTTAAATGATTCGAAAAACACGTCATTCACAAAATCAATCTCATAACGAAGATTGATGCTCCAAATATTATCCAAAGAATTTTCGATAATTGCTTTTAAGTTGGCCTGACTCTCTTTGAGCTGCTGAGCGGCTTGTTTATTTATTGTCACATCGCGGGCCGAACCAACTACCCCAATTATTTCTCCGTTTTCGTTTCGAAGAGGAGTTTTTACCACATCGAGAAAGAGAAATTCACCTTGAACATTTCCGAACTCATCGAACTGACCGGTTTGACCTGAAGTTAGAACAATAGAATCGCTATCACAACAAATCTCGCCAAAGGTATGCCAATCGGGTCTATCGGGATATAATTCCCTCTGCCTTTGGGCAAAAAACATATCATTCTTTCCAATCACTTCGTCCGCACTTTCGGCAATTAGCAGCTTTTGACAAATGGCTTTATTGGCGAAAATAAAATTCCGGTTCAGGTCTTTCGCCCAAAGCAAATCGGGCATAATATCGGCCATATTGGAGAATAACTCCTGCAAATTTTTGTATTGCTGCTCACTTTGGCGCAGTTTATCTTTAGATTCCTTAACCTCGGTTATTTCCGTAAAAGTGGCGAAACATTGGGTAGGTGTTGGATTATTGTCTTTAAACTCAGGAATAGCATTTATTAAAATCCAACGGTATTTCTGGCTTTGCAGGTGAAAAACTCCCATGACCACATTGAGCACGGGTTTCCCATTTTTCAGAGCCAGAGTGGCGGGATGTTCATCTCCATGGAAAGGAGTTTTATCTTCGTGGATGGTATCCCAACGTGGATGTTTGGAGGTCAGACCTAGTATCTGATCCATGCTTAGGCCTAATATTTCAAGGGCGGCAGGGTTGGCATCGAGTATAGACCCATCGGCTGCATGGTAAACTACCCCCTGAGCCATTTTCTCAAACAAAAATTTATGCTTGTGCTCGCTCTCCAATAACTGAATCTCGTCAACCATTCTTTCTTCTTCGCTGGATAAGGCATGACCCACCAATTTTATAAAATCAATGTCGTTTTGAGTGGGGAGAAAGTTGTTCTGATACAAAATGCAAAGGGATCCGATTTGTTTGTTCTTGCATTTTACTGGCACACCAATATAGGTTTTTAATCCATATTTGGATACATTGGGATCGGTGATTTGATAGCTTGTATTGTGAAGATCGTTAATGATAGCGATACTGTCTTTCTTATTTTTTATTACATCAAAACAAATATGTCCATCAGGCTTGTCGACCGGATTATAATCCAGGGGGGTTTTCCATTGACCCAGAGAGCATAACAAGCCATCGGTCAATTTGTTATATACTGCGGAATCGGCTAGAAATGTAGTACCCAGAAGTGCTACCAACTGATTGATATTTGCCACCTTATCAGAACCAAATTTCAGCATGGTATGAGTTAACTCTCTCATGCGGTCTTCGGCATTCTTTCGGTCGGTGATATCGAAATTGATGCCCGTAATTTTATAGGGTTGATGTATATCGTTTCGAAGAATTATGGCATTGGATTTAATATGCCTCGACTCGCCTTTGGGAGTTCGTATATTAAACTCTGTTGAGTAGGTGTCACTGTTTAATAGGGCCTGTTTTTCACCTTCAATCAATCGTGGAAGGTCGTCAGGATTGGCCAAGGACATCCAGGTTTCGTAGCCTTTGAAATCGCTCTCATCTATTCCGTATAGTTGATGCATCCATTTGTCCCAATAGAGTTTATTATTGAGAAGGTCGTATTCCCAAATGCCAAATTTGGCTGCTTCGGCGGCCAGTTCCATCCGCTGATGCGTTTGTTCAAGCTGGTTTTCATAATCCTTTTGCAGGGTCATATCGCGGGCGGTGGCAATTAAAACTTGTTGTCCAAAGTATTTGCCACGGTTTACAATCACCTCTTTTACAAATATTTCTCCATTCACTCTTATTGCCCAAAAATTAAACCGTACCGGAATTCCGGTTTTCATTACGCTCAGCGAAAGGCCTATAGTGTAGTCAAGATCGTTTAATCCCGGAGCCGCAATATCGGCGGGGGTTTTACCAATCAGATACTCCTTCGAACAACCATATAGTTTTAGGGCACTGTCGTTCACATCAATAAAAACGCCCTCAGCATCCTGAATATAAACAGCTTCGGGAATGGCATTGAATATATATTCATAGGTTTTTTGAGCTTCAATTGCTTTTTCTTCCGCCAATTTCTTATCAGTGATATCCATGGCTAAGCCATCGATAATAGTCTCGTTTTCTGCTATTTCGATATGCATGCTTCTGTCGTGAAGCCAAACCCATTTTCCAAAAGCCGATTTAATGCGGTATTCCATATCAATGGGTTTCCCATTTCTGGCATTTTCAACTGCCTGCTGAACCATTGCAACATCGTCAGGATGAAGGGAATCCATCCAAAGCTGAGGATTTAGTGAAAGCTCCTGATGTGTATATCCCAAGACATCGAAAACTTTCGGCGAGTGGAAACTACCCCCATTAACACTTGAAAACCGGTAAACAATATCGGGGGAATGATCTATTATTTGTTTGAATTTGAGCTGACTTTCATTGAGTGCATTCTCTGCTTTTTGTCTTTTTGTAATATCACGAATCACTGCAATTACCTTTTCGGCTTCGAATACATTCATTTTGCACTCAAAATACCCCAACTCACCATTTACATGCATGGAATATGCTCTGATTTGAGTGGATTTAGTCTGTATGGTGGCATCAATCATCTCCTGAAAAACCTGAGCTTCTTCTTCAGGAAAAATCTGATGAATAGATTTCCCAATAAAATCTTCTTGCCTGAAGGCCAGATTCTCCGGATTTCCTGTTCTGCAATCTAAATAGACTCCATGCTTATCGATGATAAAAATCAGGTCTGGCATGCCATTGAGTAAGGATTCCAAATATAGTTTGTCCTTTTCTACATTATCTTCCTCACTATTTTCACTTTCCGCTAAATCAATCGATGCCAACTGTTTTTTTAATTGGTCAATTTCAATCTGAGCCTTTTGCAAATCGAGTTGCAATTTATTTATTAGGGTGTTATCGCTATTTGCCATTGGAGAATTTTTAGTTTGTCAGTTAGGTTTATGTTCCAAAGGCAGAGTAAAGTAGAATGTAGACCCCACATTTTCTTCGGATTCAAGCCAGATTTTACCCCCCAGCATTTCTACATAAGCTTTGCAAATGGCCAGTCCGAGTCCAGAGCCTTCAATGGCATGTTTGTCGCGGAATTTGGCTTGCTCAAAACGATTAAAAACTGCTTCCTGACGGTCGGCGGGGATACCAATGCCAGAGTCTTTTACGTGAAACTCAATAAATCTTTCTTTTAAAATACATCCAATCTCAATACGTCCGGAATCGGTATATTTTATCGAGTTTTTAAGCAGGTTTGTAAAGATTGACTCAAATTTCATGGGATCGGTTTTAATATGGGTGCAGTCATCAACTTCGTTCAGACTCAAGACCATATCTAAACCCTTAATCTTTGCTTCAGCTTTATAGAAATCATACATATTCTCCACACTTTCTTTAATGCCAAAGGAAGACCAGGCAACCGGCATCTGACCTGTTTCAATTTTCGAAATATCGATTAAATCGTTAACCGTGCTCATCAACTTGTGACCTGCCTTTTCAATAAGCGATAAAAATTGCTGACGTTCTTCTTTGGTGATGTCGGGTTCACTCAAAAGGCTCGTAAAACCAATAATGCCATTCATGGGGGTTCTAATCTCATGACTCATATTGGCTAAGAATGCCGACTTAAGATTATCGTTTTCTTCTGCTTTTTCCTTGGCTTTTACAAGATTTTCAATAAGAACTCTACGCTCTGTGATATCGGTAAAATTGAGAACAAATCCACCAATAGCTTCGTCGTTGAGCAAATTGGCAAAAGTGGTTTCGATCCAACGATATTCTCCGCTTTTTCTTCTGAACCGATAGCTTATGGTTGGTTTTCGTTCCGGGAAATTTGCAATTTCTTCAAAAACCTTAATTACCGTTGACACATCGTCGGGATGCACAAACTCAGAGCCCAAATGATTGATAACTTCGGATTCTTCATAACCAAATAACCTCAAAGAGTTGGGGCTTATATAAATCATTGTGCCTTCTAAGCTCACAATATTTAATCCATCGGGAGCATTTTCTATGAGGGCTCTAAACCGTTTTTCGGCATTTTCAATCTTTAGTGCGTCGGTTTTTTGTCGGGTGGTGTCTTCTAAACTGGCTAAGGCACCAGTTACTTTCCCATTATTGAAAATGGGAACAAAATAATATTTCACATAAATATTTTTCCCCCATTTGGTAATATAATTGCCTTCGCCGTAAACAATATGCCCCTCATCGATGCATTGCTGGAGTTTTTGTGTATATCCAAATTCAACCAAAGGCTTGAATTCGAAGATGTTTATTTTCTTGGTGGCTTCTTCGGATGGGGAGCCCAATAGTTTAATGAGTGCCGGATTGGTTTCCAAAACTTCGCCCCGTGTATTCACATAAAAAATTCCTGATTGTAAATTTCTCACCAACAACGAGAAACGCTCTTCACTTTCTTTGATTTGCCGTTCGTTTTCTTTAAGTTGAGTAATATCAATGGAAAATACCAAAGCCTGTTCAATAATGCCATCACTGTTTATGATGGGCTCTCCCCAATTGGCCATTGTTTTGCCAAGCAATTCGGTTTCGTAATAACAGGTTTGGTTTTTAAATAATATTGGAACGTTTTGAATAATGACCGAAGCAACTTCAGGGGGCAGGGTTTCGTCGGGTCGCTTGCCAAGAAAATGTTCCGTCGCAAGCCCTGATTCGCCGAGAAGTTTTCCATCCACATGGGTGCATTGCAATTCCTTGTTAAACATGAAAACTGCACCATTGGGGAAATTCGAAATAATGGTCTGGTACCGGTGATAAAGTTCCAAATTAGATTTTTCGGCATCTTTACGTTTAGTAACATCTCTCACATTTTCGAGCACATACTGAACTTCGTTTTTATCGTTGAAAACAGGCATCACGCTCACCTCCTTGTATTCACCGGTATCCGGATTGTACTCTTCGAAGAACCTAGGTTTACCATCGTTTAGGGTAAGCATTGGTGGACAATCAGCACAGGGTTTATCAAGTTTTTTTAAAGACTTATAACAACAAAATACATCATCGTTGTCAATGCTTTCCCCCCAATTTATGCCGTGCCAATTACTCAATACAATTTTAAAATCCTTGTCTATAACGGCCAGAAAACTATCAACCGCATTAAAAGCCGCCGAAACAATCTGCATGGTTTCGTTTTGCTTAATAAGTGCTTCTTTTAATTCTGTTATATCTCGGGCCACTCCCAGATAGGAAACCGGAAACCCCAATTCGTTTCTTAGGGCCGCCCCAGTGGAGGAATGCCATCGCCAATCACCATTTTTATGCAAGACCCGATATTCAACACTGTTTGAAGATTTGTTATCGGACATAATCTGGTTCAGATAGTCAAGGCAAATATTCACATCATCCGGATGAACAAATTTATAAAGTGATGAACCTATCACTTCATGTACTTCGTAGCCCAATATCTGAGTCCAATTGGGGCTTGTATAGGTAAAAACTCCATCGGGAGAAACCTGATAAATGATATCATTGGCATTTTCGACAAATGAGCGGAATCTACCCTCGCTAACCATAAGAGCTTTTTCGGCCTCGCGTATTTCGGTAATATCGGCAAACACAGCAATCAAATGCGAAATGCCATTGAGCTCTGTCAGCTCCATGGATGCCAAAACTGATTTTTGTTTCCTTTCCTTTGTAACAATCTCTATTTCAGAATTTTCAACCTTGCCTTTCTGCTTTATTTCTTCTATAATATTCTCCTGAAATGCCCAATGATATATGCCAAGCTCCGAGGGAGTTTTCCCCAAAGCTTCGTCCTTTTCAAAGCCAAAATATTTAACCCAGGCATCATTAACATCCACAATTCTGGCATCGCTATAAAAGGACAATGCCTTCGGAACCGGGCTATTTTTAAAGAGTTTCGAAAATCTCTCTTCGCTTTCTATAAGTTGCTGGCGCATTTGGTATTCCTGAGTTACATCTCTAAATACCAAAACAACCCCTTGAATATTTCCATTTCCATCCTTTATTGGGGCTCCGCTGTCGGCAATGTGAAACTCTGTTCCGTTTTTGGCAATGAGCTTGGTATGGTTTGCCAGGCCAACTATACTGCCTGTTTCAAGCACTTTAAATGCAGGATTCTCGGCTTTCTGACCAGTTTGAGAATTGATAATCCGAAATACTTGCTCGAGTTCAGCTCCTAAAGCATCGTGTAAATTCCAGCCTGTAAGTTGTTCGGCTATGCTATTCATTTGAGTTATGCGCCCTTCCAAATCGGTGGCTATCACAGCATCGCCAATAGATTGGAGGGTGATTCTGAGCTTTTCATTGGAGCTGTTTAATGCTTGCTGGGCTTCATGCTGTTCTGAAATATCGTGAATAATGCCTAAAATAGTATTCTCGTTGGAATCATACTGAGCTAAGGAATGAATAAAGACGATTTTATGATCCGAAGGTCGTTCAATCTCAAATTTCATATCATATTCTCCTCCATTCTCAATTAGGTTTTTCATAGCCGAATCGAGCAATGGCCTGTATTTGGGGAGCGGAAATGTTTTTATTTCGTCAATTGTATAGGTTTTCTGCACATCCAAACCGTAAATTCTGCACGATTCTTCCGAAACAGAAACCAAACCCGTATTTAAATGAAATCTCCAGCTTCCGGTTTTGCCAATTCTTTGTGCTGTTTTAAGCTCTTGCTCGCTTTCAATGAGTTCTTGTCTGATTTTGTAATCGTGCGACACATCTCTAAAAACCAAAACAACCCCCTGAATATTTCCCAGTTCATCTTTTATGGGTGCTCCGCTATCGGCAATATGAAACTCCTCTCCGCTCTTAGAAATGAGTTTCGTGTGGTTGGCCAGCCCCACAATCGAGCCTGTTTCCAAAACTTTATAAACCGGATTTTCTGCTTTATCGCCTGTAACAGCATGAACAATTTTAAAAACCTCATCCAGATTTTTTTGAAAGGCTTCCTGCTGGCTCCAGCCTGTCAATCTTTCGGCAATAATATTCATTTGGGTTATCCGACCTTGTATATCGGTGGCAATAACTGCATCGCCTATACTTTTCAAAGTAATCCGCAAATTCTCATTGCTTTGAAATACTGCCAGTTCTATGAGCCTTCTCTCTAAATAATCGCCTAGCCTGTTGGCCAGATTGTCTATTAGTTTTCGTTCTTCTTTGATAAATTTATAACCGGATTTTTCACCTTTTTCTGATTTATACATCACCTCCAAAAAGCCAATGGTTCTGGTTTTTATTTTTAGCGAAGATGAAATTTTTATATCGGAAGTATCGAACTGGAAAGTGCGGTATTCTTTTTCATTATATTTGATTCTGGCACATACAAATTCGGGGAATTGCATGGCTGCAGGTATTAATTCCACTGCAGACTGAAGCAATTCATCGATATTAATATTCTGGTTCTGAAGCAGCTGTGAAAAACTATATAAACAATCCAATTCTTTAATGCGCTCTGTTAGATGTCGTTCATATTTTTTCTCAACCGATAAATCGCTAAAGGCAAAACGATATACGGTTTCTCCATCCACCTGCTGCCGATTGACCGAAATTTTAACAGGAACTTCTGCATTATCCACATTCAGCGATATTTCGTGGGAACTGATTTGTTTGTTTTTAGATATCTGCTGCTTGATGAAGAAAAATTCGTCCTGCCATCGTGGGTGAACATAAGAACTAATTGGCTGATTTATAACAGATTGATGAGCTCTAATTAACCCATAAAAGGCATTATTGGCATCCCTAATCATGAAATCCTCATCACAAAGCAAATAGCCTGTTGGCGCGTCAGCAAAAAGCGATTTATAGCGATTGTTGGATTCTTCCAAATCAAACTGAGCCCTTTTTAGCTCCTCATTCTGGTATTCGAGTTCCTTGTGATAGACGTTTACTTCTTCAATCAGTTGGTCTATTTGCAATTGCGAAATATTTCGCTTATTACCCTTGAGCGCATTTTCTATTCGCAACCTGAGCTCATCTTCATCAAGCTTTTTCATGTTCAATGGGTTTTATTGTAAATATAGCTCCATTAAAACTCCTCTGACTTGTGTCAATAGGGGCACCTTCGAGCTGTATTAGAATTTTTTGGTTCGATGTAAGATTGACCATGCATTTAAATTCATATAATGGCTTATTAGTCCTTTTTATAATTGATAATGGCAGCTCATCCACCAATAAAAGCCTCCCGTCGGTGCTCGAAAATCCCCAAACGGGGGAAAAACAATTGCGCTCGAAAAGTTGCGATCTTGTCATTTTGAATATATCCAGAACTTTATCATTGGCATAGGTAATATTACCATGACCATCGACTAATAAATGTGCTAAAGGATTGTTTTTAAAAACGAGATGCAGAATTTCCACGTTCATTCCTGGATTTATAGCCGTGTTATAAGAATCACTCACATCTATCACCATTCCAATCATTTGCAAAGGTTTTCCAGCTTCATCACGAACCTTTATGGAGCCCTGATCGTGATACATGGCGTAGGTTCCATCCTTTCTCCTGATGCGATACTTCACATCCCACATGGCTTTGGTGCCTTTCAAAACCTCAGTCATTTCCTGCATGGTAATATCGTAATCGTCGGGATGAATATAACTGCAAATCTCATAAACATCGTTCGGAAATTCATCAGCCGAATAACCCAGCATGGTGGCTTTGCGTTCGTTATAATTCACATGACCGGTTGTTATATCCCAATCCCACCAGGCCATTTTTCCTAAGCTCAGCGACTGAATCAACCGTTCAGCATTTACTTCAGCACGTCGGCGCTGATTTATCAACTCACTGATGTCCACAAAAGTAAGCATCACTCCTTCCACTGCATTCTGATTGGTGCGATATGGCCTGATTCGGGAGAAAAAGGTTTTGTTTTCCTTATCTAATATTTCGCGGTCAATGGGAATTAAATTTGTCATGACCATATTAACATCATCGGCAAGGGTTGGATATCCTTCCATTACACTCAAATGGCTCACCGGTCGGCCAATATCGCTTTCCAAAACATTGGTCAGCAACCTGGCTTGTGGGGTTATTTTCCTGATGCACAATTTACTATCTAAGTAGATTGCCGCCACTTCGGTATTCTTTAGCAAATTATTTACATCGTTGTTTAAGACTGTGAGTTCTTCAATTTTTTGCTGATGTTCTGTATTTACGGTGTATAGCTCTTCGTTAACCGATTGCAATTCTTCGTTGGTGCTTTGCAATTCCTCGTTGGAAGCTATGAGCTCCTCATTGGATGATTGGAGTTCTTCGTTGGCACTTTCGAGCTCTTCAATGGTTGCTGCCAGATTCTCCTTGGCACTGCTGAGTTCTTTCTCTAAATCAACTACACGTGCATTGAGTTCAGATGAATAGACAATACCTTCGTCAGGGGATTCGTTCTTTTGAACAATTACATCTGTAACAAATTCAAAAGTAAGCAGATAATATGGAAAATCATCCTTGTCCAACTTTCGGCCTGTTACCTTTATTTGCTGGCCTTCGAAGCTTTTTAATCCCCCAATATTTCTTACTATCAATTTTTCATTCTTGAGTTGTCGAAGCAAATTATTGACAAATAGCCCTAGTTCTTTGGGAAGAATAGAGAACAGCTCATTGGAATAATTACCCGATTGAAATTCGGTAAAAGGGTTAATATTGTTAAAAATGCTTACTATAAAATAGTTACTATCTACCAAAATGGATGGGGGAATGATTTCTGACAAAACATTTCTCAGCAAATCATCGGATTTGGTTTTCCTTTTTTGCGCCTGTGATGAAAGCATCTCGGGCACTAAATTTATCCCCTTTTTATGATCCAACACCAAACTATCGATAATGGGAAGGGTGAAACCAGCTTTATAGCGATAGATTTTGTTCTTTAAATCAACCACATCGAAGGCTGTACTCATTCCTCCCAAAGTCTCGCTGCTGCCCATGAACAGAAAACCATCGTTGTTTAAACTATAATAAAATCTGTGCAACAAGCTGGCCTGTATATCTGGCTTAAGATAGATGAAAAGATTGCGGCAAACCACCATATCCAGCTTACTAAAGGGCGGATCTTTGAGCACATTGTGGGCTGTAAATACAATAATATTTCGTATTTCTTTCTCAATCTGATAGCCATTATCGGTTTTTACAAAATACTTGGCAAGGAGTTTTGCATCCACATCGGCCACTATGCTTTCGGGATAGAAGCCTCTGCTGGCCACGTCAATAGATTTTCTGTCAATATCCGATGCAAATAGCTTAAGGTCACCCTTGAAATTATATTTTTCGGCGGCTTCGAACAGCATAATGGCAATGGAGTATGCTTCTTCACCAGTGGAACAACCTGTTGTCCAGACCCTTATATGCTTTTTATTATCTTTAAAAAGTTCTGGCAATACTTTGTTTTGTATGCTATCAAAAGCTTCTTTATCTCTAAAAAACTGGGTAACGCCTATTAAGAATTCACGGTAAAGAATTTCCTTTTCTTTGTCGTTTTCCATCAGGAAAGGAAGATATTCTTCGAGATTATTAAATCGATTGATGCTCACCCTGCGCTCCAATCGTCGAAGTATGGTATTCTCTTTATAGTATGAGAAATCAATCCCCACATAGTTTTTTATGATAAGAATTACCTTGGTTAGTGAATTTACTCCCTCATCAGGAATGGATGAAATCTTTTGTTTTTTATTGACTAAGGGGTGTTTAAGAAAGTTTTCCAATTCCGGACCCATCTCTTCAGGTGGTAAAATATAGTCTACAAGTCCTGTGGCAAGGGCGCTGTGGGGCATCCCAAAAAACTTTGCAGTGTTCTCATCCTGAACCATTACCAGCCCATCGGCCTCCTTAATGGCTTTAATCCCAAGAGTACCATCGCTTCCGGTTCCGGAAAGTATAACGGCAATGGCATTCTTACCTTTTTCTTCGGCCAGCGACCTGAAGAAAACATCGATGGGCAGATTAAGTCCTTTCCCCGAAAGTTGTTTGGTTAAAAATAATTTCCCACTGAATATTTCTAAGTTCTGCCTGGGGGGAATTAAAAATATATGGTTGGCCTCCAGTTTCATCCCATCTTCAATTACCGAAATGGGCATAGTTGTATATCTGGACAAGAGTTCGTCCATCATACTTTTATAATCGGGCGATAGATGCTGAACCACCACGTAGGCCAAATCAATATTGATAGGCATATATTTAAAGAATTGCTGCAATGCTTCCAGGCCACCGGCCGATGCACCAATACCTACAACACGTAATTGATTTTCCTGGGAGTTTTGATTCGATTTTCTTTTAGGAGTAGTCATAAAAATTTACTTTACACGCACTCGTAAATATAAGGAAAAACATAATAATTTGTAAAATGAATGTTAAAAAATTTGCTCCAATTTGTTTTCATTCCAGACCTGAAAATGAATAGATATCAATAAAATCCACCTGACTAATTTTTATGTATAATAATTAAACAAAATGGATTTGCCATTCTTAAAAAAAATCATTTTTGGGGTAAAAAAGCTCTGAAATTAGTCGATAAATAATAAGCCTAAAAATAACGGCAAACGCAGTGGCAAGTTTTCCGGACTGGTTGGATGAGCTTGTTTAGCTGATTTCGCTCCAATTCGTCATTTTCCTTTCCCGCCGATTCAGTTCACTGATAATCAATTGATTTTCTGGCTTATTGTAGATGGCCGGGCTGCTCAAAATATGAATGGCTTCTTCCCTTGCAACTTTCAAAATGGCTTCATCTTTTATTAAATCGCCAATCTTTAAGTCTAAATCTCCACTTTGTCTGGTTCCTTTTAAATCGCCTGGCCCTCTGAGTTTTAAGTCGACATCGGCAATAACAAAGCCATCGGTTGTACTTACCATAGCATCCATGCGGGTTTTGGCTTCAGAGGTGAGTTTATAACTCGTCATGAGTATGCAATAGGATTGTTCGGCACCCCGTCCTACTCTTCCCCGGAGTTGATGCAACTGCGAAAGACCAAATCTCTCAGCATTCTCAATAATCATGACCGAGGCATTGGGCACGTTAACACCCACTTCTATCACCGTAGTTGCAATCATTATTTGGGTTTCGCCCTTTGAGAATCGCTGCATCTCAATTTCCTTATCCGCCGCTTTCATTCTTCCATGCAATATTCCCACCTGATATTGCGGACGGGGAAACTCACGAACTATGCTTTCATAGCCATCGTTCAAATCTTTCAAATCAAGTGTTTCTGATTCTTCAATTAGCGGGTATACAATATAAATCTGACGTCCAAGTTCTATCTGCTTTCTAATGAAGCCAAAAACTTTATATCTGTTTTTATCGAAATAATGATAGGTGACAATGTTTTTCCGCCCTGGTGGCAACTCATCAATCACCGAGTAATCCAAATCCCCATAAAGGGTCATGGCCAATGTTCGGGGGATTGGGGTAGCGGTCATGACTAAAATATGTGGAGGAGTACTGTTTTTTGTCCACAGTTTTGCCCGCTGAGCCACTCCAAACCGGTGTTGCTCGTCAATAACTACCAGACCTAAATTTTTAAATTGTACAGTATCTTCTATCAAGGCATGTGTCCCCAATAGAATATTCATTTCGCCCGACCGCAAAGATGCATGCAAGTCATCTCTCTGTTTTTTGGGAGTTGAACCCGTCAGCAGACCAACCTTGATGGGCATATCTTTAAGAAAACCGGTTATGCTCACATAATGCTGCTGGGCCAGAATTTCTGTGGGAGCCATAATGCATGCCTGATATTTGTTATCCGCTGCCAATAACATGCACATGAGTGCTACCAGAGTTTTTCCCGAACCCACATCACCCTGCAAAAGGCGGTTCATCTGATGCCCCGAGCCCAGGTCTTTCCGTATTTCTTTTAATACTTTTTTCTGGGCACCAGTCAATTCGAACGGAAGATAGTATCGATAAAACGAATTGAATAGCTCGCTCACCTCATGAAAAACAATTCCCTTGTTCTTTTCGGCACGGATTACTTTCGCCTTGATAAGCTGAAGTTGAATAAATAAAAACTCCTCAAAAACTAATCTACGTTTGGCAATTTGTATCTCCTTAATTTCCAGCGGGAAATGAATCATACGAAGAGCTTGCTCACGACTTACCAGTCGATACTTTTGTAATAATTCATCCGATAAGACTTCTGGAATATTGTGCGACATTTGAACAACAACTATTTTCCAAATCTTTGCCAAACCCTTCGAATCGAGATTCGCTTTACGGAGTTTCTCAGTGGTATTATAAAAAGGCTGAAGTTGGATTTGTATGGGGCTGCGCTCCCGTTGCTCTGCCAATTCTATTTCCGGATGGGCCATATTTAAAATCCCGTTAAACAAACTGGCCTTCCCAAACACAATGTATTCTTTTCCGGGAATTAGATTTTCCCTCACCCATTTTATACCTTTAAACCAAATGAGCTCCAATGAACCTGAATCATCCCTAAAACTAGCGGTAAGTCTGGTCTTGGCCAATGCCCCCTGGATTTGGATATTAGATATTTTCCCCCGAAGTTGAACAAAAGGCATTTCTTCATCTATTTCTTCAACTTTATAGAAACGACTTCGATCGATATAACGAAAAGGAAAATAATATAGAATATCCTCAAAAGATTTTATTCCTAATTCAGCCTTCAATAATTTCTCACGGGCAGAACCAACGCCTTTCAAATACAATATGGGGTTGTCTAAAAAACTTCCAGTCATGGAGCAAAGATAATATTAAGCATAAAAAAACCCGGATAAACCGGGTTTTTTTAAATTTCGGGTTTTCTAATAATCCCACATATATTGTTCTATTTCGAAAACTTCAGTTTTAATTCTTTCAGATTCAAGAAGAGCATCCATTCCACTTGCGTAGTCGCTTATGAGCCTATCGTAAACATTATCTTCCTTGTAAACATAGGAGTTAAACATCCTTTTCCAGAAAATATCATCATAGGTTCTGCGTTCAGCACCATTTTTTCGGTTGAAAACCTCAGCTTTGGCCAGCACCTGACGCGCTTCGGGGAAATAAATCCAGAAAAGAGGTGTACGTTTAAATAGACCATCTTTAGTTGTATATTCCCAAACTGGACAAAATCCCAGGATTCTTACCTGTAACTGACTTCTTTGTTTATCAAAGTACCAGACTTCTTTTAATCGAACACTTTTTACTTCCGTCTTTGAAAATCTATCTTCATAAGCTACTTCTGTGCCGATTATATTTCCGTCCAAATCTTTTCTATCAACGTTTACTGCAACTCCATTCAACAGGCTTTCTACTGCTTCAATAGACATAGGAGTAGTAAATTCATCATCAACTTCAGCATTATAGGCAGTTAATTCGCCAGTTTTAACGGCATCCAAAACAACAGTTATAAAACTTTTCCACTGAAGATGGTCTTTAACAGGATAGTAAAAGGGCTGATTCATTTTTTCACGAAAATCAATAACTTGCCATACCCGCTTACTATAGATAACATCTGCCTGACGCAAGGGACTGTAAGGAATTGGTTTCTTAAATTCGGTGTGAATATGATCAAAAATATCATCTCGGGGAGTGGAAACAGCGGATGATTGACTACTTCCCCCAATAACCTGAGCATTGCTATTCCAAGGAGACAATAATCCACCCAAAAGAACAGAAATGATTAAAAGTTGCTTTTTCATTGTTACTAATTTAATTTAACTGCAAAGTTAGGTACTGAAAATTTATTGATAGGTCCTTGAACTTCAATATTAGAAAATACCAGCATTGTATTTTTTCTTGCGCTCTTAATATAAGTTTTCATTTCTTCTGTTAAATAGGGCGAAGCAGCTTGCTTGTCATAACTATCTCCGTCCTTTGTTATACTTAATGTAAATCTGGTTACCTGATATTTAAATTCAAAATTTACATATTCAGGTAATTCACAAAGTAAATACGGATTGGCAAGAAGTTTATCTCTCGATACAACCCCAGCTGCTATATCTCTTACCAAAATATTTGGTGGAGGTAAATCTTTTACACGAAATTCCTGCTCGCCCAATTGTTTTCTATCCCCATCAAATTCACTATAAACTCTGATTTTGACATTTCCAACTGATGACTGTGTTAGATTATTAACTACCAAACCTTTGCCAGATTCCTGGATACGACCATCACCTATGATTTCATATCGAAGTTGAGTTGCGGGTACCCCAGAAGCTGAAATATTAACCGGATTATCAACACCACGATAAAATACATTCATTTTGGTGGCAGATACGTTTGCAGATGGTTCAGCTACAATAAAGCTTGATTTGAAGGATTCATATTTCATGGTACCATCGGGTTTCATTACCCCAATTTGCCCTGCAAAAGTATATTCTTTAGGAGCCATACCAGATGTTGGAATTTCCAATTTAACCACGCCACTGTCGCCTTTAATAATTTTTGCAGAACTGGCAAACGAATTATCCCAATCGGAAGCATTCATTTGATACATTACAGTTGGCTCAGCAGTTTCGTCAACAGCGGCCATAAAAACCTCAGCTTCATAGGTATCGCCTTGAAAAATAAATCTGGAAGTCGGCATAACCCTGGGTTCAATGGAACTAAACTTGAAGTCAGATTTAGATATTCCTTGAAATAAATAATTAGTTACATCATATTCGGCGTTTCGAACCTCGTTCACTAACTTATTGAATATGGTAACGTCAGCGGCCAAAATAGTATGGTAAAAATTATATTCCACCCAATTCTGTGATTGTCCGGTTGCATTTCTGTAACCTTCCTCTGGATTTGTTATCAAACCAATACTCAATGATGCCTGATCCGATTCAGGAATAAACTTCAACAAAGCCTCCCTGTAAGCATTTATTTTAGAGCGAAGCTTGAAGCCCTCGCCATTTTCCAATCCTTCGCTACCCAACAGAAAATTAGTAGGAACATCATAATTATCCTTGGCATCAATTCTGGATAAAGGCCGAACTTTAGCACTATCAAAAGGAATACCCTCTGTTTTTGCTATGATAGCAAACTTTAGAGAGTCCATGTAGTTGATTAATTGTTGACTTTTATTTTTAACAACTACAGATTTTTCGTAGAAAGCTCTGGTTTTGTCGGGGTTGAGCTGATATTGAGCACTGAACTGACCGTGCAAATCCTGAACCTTACTGGTAAAATTTGCGCTGGTTTTTTCAACACTATCATTTACAATTACAAAAGCATCAAGAATCTCTTTGGATACATTCAATGCCAACAGAGCTGTTAGCACCAAATACATCATCCCGATCATCTTCTGCCGAGGCGTTTCTTTAAATCCTGCCATGGGTTTTTATTTTAAACAATTTAAAATTAACGTCTTGGTGCCACATTCATGGCAGCAAGCATATTTCCGTAAACTTGATTTAATGAATCTACATTTTTAGCTAAAACGGTTACTCCTTCTTCATACTGCTGTGTTGCATTTACAGAAGTTTGTAATTTTTCTAAGAATATTGCCATAGAATCCTGAATTCTAGCTGTAGCTTCCATTTGCTCATTTGAATTTTGCAGTTGCAATTCGTAAACTGCATTCAACGCAGCAAGATTTGAAGATATCTTCCTCAATTCCACATTATAGGAGTCACCATCGACACCTGTAAAATTAAGAGCCTCGGCTGTTTTGCGGAGGGTTTCTATAGATTTAGTATACTCCTGAGCTAGTTCGCTTGCGCTTTCGGCGGCGGCTTTTACACTTTGGTTGAAAGCACCTGTGGCGTTCACATCATTTTTCATGGCTTGTGAAGCGCTTTGATAACTTTCGGCCAAACTTGCAGCGGCATTGCTGGCAGATATAATGCTATTGTGATAGGCTTCAGTTGATTTAATATCCGAAGACAGAACTTCACTGGCTTTTTCATATGACTGAGAAAGTTTGCTAACACTAGATGAAGCACCTTTCACATTATTAACAAACTCGGTATTGGCTTGTGCAGCATCGGTGAATTTGTTCATATTGGAGGCTGTATCATTCAGGTTTTTCAAGCCAACCCCCAAACTTGCAATAAGTTCGGGCCCTATATTAGCTTCCTGAAGCATATCGTCAAGCTTTGCAGTTAGAGATTCCTCCTCCAAACCATCTTCCAAAAACTCTGGCACATCATCCACCAGCTCTTCAACACCGTGATACATACCAGCCAACTCAGGATAAACCAAACTCCAGTCGGGCTCAACGTGAGGGGGTTCAAAAGCTGAGAAAAAGAAAATCACAGCTTCAGTTAACAATCCCACAGTAAGCATGATATCGGCACCTGTTACGTGAGTAATTTTGAATAAGGCTCCAATGATAACGACTGATGCCCCAATACCATAAAGTTTAGCCATAAAGTGCTTAAAACCACGGCTTTTAACGATCTCCTGTAAACTCATAACTCAATTAAATTTTAGCTTGTTATATTTTGTGAATAATAATTATTTATATATCTCCGAAGAATTTTTTGGATTATCATTCTCCATTCTTCCCAAATAGGTTTGCATACATCTGAATCCCACATAAGCCTTAGCAGTATCCTGATATTCGTATTGACGGGCAGTGACCTGCAAATAATATCCTATATCTTTCCATGAACCACCCCTGATAACTTTTTTCTTCATTTGTGGAGCTTCATCTTCGCTGGCATTGTATTCGTAATTGGGGTTCATATCCCAGGTGAAATTGAATGACGACTCATCATAAGCACTTAATGTCCATTCAGATACATTTCCTGCCATGTCATACAATCCCCAGTCATTAGCTGGATAATGTGCCACAATAACAGTTTGAATACCACCATCGGATACATAATTACCACGACCAGGTTTAAAATTAGCAAGGAAACATCCTTTGTCGTTTCTTAGGTAAGGACCACCCCATGGGTAAGGGTTCATTTCCCATCCACCGCGGGCACCCCATTCCCACTCCACTTCGGAAGGTAAACGGAATTCATTAACGGCAACTTCGCCTTTTTTCTGCAACCAATTATTCATTATATCTGTTCTCCAATAGCTAAATGCTTTGGCTTGTTTCCAGTTTACTCCAACCACTGGATAATTGTCATAAGTTGGGTGCCAGAAATAATTTTTTGCCATTGGATCATTATAACTATAAGTAAAGTCGTGAATCCAGCAAAGAGTATCGGGATAAATATTAATGTTTTCTGTTCTGATAAAGATACTTCTGTCTTCGTATCCTTCGGGTCTGTTGGCAAAACCACCTCTGTCTGATGGTAAATCACCATCGGAAACAACATTACCTCTGGTATCGCGGGCATACTCTTTTCTGGCGGCAGCCTGAAGGTCAATCCAATAATATTGATAGATTAGTTTTCTGGAGTCAACTTGTTTCTTTCTGTAGAACCTTTCATGCGAAGGTAAATACATTACTTCCAGTGCATTGCGAACTTCTTCGTCCTCGCTGCTCCAGTCAAGCTCTGTATCCCAGTTTAAATAAGGAGGGTCATAAACTTCACCGGTTTTTTCATTCTCGGTCTTTAAGAATTCTTCTTCGTTTATTTGTCCCATATACCCGCGGGCTATGGAATCTCTAACCCAATAAACAAACTGTCTGTACTCATTGTTGGTAATCTCAGTTTCGTCCATATAAAAGGACTGAGTAGATACAGTTTTGGGTTCGTGTACATGAGCATATGGAACATCCTGATCGCTCGATCCCATCGTGAAACTACCCAGGGGTATGAAAACCATACCATAGGGAGCCGCCTGATAAAAAGCCGGTCTGTCCTGCACACCAATCAATTCACCGTTGCCACTGTTGCTACAGCTTGTAGCAATAAGCGCAACCAATGAATAAAAAAACAGTTTTTTCATATTAACTCCTGTCATTGATCTCAATATTAATCCCAGAAAACATAGCAAATCTATAATAAAATATTTACATATGCTATAAAAATCTGGTATTTTTATAACTTCTCTTTGGTTTATCTATTTCAAATTTAAAACAATATCCAAGTCTGATCTCATGTGACCCGCCATTTTTAAGGGCGTTTGTATTAATATCATATGCATATCCAACTTTTATATTCTTTATATTCACTCCTGCCATAAGGGCAATTCCTTCCTGATGCTTGTAAATAACGCCACCCCAAAACACTTTATTGTAGTCGCCAATTACTCCACCATTGAGCAAAAGTGGGGCATTGGCTGTGTAACCAATAAACAGCGAGGGCTTTATCTGCAATTTAGGCATTCTTAGAAAGTTGAGTATGTATTCTCCGGAAAGGTAATAAGCTCGTGAGAGCTTGCTCCTGCCTCCAGCAATTTCCATACTGCCCTGGTTTAAATGAGTTGAAGACAACCCAATGAACCATTTTTCTTCTTTCTGCAAAACTGCGCCTGCATCTATGTCAAAGATCATACCCGATTCTTCATCAGTTGAGGTGAGCAAAGGGTCTTCCCCCTGAACATTAAAATAGGAAAAATCTATTTTTTTGTTGGAAAAACCTAATCCGAGCCCCACCCCCAGCAATACTTCTCCCATTTTTCGATGGTAGGAGTAATTTAGTTTTAGTGTGGTCGAATTAAAACCGCCTGCTTTGTCTGAGATAATTGTTGCTCCCAAACCTCCTCTTAAGAACTTAACGGGTGACTCAATACTTACACCAAAAACTGTTGGTGCTCCTTCGAGTCCTACCCACTGTTGTTTCATTATTCCTGTAGCACAAATGGCATTGTTTACACCGGTATTACCCGGATTATACATACTTCGGACAAACATATATTGTGAGAATGTCTGGTCCTGTTGTGCGGCAGAATAACTGACTACTAGTAATAATATATTAAAAAAAGCTAAGGCTTTTTTAGGTATCTTCATTTGTTTTGGTTTTCTGATTTGGATCTTGCGTCTTTTAAATTTCAACTAAAACTACCTTAAACACAAACTACATACTTCGCTTTTCCTTATCAAAACAAGGGCGTAAAAGTAAAAAGTTTTTTCCAATTTCTAAACAAACAAATGTCCTTAAACTATAATATTAAAAATAGCCTGAAACTGGTTGTTATACGGCGGCTTAAATCAAAATGTTACATACTGATGCTTAAGTACTTAGTTTATATTGTAAATAAATTCATCTTATTATTTTTCTATTAACACCACCTTTCTGTCTCTCTGAATTGAAATTACGGAGTTGGGACAGGCTTTCTCTAAAACGCACCACATTAAATAATATTATTTGTAATGGGAATCCTTTTCTTTAATAGTATTTTTGCACCCGTTTTTAAAACTATTTTTATGGCATTTGTTACAAAAGAAAAGGTTTTTAGCAGGGATTGGTTTAAAGTATACAGTCTAATCCTTATTGGAACCTTCATTATGTCGGCAGGATTTGTGTTTTTTATCAGTCCTTATAAAATGGCTCCAGGCGGAGTTTATGGGATTGCAATCATTCTGCATCACATGCTCGGGCTCCCCATAGGACTTATGGGCCTGGCCATGGACATCCCTTTAACCCTCATCGGTATTAAGATTTTGGGACCCCGGTTTGGTGTAAAGACTATTGTTGGTTTTGTTAGCACTTCTCTTTGGATTAGCTTATTGGAATTGTTATGGGGTTATGAGCCTTTGGTTCAAAATGCTGAATTACTTTCTGCTATTTATGGAGGTGCCTTTATTGGTATTGGCCTTGGGATGGTATTTAAAGCCAAAGCAACCAGCGGCGGTACTGATATTGTTGCCATGATTATTGCAAAATATACAAAGCTTCCGGTGGGGCAAATTCTTATTGTAGTGGATTCGGTGATTGTTTTGGGTGGCCTGGCGGCTTTCGGAGATTGGGTGATTCCATTATTGAGCTGGCTTGTTATTTTCCTGACTGGAAAAATAATTGATGCTATACTGGAAGGAGTTGGTTACGATAAGTCGGTTTTAATTATTTCGGACCAACACGAACTCATCAGAGATAAGATTATCAATGACCTTAAAAGAGGTGGAACCTATATTAATGGAGTAGGAATGTATCAGGGGGTTGAGAAAAAAATTATTATGACGGTAGTAAATCGGCGGGAGGTAGTTCTGCTTAAGCATTTTATCAGTCAAATCGACCCTAAAGCATTTATAATGGTTACCGATGCCAACGAGATTATGGGAGACGGGTTTAAATCGTTGAACGACGATTAGTTGTAATAAAAAAGGCTGAGAAATCAGCCTTTTTTATTACTCTTTTATACTCATTTCCTTGACAAGATGCGAAGCCCCCGCAAATTTATCTATAACAAACAGACAATATCTTATATCGAGCGTTATATTTCTGCATTGGTCGGGGTCATAGACCAAATCGCTCATGGTACCTTCCCAATTTCTATCGAAATTGATTCCAACCAATTGGCCTTCAGCATTAAAAACGGGACTTCCGGAATTTCCCCCAGTGGTATGGTTAGAAGCGGTAAAACAAACTGTCATACCGCCCTGACTATTTGCATAGTTGCCATAGTCCTTTTCCTGCCACAGTTTTTTCAGTTTAGATTCTACCACATAATCGTAAATATCGGGATTTTCTTTTTCCATAATACCTTCTAAAGTTGTAAAATGCTCATAATAAACAGCATCTGCAGGATAATAGCCATCTACTTTGCCATAGGTAACCCTTAATGTGAAGTTTGCATCGGGATAGAACAACCGGTTTGGCTCGTAATCCATTAACAACTGCATATACTTTCTATCTAAAACCTTTATCTCCGAATTGATACCTTTTCTTTTTGATTCTATTTCAGCATATTTAGCAAAAATGCTTTTGGAAAATTGATATGCCGGATCGCGCTGAAGAGTTTTTAATGTCTTTTTATCGGCATTGTTTACAAGCTCCAGGAGGGTTTTTTGTTGAAGGAAAATCGATTTTTCGTATAAATGGGTCACAAATTTTCGAAAATCATGATCATAATCCTTTTTTATGATGTTGAAATAGTCGGGTAATTGCGACTCTTCCACCCCCACATAATATTCTTCGAGCATTCGCATGGCAATGGCCTCGTCAACGGGTTGGTAATAGTCCTTGAAAAAACTATCAATTTTTTTGGATAGCTGTGCTTTTGCTTCTTCTATTTTGGTCGCATCAGGATTTTCTGTCGATAATAAATCCACGAATTTATTAAATCCCCCGGCAAAGCTGATGAGTTCGACGCCTAACCCGGCCTCCATAAGATAGGTATATTGAACTTGTAATGGGTTCAGCTGTGCGTAAAGCTCTCTGTATTTTTCAATAAGCCCCTGATATTTTTCATTCATTTGCGAATTGCCTGAAAGCCAATTCAGTATTTCATGTTCATGAATTCTTTTTTGCTCAATGGCATCAAGGCGACTAACGCCTTTGTTCTCTCCCTGCCATTTCTTCCATCCGTTGGCCAGATTTGCTACTTTTTTCGCATACTGAATTCTAACTTTTGCATCGGCATTTTGAGCAGCTTTCATGACATCGAGGCGAATGGTTCTCATTTTAATCTTAATTGGATTTTCAACTTCGGTAATGAGCTGAACCGCATCGGAAATCAGATATTCGCGGGTAGTTCCAGGATATCCATAAACAAAGGTAAAATCGCCTTTCTCCATTCCTTTCAATGAAATATCAAGGTGTTTTTTTGGTTTATAGGGAACGTTGTCCTTGGAATAAGCTGCCGGTTTATTATCCTTGTTGGCATAAATACGGAAAAGGCTGAAATCGCCAGTATGTCTGGGCCACATCCAGTTGTCGGTATCTCCACCAAATTTGCCAATATTGCTTGGAGGTGCACCTACGAGGCGAACATCTTTGTATACCTCATAAAAAAACATGAAGTATCGGTTCCCCGCAAAAAATGGCTTAATGACCACATCAATTCCATTGTCCATGGAGTTTTCGGCCTTGACCTGACTCAGATTTGCATCTACAATGCTATCTCTCACTTTTTCGCTTGTTTGATCGGTTACGCCAAACAGAATTTTCTCAGTTACTTCTCTCATTTCCACCAGGAATGTTACCGTGAGACCCGGGTTGGGTAATTCTTCACCCTGATCCATGGCCCAAAAACCATCGGTTAGATAATCATGTTCAATACTGCTGTGGCTTTGGATTTCAGAGAAGCCACAATGGTGGTTGGTGAGCAAAAGCCCCTGATCGCTAATGAGTTCCCCAGTGCATCCCCCGCCAAAAATGACTATGGCATCCTTTAAACTGGAATTATTTACGCTGTAAATATCTTCAGCCGAAATTTTCAACCCCATTTCTTTCATTTGAGCTTCGTTATATTGCCCAAGAAAAAGGGGAATCCACATTCCTTCGTGAGCAAAAATGGCATTGATATTAAAAGCAAAAAGCAATAAAATGGCCACCAGAATTCTTTTCATATCTTAATTGTTTTGTTTATTATGATTTAAATCTGCCTTATAATTGAGATTTGAGCATGGGCTATTCCAACCTTATGTCAATGATAAATCAACCAGGATTATTTTATTGCCACAGTTTCTATTTCGATAAGAGCGCCCAAAGGAAGGTCTTTCACTGCAAAAGCAGCACGCGCAGGTGGGTCTACTTTATAATATTGACCATAGATTTCGTTCATTTCAGCAAAATTTTTCATATCGGAGAGCAAACAGGTGGACTTCACAACATGGGAAAAATTGTAACCAGCGGCTGTTAATATGGCTTCAATATTCTTCATTACCTGGGTGGTTTGTTCCTTAATCCCGCCTTCTACTACCTTTGAAGTTTGGGGATCGATGGGTACCTGACCCGAAATAAAAAGTTGACCATTAAATTCAATGGCCTGACTGTAAGGACCAATAGCTTTGGGAGCATTTTCGGTAAAGATGACTTTTTTCATATTTAATTTATTTTGTGAAAAAGCCTAACTGTATTAATACTCTTGATCTCATTTACTGCAAGTATCCCCAGAAAAAGCTATTTCGAATGTGATTATTGAAATGTTTCTAATAAGCCCCAAATATAATGATATTCTAAAACGGGGAAACTGAGAATTTCAGGACTTTTAATCGTCGAGATGTGATTTTTTCTTCTCAATTTTTAAATCCTTAAACATGGCCGATTTTATGTTAATCCCAAAATTCCAGCTTTTCCAGGTTCCTGTAGGAATCCAGCTGAATCGCATCTCCCAACAGTGCAGGTCGCGATTAATTTCGACCTGGGTATAGGTGAGTTCGTTGGTTTCGAAATCGTAGCCCGACCTCACACTCACTTTCCAATTGGGGGTGATTTGAACATTTCCAGTAAATCCCAGTGTTTGAACAATTTTTTTGTTTTTGGTAATAACATAGCCCAGATAAGTATGTGTCATTCCATATCTTAAGCTGTAATTAACATTAATTGACCAAGGAATGCTTCCATCCTTAGTTTTAGTAAGTTTTGTATCGTTTTCAGAATTTACATCCACCGGATCTTCGTCTTGTTTTTTAGCATTTTTTGCTCCTTTCTTACCGAAGGTAGTGTTGCTGATTGAATAATTGATGCCCGCTGTCCAGCTCATATCCTTCATTCTGAACAGTCTATGGTTTACATCCCACTCAAATCTGTTCAGGTTGCGGGTACCGGCAGAATCGAGAATATATGGATCCCAGCTACTGGCATATCGAATATCGAGATTTTTAAACAATTTTGTTCGGGCGCTGATGGTTAAAGGTGCCCATCGTAAGGAATCCTTTGCCATATTATAGGAGGTTGACAGTGTAAGATTGTCGATAAGTACAAGCTTTTTTGTACCTGTAATGGTATCGTTCTTGTCCTTCACTTTCATTTCAAAATTGTTACTCAAAGAGAAATTGATCGCTCCTTGCTTGCCACTTCCCGGTGAACCATATATGCCGCCATCGAAAATGCTGTATTGAATTATTTCTTCTTCTTCCGGATTGTAATAGGATTTGTAATATCCCCATTGCTCCTCGCTAAAGTCGGGCCGGTAGCTGAATGATACATTGGGAGTGAGCACGTGTCGAATAGCTTGAACAGGTGATTTTTTGCCAAAAACATACATCCCGTATAGTTTTGTGGAGAACGATGAACTAAAATTAAAATCGTTGGCAGTGATAAATCCGCCAATGGTATCCTGACCTATCTGGGCAGGAATAGTATCCAACCCAATATAGGACTCATCGACCCAATAGCGGTTTATATGTTTTGAATACCAGGTTGAATTAATGGTAATGCTGTTGGTCCAGTTTAAATACTTCAGTACTTTCTCGCTGGAGCTGATGGGAATGGTATGCTTCATTCCATTTTTAAAATTCTTTTCCCAGCCCGGAGTGAACATAAGTGAATCGGCAATGCTGACTTCATTTTTTGCTACCATGCTGTATTTCATGCTGATATTCTCGTACCACAATAATTTTCCGCTTCTCTCCTTTTTCCTGAAAGGATAAAAACGCGTTCCGCTGAGGGATATTTCGGGGAGTTTTAGACTTACAATTTTGGTTCCCGTGTTTTGGCTGTGACCAAGGTTCACATTTAAATTCCAGCTTTCACCAAAGCGGGTGGAATAGTTAATACTTGATTGGAAGGTATTGGACAGCCTGTCGTTGAAGGTGTTACCAAGTTCATACTGGTTAAAAGAGCTGGATCGGATATTAACATTGGCAGAAAACTTGCTTTTGGGTCTGGCCTTGGCATCCTGACTGTGTGACCATTGAATTAAGAAATCGTTGCTTTTTCTATAGTCAGGCGAACCTTCGCTGCCAACAATGTTAATGGCATATTTCAAATTCAGGGTACCGGTGTATTTATATCGTTTTTTGTAGTTGGCTTTGGTGCCAAGAGCCCAGCTCCCGCGGGTATAAACGCTTCCGAGAAATGTCAAATCCATATAATCGCTTACAGCCCAATAATATCCCCCATCCATCAAATAGTAACCCTGTTTTGTAGATTGGCCATAGCGGGGTATTAAAATTCCGGATTGCTTGCCACTTTGATTGGGAAAAAGCCCAAAGGGAACCAAAAGCGGGGTTGGAACTCCGGCTATTTCGAAATATGCTGGTCCGGTAATGATTTTATCGCCGGGAATGACCTTTGATTTCCGAAATCTAAAGGCATAGTGGGGATGGTCCAATTCGCAGGTAGTAAAACGTCCACTTTGGATAAAGGCAGTATTATCGGGAAGTTTTTTTATAATTTCGCCATGAAGAAAGCCTCCGCTCTCCTCGGTTGCCACATTTGAAATAAGTCCTTTTTTCGTTTGGAAATTATATTTTATTTCATCGCTGTTGAATTCGTCCTCCCCTTCCTTAAAAACAGGTTTTCCCGAAAAAACTCCCAGGCTATCGGGCACACCCCGCGCAAATATTTCACTTCTATCGAAGTCAATTTCCATATAGTCCCCTACCAGGTTAATTGAACCATAGTTGATGATGTCCTCTTTAAACAGAAAAACCTTCTTGTTTTTCATATCGAAGCGAATGGAATCTGTTGATTGATAATCCACCTGTGATTCGAGCGTAGAAAGTTTTTTTGTTTTTACGGAATCAATTGTTGTACTGTCCGTTGCATTGCTAGCAAGAAGAGAATCGATACTTATGGTATCGTTTTTGATTAAGCTATTGGGGGAATTAATGGAATCGTTTGGAAGCTGCAGAGTGTCGACAGTTTGGGACTGAACCCCCAAAAATGACAAAACGAGAAAACCCATAAGAAAAAGGCTTATGCAATTTCCTGTTAATAATTTCGTTAACAATTTGTATATGATGAAATTAGTCAAACTGCCTTATTCTATAATTTTAAAGCCAAAACTAAATAATTTTGCCGTAAAACAACTATGACTTATTACACAAAACAAAATGCAGGTGTTTTTTTAACTTTGGTTAACAGAAACTGGAATATATCAGGCCTTTACAGGGTTTTTATATTCTTGTTCATATTTGGTTTTACACTTTCGATTCCAGTATTTTCGCAGGCCAGGCTTCAGAAAATTGTGATTGATGCGGGTCATGGTGGAAAAGATCCCGGGGCTTCGGGAAAATATACCCGTGAAAAAGATGTGGTGCTCAATGTGGCTTTGCAAACCGGCAAAATAATCAAGCAGAAATATCCCGATGTGGAAATAATCTATACCCGCCAAACCGATGTTTTTATTCCGCTGAAAGAAAGGGCAGAAATTGCAAATAAAGCCAATGCCGATTTGTTTGTTTCCATTCACTGCAATGCCAATAAATCATCAACTCCCAATGGCAGTGAGACTTATGTAATGGGTCTTCACAAGAGCGAAGCAAATCTGGAGGTTGCCAAAACCGAAAACGCAGCCATTTTGTTTGAGGATGATTTCGAGACCCAATATGATGGTTTTGACCCTACCTCGGAGGAAAGTCATATTATCTTTAATTTTTTTCAAAACAGTTTTCTATCGACCAATTTGGATATTGCCACAAAGATTCAAAAGAAGTTTACCGCCAATACGCCACTGAAAGACCGCGGGGTAAAGCAAGCCGGTTTTTGGGTTTTGTATAAAACCACCATGCCCGGAGTACTTATAGAAACAGGTTTCTTGAGCAATGCCACCGATGAGAAATTTTTAAACAGTGCCGAAGGTCAGAAAAAATTGAGCGAATCAATTGCCGCTGCAATTATTGACTATAAGATAAGTTTTGATGAACATGAAGCCCAAAAAGCGAAAATAAAACCTGCTACTTCAGACCCATCGACTTCAACTGCTAAAAATACAACTACTAAAAAGGATGAATCTAAACTCCCCAAAAAACAGGAACAGCAGGATGAGAAAAAAACACCGGAACAGAAAACAGAAGACAACTCTGAGACAACGAAAACAATGGACAGCGGAGTGGTTTTTAAAGTTCAGTTTTTAAGTTTGCCCAACGAAACCAAGCTAACAGGCGAAAAATACAAGGAATTGAATCCGATAAGTTCCTATCATCACAATGGGGCTTATAGATATACAACTGGCTCAACATCAAGCTTTGACGAAGCCACCAAAATACAATCGCGGGTTAGAAAGCAAGGTTTTAGCGATGCTTTTGTGGTGGCATTTCTTAATGGAAAACGCATTTCGATTGATGAAGCTCAAAAAATGAGCAAAACGAAATAATTATCTGACAGACTCTTTTTACTACATGATTTGCATCCACAAATAATTCAGATATTTGCACCCATAAAATTTGTTGTGCTGCTGAAATTGAAAGATTACTGATTGGCAATCATTAAAATCAGCCTGGCATAAATCATAATAAAACGAAAAGACATTATTCCATGAAAATTAACAAAGAAACTCAGATAGGAATCATTTTTATTGTGGCTGCAGGTCTGCTATACTGGGGATATAATTTCCTGAAAGGTAAGGATGTTTTTATTAAAGAAAGAACCTTCTACGCAGAATATCAACAGGTTAGTGGCTTAGTAAAATCTGATCCCATTTACATAAATGGCTTTAGAGCCGGTCAGGTTAAGGATTTATATTTTTCGCCAGAAAATTCGGGAAGTATTATTGTTGAGCTGCAACTCACCCAGGATTTTCCGTTGCCAAAGAATTCAATAGCTCAAATAATTAGCACCGATTTAATGGGAACCAAAGCTGTGAGTCTGAATATTGGAAATTCCAAAGAGCTTCTACAGGATGGGGATACCATGAGAACGAGCATTGAAAGTACGCTTCAGGAACAGATGGAGCAAACTCTGGGCCCAATAAAAAATAAGGCCGAAGAGCTCATTGGATCTGTTGACACGATTATCGACAATTTACAAACCATTCTGAACAGCGAAACTTCGGAAAATATTAAGGCCAGTCTCATTCATTTGGAAAAGTCGCTGGTTAATGTTGAATCTTTAACAGGGAATCTTGATAAAGTGATGACTCAGGAAACTGGAAATATTAAAAAGATTCTGGAAAACGTGGAATCTATCACCCACAATCTGCGTGATAACAATGAGAAAATAACTTTGATTTTATCGAATTTTCACCAAATAAGCGATAGTCTGGCAGCTGCAGATATGGCGGGAACTTTACGGTTGGCCAACAAATCGCTGACTGATTTCTCATTAATTTTGGAAAAAATAAATCGGGGCGAAGGTTCTGCCGGCATGCTCATCAATAACGATACCTTATATTTTGAGCTTGAAAAATCGGCCAGCGATTTGAATCTGTTATTGGAAGACATCAAGAAAAACCCAACAAGGTATCTGAAATTCAGCGTATTCTAAAAATACGAGATTATTTAGCGATTTCAGAATCCTCTGTTCTTATAAAAATATCTGAAGGTTTCATGGGGCGCCACTGCGGCTTCCAGATGAAACCTTTTAGTTTTTCATCCTGTGGGTTTACCAGATGTGTTGGAGTTACATTGGCAACAGGTTTTTCGATGTAGGTAATAGTTTCAAGCTGCCGGTTTTTCATGAATATGAGCATATCTTTGGCTCTTATGGTATTCATTCCAATGGGTGTTTCGTCTTCTTCCCACAAAAAATAGATGGATTCGGATTTGTTTCTCACGCTTATTTTCCGCATTTCGCCTTCCACAAACCAGGCAAACATGTTTTGTCCGCTTACCTGATTGAAATATCTTGTATCAACAGTATCCTGACTCACCAGAAACACATTTCCTTGAAATGCAGCAGAATCCAACTCCTGATTTCTGGTAACAAGGTCAATTTGATTGCTGGTAATTTGGTTTTCTTCGAACCACAACACAGGGTTTTTGAACAAGGTAAGAATGCTATCGTTAAAATTATAGACCAGACTATCAGCCAAACCCTGAACTTGCTTTTTAAAGAATTTCATCTTGTAAAATGCCAGTAAATGGGTGGGTTTTTCCAGGGTGTCGAAAAGCATCATCAGGGTATCGGCATGAAGATACAAACTGTCATCTTCGTCAATAAAAATGGCCTGGGCACTATCAATAACATAGGCAAACTGCTTAGCTTTATGATAAAGTGCAAAATTTCCTGTTATCACCACATCATTGGCAGTATCTGTCATAACTACATTTTGCCATGCCTTGGCCAATCCAATTTCTTTGTTATTGTAAATGCTGTCGCCGCTGAGGGTATTACTTTTGTTTTGGATAAAAGAATTGATACTGAGCCTGGCTTCTTTGGTCTGGGTGCTATAATATCCTTTTTCAGCGTAGAGGAAAGAGCTATCGCCAGTGATGGTTGAAGGGCCAATAAAATATACCTTCTCGGTGCGGGTTTCGTACTTCAGAGTGTCGGATCGCATGATATAATCCGGATTTACCACCACCACACTGTCCTTAAAGTAAACTGTTTCTATGTCGCTGTAATAATATCCTTTTTTACTGGTGAGAACATTAACGGAGTCTTCTATTCTCCCCCAGACAAAATATCGGCCAATTCCGGTTTTGCGGTCATAGATGAGCTCATCGGTATACAAGGTTGCCTTTTTGTCGACCATTCGCACATTGTCGTGAAATTCAGCTATTTTGGTATTTCCGTCGTAATAAAGCCTGTCGCCAAACATATCGAGACTGTCGTTTAAGTTGATATGAACATGTCCAAAGGCATCGATGCTGTTGTTGGAATAGAGGTATGCACTATCGCAATAAAGCATAGAACCATCGTGTTCGGCACTCACATTTCCAATGAGTCGCTGGGCATTGTTGCCGGCAATATTATCGAACAAACCCAGGTCGGCATGTTTCAAATTAATTTGTTTGACCTCTTTGCTGGTTTGACTCGTTTGACCAGCAACAAAAACAGAGAAAATCAAACCTGTGGCAATCAGGACAAATTTAAAGATATGTTGCATGAAATTCCGCTGATTATTTAACTGCTGACAAGCCAGTTAATATGATTTTAAGCATATTGCAAAGCCAGATTAATTTTAGACCTGATATCATCGCGAACACAATTCAAAGCAGGATTGTTGATAAATTCGAACAAATATTTGCTTTCAATGGCAATGATTCTGGTTTCTTTTTCTGAGATATATTGCACAGCGAGTTTACAAGGAAGTATGAGCCCGAGGTCCATTTCTTTGGTAACAGCTTCGAAGGCAAATTTCGGATTGCAGGCGCCCAGGATTTTATACCTTTTGAAGTCCTTTCCCAGTTTTTCCTTAAAAACTTTATCCAGGTCAATTTCGGTGAGGATTCCAAATCCTTCGTTTTTCAATGAATCTGTAATTCTGATTACAGCTTCGTCGAAATCGCAATCCAAAATGCGGCTCAAAGCATAGCTCATAATTGTGGGGGTTTTTTAGTTTATTTCTAATTTAAAGCCTGTTCCGTGAACATTTGTAATAGAAATGGCTGGTTCAACCTTCAACATTTTTCTCAGTTTGGCAATGAAAACATCCATGCTGCGGCCAATAAAATAATCGCTGGAGCCCCAGATTTTTTCGAGAGCATATTCCCGTTCAACGAGTTGATTTTTATTTTCGGCCAGGAGTTTCAACAGAGCCGCTTCTTTGCGGGTTAACGTCGTTTCAACCCCATTGTGACTGATAATCATATTTTTATGATCGAACAGAACAGCCCCCAACTCAAATACATCGGGGATTCTTTTTTGGCGATACTGAACTTCGCTACGTTTGAGAATGGCACTTATGCGAAGGCTCAGCTCTTCGGTGCTAAAGGGTTTGGTGATATAATCGTCGCAACCCGCTTTAAAGCCAGCAATACGATCTTCTTTTAACGATTTGGCGGTTAGAAAGATGAGTGGAATATCGGGGTTAATGGCTTTGATGTCCTTGGCCAGACGGAATCCGTCTTTTTTAGGCATCATGATATCCAAAATACAGAGGCTGAATTCATTTTCTTTGAAAGCTTCCAGACCAGCTTCGCCGTCGTTGCGCAAGATGGTTTCGTAACCCAGCATTTCTAAATAATCTTTCAGGACCATGCTTAGGTTAGCATCGTCTTCGACTAATAAAATTCTTGTTTTATCTTCCATGATAAATTAGTTTACATCGGTATTAAAAGGAAAAAACACTTCAAAAATACTACCTTTTCCCCATTCGCTCATCAATTTTACGTGACCACCATGGGCTTCGGTCATTATTTTTACATAGAACAGACCCAATCCGAACCCTTTCACATCGTGAAGGTTTCCGGTATGAACCCTGTGAAACTGTTTAAAAATATCTTTTTGGTCATCAGATTTTATGCCAATCCCATTGTCTTCTACACTAATAACAATTCCGTTTTTAGCATTGTGGGTTCTTAAAATGATGACAGGTGAATCGGGGGTATATTTATTGGCGTTGTCGAGCAGGTTATTTATAACATTGGTAAAATGCATTTTATCGGCAAAGATTTTACAGTTATTGGCATTAAAGTAGGTTTTAATGGCACCTCCCCTGTCGGCTACGGCAATTTCCATCTTTTGAACCACATCGGCCAGCACCTTGTGCACATCCACATCTTTCTTTTTAATTTTCAGCTCGCCTTTTTCAATAACGGCAATTTGAAGCACTTGCTCCACCTGATTTTTAAGGCGCTGATTTTCATCAAAAATGACTTTTGAATATTTTCTGGCTTTGTCTTTATCGCTCAAAATTTCATCACGTAAAAGCATCTCCGCGCTGAGGGAAATTGTTGAAATGGGGGTTTTAAATTCATGGGTCATATTGTTCACAAAATCGTTTTTCATAATCGAAATACGTTTTTGCTTGAAAGAGACATACAAAACATAAATAAAGCTAAACCCAATAATAATGACAAACAAAGCCGAAACAATAATGCCACTGAGCATTTGGCGGAAAATAATATGACCTTTGTTGGGAAAGTAGAGAGCCAATGTATAGTTTTCCTGATAATTGTAGAGACAGGAGAGTGAAACAGTATAATTAGAATTAAGAATTTGCTCGTTATAGGTTTCAATTTTGCCCCCCATTAATTCTTTCACATTATTTATTTCTCTATAAATTCCAAAATAGTAATCGTCATATACCTTGCTGCTTGCCAATTCAATTCTTAACAAACTATCAATTATCCCGTAATCAATTTGCGATGTATTGGGAGAAATAACGGGGTTGCAGCTTCCATTGAGTAGTTCCAGTCCATTTTTTTCGTTGTTGTGTAAAGTAAAAAGGGCATTGGAAATGGTTTTAAGGCTCACTTGAATTTTGTCAGCAAATTGTTCATCCTTAAGCTTTAAGGCATTCTCAATCCAAAAAAACTGGGTGAGAACCACCCCAATGATTGAAAGGCTGGCCAGGACAATAATAAATATGCTTGTTTTATTCTTCATTTGTTCTTTGTTGAAGTTGGCTAAGGTATTTTACTCACAACGGGCTCCGTGGCCTTAGTTTGTCATGTTTTTATATACCGAACCAGTTTCTTTCTATTAAATCCAAAGGAAATATGCCATATTTGCACAAGTTCTTTTGAATCATGATATCCTGATATTTCTGAGCCATGCTTACTAACTAGAAATATCATCTCTTAATAAACTGAAAACAGCTAACAAAATTACAATAATATCAGCGATTTTTTAACATTTCTAAAAAGAAACCTCCGTGGTTAATTTAATTAACAGCTGCTTAACAGATGTTAACAAGCGATTAACAGCGAAACAAAACTTCAGCTATTACATTTGTGAAAAATAAAACATAGCAAAGCATGAAGAAAATCATATTAAGTTTAGCCATGGCTGCTTTTTTACTAAGCGGATCGGCAATTATAGCAAGTGAGTCATTTGTATCTGTACAAGAAGTTAGTCAGATAGCTCAGGATGGAAAGAAAAAAGATGCAGGAACTTCAACTGCTACTAAAAAAACCACCGAAACCAAAGCAGAGAATAAAGATGCTGCCAAAGGTGAAGATTGTGGAACAGCTAAAGAAGCAAAAAAAGAAGATTGCGGCGGTTCTGATGTTTTGAAAAAGAAAAGCTGCTGCTCAGATGGAAAAACTTCGAAAGAAAAATCCACATCTCCTGAAAAGAAATAGTTCTACCGGAATATAATTAACTGGTTTCTATTCCAATTCTATTGTGTTACAAATCTCAGGAATCCCGGCCCAAAAGGCTGGGATTTTTTTTTGCAGAACCGAAAAGATTTTAGAACCAGAAACCTATATTAAAAAATGCTGATACACCGCGGTAATTGGAGCCCATGATGGAAAACTCTACAGGACCGATAATGCTATTATAACCATAAATAAGACCATACCCAATGGAGCCCGATTGCCAGTTGAACAAATCGGATTTGGAGTATTCCACCTGACCGGCATCGACAACAGCCTGAATATAGTGATTTTTGAAGAGCTGATACTGGAGCTTGAGCCTACAGGCTATTAACTGATTTCCAATACGTTGCATTACATTCAAACCACTAAAAGAAATCATTCCGGGAAGATAATTGGTCCCCTGACCACCAAGAGCAAAAATGTGGCCTAAATAAATTCCATTACCAAAAGTAAGGCCTATATTGGCTCGTGGCCTAAAAGTAAAACGGTTTGAAAGCGGGATTGCTTTTTCGTAGGATGCCGAAATAATGGTGGATCTTTCACCAAAATTTAGATTTCCCCCTGTTAAAAAATGGGTTACAAAAACGCCACTAACATCGAGCTTATTGCCTTGTTGGGGGAAAAAGCTGTGATCCCAATTATCAATTCGCAGATAGGCAAAGAAATTAAAAAATGTTTGGGAGAAAAGTGAATTATCAACCGCAAAATCCACCCCAACATCGTTTCGAAGACTCGAAATCTCAAATTGAACACCACCTCCAAAAGCCATGGTTTTTCTGCGGACAGATTGAATATAAAGCTTCGCAGCCAGGTTTGTAAAGCGGTATTGGTTAATTTTATCTTTCCCGTTGAGGTACTCCACAAAAGAAAAGCTCGACCATTTGCCCCCAATGCCAAAGCTGGGTAGGAGACCCTTGTTTTGGTAATAGTTAATTCCGAAATGCGGATTTTCGCTCAAACCGATATTGGTCTCAAGCAAAGTATTTTTTAGAAGGATATTCCGAAATCTCCCAGTGAGCAAAATTCCAGCCTTATAATCAGAATCGTAGTGAATGCCCAAACCTATGGTACCAAAACCTGCCTCTTCAACTTCAATTTTTAATATGGTACCGTTTTTGCCCGGGAGGAAACTAAATTTAACCGAATTATAAAATAAAGTTCCAAAGAGCTGATCCACTGCTTTATTCAAATCCTTCATCTCTACCACGCTCCCTTTTTCGAATTTGAAGGACGACATGATCACTTTCACGGGAACATCTTTGTTTCCAACAACCATAATTGAATCCAGGACAAACCGGTCAAGAGGTTGAAGATCGCGTACCTTAACATTGTAATCGGGAAAAGACCGGAGATATTCGGCTAATTTCAACAGCTCGTCGTATCTGCTTCGCGCCGCTGTTTCACCACGAAGAATGATGCTGTCAAATTCGCTAAAAGAACCCACCCCGTAACCATTGATATCGGGATTAATATAATAATCCACATATCGCATGGCGGTATCGAAGAGAGCTTCGCGATAAAAACCGGCAGACCTGTCGAGTATAGAAGTAATTGAGTTTAAATCTTCTACGGTGTAATCTTTATGAGTTTGAACATCGACACCGATAATAATGTCGCAACCACGTTCGGCAAGTTCCTTGGCTGGGAAATTATTGACCAATCCACCATCAACCAAAAGGCGGCCATTGATAACGACCGGAGTAATCACAGTGGGAATGGCCATGCTGGCTCTCATGGATAGTGCCAAATCTCCTTTGTCCAAAACCACAGATTCCCCATTGGCAATATCGGTACCTATGCAAAGAAATGGGGTTTGAAATTCATTATAATAGTGATATTGATGCACAGGACTTACGAGCCTTGAAAGCAATTGGGAGATGTTTTGGCCATATTTAATACCAAAAGGCAAACTGATACTTTCTTTGGTGATGGGGAAATTGATAAACTGCTGTTCGTTGTAATATTTTTCATTGAAACTTAACGATTGGCGGTCAATTTTATCGAGCAGCAAATCGGACCAGTTTTGATTACGAACCATTTCTTCAATGAATTCCGGACTGTATCCTATGGCATATAGCCCGCCGACAATACTTCCCATGCTTGTTCCGCTGATGTAATCAAACTCAATACCAGCTTCTCTGAAAACTTTTAGCGCGCCAATATGTGCATATCCTTTGGCACCACCGCCACTCAAAACCAGACCTATTTTTGGTCTTGTTTTCAATGTAGTATCGAGCGATGCCTGAGCATTTAGTTTTTGGGGGATTAGCAGGAAATGGAACACGAAAAAGACCAGAATAACGAAACTTAAAAAATTTCGTCTGGCAACCAGAAATCCTGTGGACGTTGTATATAAATTAATTTGTTTCATTGTTCACAATTCTTTAAAACCAAAAACCCAAACTCAAATCATAAACCCAACCACGATCGGGGAAAGCATGTGCTGCCGATAATATTACCGGACCAAAGCCGGTATTGAGACTGTAGGAGATTTTCAGGCTCTCGTAAAACTGATTATCATCTATACTTTCATTAAAATCAAGGTCTATGGAAAGGAAACTTGCCTGTAGCGACAAATAGTGCTTATTCCAAAACTTATATCGTAGGCTTAAATCTGCCATCATGGAGGTATTCCCCCCAACTTCCATGAATTTCAGACCGGGGAAAGGTCTGTAATAGGGAACATAGGTTGATTGAAAACCACCGAAAGCAGTTTCTTTTATGAAAGGCTTATTATTTCCAACCAATTTTCTGAAATATCCGCCCGGACGCAGAGCAAAATGGCTATTCATGGGAATGATTCCACCTATTTCAAAGGAAAGAGCTGAATAGTTAAATTCCTTGTTGCTATATTCCAGAACTCCCATGTCGTTCAAAACCACATCGGAGGCTGATCCAAAACCATATTCCAATTTCGCGGCCACCTTGTATCCATTTTCGGGAAAATAAATCTGGTCGTACCTATCGAAAAGCAAATCGACATAGACATCCCCGCTGAGGTTGTTTAGATTATTGAAATCAATGATAGACACTTTATCCCTTAAAACAGTATTTTCGAACTCGATACCACCTCGAACCCGAAGCTCGTTTTTGTAGGTGATGAGACTAAACAGGTCTAATCTTGCCATATTCATGCTAAAACTTATGTTTCTTTTTCCCTCATTATAGCCATAACCATATTGATTGAAAACATCGAAACGGGAGCCAAAGCCTAACTTTAATCCGTTGTCAACCACATATTCAACCGAGAATCTGGTTACTTTTCCCAAAGCCAGATCGGTAGAAAGCCGGCCATTATGAAAGCCAAAATTTCTGGCAGTTAGATTGAGCAGCAAACCAGCCTGGGTATAATCGTTGTAATGGGCACCCACATTAATATCGAGCAAGCTAGCTTCTTCAACCGCTACTACAATTCGGGTTTCGCCATTTTGAGTTTTAAAGAGTCGGTAATTGATGGTGTGAAAGAGTTTCGTTCCGTATAGCTCGTTGATTCGCTCATCGAGATTTTTAATAGAAACAAGGTCACCCGAGTGAATATTGAGTTTGCTTTCGAGATATTTTTGGGTAATTTTTTTATTTCCTTTAAATATGACTTCGTCCACATAGATTATGTCCATATCGGGAAAAGCATTCATGCTTCCCCGCACAGGCCTGGGTTTAATTCCGGCAGAATCCATAAAAGCCCTGAGCTGGGGAATCATTTCACGGGCTTTCTTTTCACCGCGGGCTATGAGGGAGTCGGCTCTGTCAAAATCAAGCGCGGTAAAGGGATCGATGGTTGGTTTTATAAGGAAATCAATAAGAGCAACATTCTCTTTAAAAACTGCTTCACCATTGAGGAAGATAGACTGGGTAAGGACTTCGATGAGATTGTCTATATCCTTTTTTTCGAGCAAAGGGGTTTGAATATCAACTCCAATGAGAATATCGGCCCCCAGATTTTTAACTTCCTTTGCAGGGAAATTGTTTAAAACTCCACCATCAACCAGATAGTAAGGGCCATATTTTACCGGGGCAAAGGCCGATGGAACCGACATTGAAGCTCTTATGGCCACCGCAAGATTCCCGGTATCGAGTTTGATGGCCTTCCCCGAAAGCAAATCGGTGGCCATGCAAAGAAATGGTTTGTCGAGGTCGTTGAAGTTTTTAGACTGAAATGATGGCGTTGCCAGGGTGGACAGAAGATGAGTTACATTTTGTCCGTAGACCAAACCGGGTGGAATTCCAACTTTTTTATTTTGCACGCCAAGGCTAAAAACATACACATCCTGAGCAAGTTTTTCATAGAACCCCAGATTTTTGCGTTCAATTTTATCGTTGAGAACAAAATCCCAGTTTTGTGTCAGAGCCATTTCTTCAATTTCGTCGAGGGAATAACCCATGGCATAAAGTCCTCCCACAATACTGCCCATACTCGTTCCACCAATAAAGTCCACATCTATTCCTTCTTCTTCGAGCACTTTGAGCACACCGATATGGGCAAATCCGCGGGCTCCGCCACCACTAAGTACCAATCCAATTTTTGGTTGTTTTTTCTGATTTTCAAGGTCTTGTGAGAACAAAAACTGCCCGGAAAATAAATGACCAATACATAAAAATATCAGAAATACTTTGGTATGATTTATCATAAACATGAGGTAAATAAAGGCCTAAAAATAAACAAAAACTGCTTCAAAAAGTACATTTTGAAGCAGCTAAAAATATTTTGACAAAACTATTGCTGGATGCCGTGACAGTGCTTGTATTTCTTGCCACTTCCGCAGGGACAAAGCTCGTTTCGCCCAATCTGTTTTTCCACCTTAACAGGTTGTGGTTTTTGGGGGGTCTGAGTGTCGGAATGCGATTGGGACAAAAGATCGTTGCGGCCTTCGGTCAGATTCTTTTGAGCAGTGGGCAACTGAGCTTCTCTAAACTGAGTTTGGGCCTTGGGCAAATCACCTTTTATAAGGAAAGATGTTATGTCTTTATTATTCTTTTGCAACATGGTTTTGAAAAGATTGAAAGACTCGAACTTGTAAATCAACAGCGGATCTTTTTGTTCATAGGTAGCATTCTGCACCGACTGTTTCAGGTCGTCCATTTCGCGGAGATGTTCTTTCCAGCTATTGTCGATAATGCTGAGGGTGATTCCTTTTTCAATGGCTAAGGGGACTTCCTGTCCGCCGTCTTCGTAGGCTTTTTTCAGATTGGCAATTACGTTGATTGTTTTAATTCCATCGGTTATGGGGATGGCAATATTCTCATAATGACTTTGATTTTCAAATACTTCCTTAATTACAGGATACACATTTTCGGCTATTCGCTTCGATTTCTCCTTATAGTTAAAATAGGCTCTGTCGTAGATTTTCTGGGTTAAGTCGTCAACTTTTCCATCCATAAATTCGTCTTCGTTCACAGGGCTTTCGATGGTTAGAGAAGCAAGCAATTCCAGACGGAAATTTTCGAAATCGCGGCTGTTCAGATTCTCTGTAACCAATTGCTCCACATAATCATACATCATATTGCTCACATCCACAGCCAACCTGTCGCCAAAAAGAGCATGGTGTCGTTTTTTGTAAATCACTTCGCGCTGTGAGTTCATCACGTCGTCGTACTCCAAAAGCCGTTTACGGATACCGAAGTTGTTTTCTTCAACCTTTTTCTGAGCTCTTTCTATACTTTTGGTAATCATGCTGTGCTGAATAACTTCGCCTTCCTGAAGACCCAAACGGTCCATGATTTTGGAGATACGGTCGGAGCCAAACATTCGCATGAGGTTGTCTTCGAGCGAAACGTAGAATTGCGAAGTACCAGCATCGCCCTGACGACCTGAACGACCACGCAACTGACGGTCGACGCGGCGTGAATCGTGGCGTTCGGTACCAAGAATAGCCAAACCACCAACCTCTTTTACCTTTGGTGTTAATTTGATGTCGGTTCCCCTACCGGCCATGTTGGTGGCAATGGTAACGGTGCCTTCGCGTCCGGCTTCGGCCACAATATCGGCTTCTTTCTGGTGAAGCTTGGCATTCAATACATTGTGCTTAATTTTCTGACGGGTGAGCATACGACTGAGCAATTCAGAAATTTCAACGGAAGTTGTTCCCACCAAAACAGGTCTTCCCTGCTGGACTAAGGTTTCAATTTCCTGTGCCACGGCATTAAATTTTTCGCGGGTGGTTTTAAAAACCAAATCTTCTCTGTCCTTTCTCGAAATGGGCCTATTGGTAGGAATTACCACCACATCGAGCTTATAAATATCCCAGAATTCGCCTGCTTCTGTTTCGGCAGTACCTGTCATACCGGCCAGCTTGCTGTACAATCTGAAATAGTTTTGTAGTGTGATGGTAGCGTAGGTTTGGGTAGCAGCTTCTACTTTCACATTTTCCTTGGCTTCAATGGCCTGATGCAAGCCGTCGGAATAGCGGCGGCCCTCCATAATACGACCCGTTTGCTCGTCAACGATTTTAATTTTGTTGTCGATAATTACGTATTCCACATCGATTTCGAACAGAGCATAAGCTTTTAAAAGCTGGTTAACTGTGTGAACACGTTCAGATTTAATAGAATAATCCCGAATTATCTCTGACTTTTTGGCTAATTTTTCTCTGTCGTCGAGCATGTCTTTGTCGAGCATGGCGAGTTCGGCAGCAATATCGGGAAGGATATAGAAATCGGCTTCTTCGTAGGAGGATCTTAGAATATCTATCCCTTTCTCGGTCAACTCGATGGAGTTATGTTTTTCGTCGATGACAAAGAAAAGCTCATCGTCGATAATGTGCATGTGTTTCGATTGTTCCTGCATGTAGAAATTTTCGGTTTTCTGCATGAGGGTTCTCATTCCTTCTTCGCTCAGGAACTTAATGAGGGCTTTGTTTTTAGGCAATCCCCTGAAAGCTCTGAAGAGCAATTCGCCGCCTTTTTTCTCCTGATCGGAATTTGGGTTTGCGGTTAGTATTTTCTTGGCATCGGCGAGGAGCGCTGTCACTAATTTTCTTTGAGCCTGGTATAACCTTTCGACGTTGGGTTTCAGAATATCGAATTCCTGATGATCGCCGCGGGGTGTGGGGCCGGAAATAATCAATGGTGTCCGGGCATCGTCAATAAGTACGGAGTCGACCTCATCCACAATGGCAAAATTATGTTTGCGCTGAACCAGGTCGTCGGGGTTCGATGTCATATTATCGCGGAGGTAATCGAAGCCAAACTCGTTGTTGGTTCCATAGGTGATATCGGCCAAATAGGCTTTTCTTCTGCCTTCGGAGCTGGGTTGATGTTTATCGATGCAATCGACTGTGAGTCCATGAAACTCGTATAACATGGACATCCACTCGGCATCGCGTTTGGCAAGGTAGTCGTTCACGGTAACAAGGTGAACCCCTTTTCCGCTGAGAGCATTGAGGAAAACAGGAAGTGTGGCAACGAGGGTTTTTCCTTCCCCGGTGGCCATTTCGGCTATTTTTCCCTGATGCAATACGATACCTCCAATGAGCTGCACATCGTAGTGAACCATATCCCATTTAACCATATTTCCACCGGCCATCCATTCATTTCTATAAATTGCCTTGTTTTCTACAATATTGATATTGTCGAACCGTGTGGCCAAATCTCTATCATGCTGGTTGGCTATTACTTCTATTTTTTCATTTTCGTGGAACAATTTGGCAGTTGCTTTAACCACAGCAAAAACTTCGGGAAGAATCTGGTTGAGAACATCCTGAATCGTCTTATAAATCTGACCATTCAATTTATCCATCTCTTCGTAGAGCGCTTCTTTTTCGTGAATATCGATGGCGTAGTTTTCTGCCAGTTGCTGCTGGATTTCTGCCACTCTGTTCTCGAAGGACTGGGTGGCATCCTTAATTTTTTGTCTGAAGCCCTGAGTTTTTGCTCTTAATTCATCGGGGCTAAGTTTTTTTATGGTTTCGTAAGATTTAAGCGCCTGGTTTACAATGGGCTGAATATCTTTAATATCGCGGTCGGATTTGCTTCCGAGGAATTTCTTGAAAATACTTAACATAAATTTGCTTTTAACACTTTTAATGGATTCAGCTTTATCAATTATCATACAAAAGAATTCTTCTGCCGATATGGCATAGATTAAGCCGGATGCAAAGGTAAAAAAAAAGGTAAGGTTTTGGCTTTTTAGCTTAAAACAATGGGTTAGCTTTAAAATAATACAATTTGTAGCTTTGCCATGGAATACTAAAAATTAAATTTATGAAAAACATATTTGGATTAGTTTCGGCCTTACTCATTTTCGTATCGGCACAAGCTCAGGTGCTCACCACCGAGGATATCAAAAAAATGGCGGAGGAACTCAACAAGCATCCACAAAAATCGGCACTGATAAATGCCATTAGCAACAACAACATCAACAGTTTAGCTCTTAACAACGAGAACAAGGGCGAAGTGAACTATTTTATCAACCACAAGGTTGAAAGCAAAGGCGTGAGCAATCAAAAAAACAGCGGCAGGTGCTGGCTTTTTACCGGATTGAATGTGCTGAGAGCTCAGGTTATTCAGAAATACGATCTTGGGGAATTTCAGTTTTCACAGAATTATTTGTTCTTCTACGATCAACTGGAGAAGGCCAATTTGTTCTATAACAGCATGATAGAAACAGCGTTTTTACCCATGGAAGACAGAGAAGTGGAATGGCTGTTGAAAAATCCCATTGGCGATGGTGGGCAATGGACCGGAGTTGTGGACCTTGTAACCAAGTACGGATTGGTGCCAAGCGAGGCCATGCCCGAAACTTATCACAGCGAAAACACCTCGGCGCTCAACAATCTTTTAAGCCGAAAGCTGCGAGCCGATGGGCTGGAATTGAGAAAAATGGCGCAGGGGAAAATTGCCCGTGAAATGGTTTTTATGCTGAAGAACAAAAAGCTAACCGAGATTTATCAAATTTTGGCTTTTGGACTGGGCGAACCCCCTTTGCAGTTTAGCTGGCAATATCAGGACAAATCGGGGAAAATAAGCGATGCCAAAACTTTCACCCCACAGGAATTTTTTAAAGAAGTGGTTCAAATAAACTTCGACGATTATGTGATGTTGATGAACGACCCCGGAAAAGAAATGGGCAAACTCTATGAAATTAAATATGACCGTCACACACAGGAAGGCCGCAACTGGAAATATATCAACCTGCCCGCTGAGGAGATTAAAAAGTTTGCAGTTTCGTCCATTCTTGCCAACGAAGGCATGTATTTTAGTTGCGATGTTGGGAAACAATTGGAAAGCGACAAGGGTATATTGGATCTCCAAAATTACGATTACAACAGTCTGTTTGGGCTCAATTTTGATATGCCCAAGCAACAAAGAATCCAAACCTACGAAAGTGGAAGCACCCATGGAATGGCTCTGATGGGGGTTAACCTTACCAACGATAATACTCCCGACAAATGGCTTTTGGAAAACAGCTGGGGAAACAAAGGTTATAATGGTTTTTTAATAATGACCGACGAGTGGTTTAACGAATACATGTTTCGCTTGGTGGTAAACAAAAAATATGTTGATGAAAAAACCCTGAAAATACTGGAACAGGAAGCGGTTCTGTTGCCACCCTGGGATCCAATGTTCTTAATGGACCAATAATGAACTTTGATTTTCAAACAATTCACAGGGTTATTGACAATGGTAGCTTTGTTAAGCTAAGAAGAAGTTTTTGTTAAAAAACATGTTCAAAAATCGCCACGAGAAATGAATTTTTGTGGCGATTTTTTTTAGAATATTTGCGATACGGATGAAAATCGATTTTTAGTCTGTTAAAAAAAAACTCCCCCAATTTTCCGATAAAAAAACAGAGATTTCTGAATGGTTTGACAATTAAGCCTTTTAACAAAATTTGCTTTGATAATCGCTTAACAGGTCCACCAAAAATGACCAACAAAACCAAAGCTATATAATTGATATAAAACTTTTTAAAGATTATTATAACAAATTACATCACATTTTCAACCGTTAGCGAGGGCATATTTAAAGAATAATAATTAGAAAGTCAAGAAAAAATTATATTTTTTATCAAACACTTTACAAGGACTTTTGTCTCGAACCAAAAATCAAAATTTAATGTCGTGGTGATATTGAAAGCGGGTAAGATAATGATTTATGGTTTACTAAATTATACTCTCGTAGTATAAATTTTTTAATACTAAGAATAACGAAAGTAAAACAAAAAAAACAAAGTATTCATGGAGAGAAATCAAAATGTAATTTGGGAAAGATGCCTGGAATTCATAAAAGATAATGTGAGCATTCAAGCTTATAAAACCTGGTTTGAACCCATAAAACCCGTACAACTTCAAAACGATGTGCTGACCATAGAGGTTCCAAGTCAATTTTTTTACGAATGGCTTGAGGAGCATTATATCAAGCTGCTAAAAATGGTTGTAAAAAAAGAACTTGGCCCCAAGGGAAGTTTAGAATATAGCATAGTAATGGACAATTCCACCGATAAGAGCGAACCACCCTACACCATAAAACTCCCCACATCGAACGCCAGAGCTACTAAAAATCCATCTGTAACTCCTCCTTACGACATGCAAAGAGAAAGTAAAGACATTCCAAATCCATTTGTTATCCCCGGGATAAAAAAAGTAAAAGTTAACTCCAATCTTGTTTCCAGCAACTCGTTTGATAATTTTGTGGAAGGAGATTGTAACCGATTGGCTCGTTCGGCTGGATATGCCGTTGCCGAAAACCCCGGAAAAACATCTTTCAACCCCCTGTTTCTCTACAGCCCCACTGGTTTGGGAAAAACCCATTTGGCACAGGCCATTGGAATTCAGGTGAAAAACAATTTCCCCGACAAAACAGTGCTTTATGTTCACAGCAATCAATTTCTCCAGCAGTTTATAGAGGCTACACGAAACAGTAACCAAAACGACTTCATTCATTTTTATCAAATGGTTGATGTATTGATTATTGATGACGTGCATCATTTGGCGGGAAAAGAAAAAACTTTGGATATTTTCTTCCAAATATTCAACTACTTGCATCAAAAAGAAAAACAAATCATCATCACTTCCGATATTCCTCCCGTTGAACTAACCGGATTCAGCAACAGATTGCTCAGCCGTTTTAAATGGGGTTTGGCAGCCGATTTGCAAGTGCCAGATTTAGAAACCAGAATAGCTATTATTGGCAAAAAAATCTATAACGAAGGCATAGAGATGCCCCGCGATGTGATTGAATATCTGGCCTATAGCATTACAAACAATGTGCGTGAGCTCGAAGGTGCTTTAATTTCCATTATTGCCCAATCATCGCTCAACCGCAAAGAAATTAATATAGACCTGGCCAAGCAGATTATTGACAAATATGTTAAATCGACCAACAGAGAGATTAGCATTGAGTATATTCAGAAAATTGTTTGCGAGTTTTTCCAATTGCCCCTCGATGTTATCAACAGCCGTACCCGCAAACGCGAAGTTGTTCAGGCTCGTCAGCTGGCCATGTATTTCAGTAAAAAGCATACCAAATCGAGTTTGGCTACCATTGGCAAACAATGCGGCAATAAAGACCACGCCACAGTGCTTCATGCTGTTAAAACCATAAACAATCTGGCCGAGACCGACAAGAAATTCCGAAACAACCTAAACGATCTTGACAAGAAGATAAAATTGACTTAAACCCCGGATAATCAATTTTTTATAAAAATCCCGGGACAAAATACCCCCCAAAACCTGAATCTGATTCAGGTTTTTTTTTGCTTGAGAATGTCTGAGTATTTTTTAGTGAAACGATGCTAAAATTCCCATGTAAATTCATGTAAATCATACATTTTTTTGCATTTTTTCTTATCCCCCTTGAAGGACAATTCTTACATTTTGCCACTTATAACCACACTCACCAATCAAATCTATGCGAAAACAAATCAGTGGTTTATATAGCAAATAATCGTTACTAATTTTGTAAAAAAAACAGCCTATTCCTGCGAATGTTATCAGAAAGTTGTGTTAATTTGTGTAACGAACAATTAGTTACATATAAACCGAAACACAACCTTCACGCATCACAATATTTGAGCATTAGCACCAAAGGTTTGTGGTTTTTGTGGTGTTTCATGTAATAAAAATACGAATTATGAACTCTGACAAACTTAGACCCGACGAGAAATTACAATTTCCGCTGATTATTGTAAACTATGACTCCGGCTTAAATGTTATTAAAGCAAATTCTAAGGCACTTGAATTATTTGGCCAGTCGCTTAAAAGTCTAAAAGATTTAGTTGATAAACCTGAGTCCCCCATTTTTATTGATGAGGAAGGAAAACCATTAACGCTTGAAATGCTTCCTGAATATCAGGTTTTAGAAAAAGGCAAGTCCATAGAAAATCAAATTGTGGGGGTTTTTTCCCAATCTAGCCTTAAATACAGTTGGTTTGAAGTTAGTATTTCTCCGCAAACCATGCACAACAATCAATGCACCGAAATCAGAGCCATTTATAAAGAAATACCAGAATTCTTTAACAGAAATAACTCGCTTATAAATACCAAGCGACGCTATCAAAGAGTACTCGAAAACATTGACAATCTTGTGTTTCAGTTTCTTTTTGTTCCGGAATTCAAAATCAATTATATCTCATCAAACGTACATCATTTCTACGGTTATAATGCCGACGAATTCTATAAAAACCCCAGTCTCATTAAAGAGGTCATTCACCCCGATGACCTAAATTTGTTAGCTTTATCGCGTGATGAAAAATTCGAAAATGATAAAACGGTCAGATTTAGACTGGTGGGTCGCGATGCCCAAATAATCTGGGTTGATGGTGTTTTCTACCCCGAAATAAACGAAAATGGCCAATTGGTATCGTTGGAGGGCATTGTGCAGAATATTACCGACGACATTTTAGCTAAAGATGAACTGGAACGGAAACAAAATCTCATTGACTCCATTCTGTATAATCTGGAAGGGTTTGCATACAGGTGTAATTATTCTCAAAATTGCGAAATTACCTATATCAGTGAGCATATTGAAAAGCTTACCGGGTATAAGATTTCTGATTTTAATATCAACAAAACCATTTCGTTACGGGATTTGATATTTGAAGATGACAGGGATTTTGTGAAAGGGAAAATTGATAGTGCGGTTAAAGAAAACCAACCTGGAGCATTGAGTACAGGATAAGAAAAAAAAGCGGGAAAAAAATCTGGGTTATTGAAAGTGGGGTTTCTGCAGTTAATGACCGTGGAGAAATAATGCTCGATGGTTTTATTAAAAACAACAACGAAGATAAAGCACGGCACGACCAGTTGATGCTTCAAAAGCAACAATATGACAATATTATTTACAATACCAATGTGGGCACCTGGCGCTGGAATATCCAAACCGGCGAAACAACTTTTAATGAGCGGTGGGCACAGATTTTGGGATATACTCTGGCAGAGCTGGAGCCCACCAATATTGAAACCTGGACCCGACTTACCCATCCGATAGATTTAAAAAAGTCGGAGAAATTACTCAAGGATCATATAGAAGGTCTGTCAGAATTCTACGAAAACGAAATCAGGATGCGCCATAAGGATGGTCACTGGGTTTGGATTTTAGATACAGGAATGGTGATTAACAAGTCGAAAGAAGGAGAACCCATGCTTCTTAGTGGAATTCACCAGGACATATCTTCACGAAAACAGCTGGAGGTAAACTTACGCCAAAAGCTTCATTTTGAAAAAGCATTGGCTACCATTTCGAAGGAATTTATTGCCAGCCCCGACATTGACGACGCCATTAACATGGCTCTCAAGCAATTGGGATCTGTGACCAGTGCCAGCCGCATCTATGTATTTCTTCTAAAGAACAATAACAGCGTTATGGACAACACCCACGAGTGGTGTGCCAATGGGGTTAGCCCGCAAATGGATAACCTGAAAGACCTTGATGTGAATATTTTTCCCTGGTGGATGGATAAGCTGAACAAAGGTGAGATTATTCAAATAGCCGATGTGGGGCAGTTACCTCCCGAAGCCTCGGCAGAGAAAGAGATTTTGGAAAGCCAGGAAATTAAATCGCTCATTGTTATTGGTTTACGAGTAAATGGCAAGTTGGCTGGTTTTGTTGGTTTCGACAATGTAAGTGCCGAAATGACCGGATGGTCGCTGGAAGAGTTGAATCTGTTGCTTTGGCTGGTTCAAATATTCTCCAATGCCCTTGAATCGAGAGCTGCCAAAGAAAAACTCAGAAAAAGCGAGTTAAAATTCAGGAATATTTTCGAGCTGAATCCCTCCCCCCAAATCCTTATCGACCCAACCAATGGGGATATTTTGGAGTTGAATCAGGCAGCTTTGGTTTTCTATGGCTATCGTCACAACGATTTACTCAAGATGAATTTTATAAAGCTATCGGGGGTTAATGAGGAGAAAACTCATAAAAAATTCAAGACAAAGCTCAAAGAACTCGTCAACAATTCCTACTATCAAATCAGACAAAAAACTCATAGCGGAATTTTTAGAGAATTGGAATTGTTTAGCGGTATCATAACCATCGACGATGTTGAAATTCTCCACGTCATTATGCACGACATCTCGGAAAAGATAAGAATGGCTGACAGGAATCAACTGCTCCGAACCGCTGTAGACCGCAGTCCTTTTGGAATAGTGATCACCGACATCAACGGGGTTATTGAGGAAGTCAACCCAACTATTCTAAAATCGACCGGATATGAGATGGAGGAATTAATTGGTAAAAATGCACGTATTTTCAATTCGGGCAAGCAGGAATATTCATTTTTCAGTCATCTCTGGAATACCATTCTATCTGGCAAAACCTGGAGTGGAGAAATACAAAACAAGAAAAAGAATGGTGAACTTTTCTGGGAAAGCATGTCCATTGTGCCCATTTTCAACGAGTTTGGTGACTTGATAAAATTCGTTTCCATTAAAGAAAATATTACCGACAAGATACGAATGATGCAGGATTTGATAGAAGCAAAGAATGAAGCAGAAGAGAGCAACAGACTTAAATCGGCATTCCTTTCGACCATTAACCACGAATTACGCACTCCCCTAAACCACGTTATTGGCATCAGCAATATCATTAATGAAATGGCCACCGACGAAACCATTAAGGAGTTTAGCTATATTGTTCACAGAAGTGGCATCCATCTCCTCGAAATTATTGAAGACATCCTTAATTTAGCTTTGGCCGACCAAATGACGATAAAGTCGAAAGAAGAAAAAATTCTTATTCTCGATATCTACATGTTTTTAAAGGATTCACTTTTCGAAATCCATAACAAATCGGGGGTTCAGGATCAAATCAATATCAGGCTGGCTCCGGAAACCAGAATTTTGAACTTTGAATTCCGAAGCGACAGAAGCAAGATAAATATGATTATGCTCAACCTATTTAAAAATGCCATTAAATTCACGTCGAGAGGCTTTGTGGAATTTGGGTTCAATTCGACCGACACCCATCTCAATTTCTTTGTGAGAGATAGTGGCATAGGGATACCAACTGACAAACAGGATATTATATTCGATTTCTTCCGCCAGGTAAACGATACCGATACCCGTCAGCATGATGGTTTGGGGGTAGGATTGGCCATTGCCAAAAAGTCGGCAGACAGCATAGGAGCTGAGCTAGTTGTTCATTCGGAACTGGGAAAAGGGTCGGAATTTATTTTAAAAATTCCGCAAATTCCCCAGCCCATCTACCGCAATCAAAGCTATCAGGACGATGAAGCAGTGATAGGCATAAATTTAAGCGATAAGGTGATTCTGTTGGTTGACGATGATGTAGATAGCTTGCTTGTATCGCATATGCTTCTGAAACAAACTAATGCCAAGATTCTCGAAGCCCGAAACGGAATAGAGGCCATAGAAGTTTTTCAGAATAACAAGATCGATTTGATATTGATGGACCTGAAAATGCCACTGATGGACGGATATAAAGCCACCACCCTGATTAAAAGCGAACGGAAGGATATTCCGATTATTGGGCTAACTTCGTATTCATTCCTCGACGATCAGCTAAAAGCCAAAGCAGCAGGTTGCGATGACATTATCACAAAACCGCTCGACAAGCGCATTCTGTTTTCGCAGTTGAAGCAGTATCTTTACACAAACGAACTCCCAATCCTGCACTGAGAATGGAAAACTAATTAAAAAATAAATAAAATTAATTATACGCTAAATTCGGTTGATTCATGAAGTGATAACAGCAGATTTTGCTACTTTTGAAAAAAAAGAAATTGAAAGCTTTTATCCTTGCTGCGGGACTTGGAACCCGTCTTTACCCGCATACGCTCAATAAACCCAAGGCACTGGTGACGGTGGCAGGAAAACCGCTGCTCGAGCATACCATTACCAAGCTTCAATCGTTTGGCATTCATGAATTTATCATCAATATTCATCATTTTGGCGAGCTGATAATTGATTTTCTGGAGCAAAAGCATTTCTTCGGCGCCCAGATTTTGATTTCCGATGAGCGTGAACAGCTTCTCGATACCGGCGGCGGCATTAAAAAAGCTCTTGAAACACTCACCACAGACGAGAATTTATTGGTTCATAATGTGGATATCATGCATCATTATGACCTTAAAAAGCTTATGGATCTGCATTCTCAAAGTCATGCGCAGGTTACACTTCTTACTCAGCAACGAAACACTTCCCGATATTTGCTCTTCGATGCAACAGGCCAACTGAAAGGCTGGTTGAACCAAAAAACCGGCGAAACTATTCCTTCCAACATCAACCCTTTAGCCTACAAGCAGCTTGCCTACAACGGAATACACATTGTAAGCCAAAAGGCTTTAAAATATTTCCCCCGGGAAAAATCGTTTCCCATTATTCCGGTTTACCTGAAAATGGCCCAAAGCGAAATCATAAAATCGCTGGAATTTGAACATGAATGGTGGATGGATTTGGGGAAACCCGAAGCCCTGACCGAAGCCGAAAACTTCCTGAAATGATGAAATAGCCATGATTATAAAATCACTCGTTGGAATGATATTTTTTTATCATGGCGTATTCCCCCGAAAGAATCGGGGCAAGCTATGTGACCTTAATTTAAAAGAAAATAACACATGAACACATTTATCCAAGAAATAGCCGAAGCCTATAAAAGCAAAAGTCATATTCCTGCTTTAAAAAGATGTATTGTCACACCCAACCGCCGTGCGGGAAGATTTATAAAAAAAACTCTTTTTGAATATATGCCACAGGGTGGTTTTCTTCCACAAATTATTTCCATCGACGATTTCATTTTTCAGAATATAAAGCTGGCAAAAATTGACAATGCCGATTTGCTCTTTAATCTATACGAAACTGTCAACGAGCATTTTAGCAGTCCGGTCGACTTTGACGACTTCAACCAATATGCCTCCACCCTACTCCACGACTTCAACGAAATAGACATGAATATGAGCGATGGGGAAAAGGTTTTTGCCTATTTGAGCGATATAAAAGCCATTCAGCTGTGGAATGTGGATGGCAGCCCGCTCACTGAATCGCAAAAGGAATATTTGGAGTTTTATAATCAACTTTCCCCCGTTTATCAATTATTCAGAGAAAATCTATTTCAGAAGGAATTGTGCTATCAGGGCATGGGATATCGGCATTTTGCTGAAAATCTGGATTCAATTATCGATGCGCTTCCCTGGGAACATATGCTTTTTGCGGGGTTCAATGCTTTAACAAACTCCGAAGTCATTATTTTCAAGAAGCTGAAAAACAACCCTCTGGTTGATATACTTTGGGACGTGGACTCCTATTACTACAACGATTCGCTAAACGAGGCTGGTTTATACTTGCGAAGACATGCCCAATGGGATGATCATATTTCCCGCCAAATGCAGCACCATTTAAAGGAGATGCCCAAAAACATTCACATAGCTGGAAGTCCGGGTAACCTTGGCCAAACGCGAATGGCAGCTCAAATATTGAAAAACCTTCGCGACGAAAACCAATCCGCTACTTTAAACCCATCAGACTCTTATCTCAATGATACTGTGATAGTTCCCGCCGATGAAAAACTATTGCTGCCCCTGCTCAATTCACTTCCGGCTTCGGTGCTTAAAAACACCAATATCACCATGGGATTTCCCATAGAGCACAGTCAGGCCTATCGCTTGCTCGAAAGCTTTATTAAGATGAATATCAGAGCCCACAAGGCATCGGCAGTTCATGAATCGCAATGGCGGGTTCACAAAACCGATTTGGCCAATGTGCTTGACAATGAGCTTTTGCAGAAAAATACTTCTTCGCATTTGCGTTCGTTTAAGCATTTTGCACTCGGCTTTTTAGATACCAAAACTTTATCAGAAGTCTTATCGCAACAGGGTTTACAAGCTCTGATTCCTATTTTTCGCAATCTTAATAACGACTCGTTGACGCTAAATCAGGCGTTGCTCACGCTCTGCAATTTCGCTTTAGAGTACCAGGAAACATCCGAACAAAAAATTGCAGACCAGGAAGCCGATGCGCTCCTTCAAATGATGAAAGTTTTGCAGCGGCTTAATTTCCTCATCGGTCAATATAAACAACCCCAATCATTCACTTCCTATTATTCACTTTACAAATTGCTCATAAGGAATGTTGGACAATCGTTCGAAGGAAAATTTGATGAAGGATTGCAAATAATGGGATTGCTCGAAACGCGGTTGATGGATTTTAAAAATTTAATTGTCATTTCGGCCAATGAAGATGTATTGCCGGCATCGAGCCATCCTGTTACCTTTATTCCGTGGGATATCAGGCGTGAACACCATTTACCCGGAACCCAGGAGCGGAATGCTGTGTTTGCCTATCACTTTTACAGACTTTTGCAAAGAGCTGAAAATGTGTGGCTTATTTACTCATCATCAACACGGGCCATGAGTTCTGGCGAGAAAAGCAGGTTTATTAAACAGATTGAAACAGAGCTGGCCGATGTAAATCAAAATATCACTCTGAAGCATCATTTGCTGGCATTCTCCGAAACTATTCCTTCCGAAACCAAAGAAATTACCATTAAAAAAGATGCTCAAATACAGGCTATTTTACTCGAAATGGCTCAAAAAGGCATATCTCCTACGCAAATAATTAATTATGTAAAATGCCCGCTTAGGTTTTATTTAACCTGGATTGCGCGAATTAAAGAGCCCCTGGAAGCAGATGACAGCATCGACGACAGAATTCTGGGGAATGTGGTTCATAAATTTTTGGAGGATTTGTATAAACCATTCATCGGCCAGTTTTTAACAGAAGAACCCCTGAAAGAAGCCCTGAAAACCTTAAGCAAAACCCTCCCCGGCTATTTTATCGAAACTGGTTTCAAAGGTCAGCTCAACGAAGGCGAGAACTATTTAAATTTTAAAAATACCGAAACCTATTTGCGGCATTTCCTTAAGTTTGAGATAGAAGAAGTCAGAAAAAATTCCAAAATCCGCATCAAAGCTTTGGAGGAGCGGCTTTCGCGAGATATTTCCATAGGTCATGAGCCATTCACAGTTAAAATTTCGGGTATTGCCGATAGAATTGACGAGAAAGACAACGTATTGCGCATTCTCGATTACAAAACCGGCAGTGTTGAAATTAAAAAACTTTCGGTCACTAAGAAAGTCAAAAGCGAAATGACAACCACTATTTTTAGCGACCCGGAATATGACAAAGCACTTCAGTTGTTTTTATATGAGTGGATGTATCAAGCCGGCGAGTTAATAAAAGTAACCCCCGGAATTATTGCCCTCAGAAGCATAAAAAACCCCTATTTGTTTCTAAATGAAGAAAATTGTTCATCGGCAGAAATAAATGAAGAATTTGAAACCCTTCTGAATGAGATTTTTAACCCCGAAATAGATTTTGTTCAAACCACCGACAACAAAATCTGCCGCTATTGCAATTTCCATGATTTTTGCGGAAAAACGACCCACGATAGCGGAAATAATTAAATATTAACACCCTACTTTAGGAGCAGAGGAATGTTTAATTTTGCACTCGAAAATCAAAGGCTTTATCACAAAGAATAACCCATTTTTTTATGAATTCCACAATAATTGAAACCAGAAACTACCCCATTGTTATAGCTGATTCAGCAGGTCAGGAATTGGATAAATTTTTATCACAGCGCTCCTATTCCTCCATTTTTGTGCTTATGGACGAAAACATTATGAAGCATTGCTATCCTCTCATTCAAAATGAATCGGAAATGCTAAAGGATGCCGAAGTTCTGGTTATAGACCCGGGAGAAGAACAAAAAGACCTGGAAATTGCCCTGCAACTATGGGAGACCCTCACAGAATATGAGGCCGACCGCAACAGTCTTCTCATCAATATTGGTGGAGGAATGGTGTCGGATTTGGGTGGTTTTGTGGCTGCGACTTACAAAAGGGGCATTGACTGCATCAACATCCCCACCAGCTTGCTCGCCATGATAGACGCCAGCATCGGTGGAAAAACAGCCATCAATTTGAAGAATCTAAAAAATCAGGTGGGATTGTTTGTGGAGCCCAAAGCCATTTTTATTCAGCCCAGCTTACTCGATACCCTCAATCCACGCCAATGGCTCAGCGGTTATGCCGAGATGCTCAAACATGCCCTTATCTACGACCGCGACTTTTGGAATGAGCTCAAAGAAATCAAAGTATTGACCCGCGAAACCATAGAACCCCATATTCGTCGCGCCATTGAAATTAAAAAAGAAATTGTTGAACAGGACTATCTGGAGCAAAACCTTAGGAAAGCGCTTAATTTTGGGCACACTTTGGGCCATGCCATTGAAAGTTATTCGCTCGAAAACGACCGCGATTTTCTGTTACATGGCGAGGCTGTGGCCATGGGCATGTTGTATGCTTCCTATTTATCTGTTAAAAAAGGCATACTTTCGGAGGTTGACTATAGTGAAATATCCACTGTTTTAAGACGATTTTTCAAGCCCTACAAGGTTTCCGACGATTTTATCGATAATTTAAAGTCGCTTCTCAACCAGGATAAAAAGAAAGATGTAAATGGATTTAATTTTACATTTGTTTCAGCGATAGGAAAATCGGAAATCGATCAATATTGCACCTTAGAATCTATAATTGAATCAATCAGATCATTTAAATAACTCGCCATGTCGTATATTGTCAGGAAGGCCCAAAAAGATTTAAAGGGCGATATCTATTTACCCTCTTCTAAAAGCGAAAGTAACCGCCTTTTAGTGATTGATGCAATTATCGGCACCGAGGATTTGATTATCGAAAATCTGAGCACCAGCAACGATACCAAAGTTTTGAAAAATGCTCTGGAGACCTTATTGCGACTCAAAGGCACCAATATTTCTGTAACCCTCGACATGCAGGATTCAGGAACTGCCATGCGGTTTATCACTGCTTTTGCTTCGGCCATCAATGTAAAATCGCTTATCACAGGCTCCGAAAGGATGAAGGAACGACCTTTGGGCATTCTGGTGAATACCCTGAAACAGATTGGCGCCAGCATTCGTTATTTAAACAATGAAGGCTATCCGCCGATTATTGTGGAAGGAAAACGAATCAAAGGGGGGGTGATTGATATCGATGCAACCATCAGCTCACAATACATCTCGGCTCTTATGCTTCTGGCACCCAAAATGACCAACGGGCTCATCATGTACTTAAAAGGCGACATAGCTTCCTATCCCTATATCCATATGACCGCCAAGGTGATGGAGTATTTTGGCATTGAAATCCTGATGCACGAAAACGCCATTGCCATTAAAAAGCAACAATACTCAAGCCGCCGCGAATATGTGGTTGAAAGCGACTGGAGTGCTGCCTCCTACTGGTACGAAATGGCTGCCCTTTCGGAAGATGTGGATTTGTTTCTTCATGGATTGAAAAAAGACAGCATTCAGGGCGACAGCATCATAGCTGAGCTTTACACTCAATTTGGAGTTCATACAGAATATCTGGAGAATGGTGTTCGCCTCACCAAAACCAATAACCACTGTCAGCATTTCGTGCAGAATTTCAGAAATTACCCCGATATGGTTCAAACCCTGGTTTGTACCGCTGCTGGGCTGGGAATCAGCGGAGAGTTTAAGGGGCTTCACAATTTGCGATTTAAGGAAACCGACCGAATTCATGCTTTGCATACTGAGCTTAAAGATTTGGGGTTGACTTTAGATTCATCGGAAGACCAAATCAAGATTGAACGTTCAGAAATTCAGGCATCCAGAGCCATCAGAACATTTGCCGACCACCGAATGGCAATGGCATTTGCTCCTTTGGCTATCCCATTGGGCGAAATTATCATTGAAAGTCCGAATGTGGTGAGCAAATCCTATCCCGATTTTTGGGAAGACCTAAAGAAAACTGGTTTTACGCTGGAAGAAATTTAAATCTTCCCGAAAGCTTTTAAACCTCCACTGGATTAAATTCCCTGTCTAACAGGCTTTTCAGCTCCTGCAGCGAAATAGCAGAAAATACTTCCCCATTTTTACAAAAGCTAATGGCGCCGGTTTCTTCGGAAACTACAACGGCAATGGCATCTGTTTTTTCGGTAATGCCAATGGCAGCCCTGTGGCGCAATCCCAGCGAAACATCGATATTTCGGTTTTTCGACACCGGCAAAATACAACCTGCAGCCTGAATCAGGTTATTGGTAACAATCATGGCTCCATCGTGCAAAGGACTGTTTTTGAAGAAGATATTCTGGATGAGCTGGTCGGAAATAACCGCTTTTAAGGTTTCGCCCGTTGAGACAATTTCGAGCAATTCGTGTTGGTGGGTAATGACAATGAGAGCTCCCGTATTTTTCTCGCTCATATGGTGACAGGCTTGAACTATTTTGTCGGTATCGAGATTGGTCTGTTCGCGTTGTAAATGCTTAAACAAAACCTGCATGCGCTCGGGGAGAATCTGAATAATCCGCGGAGTACCGAAAACAAGCAAAAATTGCCGCAATTCGGGCTGAAATACAATGATAAGGGCGATAAATCCAACACCAATAAAGGCTCCAAGAATCTGGGCCAGCATTTCCATTTTTAGCACAGTCACTAAGCGGAAAATGAAGTAAATGGCAGCTATACCTGCAAAAATATTAATGGCTACCGATCCTTTGACCAAGCTATAGAGCATATAAAGAAGAATCGCCACCAGAGCAATGTCTAAGATGTCGAGGAAGCGGAGTTCTATAAAATTGATTATCATTATTTAAGCAAATATTAATTATATGACCAAGAGTATTTTAAGTTTCTATGACACTAAGTAATTATTGAATACCAACTATTCAAATAATAAAAGACAATAAATGTCCAATTTCTTTATCGGTTATATTATCTTGTTCTGATTTATCATAAATAGCTAAAAGAAAAACATTGCCTTCTGCAATCTGAATGTAAGTAATAACTCTAGCTCCAGCGGATTTTCCTTTAGATTTAGATTTTATGGCAATCCTGATTTTATAACAACTATTGGCTAAACTAACACCTATTTCTGGCTCAATTTCGAGTTGTTGAATCAAATGGGAATACTCCGATTTTAGGGAAGGGAATTTCTTAACAAGCCTTTTTAACTGCTTATCAAATGGCGGTATTGTAAATACATTAAAGCTCATTTAATAGTTCTTTGGCAGGTCGAGCCTTCAGTTTACCCTGTTTTACAAAATTTAAATTTTCAACCGCTTCCTTAATTTCATCCAACAACAGTGCTTTTGCCGGGGAAATTGGCCTGGCTTTGACAAAAGAGAAATTATTGAGCAATTCCAGAATAAAATCTCCTTTGTTATCGCTAACATCTACAAGTACCTTCATTTTCCTGTTTAAAATTTGAGTTTTTTATAGCAGATCAAATCTATTTGAGTGCCATAATAGCTTTGAACAAAGCAAAAATACTATCTTTTTATTTAAGTTTCATTTAGAAAAGTTCCTTTTCCCAAATTATTATAATAATAACTTCCTGAAGCAGAACATTAAGTAATAGCTAAAATATAATGTCGTATTCGATGCCAAAATTATTCAATACA
>CAXYYJ010000002.1:0-160538 GCA_964293475.1 uncultured Draconibacterium sp.
AAGTTTCCCCATAAAAGCCAGGACAGATAATGTCAACACCAAGGCTGAAAGCGTAAGTGAGTTTATCGTAGGTTTCTTTGTAATTAACAGCTCCTTCGGTTTTTTCGTAGGTTTTCTCCAAATAGTTGGTATAGAAACCGCCCAATTGAACAGTGAAAACTTTATTTAAATCATAAGCAAAACCAGCACCTAAGGTATTGGTAGAAAGGCTATAATCTAAATCGCTTTGGTAATTTTCGTTAATACCAGTGCGAGCCATCAGGAAACCAAGACTCCAAAGGAATTTCTCAGTTACATTGTATTCCAAACCAATACCATACTCATTGAAGTTCTTGTCGATTACTTCTACGTCATCGGCATTGGTTGCCCAATTTGCACCTTTATCGAAATAGGTATGATAACCTAACTGAATGCTCAATGGTTTGGCTACCTGGAATTTAGCACCAATTGAAAGCATGGCTGGGATATCAGCTTCTACTTTATCGCCATCAACAAACATATAAGTTTTTACGCCAGCGTTATCCATTCCGGTTACAAAACCTTTATCTTCAGCTACTTCGTTGGTAAGCTCCATTTTGGTTTTGAATTCATATTTAACACCAATATTAATTTTGTTGTCAATGAAAGAGAAGTTAGCACCTACAATAGGGGTGATACCATTACCTTTTTGAACCACATCGGCTTCCTGATCGGCGGTAACTACATTTAGGTAAGCAGCCTGTCCGGCAAGATATTGCGAAGTAGCAGCCAATTCCGTGGATATTCCTGTGTAAGTAGCCTGAATAGTAGCAGCCGACATACCATTGATGCTCGATTGTGGAACGCCAAAAGCCAATAAACCACCTTCTAACTGAGCTTTGGTAGCTGCATCGATATAACCAGCACCTAAAAGTTGAGCTAAAGTATAACCTCCGGCACCACCATCAATTAAGGGTTGTATACCAGCAGCAGCACCGCCCGCTTGTTGAGAGCCAGCAAGAGCTTGTTGAGAAACACCATTAACATAAGTACCAGGAGCAATTTCTCCCGATGGAGTTGTAACAGTAACATCTTTAATATAACCACTGTAGGTTGTTTTTGCCCAAATGTATCTGGCACCTGCAAATACAGAAATATTATCGGTAATGGCATAAGTAATACCGCCTTGTAAACCAAAATAAATAGAGGTACCTTCGAAAGACATGTCCATATTATAACCGGTAACTCCAAGTTGACCCAAAGCAGGAACTAAACCGGCAAAGGGAACTTCCATTGATGGCAAACCGTTATCAAAAGCGGCACCCCCGCCACCACCTACTGGATTAAAGCCAATAGAAACAGCCAATTTTCCTTTTTTCCAGGCTGCATAAACACCGGGGAAAAGAGGGGCAGATATATTTCCCTCGTAATTTCCATTGTTTAGATAGGGGAAAGTCGATTTAATAGTTTTTTTTTGAAATAAGGATTGATTGCTGAGGGAGAGATGGAAACCATCGTTAAGTTTAGTTAAACCAGCAGGATTGTAAAAAACTGCGTCGATTTGGGTAGAAGCATCTCTAACCAACATTCTGGTCCAGGTTGTACTTTGATTTGTATTGGTTACCAATCCACCTGAAAATCCTAATTGTGCAACCATAATGAGGCTCACAAAAATGAGTAAATGTTTCTTCATAAATTTAAGGTTTTGTTAATTTTTAAGCCAAATTACTAATAATTTCATTCGTTCAGCTTTTTTAACTAAAAAAGCATTAAACTAATTTTTCAAAATTATGAGGCAAAGCATTAATTCCGTATGATTTACATTAAAAATCCTGATGTATTAACATCATTAAACATTCGAAAATGATAAAATCATGGTCAAATGCAAGCGGCGGCAACTGTTTCACATCAAACCAATTAACTCTGTTTGCATCATCGCCTGCAACGGGATTTTCTCCTGAAATTAAAATTCCCCCAAAAACCACGCTGATATTTCTTCCACGCGGGTCACGGCCAGGATTGCCATAGGTTTTGAGTTGCCTCAGTTCAATCTGAGTGATTTGTGTTTCCTCGGCAAGCTCCCTGTAGGCAGAGTCTTCCAGTTTCTCTTCCATTTCAATAAAACCACCGGGCAAAGCCCAACTTCCCTTATAAGGATCGTTGCCTCGTTCAATGAGTAAAATTTCGTGGCCATTGTCATTTTTTCTCAAAACCACCATGTCTACACATACCATGGGGCGGGGATATTCGTAGCTGTACATAAATTTTTTGCTTTTTGTATGCTCACAAAGCTATCAAAGTTTTACTGATTCTTTGGTAAGAAAGTGATTGAACCCATGAAATGGTCTAATTTTGCGCATCGAATAAAAACTGACATCATGTCGAAAATAAGATTGGCCATCAATGGATTTGGCCGCATTGGAAGAGCTACCTTTCGGATACTTATAGGGAATCCTAACATAGAAGTGGTGGCTATTAATGACTTAGCCAATACGGCCACATTAGCTCACTTGCTCAAATACGACACTGTGCACCGACAACTAAAGCACAAAGTCACTTTCACCGAAAATTCCCTGGCTGTCGATGGCGTTTCTACCCTGGTTTTTATGGAAAAAGAACCCTTGAATTTGCCCTGGGAACAATTAAATATCGATGTGGTTATTGAATCAACCGGATTGTTTGCCACCAAAGAAAAGGTTGAAAAACATTTGAAAGCAGGAGCAAAAAAAGTGATTATTTCGGCACCAGCCAAAGACGATGATCGGGGAGAAATTCCTTTTGTGGTTTTGGGTGTGAACGACGAAGTGATAGATAAAAGCTTGAAAATCATTTCCAATGCAAGCTGCACCACCAATAATGTAGCCCCACTCATTAAAATATTGGACGGAAACTGGGGAATTGAAAAAGGATTTATTACCACCATCCACAGCTATACCAAAGACCAGAATATTTTGGATGGTCCCCATGCCGATTTGCGAAGAGGACGAGCTGCAGCCGAAAATATTGTACCCACCACCACTGGAGCAGCCAAAGCAGTTACAAGGATTTTTCCCCACTTGAAGAAAAATCTGGGGGGGGCTGGAATTCGTGTCCCCGTGCCCGATGGTTCGCTCACCGATTTAACCTGCACGCTGGCCAAACCAGCCACCATAGAAGAAATCAATGCCGCTTTCAAGCTGGCCTCAGAAACCAATTTAAAAGGCATTTTAGAATATACCGAAGACCCCATTGTATCGCGCGATGTTATTGGAAATAGCCACAGCGCTGTTTTCGATGCTCAGCTCACCGCCGTATTGGGGGATAAAAATAAATTGGTGAAAGTGATAGCCTGGTACGATAACGAAATGGGCTACAGTCACAGGCTGGTGGAATTGGTGGAACGGTTTGTCTAATAGCTATTCCAGAACAATTTTCTGTCCGGCTATTTTTCCACCTTGCTCCACAGTGAGCCAATAAACTCCGGGGCTAAATTCCGACATATCAATTTGAGTCGAAATCTGATCTGAATTTTTCTCTAAAACAAGCTTTCCCGCGATATCAAAGATTTGAATGATGGTATTTTGAGATTCATTGAGTGTAATGGTTATCATATCCTGAGCCGGATTGGGCAGCACCGTAAAGGTTTGTGGATTCAAAAGGGTTGTTGCCGGGCATATTTCCGATTGGATATAGTTTTCCTTTACCACAGTACTTTGCATGGTGCCATAGGTTACAGTAAGAGAAACGTCGTACAAACCTGGTTGTAGGAAAAACACCGATGGGTTTTGCTCTGAACTGGTTTCGGGGCTTCCTCCTTCAAAATACCATTGCCAGCTATCTATTTGACCAACAGATGCGTCGGTAAAGTTCACTTCTTCCCATGAACAGATATGGGTCTTATCGGCCACAAAATCAGCTTGCAAAACCACTGGTGGAGCGATTTTCCTTTTTATCATTCCCTGCGATCCGCAAAGAAAACCGGTATTGTTTTCTGTAAATTTAATTTTATAAATATGCGACTGACCTGAGCCATTTTCTTCTATAATCCACGAATCGCCCCAATTGAGGGTTTTATAAATATCTTCATCGGTCCCGCCAATATAGGCACTGTCGGCATCGAATACATGAACCCCCTGAAAATTATGGTATCCTGTGGCGAAATCATCCCAGGTTTCTCCGCCATCGGTGGTAAAGAGAATTTTCCCGTCCTCGCCGCCAGCCACGCCAAAGTCTTTATTAAAATCGGCACCAATCAGATATTTTCCAGGAGAACCCGAATAAATCTCAGTCCAAAAGCTTCCGCCATTGGTCGACTTAGAAACCTTTTCGCTAGCTCCCACAATATACAGCGTGGTAGCATCGGCATAGGCCAAATCCTGAACATTCTGATTGATTCCCATGGCACTCGTCCAGCTTTGGCCACCGTTATTGGTGATATAAACCGCAGAATATCCGCTATTTAGATTAGAAACAACCGCTCCGTGCTGAGCATCCCAGAATTCCATATCCTGAAAAAACCAGTTATCACTTCCCACATTCATCTCGATCCAGGTGGCGCCCCCATCGGTGGTTTTGGCAAAATAGTTGTTCCATCCTGCAATAAAACCCGTGTCGGGGGAGGTAAAACAAATGGCTTCGATTCCATCCTGATTCGCACCACTGAGAACAGTTGTCCAGGTATCACCGCCATCGGTAGTTTTTATCACAACCCCTTCGGCATCGTAGGTATACTGCATTCCGGCAGCATATCCCACCAGATTTTGACCTGGAGGAAAACTAATATCGAACAGGATATAATCCGTGCCACTTTCTAAAACTTCCCAATCCTGGGCGATTGAACTGGAGCTTAAAAAGCAGGCAAAAATTGACGCAAAAAGCAATAAACGATTCATGGTTTTGGTTTTGTTTGATTAATTTGATGTTTCTAATGTCAGGGTTCCTTTGCAGGAGGCTGTAAATATAGTAACAAAAATTAATAAATCTTCCTTGCTTTCATCACCAAAGTAGTTGTGTGACGATACTGGGGGAAAATTTGAATGGAAATTAGTATGATAAAAAAATTCTTATCTATATGATTAATAGATTTATAGTGATTTCGGCTTTGGTTTTTTTAGTGGGGTCTTTAGCAGCACAATCCATTCAATTTTCGTCGAAGGGGGAAATAAACTTTCCTATCTCTGCCGAGGATGAAATGATGCTCGATTCCATTCAGCACAAAACATTTCTGTTTTTTCTCCATGAGCACCACAAAACCAAAGGATTGGTTAAAGACCGCGCTGCAGCCTGGGCTCCTGCGAGCATTGCTGCCACTGGGTTCGGATTGCCTTCGTTTGCTATCGGAGCCGAGCGCAATTGGATATCGCGGAAAGATGCGGCTCAGATAACCCTCATTATTCTCCGCTTTTTTGCCAATTCCAACCAAAGTGCCGATACCAATGCCACCGGATATAAGGGGTTTTATTATCATTTTATTGGCCTTGAAACCGGAACCCGAACCTGGCATTGTGAGCTTTCGAGCATCGACACCGGAATATTGATGATGGGGATTATTTTCGCCCGAAACTACTATCATGAAAACAATGCTACCGAAACGGAAATCAGGAATTTGGCGGCTTTTCTTTTGGGAAGGCTCGAATGGGACTTTTTCCTGATGAACACCACCGACAAGTTTAACAAAACCCTTTCCATGGGTTTTACCCCCGAACAAGGCATTCATGATTTTGGCTGGGCGGGTTACAGCGAAGGCTTGTTCCTATATATTTTGGCGGCAGGCACCGGAATGGAAAATGTGGAAGAAAGCTACGAAGCCTGGCTCAAAACCTATAAATGGCAAACTCCCTACGAAGGACTTTCGCATGTGGCTTTTCCGCCGCTCTTCGGACATCAGTTTTCACATTCCTTTATCGATTTTAGGGGTTTGGGCGATAAGTATATGAAAACCAAAGGAATAGACTATTTCGAAAACTCCCGAAGAGCCACTTATGTGCAACGCCAATATGCCATAGATAATCCAAAAGGTTGGGTGGGTTACGATTCGTTGTGTTGGGGAATTACTGCCAGCGACGGCCCATCATCAAAATATAATTTCGACGACAAGGAATTTTTAGCTTATGCAGGCCGCGGTACCAGTGGACCCGACTATAATTATTTCGACGATGGAACCATTGCACCCTATGGCGCGTTTTCTTCATTGCCTTTTGCCCCGGAAATTGTTCTCCCCACTGTAAAATCACTGAATACGAAATATGCTCAACAACTTTGGGGGAAATATGGCTACTACGATTCCTTTAACCTGACAGCAGGTTGGTTCGACCACGATTTTATCGGAATAGACCAGGGGCCCATGCTCATGATGATCGAAAACTTTAGAACTGGATTCGTTTGGAATTATGTAATGAAAGACCCCATCATTCAAAGCGGACTTAATAAATTAGGATACGAGTATTTGAGCAAGTAAAATCAGGATTTACAGCTCTTCCATTTGAATGATTTTATTCAGGATGGCATACACCGTGAGCCCAGAAACCGATTTAATTCCCAGTTTACGGGTGATATTCTTGCGGTGAGTAATGACGGTGTGCGCACTGATAAACAGGCTGTCGGCAATCTCCTTATTGGTTTTACCCAGAGCTATTTCGCGAAGAATGTCTTTTTCCCGCTCGCTGATTTCCGACTCATCTTCTTCATCTTCGGCGGGTCGTTCCGATAGCGAAATATTTCGTTTTATGTTCTTAATGACTTGATTTTCATCATCATCAAGATATAAAATTTCCGCATTGAAACCATCGTCGGTGCTGTTGACGGGTTTGTTGTTGAACACTTTAACTATTCGCAAATTCAGTGACTGAAGTTTTTGAAAATTCAGAGAGGGTAAAAAGCTTTCGTGAATGTAGAGCAAATTGGGGTTGTTGTCTTCCAATAGCCTCGAAAACTCCTTCAAATCGCCTGTGGTGAACAGCTTTTGCTGAACAGAGAATTCCTTAAAAAGCAATTCCAGTCCTTTTCTATACACAAACCCCGGTATGGCTATTACAATCATGTTAGCTGAATTTTGCAATCAATTTCTTTTCCATCTCTTCAATCATGGGCACCAAAACCATATTTTCTATGCGGCTATGGTCGTTTAAATCATTTTCCAATTTAAAAAGCGCATTGAGCACCTGATTTTTAAGATAACTGTCCTGGTTTTTTGGCAAGTATTTTATCAGGATATTCTTCAGGTCGAATAGTTTCGATTCAATATCGGAGTGCTCTTCTGCATAGCTCGAAATCGGATTTTCTTCGATAAGATGAAGTAGGGATTCCTCTGCATTTTCTCTGTGAAAAGCCTCATAAACCTGCACCACATAAGGATAAACAGATTTTTCCTCAAGCTTGATGTGGGTATACAATTCGTTTTTGTATTCTTCGAAAAAATTGCGAACCAACAGAAATTGTTTCTGGTCAAGCACAGAATGTTGAATCAAAGCATTGATTCGATTTTCTATTTCGGGGATCACCCTTTCCAGATAATATTGATGCGTAGCTTTCAAATAATTGACCACCTTGTTTGCGGGAACTGTCTGAATTTTAAGCGTTTTGTGAATGTCCTGATCTAAAAAGGCGTTTACAATAACAAGAAAAAAGTCGATATCGGTACCATTTTCCGCGCAGACTGCTTCAATACTTTGATCGCCAAAGCCCAACTGGATTCCCAGCCGGTTGATAACGGGCAACAGCAAATGGTTGTGGTGAATGGCATCGGCCATTTTCATTTCTTTATGGATGAACATAGTTTTTTTTTGCAAAGATAATACGAAAACAGGCCTGATAAATCACTGGCAAAATATCCCTAAATATGGGGATGCATGAACGAAATCGCTGATTATCTAAAACTAAGAAGGCTGATAAAACTCCAATCGCTTTTGGCTGTTCATTTAAAATTGATTTGTAAGTTTGTAAAAAAAAGCATGTCGAAATATAAATTCGTTTTTATCATTTTAGGATTCTTCGCCCTTGGTTCGGGTGCTACAAGCCAGAATTTAGTGGTTATTGATACCACCATCAACCGCGAAATTTTATTGGGGATTGTGAACAAAGAGGGGCTATCGCTTCCTGTATTTGTGGAAAACTGGGAAGAAGCCTATAACAGCTATCAGCCCGACGCCGCTACAGTGAACCTTTTGAAGAAGTATTTACGCAAGAATAAAAATGTGACAATTCAGGTTTTTTTTGGAAGTTGGTGTGGCGATAGCCAGGATCAGTTGCCCAATTTTGTGAAGCTGCAAGACCAGGCAAAAATAAAGCGTGTGGAGTATTTTGCCCTCAATCGAAAAAAATACATGCCCAAAATGGATACTTCGTTTTATCGTATTAAATATGTGCCCACCTTTATTGTTTATCGCGATGGGAAGGAAGCAGGCCGAATTGTCGAAACTCCCAACGAGAGTTTAGAAAAAGATTTGTGGAATATTCTTAATGCCAAAAAAGAAGAATAACCATTTAACTTCATTTATAAATAGTTGATTACAAATCATATAAAACCAAAAGATATGGAAGTATTAACCACAGTTTTAGCAACTCAAAACCTTATGAAATTGCTGCGGAGTCAGGGAAAATCCATTGGCTTTGTGCCTACCATGGGCGCCTTGCATCAGGGACATATTTCCCTGGTTCAACAAGCTGTGAATGAGAACGATGTAGTAGTTTCGAGCCTTTTTGTAAATCCCATTCAGTTTAACAACCCGGAGGATTTGGAAAAATACCCCAGAACTTTTGAATCGGATGTGGAAATGCTTAATCAAGCAGGATGCAACTATGTTTTTTACCCTACAGTAAGCGAGATGTATCCCGATAAAGTGACAAAAACCTATGATTTCGGGGCTTTGGAAAAGGTAATGGAAGGAGCTTTTCGACCCGGACATTTCAATGGAGTGGCCGTGGTGGTTCATAAACTCTTTGATATTGTTCAGCCCCATAAAGCCTATTTTGGCAAAAAGGATTATCAGCAATTGGCTGTTATTCGGCGGTTGGTGGAGATGGAGAAAATCCCCGTAACCATTATTGCTGCCGAAACCGTGAGAGAGCCCAGCGGACTTGCCATGAGCAGCCGAAACATGCGTTTGTCGGAAACCGAAAGAGAGAAGGCAGCTCAAATCAGCAAAACATTGAACTGGGTAAAATCGCAAAAAGGTTTATTGAGTATTAGAGAGTTGGAAGAGATGGCTTTGTCTCGATTAAAACCCGATTTCAACCCTGAATATTTTCAAATTGTTGATGCCTTGACTCTTCAGCCTGTAAATAGCTGGACAGATGCCCCCAAATTGGTAGCCTGCGTGGCAGCGCATATTGGCGGCGTAAGGCTCATAGATAATTTGGAACTATAACTGAAAGAAACCTTTAATTCATGGTTGGTTAATGGTTTTTCCATTCCACCAGCAATCCCCTGTCTTTGCTCAGCAGGGAAGGAGGAACAGATGATTTTATTTCCTTTCCCAATTCTTCTATAAGTTTGGTTTTCTGAAATTTACGCGTAAAAACCAAGCTTACTTCCCTCAGAGGTACCATGTTTTCGAAATGGCGTACCTGCTGCCTTTTGTTGTCATCCATATCGAACCACGACAATTCCGGAATCAAAGTATAGCCGCCTTCCTTGTCGATTATTTTAATCAGGGTATCAAGATTTCCCCCTTCGAATTCAAAGGGAAGCTCCGAAGCCGAATAATGGTGAATATCGCAAAGATTTACCACCTGATGCCGAAAGCAGTGACCATCGGTTAGAAGCCATATATCGTCGGTTTTTATCTGAGTCACATTAACCACTTGTTGCTTGTTATAAGGATGGTTCTTGCTGCTGTAGATAAGCATTTCTTCATAATACAGGGGCATTTCGAAAACCCCTTTTTCGTTGAGTGGTGTTACTAAAATGCCCACATCAATGGTTCCTTTGAGCAGACTTTCGGCTATTCGCTCAGTTACCATCTCTTTCACCTTGAGGTCGACTCCGGGGAATTTTCGCCTGAACTCACCGCTGAATCGGGGAAGAAGGTAGGGCGATATGGTAGGGATTACGCCAATGTGGAGCTCCCCGGTCATGATATCCTTACTCTCGCGGGCAATCTGTTCAATCTTTTTCGATTCGGCCAAAACGTCCCTCGCCTGCTCAATAATCTTTTCTCCTGCCAAAGTGGGCACAACAGGTTGCTTGCTTCGGTCGAAAATAATAACCCCCAAATCTTCTTCCATCTTTTTAATCTGCATACTCAACGTTGGCTGAGTGACAAAGCATTTGTCGGCAGCTGTGGCAAAATGACGATAAGTATCCACTGCCACTATATATTCCAATTGTATTAAACTAACCATTTGACAAATATAGAGAAAATCTATGTAATTATAGTTATTATTGATTTGACTTACGAAAATTTTGAGTATACTTTTGCAGCGTAAACAGAATTTAATTAGTAAAAAAAGAAACCAAAAAAAGAAAGGATTAAAAATGAACAGAATTGGATTAGACAAAGAAAAAGCAACAGAATTAGGCTTGTTATTGAACGACTTATTGGCCAATTACCAGGTTTTTTATAGCAACGTAAGAGGATTTCACTGGAACGTGAAAGGAGAGAAGTTTTTTGAGCTCCACATCAAGTTCGAAGAATTGTATAACGACCTTATTTTAAAAATTGACGAATTGGCCGAAAGGATTTTAACCCTGAGTTCGGAGCCGGAATATCGGTTTTCAAAATATCTGGAGATAGCCGAAATAAAAGAAGCATCTCAAACCCAGAATGGTATGAAAGATATGGAGGATATAGTTGATGGTCTGGGCATTTTGATTAAAAAGCAGCGTTCCATTTTGTTGTTGAGCGGAGAAGCCGACGACGAAGGAACAAGCAGTTTGATGAGCGATTACATAAGAGAACAGGAAAAGTTAGTATGGATGTATTCCGCTTTCCTGGGCAGATAAATAGAATTTAAACCAATAAAAAAAACTAAAGTTATGGAAGAAAAAGTAAAAAAAGGAATGCCCTTATTGGGCGATGAGTTCCCAAAAATGACCGTTCAAACCACCCATGGAATGAAAACCCTACCCGATGATTACAGCGGAAAATGGTTTGTATTGTTCAGCCATCCCGCCGATTTCACTCCCGTTTGTACCACTGAGTTTATAGCTTTTCAGGAGCGTTACGACAAATTCAGAGCACTGAATTGCGAGTTAATAGGAATGAGTGTTGACCAGGTATTCTCTCACATGAAATGGGAAGAGTGGATTAAAGACAACATGAATGTTCAGATAGAATTCCCCATTATTGCCGATACCGGAAAAGTAGCCGACGAGTTGGGATTAATTCACCCCGGAAAAGGAACCAATACCGTAAGAGCGGTGTTTATTGTAGACCCAATTGGTAAATTCCGTATCATTTTCTATTACCCACAGGAATTGGGAAGAAATATGGACGAAATCCTGAGAGCACTCGAAGGTATGCAGGTTTCCGACGCCAACAAAGTGGCTATGCCAGCACAGTGGCCTAATAATGAGCATTTTGGAGCCAGAGTTGTTGTGCCACCCGCAACCAATGTATTCGATGCCAAACAGCGTTTGGAAAGAGCCAAAAACGGCGAGTTCGAGTGTCTAGATTGGTGGTTATGCCACAAAGAACTTAAATAGTTTTTTCATTTTGATTTCTTTTGAAAAACCGCCTGTAACAATGGGCGGTTTTTTTATTTCAACAAATTAAAAAAATCCGTTCTGTAAAAATGTCACAAAACAACTGATTCTTTAAAAAATTTATAACTTCGCGAAAGTTTTCTAAAATGTAAACACAGAATCAGATTGTATTCGATATATACATAACTGATTCCTAATTCAATGAATAATGATAAAAGAATATTATCAATTGTATTGTTAAAATCCCAAAAATGAAAAAAATTGCCATCATCGGGCTGGGCTATGTGGGCCTGCCTTTAGCCGTAGAATTTGCTAAAAACCGCTGTGTTGTAGGATTCGACGTAAAACCACAGCGTATCAAAGAACTCAACGACGGCCACGACCCAACCTTAGAAGTTTCTGATGAAGAACTCAAATCGGTTCTGACTAAAAATTCACTGTCGGGCGATAAAGGCCTGCTTATTACAAACAGTATTTTGCATATTCAGGACTGCAAAATTTATATTATTGCTGTACCCACTCCCACCGATAAAAATAACCGACCCGATTTAACCCCCTTGGTTAAAGCTTCGGAAACAGTGGGAAAAGTGCTCAAAGATGGGGACATTGTTATTTACGAAAGCACCGTTTATCCTGGAGCTACCGAAGAAGACTGCGTTCCTGTACTGGAGCAATTCTCGGGCAAAAAGATGAACGAGCATTTCTTTGTGGGTTATTCCCCCGAGCGCATCAACCCTGGCGACAAAGTTCACACTTTGACCACTATTAAGAAAGTCACATCAGGCAGCACCCTCGAAACCGGAAAAGAAGTAGATGCTTTATACCGCGAAATCATTGTTGCAGGAACCCATCTGGCACCAAGCATCAAAGTGGCCGAGGCAGCCAAAGTAATTGAAAATTCTCAGCGCGATATCAACATTGCCTTTGTAAACGAGCTGAGCAAAATTTTCAACAAAATGGGTATCGATACCTTAGATGTGTTGGAAGCTGCCGGAACAAAATGGAATTTCCTTCCTTTCCGTCCGGGATTGGTTGGTGGCCATTGCATTGGAGTTGATCCCTATTATCTGGCTCAAAAAGCTCAGGAAGTGGGATATCACCCGGAGATTATTTTGGCTGGCCGCCGTTTGAACGATGGCATGGGCGCCTATGTTGCCGGAGAGCTTGTTAAACTCATGCTCAAAGCAGGGAAACCTGTAAAAAACAGCAAAGCCCTGATGCTTGGAATCACTTTCAAGGAAAACTGTCCCGACATCAGAAATACCAGAGCCATAGATATTTACCACGAGTTAATGAGCTACGGAATGGAAGTGGATATTTACGATCCATGGGCCGATGTGACCGAAGTGACCCATGAATATGGAATTTCTATTTGTCATAAATACCCAACACAGAGCTACGATGCTATTATTTTGGCAGTGGCACATAACGAATTCCGCGAAATAGACATGAAGGCTCACAAGAAAAATGGCGCCATCATTTACGATGTAAAAGGAATTTTACCCAAGGAAATAGTGGATGCACGGTTATAATAATCTCTGAAAAAACCAAAAAGGTTGGGTTTGCCGAAAGGCCAAAAGCCCAGCCTTTTTTTATTGCTTAATTTGTTGTGTTACCCGACAAAATCTGTCCGTGCTCAGAGGGCATAAATATTAAATTTTACAACACATCACACATGCTTTATGCCTTCGCAAATTAACGATTTGATAAAGATATCTGCATTTCCTGCTAATTTAAATGGCTGTACTTTGGTCTAAAATACTGAGATTAAATGGAAAAGAGTTTTTTTCTGTTATTCAATATATTCATGAAATCGCTATCGAAAAAAGCTTAACTTTATCTATTATTAAAAAAATAACCACAATGATTCTATTCGGACAAAAACAGAAAAAAGATAAACTATCGCGCATTGATGTTTCCTATCATCAGCATAAGCCAAAATCTAATAAACTGGTAGTTTACAACAATAATCACATTGATATTGAGTCGCTTCAGGTGACAATAGTGGATAATCAGAATCACCAATTCTTCTACGAGTATTCACAGATTAAGCCCAAGGAAAGTGTACTTTTATCATTGACCAATCTGCAAGGTGAAAAACCTGACAGTTTTGAAGGGGAAATTTCCCGTCTCGAGTTTCGGTTAGAAAATACCACATCGATATTTCGGGCAATTGAAACGGGCTTTGTCAGAATTTAGCTAAACGGCAGTATCTATCCTCCACTAAATATCAACTTCTTTCGCAAAAAATCGTTGATTGAATCATAGATTTTATTCTAAAAATTCGGTTTTGATGACGTCTTTGTTGGATGAAAGTCTTATCTTTTTGATGTTCCAAAACTGATAATAAGTTTGTGATGAGTGCCCTTGAAGAATATCCTATTTTGATGACGCTGTATGACGCTTACAGCCCAATTGATAGCAATAAAGCTTTTTTCCTTTTCTGATTTCCACGGTCAATGTTTTAAAACTTTTTGATGCAAAAAAAGATGTACAAATCAATAAATTGATTTATAGAGCATGATTATAAGAAAACAGAAAAATTAAAAGCCCCTAAAAAATTATAGTTTTTTCCTTTTTAACCATTCTCCGACTAAAATATTTTTATCAAAAAGTGAAGAAGTAGGCTACCATAATTTGCCATTATTGAGTCAAAGTAAAACGTAAACTAAGCCCGCCGCTGGTGGTTGAGTTGGGATATTGATTGGCCACATGGGGCTTGTTCATAATCCTGTCGAAGTAAAAACGTACTGTAAACTTCTGGCTCACCATATAATCGGCGGAGAAATTGATGGAGGTGATTCGCTGCCCGGAGCTTATCTGGTCTATTTCCTCATCCAACCGGCGTAGCACGGTTTTGTTATCGCGGATGGAGAAGTCGAGTTTGATGTTCAGGTCGGAGTTGAGCTGTTTTTTCTTGCCTTTTCCCCCGAAGGTTTTTATGGAGAATTTCACGTTTTTAATCCTGTAACCCAATCCCACCACATACTCATTGCTCACCACTTCGGTAAGCTGGTTATTGACGAAACTGAGCGCCAGATTCCTTGTTTTCTTGAACTCCAGATTGGTGAGCAAGCTATTGTTCCAGGTCATGTCTAATTTCACCAGCGGACTAAACTGCTCCGAAATACTCAATAACGACATTTCATACTTATTTACGAAGTCGCCATTTTCGTTTACCGTGCTGGGATAGCCCAAATCTGAAATGTCTTCGAAATTCACATCGCTCACATAGCTGCCAATATTATAAGACGATTTATAGCTGTGGGTAACGGTAACGGTTTTAAATATTTTGGCTAAAGCCGGAATTTTGCTCAATCCCTTGTAGGTGATTCGCCAGTTGGGGAAGGGAATGGCAGGGAAATAGGTGGTTGGGATTTTGTCGGGCGAACGGTCGGTATAGGCAGCCACAAAAGCTCCCAATAATACATCCTGACTCGAGCTGCTATATCCACTCGGATAACCTGTGGAATCGATATGCTGACCGTTCCAGTAGGGATTTTCATCGGCTAAACGGTTGGCCATGCGCAATCTGTATTCTTTCATTCGGGTGTAGCTGGCACTGCTGTTGTCGTCGGCAATTTTATCGAAAGCTGTGGTAAAAGTAAAGAATGACATACTAAAGCTTCCGCGCTCCATGGGTGTGTATTCTATAAACTCTTCAAAATCACTGTTGTATTTATAGTAGCTTTCGCGGGTATAGCTGTAGGTTCGGGTGGCGTTGAGCTCAATTCGCAAGTCATTTAAAGGCTCAAAGGTGGCTCTAACGTCTAAGTTATTGCTGAACTTATTATAATTCAATGTGTTGAGACTACTGTCGATGGAGAGCCAGGTTTGATGATCGGAGTATTTGGTGATATCGTTTTCCCAGCCAAAAACATAGCCAATTCCGGGTGCCATCTGCGACCAGTTATTTCCCAGAGCTCCGGGCTCCGGATAAAAGCCCGGCATCTCGTTACCCTTACTTTGCGACCAGGTAACGGTAGCATCTTTCCACATCATGAGGAAACGCAGCGAATTGTCGAGAATGATTCTTCCTATGGGAATACTGGTATCAGTAGAATCTGATTTGGTATTGGTGTTGGAGTTGGCATTGCCCCTTCCCGACATTTCGGCAGTTTTTCCCTTGCGCGCTTCATCTTTCTTGCCCTTGCCCCTGGTGCTACTCTTTTGATTGATTTTTTTCAGATAGGGCACTTTGTTATAAAGCTTTTCCATTCGCAAATTTCCATTGAGCGAAATGGTATTGGAGTTTTCAATGGTATTGCCCAATCGCTCCTGCAAACTAACAGGGCTGGCGGTCCAGTGATATTCTCCCTGATAGCGGGCATTGGCAGTCATCCAGTCGAAGAGCGGGATTTTATTGATGGGGATTGAATAGTTGAGCGTGATGCTTTGGTCGAACTGATTCATTCGTCCACCATCGAAAATACTGGCCCAAACGGAATCGCGATACATATTCATGTAGCTGCCATCGGTACGGTCAATGCGGCCGGCTGGCTCGTCGACATTGGCCATGGCCTTGGCCTGATATTCGAGTTTTAACCCTTTGGTAATGTCGTATTTCAAGGTATAGTTTCTATTCCACTCAAAACGTTTGGTCCAGGTCCAGCGCATGGGAATATCGCCTTTGCTCTTGTTTCTCATCCGCTTATCGGCATATTCGCGGTTCACATCTGTGCGGAAGGTAAAGAGCTTGGGCAGGTAGTAGAAGTTAAAATCTCTGATGATTCTCAGCGAATTACCACTTAAGAATTTAACCTTTTTCAGGGGTTCAACCGGATCGGGATTTAATGCCAGATTGTAACCCAAACCTCCACGGTAAGTTTTTTGCAAGTGATACTCCACATCAATATTCCTGTGGAAAATCTCGGCATAGCTATAGCTCACATCGAAGTTTTCTATGTCCCAGGGTTTTTGTTTGGTTAGTTTTTGGCCTGTGCGATCCTTGCGAACATTCATAAAGTTGATGTTCTTGCGGATGGTCACATCCTGGCTCAGGCTTTTAACGGAGTCTTTCTGAGCCTCATTGGAATAGCTCTCCAAATCTTTTTTGAATTTGATATCCGGATCCAGCGGATTGTATTCGGGTGTAAGCCGCGACTCGCTATAGTCGAAGTGCATGGGAACTTTAACGCCCCACTCTTCAGGCATGAGTTTTCCCAGCTCCAGATTGGTGGCTATGTCGAAATTCGTTATGTCTTCTTTCTGGCGGTCATTGATTTTACTTTCCAATCCGCCAAAACCGGGAGTGCTTTTAGTTCCTGAAACTATGACGTTTCCAAGGTCGGCCAAATCAACTTTGGCACGGGCGGTGGCTGCCCAGGCCGATTTATTATCGAAATCGGTAACCCGAAGCTCGTTCACCCAGATTTCTGCACATTTGGGCAATCCATCATCTTCGCTGTCGTTAATACCTTGCTTTTTAGGGTTTCTAACACCTATCATAATGGCTCTTACATCGCTGATGCTTGGCGAACCCAAAACTGTGATGATATTGTTTCCGTCCTTCTCGCTGTAGGGCAATGTATGGCTCACATTTTCAGCATCTTCCCGTTCTGCCACATTTCTGTTTAGCTTCACATTCACCAGATTTTCCAAATCTATTTCCAAAGCATTGGCTTCGGGCCAAATGGCATAGGGATCGGAGGTGCCCCAGTCGGTGAGTTTCAGGGGGACTTCATATTCGTAATAATTATCGGTGAAGTCGGAGCCCATCCGCAGGAAAAGCGTTAAATCGTTGTCGTCGATATTGTCGTCGTGGGCGGTTTTTTCGGCGTGAACAAACATTTTCAGTTTCTTATAACGACGGAAGTCGAAATCGGTGGTTTTAAAAACTGCCCGTGCATCACCATCTACCAGACCGCAGGTAACTATCTGCATGGCTTGCTCATTCTGACGTTGCAAACTGGTGGAGCCAATATTTATTTCCCTTTCAATACCGGGGGGCAGCACATAGGGAATGGGGGTTCTGCTTCCGTTTTCTTCGATATTGATGGCGGCGGTTTCGAAAATTGTTCCGCTTTGAATGTCGTTGGGAACATATTCGCCGGGAGCCAGGAGGCTATATTCGTATTTTCTCCAGTCGCTGCGAACCAGCTCAAGGGTGGCAAAACGAAGCACCATTTGCTCCTGAAATCCTTTCATGAACATACGCATGAAGCGGATGGAGTTGAAATCGTTGATATTCCCCACCACATTGCTCGGGCGGCGCACTGGCACCTTAAACTGGTACCATTTTGTTTTTATGGGGTCGCCATTTTCTTTGGACAAACGACCGGTACCTTCGCGCATGTCGGTGATATAGCCCTGACCCACTTCCATATCGTCGGGATGAAGGGTAATCTTATATTGATAGTATCGTTCCGATTCGCTGAGAGTATTGTCGCGGTTTATGTCTTCCACATCGGGGCGGGTGGTTCCGGTGGTGGTATATGATTCTTCGGAGAATTGCGATGCCGGGGAGTTTCCGTCGGGACCGTTGTAGCGCTTGTATCGCTCCAGAATGCTCTCATACTGAGTGCTGTTATCGTAATCTGTTCCACGGAAATGGTGGTAATTATCGCCCGATGGGTCGTTGTTGGCGGTGGTGTAAGCCACAGATGAAGTACTATATTTCCCGGCAATGATGTTGAGATATTGCTGTTCAAAAAATCCACGTTCATCTTCATCTCGTAAACCATCGAAACCCACATCCTGAAAGGGTCTTGCCTCGGGGCGGTTGTCGAAGGCATCTACCAACGACTGCAGTGCGGGAACTCTTCCCCAGATGGTAGTATCAATTCCTTCCACCAATTCGCTGGTGGGCAATCCGTTCTCAAAACCTTTTCGGCTATCGCGAAGCAAATCTTCCGAAACATCGCCCAGGTTGATATACAATTCCCCCCCCTGACTGTTTTCATTGTCACCAAAGGGATCCATGAGCCAAAACTCCAGATATTCCACATTGGTGGCTTCGAAATCGGAGGTTTCAATCTCGCGCATAATACCCCCCCACCGGCTTTCGGGGTCTAAAAGATTTCCAAACTCATCGATACCTGCCGACAAGCCTGTTTGTTCTGCATCGTAGTTATAGGGGCCTTTTTCGTTGGGATAATAGGCTAAGTTGAAAACTGGAATATTGGTTGGATAGCCATTGGGGTTTTCTTTGTTGGGAAATACTTCCTTTTCAAGAATCTGACGAACGGCATCCTTCGAAAGCTCTTCGGCGGTAATATTGGATGGACGAAGATTCCCCTGGTCGTAGAACAAGGGGTCGATGATGTACCAGGCTAATTTAGCGCGGTTCATGCCATAGTTTAGCCCCGAACTGATGGCGCCTTCGGGAAACATATTGGGCTGGGTTTGTCCCTGTGGCGTGCTGGCCAGTACCCACCTTGATACCATTTTAAGGTCGATGGTCGATTTGGTTCCTTCGAAATCGTCGATATAGGAGGTTCCACTTTGCCCAATGGCGCGGCTATGTCCCGGTAGAAAATGTGCAAATTCGCCGTTGAGAGTCACCATGGATTTGGCATCGGTCTCGATGAGCGGAAGTTTATCGACCATTTTGGTGATCCAGCGCGAGTCTTTCTGATAGCTCAAATCTACTCCCCAAATGGTATTGTTGATGGGGTCGTCGCCAATATTGGTTTTTTGTGTAATGGGTTTTTCGCTCAGGTTTAATAAGGTACCACCCAAATGCAAATTCTGATTTACTTCGTAATCGAAATGAGCTCCCATCATCCGCTTGGTTTGCATGTTGAAAGCCGAATTGCTCTCCATGCTAATATTGATGGGTGTTCCGGAATTTAAAATGCCCTCGTTGATAATCCGAACCCGACCCAGGGTATAATCTACGGTGTAGTCCACATTTTCGGAGAGTGGGATTCCTCCGGCGGTAACTTTTACCGAACCCTGTGGCACATTGAGTGCGTTGAGGGAAATTTCGGAGCCTGAGGCCGATTTATAATAACCTTCGAGAAGGTATTTATTCTTGGCGGGATATTGCTGGGCTTCGCTTTTGGTGAGGCGATAAAGGCTGTCGTAGCAATATTCGTTGGCTAAGGTTGCGTCGTTGAGTTTTTGCCTCAGGTAGCTGCCAAAGGGCTCCAGCGAGGTAAAGAAAATTCTTCCGTTGGTGGACTGAATGGTTCCCCCGTTTACAGCTGCATTGTCAATAAAGTCGAAAACACCATCGGGATAGGGATTGCTCTGCTGGTCTAAATTATCTAAGTTCATCACCTCGATGAGGGGAACTCCTTTAATATCCTCGTTGCCTTTGGGCAAATAGCCTTTTGGCACTCCATCTTCGCCACCGGTGTACAAAATATTCAGGATAAAATCGTCGCGGTTTACCTGATAAGCCCCAATATTGTAGATGTTTTTCATCATCAGGTTCCACATGGGAATTCGGGTATTGGCCGATGTACTCTTCAACAATTTCACTATGAGCGTGTTGGGAGCAAAAATCCCCTGATCGGAAAATTCACCCACCTGATAAACTTCGGAAGAGCCGATGAGGGTGTACTGATAGGAAACAGCTAAAACCTGATCGGGATTCAACCGTGTATTCAGCGAAATAAACCCTAGTTTGGTGTTCACCGAGAACTCCGATGGCTTCAGCTTGCGGGCCAGCTCCACTTTTTCATAATCCAATCCCGATACCAATCCCAGGGTTCCCTGCAGATAGTTGGTGATATTGCTGATATTTCTCACCGTATTGGTATCCATCACCTGCCGGATATTGTTCGACTGATTGTCGGGCATTTGGCCATTCATTTTGGGTGAGAAAATCTGATTGTAGGGCGAGTATTCCCCCAAATCCTGGAGTGCTAAAATATTACGGTTGTCGGTGGTTGGTGCTCCGATATTGGTTACCCACACCTCGATTTTAGTGATATTGACATTGGAGTTGATGATGGGCAATTGCGACAGTGCGCCCTCGTAGTTCTGACGAAAATAGTCGGCAAGCAGGAAGTGTTTGTTCTCTTCGTACTGGTCTATGCGCAATTCGAACTCGTTGGTTTGGGCTCCCCCCTGCACGGTGAGCGACGATGCTTCGCTCTTTTGCTGAGAGAACACCGAAGTAACCGAAAGCTTACCGAACTGCAGCTTTGTTTTTATACCAAACAAACTCTGACTTCCCTGAATAAGGGTTGAAGTGAGCGGCAGGGTGACATCGCCCGCTTCGATAAGTTTTATAATTTCGTCTTCGTCGCCTTCGTAGGTAAGTTTGAGTTTGTTCTCGAACTCGAAGGTAGATTCGGTATTGTAGTTTACTTTGAACTCTATTTTATCGCCCACTTTGGCCAGCACGTTGAGCTGAATTTTTTCCTGAAAATCGAAATTGGTAACGCTTTGCTGACGTACATTGAGTGCGGGGTCTTCGCGCTTGTTGTTTACCACCCCAAAAAGTAGCTCTGCCGAGCCCTGAGGCCTTATGTCGATGGTGTTTCCACCAAATATTTTATCGAAAACTTTTCCTCCGATATGAATCTGCGGAATAATTCCATCCTGAGTACCAGCAGCAGTTGATGCTTTGCGTTCAATCCAGTAATCGTCGATGGCTTTTTTCTCGTCGAACTGCCTGTACTCCTTCATGTCCATGCGGAGCGGTGGACGGTAGTCGAGCTGACCCATTTTATTATTGAGGATGTATTGATTGGTTTTTGGGTCGTAGATAACGCTTTGCGAAAGGTTTTTTGGATCCTTAAGAAACAATCCGCTGCGGTTTTGTCTCCCCTGAAAGAGCAAATCGGGGTCGCCGGTAAAAGGATAACGGAGGGTGGTATCGGTGGAAGTGGTATCGGGGGGCGACAAAAATATGGAAGAGCCCGATGTTGCAGCCTCAGTTTTTTGAATAAAAAAACCTGAGTACAATGCAGTTAACAAGCCCGTAAATAACAGTAGTAAGAATACTTTAGCAAAAAATTTCATTAAATTAATATATCTTTATCCCATCTGTTACATGAATGGGCTCCTGTTTAACACCAAAATTATAAAACTTTAAGACTTTCCTTAATTAAATCTTCCACACGGGCAATATCAGGTTTATTGGTTAAAATCTGTTTTAAGCCTTTCTCAGCCATTTGTTTTGAGAATCCTAAAGCTATTAGAGCAGATAACGCTTCTTCTTTTAGGGTATTGTGTTGGAAAGGTAAATTATCGGAATCAACAATAAGTTTATCGAGTTTATCTTTCAAGTCAACAATAATCCGCTGTGCCGATTTTGCTCCTATGCCTTTCACTGCTTTCAAAACGCCCACATTTCCAGTATTTATGGCCTCGTATACTTCGTCGGGGGTGAGCGACGACAGAATCATGCGCGATGTGCTGGCTCCCACTCCCGAAACGCTAATCAGCTTTCTGAAGATTTCGCGTTCATATACATCGTAGAAACCATAGAGAATCATGGCATCTTCGCGCACAATAAAGTGGATAAAGAGTTTGGCAATTTCTGTTTTCCCCAGTCGTGTATAGGTATTTAAGGAAATATTAATGTAATAGCCTATTCCGGAACAATCGACGATGGCATAGGCCGGATTTTTTTCAACTAATTTGCCTTGAATATATTCGTACATATTTTTGTTAGCAGTTTTAGAGGCCAAAAGTACAAATATTCCTGAGTTTAATGGGTTGTTGCATGATGTTAGAAGCTAAAAATTGGTTTAATTCCAATAGTTTTTTGGGGATTGAAGGAAGAAAGGGGATTTCTCCTCCAATGCGTTTCGTCGAAATGACTTTGGTTCCACGTCATAAAAGGAAAAAGGGCGCACAAACACCCTGGAAAATTTTAGATGCGTTTGTGCGCCCTTTTTTATTACAACCACATTATCAGGTCATTCCGATGAAGCCGAACTGGTATGGCGACTGAGGAATCCTTGTATTGACTGAAAGAGATTTCTCCTCCAATGCGTTCCGTCAAAAAGACTTTGATTCGGTGTCATCGACGGAAAAAAGCCTTAAAATAATTCACGGGGTCACTTGAAGTGACCCCGTGAATGGTTACTTATTTTTCTAACTCAGCTATTAGTCGACTGAGGAATCATTTTTTCGCATAATGGGATTTCTCCACGGTACGTCGAAAAGTGTCGGCTCTGGCACTTCCTATTCCAAAGTCATTACTGGTGGCTGGGGAAGATTCAGACTATCAACTATTTCCATCATTTTACCATCAAGCATTTGATAGGGGATATATTTTCTATCGATGTTCCGATTGGTATCGTACCACATAAAACCAATGTGAAAATGGTCGAAAATCCCTTTATCTACTTTGATATATTTACCCGCTGGTACAAAAATTTTAATGGCAACTTCCTGATTTCTCCATTTGGTGTTTTCGCGAAGTTTAAAGTAAGGATCGAGGGTGATTCCGGTGCTGTCGATTTTAAATTTGTAGTCGATAAACTCTATATTCGCCCAGGCAGCTTTCTCGTCTTTTCCATTGGCACTTAGATAAAGTTTCATTTCGAACTCGGCTTTCTCCGATTCAAGAATATCGATTTCGGGCTCGCCATAAAACTCCCCGTCGTGCAATATAGGGAAGTTCAAATCCTGTTGCAACACTGTTTTCTGGTCTTCCGAAAGCACATCGGCATAGTAGGAGTTGGTATTGAGTTTGAGTGTTAATGTATCGGAAACCTGCGGAATGTTGTGACGGGTTATGCGTGCAGCATCTGACTTATAGGAATTCATGGTATTATAGCTGAGTCCCAGGGCAATAATAAATGCTGCCACCCAGCTTTGCCAGGCTATTGTACCCACAATTTTATTTCTTTTTACATTGAAAATGAATCGGATGCCGTGAAAAATAAGCATCACTGAGGGGATAAAAACCAGTAACGACATGGCAATGAGCAGAACTATATTGTAGGAAGTATCGAAAATGTACATGTCGAGGAAATTGGGCAGCGACATTCCCTGAACAAAAAACCGATCGAAGTGCAGCGATGGAATCCAGTTGAAATGAAGCATCATAAAGGCAATCAGAAAGCCAATTCCGTAGATTAAAAACACCACTCCCAGAATAATTTTGAGCAGTCGTAACAAGAATTTTCCCAATCCTTTGAAAAATTTATCGAAGGTTTTGATTCCCCTGCGGCGGATGGTTCCTGTTTTCTGGTAGACTTCAAGGGCTTCATCGGAAAACTCGCTAAATCGTTCCTTTAAATAGCGGGTTTCTTCTTTCACCTTGTTTTCGATGCTTTTCACATCCACGCGTTTGCCCTCCATTCTAATGCGGTCGCTGGTGGTGGCGGCAGCCGGAATGAGTATCCATAGAGCTCCGTAGATAATTACACCAAATCCGCCGGTGAAGGTGAGAATGATAAAGAGAATTCTAACGATTAACGGATCCAGACTCAGGTATTTGCCTATTCCCGAAGCTACGCCCGCCACATGGGCATGCATGGGGTCGCGGAAGAATTTTTTCTTGTATTTCCCGGTCATCGGCTCATCGTGTGATGCCATTTCGTCGTCTTCGCTTTCCATTTCGTAGGGCTGCCCCATGATTTTTATAATCTCGTCAACGAGATTCATGGTAACGACGGTTGATGGGTTTGTCATGCGCTCTTTAAGGAGTTCGGCCATTCGGGCTTCTATATCGCTCACTATCTCATCGCCCCCGTTTTCTTTTTTGAAATGGTTTTTGAGCATCTTGAAATAGGCGCTGAGTTTCTCAAAGGCGTCTTCGTTGATATTAAAAATCCAACCACTTATATTGATTGATAAGGTCTTTTCCATGTTTCTATTCTTTTTCGTTTTCAGAAATAATTGTATCCACAGCCTTTATCAGGTTGTTCCAGCTGTTTTTAAGGGCGACCAAAGTTTCTTCGCCATCGGGGGTGAGTTGATAATATTTTCTTGGCGGACCCGAAGTGCTTTCTTCCCATCGGTATTGAAGCAATCCTTCGTTTTTCAGGCGGGTGAGCAGAGGGTAGAGCGTACCTTCCACAACAATTAAATCGGAGCTTTTCAGTTTGTCGATGATGTCCGATGCATAGGCATCTTTTTCTGCTATGATGGCAAGAATGCAAAGCTCCAAAACTCCTTTTCGCATCTGTGCAGCGGTGTTATCAATGTTCATGAGGCATGATTTTCATGGTAAGTAATTTTAATACTATGTGATGCAAAGATAAATGATTATTTCAGTACTATGCAATACAGAGTACTAAATATTTTAAAATTTAACATTTTATCTTTCTTTGACCAATGAATTACAGAAAGCAGCTGAAAGATGAATGGGAAGACATATCATCAAGATTGATGGACAACGATGCCATTGAATAACAGCTTTTTTTTCGTATCATTGTAAAAAATAATTGAACATCCTATGCACACCATGAAATTGAAAGTGAATGATGGTGTTTACGACAAACTCATCGAGCTCCTAAGTAAATTCGAAAGGGACGAAGTTGAAATTATTCATGAAACTTCTGATTTTGCAAAGAATCAAAACTATCTTACAAGCGAATTGAATGAAATTCTTACTGGAAAGGCTACTTTTATAGAAGTGAATGAGGCTGAACAACGCCTTGAAAATATCATTAAGAAGCATGAAAGTAGTATTTAAGGAATCGTTCCTGTATCGACTTGAAAGCCAAATAGAATTTATATCCCTCGATAGCCCAGTCAGGGCGCGAAAATTTAAATCGGATTTATTTAAACGAATTAAAGAAATCCCCACAAGACCCCTCAGTTATAGAAAATCTATTTACTTCGACGATGAAACTATTAGAGAATTAATTTTTAAAGGATATATTCAATCTTCTAATCAGAATCCAATTTAAACCGCGTTCGAAATTTACTGGGGGTGGTGCCGTAAGCTTTTCGGAAGCATTTGATGAAGTAGTTGCTGTCGATAAAGCCACAATTCATGCTGATTTCGGTAATCTGAAGCGTGGTTTCGCGGAGCAGGGCACGGGCTTTTTGAAGCCTCACCTGCTGAATATAGTTGATGGGCGACAATCCCACAGCCCCCTGAAAAATGCGCATAAAATTTCGCTTCGACATAAAAGCCATTTCCGAAAGCTGATCGATATAAATGTTCTCCTGATAGTTATCTTCGAGAAAATCAATAACTTTTCCTATTCTAACCAAAGCCTTGGCCTTGTTGGTTTTGATGTTGGAATAATGACGCGATAGAAGAATAATGAGCTCTTCGAGCCTGTTGACGAGAATAATCTCGTAGCCTTCCTTGCGGTATTCCTGCTCGGCAAACATGGTATTCAGAATAACTTCGATGGTGGCCAGCTCTTCGCGGGTGAGACGCAACATGTTTTTAAAATGATAGTTGGACCGGAATTGGGGTTCGAGAATAAAAAGCGCCTTATAACCTTCGAGCTGCCAGAGTTTATCAGAAATGATTTGCGGATTGTTGATGCCATCGAACATGAGGTTTACAATTTCCACCGCCGAGGCATCCTTAAAATAGTGCCGCTGATGTCCCTGAAGCACAAATACATCGCCCGCCGAAACCAGATATTCATTGCCTTCGAGCACCTGAGTTCCATGCCCCTTGATGATAAAAACCAATTCAATAAAATCGTGAAAATGCTCCGTTTCGGTGAGGTCAAACTCGTGGGTGAGATGCTGCCGACGGTAAACCCTGCTCAGATTGATGGGGCAACCTTCCTGTTTAAAATAGTTTTGTCCAAGTGCTTTTTCGGTCATCTCTTTATTGAAAAGGGGATTCGACGGTAATATTAGCATTTTTTGGGGAATGTTTTTCTACTGAATGATACAAAAAAGGAGCAACTCCTAAAAGCTGCCCCCCGATTAACTAACACGATTAAATGATTCAAACTAACTAATTAAAAAAAAACAATATTTATGATGAACGGTTTGATTTCCATATACTTTCAATTTCTTCCAGTGTTTTTCCTTTGGTTTCCGGAACCATTTTCATTACAAAATAGAACGAAATAAGGCTCATGGTTCCGTAGAAACCATAGGTGAAGGCTCCGCTAAATTCCATCATGGCCGGGTAGGTGGATGAAATCAGGTAGTTTGCTGCCCATTGAGCCATAACAGCAATGGCAACAGCACGGCCACGAATTTTGTTGGGGAAAATTTCGGAGATTAATACCCAGGTTATAGGCCCCCAGGACATCATGAATGATGCGGTGTAAATGATGATGAAAACCAATGTCCCCATTCCAATTATTTCAAAATAGGACAATCCGGCAATGGCAAACATGCCCACAGCCATCCCAATGGATCCTATTAAGAGTAATATTTTACGACCATATTTATCAACAGTAACAATGGCCAAAACGGTAAAAATAACATTCACCAGACCCATAACCACCGTTTGCATCATGCTGGCATCTTTGGCGGCGCCCATGCTTTCGAAAATACGGGGAGCATAGTACAAAGCCACATTGATGCCTACAAACTGTTGAAATACAGAGAGTAATATTCCAATAATGATAACCACTTTGCCATAGGAAAACAATTTTCCGGAATGATGTTCTATGGTGTTTTTTATTTCGTGGAGAATTTCCAGGGCTTTCTCCTTTCCATTGATGCGGGTAAGAATACTCAGGGCTTCCTGGTCTTTTTGCTTCAGGCTGAGATAGCGGGGCGACTCGGGGACAAAAAACAACAAAACGCCAAACAAGGCTGCGGGCAAGGCTTCGGAGAGAAACATCAGCCGCCATCCGGTTTGGTCAATCCATTCGATGGTTTTTCCGTTGGCAATTCCCCAGTTTACAAAATAGACCACAAGCATACCAAAAATAATGGCAAACTGATTGAGCGAGACGAGCCGCCCGCGCAGGTGAGCAGGGGCAATTTCCCCAATATACATGGGCACTATGGCCGATGCCATTCCCACACCAATTCCGCCAATGATGCGGTAGAAATTGAACATAATCAGCAGGCCCATGGTGGGAACGCCATGCTCAAAGAACAGGAATTCGGGATAACCTGATCCCAGGGCAGAAATAAAGAAAAGAACAGCAGCCACTATCAGCGACTTTTTGCGGCCATATTTCGAAGAGAAAAATCCACTGATGGCTCCTCCGATAATACAACCAATAAGCGCACTGCTGATGGTGAGTCCATGAACCAAAGTGCTCAACCCCAGGCTATCAATCATAAAAGCCTGTACCGATTTTTCGGCGCCGGAAATCACTGCGGTGTCGTAGCCAAAAAGCAAACCTCCGAGGGTGGCTGTAATTGTTACAGAAACCAAAAAGGGGTTAATACCATTTGCTGCTTGTTTTTTTTCTGCCATTTGGTTTTGTGTTTAAAGGTGTGAATTTACTATGAGCTCGTAAAGCTCCTGTTTTCCGCTTAATTTTTCGGGCTCGCCATACTGCAAAGCTATTTTTCGCAAATCTTCCAGGCTTAACCGTCCTTGTTCAAAATCCAGACCGGCTCCCGAATTAAACGATGCATATCTGTTGGCTCTAAGTTGTTTGTAATTAGAGTTTTGAAGGATGCTGTCGGCGGCAATAAGGGCACGGGCAAAGGCATCCATTCCGCTGATATGGGCAATGAAAACATCTTCGGTATCGGTTGAATTTCGGCGGATTTTGGCATCGAAGTTTATACCACCGGTTTGAATTCCCCCCGCTTCCAAAATCACGAGCATGGCTTCGGTGAGTTCGTAGATATTGGTTGGAAACTGATCGGTATCCCAGCCATTCTGGTAATCGCCCCGATTGGCATCGATGCTGCCCAGCATTCCGGCATTGGCAGCCACCTGCAAATCGTGTTGGAAGGTGTGACCGGCAAGGGTTGCGTGGTTTACTTCTATATTGAGTTTAAAATCTTTATCGAGGCCATAATATCTTAAAAATCCAACCACCGTTGCGGCGTCGAAATCGTATTGATGTTTGGTGGGCTCCATGGGTTTGGGTTCTATGAGAAAGGTTCCGGTGAAACCGTTTCGGCGGCCATAGTCGCGGGCCATTTCGAGAAAGCGGGCCAGGTGGTCCAGCTCTTTTTGCATGTTGGTATTGAGCAGCGAGAGATAGCCTTCCCTCCCTCCCCAGAACACATAATTCTGAGCGCCCAGTGCAACGGTAGCGTCGATGGCATTTTTTACCTGAGTGGCTGCATGGGCAACCACCAGAAAATTGGGGTTGGTGGCAGCTCCGTTCATATAACGCGGATGGCTGAACAGGTTGGCAGTTCCCCACAGCAGTTTTTTCCCGGTTTCGGCTTGTTTGGTTTTGGCATAATCAACCATTTGGGCGAGTCGTTTTTCCGATTCAGCCATGGTTTGGCCCTCTTCCACCAAATCGAAATCGTGAAAACAATAGTGGTCAATTCCGGATTTTACCATAAACTCGAATCCGGCATCCATGCGTGCTTTGCCTTTTTCCACAGGGTCTTTAATGCTGTCCCAGGGATGAACAAAGGTGCCATGTCCAAAAGGATCACCGCCATTGGAGCAAAGGGTATGCCACCAGGCCATGGCAAATTTCAAGTGTTCGCGCATGGGTTTTCCGGCCACCAGTCGGTTGGGTTCGTAATAGCGAAAGGCCAGCGGATTCTGGCTTTCTAATCCTTCGAATTCAATTTTGGGGATTCCTTTATAATATTCTGTGCTCATTTTTTAAATTTTAGATTAAATATTGTGTGTTAAAAGTTTGGTTTCCAGTTCTTTTTTCCAGTTTTCGTAAGCTTCCTGCAAGTTCTCCTGGTTGGGCTGTTCAATGGTTTCCAAAACCCTGAGTCCCTGAAAAGTATCCTGAGTCTGTGCAAAATAGCCCGCGCCAATGGCAGCCCCACGGGCGGCACCTTCGGAGCCATCGGTATTGTAAAGCTCAATGCGGGCACCTGAAATCTGGCTGAGGGTTTGGGTAAACACTTTGCTCAGGAACATATTGGCTTGTCCGGCCCGAATCACCGACAGGTTAAGCCCCATGGGTTCCATAATTTCGAGTCCGTATTTGAAGGCGAAGGCAATTCCTTCCTGAATGGCCCGAAGCACATGCCCCTGATGGTGGCGGGTGAGATTGAGCCCGTGAAAAGAAGCGCCAATATTCTTGTTTTCCAAAACCCGTTCGGCACCATTGCCAAAAGGTAGTACGAGTAATCCTTCGGAACCCGGAGCTATTTGAGTCGCTCTTTCGTTCATTTGCGGATAGTCAAAACTTCCCCCCAGGAGTTCATGTCGCGACCAGGAATTCAATATGCCCACCGAATTGAGACAAAGAAGAACGCCCAGCCGGGGATTATTTTGTTGATGATTGACGTGCAGAAAAGTATTCACACGGCTTTTTTCGTCGAAGGCTTTTTGATTGGTGATGCCATAAACCACGCCCGATGTGCCGGCTGTGGCGGCCACTTCGCCCGGATTCAGAACGCCGAGCGAAAAGGCATTGTTGGGTTGGTCGCCGGCGCGGTACGAAACCGGAGTTCCGGCTGTCATGCCCAAAACCGCAGCCATAGTTGCCGAAAGTTTTCCCTGAACCGAGAAGGTTTCCACCAGCTGCGGAATCATTTCGGGAGCAAAGCCAAAGTAATCCAGAAGTTCCTGCGAGATGGCATTTTTCTCAAAATCCCAAAAAACGCCTTCGGACAATCCGCTGGCAGTGGTGGCTATTTCGTCGGTGAGGCGGAAGGCAATATAATCGCCCGGCAACATGAATTTGTAAACATTATCGAAGATAGAGGGCTCGTTATCTTTCACCCATTTTAGCTTGGAGGCTGTGAAATTTCCGGGTGAATTGAGCAAATGAGACAGGCAGAATTGATTCCCCAAATCGTTGAAGGCTTTGTGGCCAATGTTCACCGCGCGGCTGTCGCACCAGATAATGGCGGGGCGAAGGGGAATGCCATGGCGGTTCACGAGAACCAATCCGTGCATTTGATAGGTTATTCCTATGGCGACCACATTTTTCAGCAGGCCGTTGTGTTTTTGCCTGAGCAGACCCATGGCCTGAAGCAGGTTTTCCATCCACAGCTCAGGATCTTGTTCGGCCCATTCCTTTTGCGGCGAAATGATTTCCATTTCTTTAGGAGGCCATGAAGCTGTTCCCACCCTTTGGCCCTTTTCGGCGTCGAAAAGACTTACTTTGATGGAGGAGCTCCCTATGTCGATTCCAAGAGTTATCATGCGATTTGGATTTTTGACAAAAAAACGCATAAAAAAGCGATAAAACAGGGAATATTTGGCCAATAAATAGTATTATTTGGCCATAATTGGGGGTGAAATGTTAATTTCAAAGCTAACATTTGAAAGAGTTCTATCTTTGAAAAACAGTTGGAAACCGTGTAAAATAAGCCCTTATGAAATATATTTATCTATTTATCATTTTTATAACTCTGGCGGGAATTTCGTGTCAGAAACCGCCAAAAAAAGTGGCCTGTATTGGCGATAGTATCACCGAAGGATTTGGTTTGAAATATCAAAGCCGCCATTCGTATCCGGTGGTTTTGGGAGCGCTTTTGGGACCCGAATATGAGGTTTTGAATTTCGGACGCAGCGCCACCACCATGTCGAAAACAGGTGATTTCCCATACTGGACGGCCAAGGAGTTTTCGAATGTTTTGGCACTCAATCCCCAGATTGTTGTTGTTCAGCTGGGCACCAACGACACCAAACCCCAGAACTGGTCGCAGAACGATTATGAAAAATCGTATCAGGCTCTCATCGACACTTTGAAAACACTGGATTCGCACCCGCAGATTTTTCTTTGCAAACCAGTTCCGGTTTACGAAGACAAATGGGGGATAAACGACTCGGTTCTTATGACCGGAGTAATCCCCGCAGTGCAGCGACTGGCTCAGAATAACCAATTAACTATCATTGACTTAAATACACCTTTGGCGGATTATGGCCGCTATTTCCCCGATGGAATTCACCCCGACGAACAAGGCTTGAAAATGATGGCAGAATTGGTTGCCGAAGCCCTTCGGAAGGAAAAATAGAGCCCTCTGTTTTTATTTCCACCTGTGACAAATGTAAACGACGCATCAAAGTATTTCATTTTTTTTCAATTTCAGGCCGAATAAGAGAAAATGCGCTTTTGGGCCATATTTTCTCCGCAATCGGTTGCTGTTGCTGAAAAAGTTAAAAAATTTAACATATAAAAATCGTGGATTATTAACATTTGATGCTGTTGGTTGTTAACAAATGCATTAGTCTGTTTTACAATTGACACACCATTTTAAAACAAATTGCTACAACGTAAGGCCGGGGTTGAGATTATATTTGACCCTGATAAAAATCTATCAAAATCGCTAAAAATTAGTTATGAGAAAATATGTACAATTAAACAACATGAAAGGCCAAATGGCCCGGAGACAATTTTCAGCCTCCCGGGTGAAAGCATTCAGCCTTGTTTTAATCTCGTGCTTCTTTTTACAAATCAATATTTATGCTCAGGTAAAAGACATCGCAGGAAAAGTGACCGATGTGAAAGGGGAAACATTGCCAGCAGTGAATATTATTGTTAAAGGAACCACTGTAGGAACAGTTACCGATGCCAACGGGAAATATGCCATTCAGGCAGCGGCCGATGCTATTTTAGAAGTCACATTTGTGGGGTACGTAAAACAAGAAGTTAAGGTTGATGGCCGCCAGACGGTGGACATTATTTTAGCCGAGGATGTAGAGCTGCTCGAGGAAGTTGTGGTGATAGGTTACGGGACTCAAAAGAAGAAACTCGTTACCGGAGCCACATCGCAGGTTAAGGGGGACCAACTCGAGCAGCGCAACTCCACCAACGCGCTGCAGGCCATGCAGGGTATGGTTGCGGGCGTTAATATTGTGAGTACTTCCGGTCAACCCGGCGAAGGTATCGACATTACCATCCGCGGATTGGGAACCATTGGAAACGGATCTCCGCTTTTTATTGTAGATGGAGTTCAAACCGGCGATATTAATTATTTGAATCCTTCTGATATTCAATCGGTCGATGTGCTGAAAGATGCCGCATCGTGTGCCATTTATGGTAACCGAGGAGCCAATGGCGTTGTTCTTATTACTACCAAATCGGGCAAAATGCTTCAATCCGGAACCGGCAAGAGCAGCTATTCCGAAGTAACCTTCGATGCTTATTATGGCTGGCAAAGCAGAGCAAAGGAAATAAGAACTCTGAATACAGAAGAATATGTGATGATTATGAACGAACAGCACCTGAATTCGGGTGGTTCGGCCAGCTCGCTTCCCTTCGATGTGAACAACCTGCCAGCCTATACCAGCGCAGGCGTGGCCAATACCAACTGGATTGACGAAATGTTTGTGGATGATGCCGTGACCCAGAATTATGTGATTGGCGCTACCGGCGGAAGCCAGTATTCGAGCTATTCCTTGAGCTTAGGTTATACCGGACAGCAAGGTATTGTGGGTGGTTCAGATTTATCGGACTATAACCGCTACAATGCCCGCTTCAACTCGGAACACAGAATGTTCGAAGGAGCTTTAATTGTGGGCGAAAACATCACCTTCTCCAATGTTAAAAACCGTGGAGTTGCCGTGGGGAATCAATACAGCAACTCGTTGCGCAGCGCCTATAATGCCAGTCCGCTATTGCCTCTTTACGATGATTTAGGAAATTTTTTCAATACCAACAGCACCACCATAGTCGACCAGCTTGGCGAAACCTACTGGAACAATCTGGAAGCAAGTCCCTATGGCTCTATGTACTATAGCAACCAAAATGCTAAAAACGCTCAAAAATTAATTGGAAATCTCTATGCTGAACTCACCCTTTTTAAAGGCTTAAAATTCCGCTCGTCGGTGGGGATTGATTACTGGGGCAACGAAACCAGAACCTATACACCCATCTATGAACTCTCGGCCTACACCTTCTCCAATTTTTCTAAAGGATCGCAAAACCTGCAAAAAGGTTTGGGTTTGATTTCGGATAACCTGCTCACCTATACCAAAGATTTTGGGAAACACCATGTGGTGGGAATGGGCGGCATGTCTGTTCAGCGCAATACAGGCTCCTGGATGTATGGCGAAAATGCCAATATGGCTTTCGACGATTTGGATCACTCCTGGCTCGACAATGCCACCAATACCGACAATGCCACTTTAATGAAAATAGAAGGAGCGCCCAACGAAGATTACCGTTTGATTTCCTATTTCGGCAGGGTACAATACGATTTCAACGAAACCTATTTGTTCAATGCTACACTGCGTGCCGATGGTACTTCAAAATTTGCTCCGGGGCACCAATGGGGTTATTTCCCATCGGTATCGGCGGGCTGGGTTCTGACCAACGAAAAATTTATGGAAAGCATGAATCAGCTTTTACCATACTTTAAAATCCGCGCCAGCTGGGGACAAAACGGAAGCTGCAACGCAGATGCCTTCAACTATTTGGCGCCCATCAGCTTTACCAATGCCACCTATAATTTTGGCGATGAAGAAGGAGTGAGCACCACAGGTTCCTATCCAAGTCGCCTTTCGAACGAAGAGCTAAAATGGGAAACCAGCGAACAACTCGATTTGGGATTCGATGCCAAGCTCATCAATAACCGCATTGGGGTAACCTTCGATTTCTACAAAAAAACCACCAAAGACTGGCTTCTTGTGGCTCCTGTTTTGGCAACCGCCGGAACCGACGCCCCTTATATCAATGGCGGAAATGTTCACAATACCGGAGTTGAACTGGGATTGAATTATGAAAAATCGGAAGGGGAATTTAAATACCAGGTTAATGTGGTTGGTTCCTACAATAAAAACAAAGTAACCGATATTCCAACCGAAGATGGCATCATCCACGGTGCAACCAATACTCTTTATGCCAACTCACTGGAGTTCTATCGTGCTGAAACCGGACATGCCATTGGCTATTTCTGGGGATATGAAACCGATGGTATTTTCCAAACCACCGACGAGGTAAATGCCTATACCAACTCCGAAGGGAAGCTGATTCAGCCCAAAGCCAAACCCGGCGATTTGCGTTATGTGGATTTAAATGGCGACGGTGCCATCAGCGAGCTTGACAAAACCGACCTGGGCGATCCAAACCCCGACTTTATCTATGGTCTTAGTTTCTCGGCCAACTGGAAAGGAATCGATTTTAGTTTGGTTACCAATGGCGTAGCCGGCAATCAGATTGTTCAGTCGTACCGCAGCCAGTCCGATAAATATTCCAACTACACCACCGATATTTTAGACCGCTGGACAGGTCCCGGAACATCGAATACAGTTCCCAGAGTCACCAACAGCAATATCAACTATCAGTTCTCCGACATTTTTGTAAAAAGTGGTAGTTATTTCAGAATCAGCAATATAACCCTGGGCTATAACCTGGCAGAAATCGTTAAGGTGAAATCACTTTCCTCCCTGCGGCTTTATGTATCGATTCAGAACCTTTACACCTTTACCAAATACAATGGGATGGATCCTGAAGTAGGTTATGGTTTTGACAATGGTGTTACCGATCAGTTTTCGTCGGGTATTGATTTGGGTTTCTATCCCAGACCACGCACCATACTTTTTGGAATAAGTGTTAAATATTAAAAGGAGAAAAAACTATGAAAATAATTAAATATATATCGCTGATAGCCATCATTTTAGTGGCGGGCTCCTGTTCCAAAGACTTTTTAGAAACCAGCCCCATGACCGAGAAAACCGATGGTAATTATTATGCCAATGCTGCCGAAGCCAACGAGGCTCTGGTGGGATGCTACGACGCCCTACAGCTCATTTATTCCGAAGGGGTTTCCTTTCCGGTAGCTTCTGAGGTAATGTCTGATTTGTGCTTTGGTGGAACCGGTGCCGGCGACGGTGAGGGTTATCCTATGCTCGACGAGTTCGACAAGAGCGTTTCGCCAGCCGATCTCAATATGTACGAAGGCAACTGGAAAAACTATTATAAAGGAATTTTCAGAGTGAATACCCTGCTCATGAAACTCGACCAGGTAAACTGGGGACAAGACATAGACCAAAAACCCATTATTGAAGCAGAGGCCCGTTTCCTTAGAGCCTATTTCTACTTCGATATGGTTCGCTTGTGGGAAAAAGTTCCTTTGCTCACCGCTCCAACCAGCGATAATGTTCCACAATCGGAACCCGATGCCATCTATAAACTGATTGCAGAAGACTTATTATTTGCCGCCGAAAATGGCCGTGAAGAAACCTACAGCCAAATAGCATCCACCGAATACGGCCATGCCACACAATGGGCTGCCAAAGCCATGTTGGCAAGAGTATTTCTTTTCTACACCGGATACTATGGAAAAACTGACCTGGTAGAAATGGTTACCAAAGACCAGGCACTGAGCGCTTTGGAAGATGTGATTCAAAACAGCGGACACGATTTGGTGGCCAATTATGCCGACTTATGGCCAGCAGCTTCCACTTACGAAGCAGCACAAAATGGAAATCCCATCAGCAATACCACCTATGCGGGAGAAAACAATCAGGAAGTGGTTTTCAGTATTAAATACACTTACACCTCCGATTGGGAAGGCAATACAGATGGCAATCATTGGCTCGTAATGAATGGTCTTAGAGGAATGGCATGGCCCGAAAGTGGTTATGGTTCAGGCTGGGGAGCTTGTACTGTACTGCCCGGCGTTTATTCCGCATGGACCTCCACCGACAAACGCAAGTCAGCATCCATCATGGCCATTGAAGAAGAAAACATCGACTATACCAAAATCAACGATGTGAAGGAATACACCGGATATTTCACTAAAAAATATGTCCCCTTATGCGATTCAGCAGGCAATAGCACCGCCGAGCAATTGGGTGGTGTGAGCTTTATGATTAGCCAGTATCAGGATTATTTTGTAGTACGATTTGCCGATGTTCTTCTAATGGCAGCTGAAATGGGAAGCCCCAATGCCATCGAATACATGAACCGGGTGAGAGCCCGCGCCGGACTTGCTCCTGCTGCCTCAGCCGATAAAGAATCCATTTTCGAAGAACGCAAATATGAGTTTGCTTTCGAAGGCCTGCGTTTCTGGGATTTACTTCGCTACGACAACTCGTTGAGCTATGCAACTCAGAAACTGGAATTCTCGGGCAAAGTATTCACCGGCGGTGCGGAAGTAGATAAAGCCATTTCCGGAAGCAATCTGATTACTACCCGCGGTTTATCGCAAATCCCCTACAATCAGATTACCCTGTCGGGAGGCGTACTCCAGCAAAATGCAGGCTGGTAAAATGAATAAAAGTCAAATAAAAATTCAATAAATAATTATTATCTAAAATCAAAACAAAATGAAAAAAATTAGTTTATTTCTGAGCATGGCAGTTATAGCTCTTGCACTGGTTTTTGCAACATCTTGTAGTAAAGATGACGACGACGATACCACAACTCCCACCGAGGTAAAACCCGTTCTGGGCACCAATTTCAACTTTACTGTTACCGACAATGTGGTGAATTTTACCACAACCTTAACAGGAAACGTATGGTTTACCAGCAATGGTACCGATTATACCGCTGTTGACCAAAAAGCTCAGGTAGTTTATGCCGAAGCCGGAACATACAGCTTCACCTGCAGCACTTTATCCAATGGTAAAACCGTAACATCGACCGCTTTCGATGTAGTGGTTTTGGTGGGCGATCCTACCGTTTTCGATACCGAATGGTGGCGCAATTTAACCGGTGGTTACGGTGAAAAAAGAGGTTGGGTTCTCGATGTTGATGCAAAATTGCACCCCGGCCCATTGTCATTCATGGGTACTGCATGGGATTTCCCCAATGGTGTTTGCGATGGCGACGACTGCTGGTTATGGGATGCCGACTTGCCTTTCACTTTTGCAGCTGACTCTGCTTCTGTTCGTATGGATTGGCCTGGTGACCTGGGTTATGGTGTAATGTATTTCGACCTTATGGAAGGTAAACATTTTACAGCCGACAAGAAAAAAGAAGCAGCTGAAGCCGGAACCTACGAAATGAACTGGGATACCAGAACCATTACACTAAGTGGCGCTACCATCCTGAGAAGTTACAAACCCTATGCTGTAGTTGAAGGCGTTACAGGAACTGTAAATGGTATTACCGGAATCTCCGATTGGGTTAACTACAAAATTTATGCTTTATCCGATTCAGTTTTGCGTCTGGCTGTTTTACGCGATCAGGATGTACAAGGTGAAGGTGCCTGCTATCTCATCTACAACTTTGTAGAAGCCGAATTGTATGACAATATCATCATCACCCCTCCTCCAACCTATTATGAGCCTGTTTTAACCTCTTTCACCGCCAACGATTTGGTAGGAACCTGGAAATATGCAGACATTGCACAGGATTGGATTGGCTGGCCCGAAGAAGGTGTTGTGGGTGGAAAGAGACTGAATGGCTGGACAAACCGCACCGAAATGGCCGAAACTCTGGCTGGCTGGGGTGCTGCCAATCCCGATTCAGTTTTCACCGCTGCCGATGAATTCCGCTATATTTTCAATGCCGACGGAACTTGCGTGCTGAACGGAATCGACAATACTTACACTGTGAGCAATGGTGTTATCACTTTTGGAACCGCTCTTACCTCTGAGTTATCATTGGTTTGGATTGGCCTTACAGGAACCAATGTACCTGTTCTCGATGTTAAATTCGACATTGATGGCAACAGCTTCACCCCCGAGGGTATTTTCATTGGACAGAAAAATGGCGATAAAAACGAATCGGCCTCTGTTCAACTGGTAAAAGTGAACTAATCTGATATTTATAAAAATTTGAGTGGCCATGTGCCACTCAAATTTTTTATCTCATTTGCCTTTACGGCAATATCCCTCAACAACAAAAGTACTTTTTTGAAACCAAAACAATAACAATACGCGGGGTTGATTTTCGGCCAGATGGCCAGCAATTTGTCCCCGAAAAAAGGAAATATTAGTAAAAGTAATCTACGATCGAAGGGCACAAAAGAAGGGCAATTTATCGGACAATTTTTACTCAAAACAACCACAGTGAATGAATAACAAAATGAAATACAGGTTTAGGCTTCCCGCTGTTGTTTGGATGGCAGTTCTTGCACTTCTGGCCATTTCTTGTTCCAAAGAGGCACAAGTGGCACGGGAGAAGAACGATTTCAACAACAACTGGCGCTTTCAAACGGGCGACTCAAGCCTCTATGCCGAAGCCAGTTTCAACGACTCGGAATGGCGGCTGCTGAATCTGCCCCACGACTGGAGCATCGAAGGGAAATTTAGCAAGGATCATCCTGCGGGTGTGGGCGGTGGAGCTCTTCCCGGCGGACTGGCCTGGTACAGAAAAACCTTCACTCTTCCCGCTACTGACTCCACAAAACGAATTTATATCACCTTCGACGGCGTTTATCACAACAGCGAAGTATTTATCAATGGCCATCTCCTGGGCAAAAGACCCAATGGCTATATTGGCTTTCAATACGATTTATCCGATTATTTAAACTTTGGCGAAAAGCCCAATGTGCTGGCCGTAAAAGTGGATAATTCCGATCAGCCCAACTCGCGCTGGTATAGCGGCTCGGGAATTTATCGCAATGTTTGGCTCGAAAAAACAAATCCTATTCACATCGATTTATGGGGAACTCACATCACCACATCATCTGTTACCAAAGAAGCTGCTCAGGTGGCCATAGCGCTTGTGGTCAACAATACCACGCACCTGAACCAAAACATAGTTCTGGAAACACAAATCATCAATCAGGAAAACCAAATAGTGGCCCGAACCCAGAGTTCCATGAATGCCCTATTCAACGATACATCGTCTATTCGCCAGAGCATAAAGGTTGACAATCCGCAGCTCTGGAGCATCGAAAATCCTTATCTCTACAAGGCCATCAGTCTCATTTATCTCAACAACAAACTCATCGATTCCTACGAAACTACCTTTGGAATCAGATTTTTTGAGTTCGACAGTAAAAAAGGCTTTTCGCTCAACGGAAAACCCACCAAAATTCTGGGGGTGTGCAATCATCATGATTTGGGCGCTTTGGGAGCTGCCTTTTATGTTCGTGCTGCCCAACGTCAGCTCGAAATATTAAAAGAAATGGGCTGCAACGCCATCAGAACTTCACATAACCCACCAGCCCCTGAGCTTCTCGATTTGTGCGACCAAATGGGCTTTTTGGTGATGGATGAAACCTTCGATATGTGGGCAAAAAAAAAAGTGGATTACGACTACTCCACCGTTTGGAACGAATGGCATGAACGCGATTTGACCGACCATTTGCTCCGCGACCGCAATCACCCCAGCGTGATTATGTGGAGCATTGGCAACGAGATTCTGGAACAGTTCGACAGCACCGGAATAAGCATTGCGGCTGAGCTGGCTTCCATTGTGAAGAAATATGCTTCGGAAATTCCGGTGACTTCGGCCATGAACCATCCAGTGAACAGCAATTTCATTTATCAATCCAAAGCTCTTGATATTGTGGGTTATAACTATCATCACGAAACCTTTACCCAATTTCCTCAGGAATTTCCCAACGAAAAGTTTATTGGTTCCGAAACCACCTCTTCGCTCAATTCAAGGGGAATGTACAATATGCCCGCCGACAGTGTGAGAATCTGGCCCCTGCGCTGGGATATTCCTTTCTACGATGGCAATGCCGACCAAAGCTGCTCATCGTACGACAATTGCCGGGCGCCCTGGGGTTCAACTCATGCCGACTCCTGGAAAATCATCCGCGACAACGAATACCTGGCCGGTTTATTTATATGGACCGGTTTTGACTATTTGGGCGAGCCCACGCCCTATCAATGGCCTTCGCGCAGCTCCTATTTCGGAATTGTGGATTTGGCGGGATTCCCCAAAGATGCCTACTACATGTATCAAAGCGAGTGGACCCAAAAACCCGTTTTACATCTTCTGCCTCACTGGAACTGGAAAACCGGAGATATAACAGATGTTTGGGCCTATACCAATCTTGCCGAGGTGGAGCTTTTTGTCAACGAAAAATCCATGGGGAAACTAGTCAAAACCGCCGACCAGCTTCATCTGGCCTGGAAAGTTCCCTTTGAGGCCGGAACCCTGAAAGCTGTGGGCAAAACCGCCGATGGAACTATCATAGAAACCATTATAAAAACTGCCGGGGCACCTGCACGGATTTTATTGGAAGCTGATCGCTCAACAATAGATGCCGATGGAAAAGATTTATCGTTTATCTCGGCAACCGTTACAGATGCTCGGGGCAACCCGGTTCCAAACGCCGAAAATTTAATCCATTTCGAAACCGGTGAACTGGTAGAAATAGCCGCTGTGGACAACGGAAGCCAAACCAGTCACGAACCCTTTAAAGCCAACTCCCGAAAAGCCTTCAACGGGAAATGTCTGCTCATAGTCAAATCAAAAACAACCGAAGGAAATACCCAAATCGTTGCCAAATCCGATGGATTGGAATCCGCCACTATACAACTTCAATTAAAAAACACCACTGCTCAAAAGCATAAAAAACAAACCGAATAATATGAAGAAACTATTTATACTCCTCATAGCCATTTCTGCGGTTTCGTGGTCTTGCATTCATAAGCCCCAAACCACCGAAAAAGAAAGAATTTTTTCGCCCGATGGTCAGATTTCTGTTGATTTTTGGCTCGAAGACGGCAAACCCTTTTATTCAGCCGAATTCAAAGCACAGCCCATTATTGCCAAATCGGCGCTGGGAATGGTTTTTCAGGAAAACGATGTGCTGTCGGATAAGCTCCTGATGGAAAAATCAGAAAAATCTACCTTCGACGAAACCTGGGAACAGGTTTGGGGACAACAAAAAAATGTTCGGAACAATTATGAGGAGCTGCTGGTGAGCCTGCGCGAAGAAGACGGGTTGAAAAGACAGTTTCAGATTGTCTTCAGAGTTTTTAACGATGGATTGGGTTTCCGCTATATTGTGCCTGAACAGGAAAACCTTCGGGAGTTTGTTATTACCGACGAGCTTACCGAGTTTGCCATGACCGACGACCATAAAGCCTGGTGGATTCCGGCTTACCGCGACAACCGCTACGAGTATCTCTTCACCAATTCGGCCATCAGCCAGATGGATACAGTTCACACACCTCTCACCATCGAAACCGCCTCCGGACCTGTGCTGAGCATTCACGAAGCAGCCCTGGTGAACTATGCTTCCATGACACTGGCATCGAATCCCGGCCATGTGCTCAAATGCGATTTAACCCCCTGGAGCGACGGCACCAAAGTGAAATCAAAAACCCCCATGATTACTCCCTGGCGAACCGTGCAAATAGGAGAAAATGCAGGACAGCTTATTACATCCAATCTCATCTTAAATCTCAACGAGCCCAATAAACTCCTGGACCTTTCGTTTGTGAAACCCAATAAATATCTGGGGATTTGGTGGGGAATGCATATAGGGAAATACACTTTCTGGGAGAGCGAAAACCACGGCGCCAACACAGAGCTTTCGAAAAAATACATCGACTACTGCAACAAACTGGGTATCGACCATTTATTGATAGAAGGCTGGAACAAAGGCTGGACGCCCGAATGGTACGAAAACAAATTGCACGTTTTCAGTTTTACAGAATGCACGTCCGACTTCGATTTTAAAGAAGTGACAGATTATGCCAAAGCCCACGGAGTTCAAATAGTGGGTTATCACGAAACAGGTTCCAATATCGACAACTATCTATCGCAAATTGATGCGGGAATGGACATGTACGAAAATGCAGAGATGGAATCGGTGAAAATTGGTCATGTGGGTTCCCGTCTGGGCATGAAAGAATGGCACCACGGGCAATACGGTGTAAACTATTATCAGACAGTGCTCGACAAAGCTGCGGAACACGGGCTGGCGGTGAATTTTCATGAGCCCATAAAGCCCACCGGGCTGTGCCGCACCTATCCGCATTTAATGGCCGGTGAAGGTGGACGAGGACAGGAATACAACGCCTGGAGTGAAGGCAATCCTGCGGATCATACCACCATTTTACCCTTCACCCGTTTGCTGGCAGGCCCCATGGACTATACCCCCGGAATTTTTAAAATCAAGGGAACACGGCTCCACAACACTCTGGCCAATCAGCTGGCGCTTTATCTCACCATCTGGTCGCCCATTCAAATGCTGGCCGATTTACCCGAGAATTACGACGGTCATCCTGCCTTTCAGTTTCTGAAAGATGTGCCCGTAAACTGGGATACCACCGTGGTTCTAAATGCACAAATCGGCGACTATTTCACCATTGCCAGAAAAGATATTGCCAGCAACGACTGGTATCTGGGAAGCATTACCGACGAAAACAGCCGCGAACTGGTGCTGATTCTCAGCTTTTTAGATAAAGACAGAAGATACAAGGCCCAGATATATGCCGATGGCCCAGATGCTGCCTTTGATGTGAACCCCGAATCGTATTCCATAAGCGAGCTGGATGTTGGTTCGGGCGACGAATTGAAGATACATCTCGCCAAAGGCGGAGGGCAGGCCATTCGATTTGTGGCTCTTTAATCCCCAAAAAATACAAACCAGTTGAACAACTTAATACAAGAAAGATGAAATTCAAATCAATAGTTTTACTGATGGTGAGCGGACTGCTTCTCCCGGCATCGCCTGCCTACACTCAGATTCAGGGGTTTCAGTTACAAAACGAACCCATCGACATAAGCCCCGACTTCAATAATTTCCAAAATACCTATTATCTGGCCGATAGTTTGGTGAGTTTCGATCCGGCAACCGGAAAGGGTATTCTAAAATACAAAAGGTATGAATATTCCACCCGCATGGCGTTTAACAATATGCTGGCCAAGCTCAAAGAGGTGGAGCAAAACGAGTTTCCGCAAAACGAGTACGCGGCGCAACCTGAGCTGGCTTTTTGCCTCGATTTCTCGTCGCCCAAAACCGTTCACATCAAAGCCAATTCGGGGTTGGTGGTTCGTCCCGGCGAAAACTCACTCATGCTCGTCAACGGCACAGCCCCCGTGGACAAATCGTGGAAATACGAAAAAATAGCCAACGGACACGCCTATACCTCCGCCAGCGGAAAAGTGGAAATCATCAGTTACCCCTGGCACATCAATATTTACGATGCTCAGGGCAAATTGCTCACCTCCACCATTCACAATGCCGATGTGGAACTGAGCACCTACACCCCGGTAATGCCTTTCTCGTTTGTGCGCCGCGCCTCCGACTATAGCCGCAGCTTTTGCGCTTCGTTTACCCTCTCGCCCGACGAGAAAATATTTGGTCTTGGCGAAAGCTATCAATCGTTCAATAAAAGAGGACAGAAAGTAGTTCTCTGGACCGACGATGCCAACGGAATTCAAAACGAAAGCATGTACAAACCCATTCCTTTCTACATGAGCAGCAGAGGTTACGGGGTTTTTATGCATACATCCACACCCATCACCTGCGATTTTGGAAAATACTGGAGTGGTGCCAACTATATGATGATTGGCGACGAAGAGCTCGATTTATTTGTATTTCTCGGAAAGCCCAAAGAGATTTTATCGGCCTATACCGATTTAACCGGAAAAGCCGAGATGCCTCCGCTTTGGAGCTTTGGTTTCTGGATGAGCAGAATCACCTATTTCAGTCAGATGGAAGGACTTATGGTGGCCGATAAACTCCGCATCAACCAAATTCCTGCCGATGTATTGCATTTCGACACAGGCTGGTTCGAAACCGACTGGCGCTGCGATTATCAGTTCAGCACTTCGCGCTTTGAAAATCCAGTGGAGATGATTCAAAAACTCAAGGAAATGGGCATTAGAACCAGCCTTTGGCAACTTCCTTATTTCGTTCCTAAAAACAATTTATTTGACGAAATCATTGAGAAAGACCTTTTTGTGAAAAACGGAAAAGGAAACCTGCCTTACGAGGATGCTGTACTCGATTTTTCCAATCCCGAAACCGTGAAATGGTATCAGGGGAAAATAAAAGGATTGCTCGATCAGGGAGTAAGTGTGATAAAAGTTGATTTTGGTGACGCAGCACCCGCCAATGGCTTTTATGCCTCGGGCAAATCGGGTTTTTACGAGCACAATCTCTACCCGTTGCGCTATAACAAAGCCGTTTCCGATATCACCAAAGAAGTAACCGGCGACCGCATTATCTGGGCCCGCAGCACCTGGGCCGGAAGTCAGCGCTATCCGCTGCATTGGGGTGGCGATCCGGCCAATACCAATACAGCCATGGCGGCAACTCTGCGTGGCGGTCTCTCCATTGGCCTGTCGGGCTTCTCTTTCTGGAGTCACGATATTGGAGGCTTTACCCTGAAAACCCCCGAAGACATTTACCGCCGTTGGACGCCTTTTGGCATGTTAACATCGCATGTGCGCAGTCACGGAGCACCTCCAAAAGAGCCCTGGGAATACAGCCCATATTTTCTGAACGAATTCAGAAATGCCGACAATATGCGCTACGAACTCATGAGCTATATTTACGCGCAGGCCAAAGAGTGTAGCATGAACGGCTGGCCCATGATGCGCGCCCTGTTTGTGGAATATCCTGATGACGCCGGAAGCTGGCTTTTAGACAACGAGTATCTTTTTGGCTCCGATATTCTGGTGGCTCCGCTGTTCGAATCTATCAACTCGCGCGATGTATATCTGCCCGAAGGCCAGTGGATTGACTACCAAACCGGAATCACCTACGAGAAAGGCTGGCACCATATAGAAGCTGGCCAAATACCCATAGTGATGCTGGTACGAAACGGCGCCGCGATTCCCCATGTGGAGCTGGCCCAAAGCACCCAGTTTATCGACTGGAGTAGAATTACCCTGAAAGTATTTGGAAATGCCGACGAAGCCCAGGGGTTGGTTTACCTGCCCGGCGATGAAAAACCAACCAAAATAGTGGTGAAAAACGGCAAAATAACCAACGATCCTTTCGGCGGAAAAGTGAAATGGGAAATAGTTTTGGTGGGAAAACAGTAAATGAGAAAAAGACTTGCCCCGAAGGAAATTTACCCCCAAAGATTTCTATTTTTGAGGGAAGAAGGACAACATGTTTTCTTTCATTTTCAAAAGATTAAAGTCATCAAATTAAAAAGCTAAAAACCCATGACAACAATAAACCGGATTCATCGAAACCTAAGAGTTTTATTTCTCTTGCTATTTTCATTGGGAACTATTTCAATGGCCATGAGTCAGTTGACGATGCCAAAGGTTTTTTCGAACCATATGATGCTCCAAAGGGGAATCGATATTCCGGTGTGGGGAAAAGCCAACCCCGAAGCAACCATTCGGGTGGATTTCAATGGCTCGGGTTTCAAAACTCAAGCCGACGCCTCAGGCAATTGGAAACTGTATTTGCCCAAAATGAAGGAAGGTGGCCCTTTTTCCATGCGAGTTTTTGTGGAGGGCGATCCGTCTCAAACCTTGGAGTTTAATGACATTCTCATTGGCGATATCTGGCTGGCCTCCGGGCAATCGAATATGGAGTGGGAAGTTCAGCAATCGATGAATGCGGCAACGGAAATTAAAAATGCCAGCTATCCGCAAATCAGACTTTTTCGCACAGAGCACAAAATCAGCACCTCGCCGCAATTCGATGTATCAGCGGATGGCTGGCAAGTTTGTGATACCAATACCGTGAAACACACCTCGGCAGTGGCCTGGTTTTTTGCCCGTCAACTCCATCGGGACCTGAATGTGCCCATCGGAATTCTGCAAACCACCTGGGGCGGGACTCCTGTGGAGACCTGGATTAGCCGCGAACCGCTGCTCTCGTCGCCCCTCACCCACGATTTGGTGCTGGCTCACGATACCCTTACTGCCGAAGATTTTGTTCAGGACAGCATCAATGCCATTAAATTCTGGGAGCTCATTTATCAAACTCCCACCGAATTGGTCAACACAGTTTCCATCAACAATTACAACGATACAAACTGGCCTGAACTCACTATGCCTTCGACCTTTAAAGACTGGAATTGGCCCTGGTTCGAAGGAATGGTTTGGTTTCGTAAAACCGTTAACCTGAGCAAAATGCAAAAGGGTAAAGACCTGACCATCAATTTGGGGTATCCGGAAATGAATTATTCGGTCTATTTCAATGGAACCGAGATTTGCAAAAATATCTGGAACAGCAATCCAACACACGAGTTTACCATTCCAGCCCATTTGGTGCTCGATGGAGAAAACACCATAGCCATCCGGTTGGCCGTGCTTTGGGGTGGTGGAGGCATTAACCCTCCTGCCGAAAGACTTTATATTACCGATGGAAAGGATAAAATCAGCTTAGCCGGATCGTGGAAATGCAGTAAAGAGCTGGAAAACAATATTCCACGGGTTTATTATTATCAGAATTTCCACACTTTCGTTTACAATGCCATGCTTCATCCGCTCATTCCCTTCGGAATCAAAGGATTCATCTGGTATCAGGGCGAAAGCAATGCCTACGATGCTGCGGCTTACCGCGAACTTTTCCCCATGATGATAAACGATTGGCGCATTCGCTGGAATCAGGGCTATCTGCCATTTCTTTTTGTTCAGCTGGCCAATTTTATGAAAGAAAATGAGCAGCCCACAGAGAGCGACTGGGCTGAGCTTCGCGAATCGCAAACCTATACCTTGCGTTTGCCCAATACCGGAATGGCTTGTGCCATAGACGTGGGCGATGCCAACGATATTCACCCGAGAAACAAGCAGGAAGTGGGCCGCCGGCTGGCCCTTCAGGCAGAAAAAATAGCCTACGGGAAAAATCTGGTAGCCCAAGGCCCCATGTTTAAGGGCTACAAGCAGGACGATGATAAAATTATTGTGGAATTTGATGAGGCTTTCGGCGGGTTAAAAACAAGCGATAACGGCAGCATACAAGGCTTCGCCATAGCTGGTGATGACCAGATTTTTCATTGGGCTCAGGCTCAAATCGATGGCAACACCGTAGTGGTGAGCTCATCGAAAGTTAAAAAACCGGTAGCCGTGCGCTATGCCTGGGCCGATAACCCAAAATGTAACCTCATCAACGGAGCAGGATTGCCAGCCATTCCCTTCCGTACCGACGAGTGGACAAACAAAAAGAAATAAAACCATAAAAAATACTGACCTATGATTAAAGAATTGAGCCTTACCTTTCTGATGTTTGCTGTGATGAGCATTTATGGATGCAAAAAGGAAGAAGTGAATACCCTGATCGTGAATCCACAGAAAATTGAAATACCCGCCGAAGGAAGCACAAGCGGCATGAGCATCAGTACCGATGCCGACTCATGGAGTATCAGCAATTCAGCCGATTGGGTGGTTTTGTCCAATACCTCTGGAACCCAAAGCACTGCTCTGGTCACCGTGAGCGTGAATGAGCCCACCACCGAGGCCCGTGAAGCCACACTCACCATTCAGGCGGGCAATGCCGATCCAGTGAAAGTTAATATTACTCAGCCCGCTTCGGAGTTTATCTATACCGTAACGCCAAGTCAGTATGAGTTGAGTTATAAAAGAGCCGAAAATTCGCTTAGCATCCGAATCACCTCCGATGCTCCCCTGTGGACCCTCAGCGACAATGTGGAGTGGCTTCAATACAGTCAGGAAACCGGAACCGAATTGAGCACCCTGGTTACCATCACTGCTCTGGAAAATACCAATATCAATGCGCGGAATGCGATCATTACCCTTCATGCCGATTATGCTCCCGAAATTCAAATCAGCGTTACTCAAAAAGGCCAGTATTACCCAAGTTACAATACAAATCCCATTGCCACCGATGCCACCGGAATGACTCATACCGCGATGGAAATAGCCCAAAGCATCAACATTGGCTGGAATATAGGAAACACCATGGAAGCTATTGGCGGCGAAACAGCCTGGGGAAATCCCATGATTTCTCCCGCTCTCATTCAGTTGGTGAAAGAAAGCGGATTCAATGCGGTGAGAATTCCCTGCTCCTTCAATCAATATCTCGAAAACAGCGCCACCGCCCAATTGGAACAGGCATGGTTAGATAGAATTAAAACTGTAGTTCAATACTGCGTAGACCGCGATATGTATGCCATTTTAAACATCCATTGGGATGGTGGATGGCTCGAAAACAATTGTACCGAAGCTGCTTCCGAAGCCAACAATGCCAAGCAAAAAGCTTTTTGGGAACAAATTGCCACCCATCTTCGCGATTTCGACGAGCACCTGATTTTTGCCGGTACCAACGAACCCAATGTGGACGATGCCACCCAAATGGCTGTGCTCAACTCTTACCTTCAAACCTTTATCGATGCCGTGAGAAGTACCGGCGGAAGAAACAGTTACAGAACTCTGGTGGTTCAAGGCCCCAGCACCGACATCACTAAAACCCACGAACTCATGAATACGTTGCCAGTGGATGAGACTGAAAACCGCATGATGGTGGAGGTTCATTACTATACCCCCTGGAATTTCTGCGGAATGACTGAAGATGCCAACTGGGGAAAAATGTTCTATTACTGGGGCGAAGGCTATCATTCTCAAACCGATACCGAACGCAACGCTACTTATGGCGAAGAGCCAACCGTTGATTCCAATTTCGCCCTCATGCTTCAGCAATTTGCTCAACAAGGAATTCCAGTGGTTTTGGGGGAATATTCTCCAACCCGCAGAAGCACGCTTAATGGCGACAATCTGACTTTGCACCTGGCTTCGAGAGCATACTATTCGTACTATGTTACCAAAATGGCCAAAGCCAATGGCATGATTCCCTTCTACTGGGACAACGGATTCACCGGAAACCACGGCTCTGCCATCTTTAACAGGGTCAATAACACCGTGTTCGATCAACAAACCCTCGATGCAATAATGGAAGCAGCCAACGAATAACCAATCCAAAAATTCTTTAATTATGCAATACAAACTTTTCATCATAATGACGCTTTTTGCAGCATCGTGCGGAACTAAACATCAGAACATGTCACAGGATAAAACCGAAGCCCGAATCGATTCTATCATCCAGCTTATGACGCTGGAAGAGAAAATAACCATGATACATGGAGCCTCTATTTTCAAATCGGGGGAAGTTTCCAGATTGGGGATTCCCGCTTTGGTAATGTCCGACGGGCCCCATGGCGTTCGTCCTGAACAAAGTTTTGCAGGCTCGCCCATTCAGCCGGGCGAAGACGCTGCCACCTATCTTCCCACCGGCATCTGTTTAGCTTCCACCTGGAATAAAAAACTGGGCTACGAATATGGTGCAGTGCTTGGAAGCGAAGCTAAATTCCGCGGAAAAGACATCATTCTGGGTCCGGGAGTCAATATCATTCGAAGCCCCTTGAACGGACGAAATTTCGAATATATGAGCGAAGACCCCTATTTCAATTCCGAGATGGCTGTGGGCTACATTAAAGGTGTTCAGGATCAGGGGATTTCGGCTTGCGTTAAGCATTTTGCTGGCAACAATCAGGAAACAAACCGCAGCAAAGTCGACGTTATTGTTTCGGAACGTGCCCTGCGCGAAATCTATCTGCCTGCATTTAAAGCTGCGGTTGAAAAGGCCCAGGTGAACAGTGTTATGGGAGCCTATAACCTGCTCAATGGTCAGTATTGCACTCATAACAAGGTGCTTGTCAACGATATACTCAAAGGGGAATTTGGTTTCGACGGAATTCTGATGAGCGACTGGGGCGCCGTGATGAATACCAAAGAAGCCCTGCTCTATGGCACCGATCTGGAAATGGGCACCGAATTGGTTCAAAATCCACGTATCAACTACGACTCATTCTTTCTGGCAAAACCCGCCATGGCTTTGGTGGAAAGTGGTGAAGTGAGCGAAGACCTGATTGACGACAAGGTGCGCCGAATTTTGCGCATCATGTTCCGCACCAATATGTTCGGTAAAAGAACCCCTGGTAACTTAAATACAGCCATCCATCAGCAAACGGCTTTTCGTGTGGCCGCCGAAGGAATTGTTCTGCTACAAAACAAAGAAAATTTTCTGCCGCTGAAACCCAATCAGTTTAAAACCATTCTGGTGGTGGGCTATAATGCCGATTATCAACAATCTTTGGGTGGCGGAAGCTCTCAGGTGAAAGCTTTTTATGATATTACGGCTCTGGAAGGAATTACCAAATTAGCCGGAGAAGGAACTCAGGTGATTTTTGAGCCTGGATTCATCCCCACCAAAGACATGAGCATCGATCAAACGCTGGCCGACAAAGCAGTTGAAGCCGCTTCCAAAGCCGACGCCGTGATTTATGTGGGCGGTTGGATTCACAATGTCGACATGACATCCTGGGATGGTACTGCTTTCGATATGGAAGGCCAGGATAAGAAAGATATTAAACTCATTTATGGGCAGGAAGAGCTGATTCAACGAATAGCGAAGGTGAACCCCAATACCGCCGTGGTGATTATGGGGGGAAGTAATGTGGAAATGAGAGAATGGATGAATCAGGTTCCTGCCATTTTACAAGCCTGGTATCCAGGCATGGAAGGCGGTAAAGCTTTGGCATCCATCATATTCGGACATACAAACCCCAGCGGAAAACTCCCCATGACCTTTGCCAATAGCCACACCGACTATTCAGCCCACGCCATTGGTCAATTTCCGGGCGATGGAAAACGGGTGGAATACAACGATGATATTTATGTGGGTTATCGCTATTTCGACAAGAAAAACATAGAACCCCTGTTCCCCTTTGGTTTTGGACTTTCATACACATCCTTCAAATTCAGCGATTTAAAAATCAACTTAACCCCCGACTCGGTGCTGGTAAGTTGTAATGTAACCAACAGTGGAGAAATAGCAGGTGCCGAAGTGGTTCAGCTCTATATGGCGCCCATCAATCCGAAAACCGACCGCCCCGTTCAGGAGCTCAAGGGGTTCGAAAAGATTTTCTTAAATCCCGGCGAATCGGCCCCCGTGAAAATGAGCCTTTGCAGAGCCGATTTTGCCTATTACGATCAGGCCAATCGCCAGTGGAAAACCGATTCCGGCGACTATGCCATCAGGGTTGGAAATTCATCGCGGCATTTGTTTTTAAATCAGGTAGTTAAACTTTAGCCATGAGCAATTTTTTATTTAAGGGCCTTGACCAAAAAGTGTCCCTGGGCGAAAAAATTGGCTATGCCCTGGGTGATACTGCCGCCAATATTGCCTGGCGAACCCTCACCACTTTCCTTCTCGTTTTCTATACCGATGTGTTTGGAATTCCGGTGGCTGCTGCAGGCTTGCTGCTACTCATCACCCGCTTCTCCGATGGCATTACCGACATCATTATGGGGCTTATTGGCGATCGCACCGAAACAAAATACGGTAAATTCCGCCCATGGATTCTGTGGACCGCTTTGCCGTTTGGAGTGGTCATGGTGCTCACGTTTCTGGCTCCCGATTTGAGCCTTACCGGAAAACTCATCTATGCCTACGTCACCTATATCGCTCTCACACTGGTTTATACCGCCAACAATGTGCCTTACTCTGCCCTGATGGGAGTTATGACGAGCAACGAAAAAGAGCGAACCAGCATTTCATCCTATCGTTTTGCCGGAGCCTATCTGGGGGGAATCATCACCCAGGGATTTCTTATTTATCTGGTTTTCCTTTTTGGAAATGTGGAACCAAAGATAAATATGAGTGTCACCGAAAATGCTTCGGTGAACAGAATAGAATTGACCAGCAACCAGCACGTGCTCAATGCCGAAGTGCTTACCAAAGCCGGAATTGCACAATTCAGTTTCGACAGCACTTTCAGTTCTGCCAGCTCCAGCAAGCGGTTCGAGATGCAGGCCGATAGCACCTACACACTGTATGTAACAGGAGTTCAGAGCCTTAAAGCTTCCGAAATCATGTGCATCAATCAGAAAAGCGGCTATCAGAAATCGGTTTACCTACTGGCTGCCATCATGGTGATTTTGCTTCTGGTTACCTATTTCACCACCCGCGAACGACTATCGCCACCCAAAGACCAGAAAACAAATCTCCTCAGCGATTTTAAAGACCTTATGACCAATAAACCCTGGGTCATTCTGCTCATGATTGGGTTTGTTTTTGTTACCTATAACAGCATTAAACAAGGCATCACGGTAATCTATTTCAAACGGTTTATCCACAACGAAGCTCTGGCTGCCAGTTATATGGTGGTTTTGCTGGTGGTTTCCATGATAGCAGCCCTTGTCACAACGCCTTTGGCCAATTATTTCGGCAAAAGAAAACTCTTTATTGGGGTTTTTGCCTTCTCTGCTCTGGTGAATGCCATGCTCATATTTGCCGGAAATCAGGATATTGTCCTCATCTTCGTGCTGGGAACCCTTTCGGAATTTGGCGCTGGAATAATGCCCGTGTTGTTCTTTGCCATGCTGGGCGATGCTGCCGACTACTCCGAATGGAAAAACAACCGCCGTGCCACCGGATTGGTGTATTCGGCGGGAACATTTGCCATGAAATTCGGTGGGGGCGTGGCTGGTGCCATCATAGGATTTGTGCTGGCAGCCTACAATTACGACGGCATGAACGAACAAACCATGGCCGAAGCCATTCCGGGCATCAAAATGCTCATGAGCTGGATTCCGGCCATCATCACCATTCCCGGAATTTTAGCGCTGGTTTTCTACCCGCTGAATTCCACCAAACTCAAAACCATTGAAAACGATTTGCTTCAACGAAGACAATCATAAACCATTGATAACCTTTTTAATATGAAATTCGGATATTTCGACGATTCGCGCAGAGAGTATGTGATAACCAATCCAAAAACTCCCTGGCCCTGGATAAACTATCTGGGGACCGATGATTTTTTCTCCATCATCTCCAATACCGCCGGTGGCTATTCTTTCTTTAAGGATGCCAAATTCAGGCGCATAACGCGTTACCGATACAACAATGTTCCCATGGACAATGGCGGGCGATATTTCTACATAAACGACAATGGATGTATCTGGAATCCGGGATGGAAACCAGCAAAAACGCCCCTCGATTTCTATGAGTGTCGCCATGGCATGAATTATACCGAAATCACAGGCCAAAAGAACGGATTAAAAGTTCAGGCGCTGTTTTTTGTCCCCCTGAATACCAGAGCCGAAATTCAAAAACTCACGCTCACCAATCTTTCGGGCGCCACAAAAAAATTCAGTCTTTTCTCCTTTGCCGAGTGGGCGCTGTGGAATGCAGCCACCGACATGGAAAATTTTCAGCGCAATCTGAGCACAGGCGAAGTCGAAATTCAAGATTCTGTAATCTATCATAAAACAGAATACCGCGAACGCCGCAACCACTTTGCCTACTACTCGGTCAATGTTCCCATTCAGGGTTTCGATACCGACCGAGAAAGCTTTATGGGGATGTATAATGGTTTCGAAATGCCCGAGGTGGTGGAAGCCGGAAAATCGGGTAATAGCGTGGCACATGGTTGGTCGCCCATTGCTTCTCACCAGTTGGATTTAGAACTGGCGCCCGGCGAAACCAAAGACCTTGTTTTTGTTTTGGGCTATGTGGAAAACGAGCCGGAAGAGAAATGGGAGCGGAAAGGAATTATAAATAAAACCAAAGCGCTGGAGACCATCGCCAGGTTTCGGACAGCAGCACAGGTTGATTTGGCTTTGGCTGAGCTAAAATCCTATTGGGATGAGCTTTTAAGCAGTTTTGTGGTGAATTCGGGCGACGAAAAACTCGACCGCATGGTCAATATATGGAACCAGTATCAATGCATGATAACCTTTAATTTCAGCAGGTCGGCCTCGTTTTTCGAAAGCGGAATTGGCCGTGGAATGGGTTTCCGCGATTCCAATCAGGATTTGATTGGGTTTGTGCATCAGGTGCCTCAGCGAGCCCGTCAACGCATCATCGATATTGCCTCCACTCAGTTTCCCGACGGCGGATGTTACCATCAGTACCAACCACTCACCAAACGCGGAAACAACGATATTGGCGGCGGATTTAACGACGACCCCCTTTGGCTGATTCTTGGAACCACAGCCTACATTAAAGAGACTGGCGATTTCGGCATTTTAGACGAACAAGTTCCTTTTGACAACGACATGAGCCTGGCCCGTCCGCTTTTCGACCATCTCACCGTTTCGCTCAATCATGTTACCGAAAATCTGGGGCCTCACGGGTTGCCGCTCATTGGCCGCGCCGACTGGAACGACTGTCTCAATCTCAATTGCTTCTCCTTTAACCCCGACGAATCCTTTCAAACCACCGAAAACAAAAGCTCAGGAAGTCAGGCTGAATCGGTGATGATAGCCGGATTGTTTGTGGTCTATGGCCGAGAATATGCCCAACTTTGTCAGGTAACAAACCGTCCCGACGAAGCGCAGCGGGCACTGAATCAGGTGGCCAAAATGGAACAAGCCATCAAGGATTTTGGATGGGATGGCGATTGGTTTCTGCGGGCCTACGACTACTACGGCCAAAAAATAGGAAGCCAAGAGAACGACGAAGGAAAGATTTTTATAGAATCTAATGGCTGGTGCACCATGGCGGGGATTGGCCTGGAAGAAGGAATGGTAGAAAAAGCCCTCGACTCGGTGAATAGTCTGCTCAATACAAAATATGGAATTGTTCTCAACCAACCGGCTTTTACCAGCTATCGTCCCGAATACGGAGAAATATCCACCTATCCCGAAGGCTACAAGGAGAATGCAGGTGTTTTTTGCCACAACAATCCGTGGATTATGATTGGCGAAACCGTGCAGGGCAATGGCAACAGGGCCTGGGAATATTACAGGCAAATTTGTCCCGCTTATCTGGAAGAGGAAAGCGGTCTTCATCGCACCGAGCCTTATGTTTACTCGCAAATGATAGCCGGTAAAGATGCTTTTAAAACCGGCGAAGCCAAAAACTCCTGGCTCACGGGAACAGCAGCCTGGAATTACTACGCCATAACTCAGTATATTCTTGGAATTCAGCCCGATTATGCTGGATTGAAGATAGATCCCTGTGTACCATCACACTGGGAAAATCTGCAAATTACCCGTAAATTCAGAGGGAAGACCTTTGCCATTCAAATCCAAAACCCCAATCATGTTTCCAAAGGGGTTAAAGAGCTGTTTGTAAACGGTGAGTTGGTGGAAGGTCAGACGGTGAGTTTTGATGCTGAAGGAGAAATTGTGCTGGTGAAAGTAATTTTGGGATAAGGAAACATTTTTTCTCTATCAACCCCATAAATCGCTAATTGACAACGGATTAATCGTTGTTCTGTTGCTCTTTGTACTTGCTGGGCAAAACCCCAAATTCGTTTTTAAATTGTTTGGAGAAATAGCGCGGATCGCTAAATCCCACTTCATACGATATCTCGCTGATGGTGAGATGTCCGGAGAACATGAGGTCGGCGGCCTTTTTCATGCGCACCAGTCTGATGAGCTCTATGGGCGTTTTTCCGGTGAGCGACATGGTTTTTTTGTACAGATGAACACGGCTCACAGCCAACTCTTTACTCAGCTGATTGACCGAAAATTCGGGGTTGGAAATATTCTGATTGATTTGTTCCAGAATCTTGTTCAGCAGCTTTTCGTCGAGGCTGGTAATGGTTTCGGAATGCGATTCTATGCGAAGGCTTTTCTGATATTCCTTAATAAACTTCTGCCGCAGATGAATGAGATATTTAATGCGGGCTTCGAGAATATCCATGTCGAAAGGTTTGGTGATATACTCGTCGGCACCCACTTTAAAACCCGAAACCTTATCTTCGTGGGTAGATTTTGCGGTGAGCAGAATAATGGGAATATGCGAATATTCGGGGTTTGTTTTTACCTGATTGCAAAGCTGAAGCCCGTCCATTACAGGCATCATAATATCGCTCACAATTAAATCAGCATCGTGAATTTCCAGCAGCTCCAGCGCCTGTTTTCCATGGTCCGCTTCCAGAATATTGTATTTGGTTTGCAGGCTTTCTTTCAGATAGCTTCGGAATTCCAGATTATCTTCAACGAGCAGAATGGTTCGTTTGTCTTTATTGATGATGGTTTCGGGGACTAATTCCGATTGGTTTAGTAATTCATCCTGCTCTTCTTCCTGATGGGTGAGTCGCTGACGGTTCACGGGCAGCCTTACAGTGAAACAGCTTCCCTGTCCGGGCTCACTCTCCACGCTGATGCTGCCTTTATGCAATTCCACAAACTCCTTGGTCAGCGAGAGGCCTATTCCGCTTCCGGTGGTAACAAAATCGCGCGATTGCTGAACCTGATAGAAGCGTTCGAACAACCTGTCGCGGTGTTCTTTTTCTATGCCAATGCCCATATCTTTCACCTTTATGGTAAGATACTCGTTGTTGTCTTCGCGGGTAAGTTGCGAAACTACATGAATGCTTCCCCCCTCGTGGGTAAACTTGAAAGCATTGGAAAGCAGATTGTTGATTATTTTTTCAACCTTATCTTTATCAAATTGCATAAACAGCTCCGACTCGTAGCTCACAAATTGCAAATCGATTTTTTTGGTTTCCGAGAGCTCGCTGAATGCTTCAACAGTTTTTCTTAGGTGGTTTACGATATTCCCAAAGGTAAGGTCGATGCTGAGTTTATTGGCTTCTGCTTTTCTGAAATCCAAAAGCTGATTCACCAGATTAAGTAAACGACCTGCGTTTTGCCTGATGAGCTCCAGATGCTTTCGGGTGCTCTCGTTCAGGTCGGTTTTCAACAGATTGTCCAAAGGAGTGATGATGAGGGTTAATGGAGTTCTAAACTCGTGGCTCACATTGGTAAAAAACCTGGTTTTTAGCTGGTTGAGCTCATGCTGCCGCAAGCTTTCTGCCTCGGCATGTTCTTTTAAATACTTATTGCGAATCTTCATCCCCACATATTTCCGCAATACATACAAGGCCGCCAGAAAGAGCAGAAAATAAAAGACATAGGCATACCATGAAAGATACCAGGGGGGCAAAATAACAATATTTACAAAGGCTTCCGAATCGTCCCATTCTGTTAAAAAATCCGATGACTGCACCACAAAACGGTAATTTCCGGGGTTTAGATTGGTATAGGTGGCTTTTCTGTTTTCCCAGGAGGTATAGATCCATTGGTCGGTAAAGCCTTCGAGTTTATAGCGGTAATGGATTTTTTTTGGGGTAAGAAAATCGATGAGGGTAAATGCCAGACTAAACATATTCTCCCGGCTGCTCAACTCCAGGGTGCTTCCGTTGAAGGTGGCCGAATGAACAATTTTTCGTCCGTTAATTTCCCCATTCACAGGTATTTTGTTGCCAAAAATTTCGAGCCCAGTGATATGTGGCGAAGGATAGCGGGTATAGCTGGTGTTTTGCTCCGGCTTGAAAAGGTTAAAGCCATTGGGGCCACCAAAAATAAGCTCACCATGTTTGGTTTTAAGGGCAGAACCTTCGTTAAACTCACGACCCTGCAAACCATCCGACTCATTAAAAACCACCGAGTAGTATTCCTTCAGTTGGTTATTCGCGTCCCAGCTCAGCACCAGTTTAACCAATCCCGAGGAAGTTCCAATCCATAAACTTCCATCGTCCGACTCCAAAACCGACATCACCGCATAATCAAAGCTTCTGTTGTCCATGTTCAGCGGAATAAAGCTGTTCTCCTGCTTGTTGTAAAGGTTCATGCCATTTCTGGCTCCAGCCCAAATATTTCCCCGGGAATCTTTAAAAACCTTGAAAACCAAATTGTCGCTCAGGGTTCTCTTGTTGCTGGCATCGTTCAAAAACTGAATAAACCTGGAGCTTTGCCGGTCCAGAACAAAAACGCCACGATCGGTGCCAAACCACATATTTCCTTCGTTATCTTCGGCAATATCCATAACAAAAGACGAACCCAGCGAATTGATTCCGCCATTGCTGTAATGATTGAACACTCCCTCGCGGGCATCGAACATATCCAATCCACCCCCAAGCATTCCAATCCAGATTTTCCCGCGCGAATCTTCAAAAATATCCCAGATTTTATTGTCGTTGATGGTGGTGAAATCGTTGGGGTTGTGCTGGTAATTGGTAAAATTCTGACCATCGTAAACCGACAAACCGCCATGATAGGTTCCAATCCAGAGCTTGTCTTGCCGGTCCATATGCAGCGACACAATCACATCGCTTTGCAAAGCATTGGCCTGACCTCGTTTGGCCGTTATGGTTTGGAAAGAATTGTTTAGCCGGTCAAAATATATGAGTCCGTTGCCATTGGTTCCAATCCATAAATTCCCTTTTTTGTCTTCCGCAAAACAGTTTACATCGTTGTGGGGCAGGGTTTTATTATTGTTTGGGAAATTGATAAAATGCCAGAACCGATAAATGTTTTCATGGTAATAATTGGCTCCCTGCTTAAAAGTTCCTATCCAGATGATGCTGTCATTTCCCATATAAAGCTCGGTGATAACATTCTGAGCCAGACTATTTTCGTTAAATGGGTCATTGACAATATGCTGTATCTCTTTTTTTTGCGGGTCGATAATATTGATGCCTCCATGGTCGGTGCCAATCCATATTTTGGAGTCGGGGGCCTGAATAATGCTGGTGATAATGTTCGAGTTGAGAGCCGGAGAGCCCGCGCTGGTATATTGGGTTAGGTTATCGTTCACATCGATGCAAAACACACCCGCAGCTTCATCGTTGCAAAAAACCCACAATCGGCTTTGCTGGTCCACAAAAGTCTCGAAATATTTTTCTTTAAGCTGAACTCTGTCAAAAATAGAATGTATTCTCTTGATCGGCTTTGGTTTTCCCGCATCCAGAATATCAATCATTCCATTGTCGTAGGTAATATAGAGATTCGAACCATGGGCAGCAACATGACTAATGCTAATGTCGGGCCAATCGGTGGAGCTGGCAGAAAGGAAAAAGCGATTTTGGTTGGTAAAAATATTGTGTTCGATGATGCCTTCTCCCGGTATATTGAAAAAGAGAATGCTATCGCCAAAGGGCACCACAAGGTCGATATTAAAATTCTGATAGGTCTTTTTTTCTGTCACCAGCGTAAATCTGTTTACAAACTCCTCGTTGTTCGGATTGAAAATACACATATCGTAGGGCAGATGAATCCAGAAACGGCCAAGTTGGTCTTTTACAATCGATTGAATCACATTACTTGGCAGAGAAGAACTGTCGTCGGGGTTATGCTTGAAGGTTTTAAATCCGTATCCGTCGTAGCGGTTGAGCCCCGATTGGGTGCCAATCCACAAAAAACCATTGTTATCTTCAGCAAAGCACTGCACATGATTATTCGACAATCCGATTTTATAATCGATATGGCCAAAATTGTAGGGCTTACCATCGCCTGCCACCAGTTGGCCAGCAAACAGTGCCCACAAAAAGCCAATAAAAAGGAATTGTTTAAATGGCATAGACAGGAGTTAAAAACGTGTTCAAAAGTATGAAAAAATTGGGGATGTAATGATGATGCCCCAGCTGAAGAAACTGACTTGTTGGATAATATTATAAATATATGGTATCATTACCATATAATTAAAAGATTATAATATTCCAGAATTAGTAATAGAAAAAATCGTGGTAAATAAATCTGACCTAATTTTTTAACAAAATATTCGAACAAAACGTTAATTTAGTATATAAATAGGGTATATTATATTTTTTACTGGGGAATAATATTAACACTTTATTTGATTATCCATATTCAAAATATTTATACTAAAAATTTTAAATATAAACCATAAATGCAATAAAACTAATAAACGAAGTAATACCTAGAAGAAACCCGCCATAAACCTGAGTTGAATCGTGTGCCTGTAGTTTAAGTCTGGCAAATCCTACCAAACCACTGGCAATTATTGATGAATAAGCCAGCCATGGAGAGTCGAAAAATTGAAGTCCGGTTAGATAAATTATCAATCCCGTCATGGCTCCAACAGCCATACTATGCACCGAAATTTTCCAGAAGCTGGTCACAATCAGCGCAATAAAAGTCAAAATGGCAGAGAAAACAAATACATGAGACAGATTCTCAAAAACATCGACCTGATTGAGAACATAGGCTGTAGTCAGATAAAATATCCCGGTCACCAGAAAAGGTAAAAACCTATCTTTCCTGCTTTCCATCTGCAAGCTGTCAATTATACCGAATTTCTTCATGAGATAAAACAGCAAAACAGGTATCAGAACGGTATTCAGAAAAATGAGTAAAAGAATGTAAAGCCATGAGTTACCATGGCTAAACATATGTGCTTTGTATTGAAGATTGAAAAAAATTAGGAAAACATACAGCGGCATCCACAAGGGATGTAGCAAATAGCTGATGAATATGGCCAGATTTCTACTCAATTTCTATAGCTTAATTTCTTCTTCGTTTTTATTAAAGATATGATATTCAACCAGATGGTAAGATACATCCTGCTCCACAGTAATCCATTTTTTGAACATGCTATACCAGCGGCGTTGAATATGGAAAAACTTACTGCGGATAAAAGCATAGGTAAACGGATGGGTTATGATTTTGAGTGTTTGCTCGTTCTGCTCGTTGATGAGGTAAGCCAAATGATTCTGTATTTCATCAATAAGGAGGGCGCTTGGAGTAACTTCGCCGGTACCTTTACAAACAGGGCATTGCTCCTGAATTTCCACACTCATTTCGGGGCGCACCCGCTGACGGGTAATTTGTACCAATCCGAATTTAGATGGAGGAAGTATGGTATGCTTGGCTCTGTCTTTGGCCATTTCTTCGCGCAAATGTGCAAAAAGTGCTCTGCGGTTTTGAGGCAGATTCATGTCGATAAAATCAATCACGATAATTCCACCCATATCTCTCAACCTTAGCTGTCGTGCTATTTCGCTGGCAGCCTCCAGATTGGTTTGAAGTGCATTTTCCTCCTGAGTTTTATCTTTATTCACCCGGTGCCCGCTGTTCACATCAATCACATGCATGGCTTCGGTGTGCTCTATGATGAGATAAATGCCGCTTTTTATGGTAACAATTTTTCCAAAAGAGCTCTTAATTTGCTTATCTACACCAGTTTGCTCAAAAATGGGTCGCCCTTTAACCAAACTCACTATACTCGATTTGCCCGGGGCAATTTTCTCAATGTAGTTTTTAATCTCTTGAGCTACAGTTCCATCGTTAATTTTTATGGAATTGAAAGACTCGTTGAGCAAATCTCTCAAAATGGTCGAAGTACGATCTAATTCACTGTGAACCTTGGCAGGGATTTTAGTTTTTTGGGTTATTTTCGAATGAATACTCTCCCATTTGCTTACCAAATTACGCAAATCGGCATCCAGCTCGGCAACTTTTCTGTCCTCGGCCATGGTTCTTACAATTAAACCATAGTTGGGGGGTTTAATGCTGGTAATAAGCCTTTTGAGTCTTTTACGTTCTTCAGCACTCTTTATTTTCTGCGAAACGCTGATTTTGTCGGCGAAGGGAAGTAGAACCATGTATCGGCCGGCAAAAGATATTTCCGATGAAATACGTGGACCTTTAGAAGAAATAGGCTCTTTGGCAATTTGAATGAGTACGGTTTGGTTGGGCTTTAAAACGGTATTAATCTTACCCGATTTTTGAATATCGCCTTCAATTTTCAAATTTTGATAGGCGTCTTCTACATCGGTGCCATTCATCAATGTCCTGATGTATTTGTTCGAAGTATGTATTTGGGGGCCAAGATCCAAGTAGTGTAAAAAAGCATCTCTCTCGTAACCCACATCTACAAAAGCGGCATTAAGACCGGGCATTATCTTCCTCACCCGCCCCAAATATATATCGCCAACAGAAAAATTGCTGTTTGTTTTGTCTTTATGCAGCTCTACAAGCTGATTTTCTTCCAATAAGGCAATTTCTACCTCATTAGATTCAGAGTTTATTATTAATTCTCTGTTCATTTAGGAACATTTTTAAATAAAAAAGCCAACTAATCACCTTGATTAGCTGCTAAGGAAGAAAAAAAGGAGAGGCAATCGTTTGGTAAATCAATAAAGTTAAAAATCAAGGCTGTAGATTTACTGCTACAACCTTGATTTAGTGTTTTAGACTATTTTTTCTTATGTCTGTTTTTTCTTAAGCGTTTTTTGCGCTTATGGGTTGACATTTTATGTCTTTTTCTCTTTTTTCCGCTAGGCATATCCTTGTGTCTTTAATTATTTAACGGTGCTCTTAACTTCCGAAACAAAGGTTTTAGCCGGTTTGAAAGAAGGAATGTTGTGAGCGGGGATAATGATAGTTGTGTTCTTGGAAATATTTCTACCAGTTTTCTCTGCTCTCTTTTTAATTACAAAACTTCCGAATCCTCTTAGATATACGTTTTCGCCGTTTGACATGGAGTCTTTTATTGCATCCATAAATGCTTCTACGGTTTTTTGAACTGCAATCTTCTCAATACCTGTTTTGTTCGCAATATCTGCTACGATTTCTGCTTTAGTCATGATCTTATGTTTAATTAAATAATTTATTTTTGTAAATGGGTTGCAAAGATATATTTTTTTTACATCTTCCCAAGTATTTTAAACTTTTTTTTAAGCTAATTAACTCAAAATAAATTTGTTTACTCCAAAAAACGATTTTTCGACCCATATTTTGCACTGGTACAAAACCCATGCAAGGCTTTTACCCTGGCGAATTTCCAAACTTCCCTACCAAATTTGGATTTCTGAAGTCATTATGCAGCAAACACGTGTGGATCAGGGATTACCTTATTATTTAAGATTTACAGAGTCTTTCCACACTGTTTTTGATCTGAACAACGCTTCTGAAGATGATGTTCTCAGGCTATGGCAAGGTCTGGGTTATTATAGTCGGGCCCGCAACATGAAAACAGCTGCCAAACAAATTGTAGAAAACTTTAATGGCGTATTTCCACAGGATTTCGATCAAATAAAATCACTAAAAGGGGTTGGTTCCTATACTGCAGCTGCTATTGCAAGCATGGCGTTCGGACTTCCTCATGCTGTGGTCGACGGAAATGTGTATCGCGTTTTATCACGCTATTTCGACATTAATCTTCCCATAAACTCCAACCATGGGATAAAATACTTTAACCAATTGGCTCAGGAGCTTTTATTTACTCATGATCCCGGAACCTACAATCAGGCAATCATGGAATTTGGCGCTTTGCAATGTAAACCATCAAATCCAGATTGCTCCTCATGCGTTTTGGCAACGGGTTGTCTGGCTCTTAAAAACAAAACAATTGCCATGAGACCCATAAAAAACCCCGGAGTGGCTGTTCAAAACAGATTTCTAAATTATTTTCTGCTCACCGACCAAAACTCAATTCTGATACAAAAACGTGAAGAAAACGATATCTGGAAAGGTCTTTACCAACTCCCTCTGCTTGAAACCGAATCAAATACAGAAGCAGAGCAAATCCTCATCAATCCGTTTTTTCTTGGATTAACCCAACATTCAACCTTTAAAATTAATTCTGTTACCGAATTGAAACACAAGCTCACCCACCGGCAATTGCATTTGCGTTTCTTCGAATTAGCTCTCAATCCACTTCCAGCCTTGCCTTATTCCGCGGTTAATATAAATCAGTGGCACCAATTTGCATTCCCAAAGCCCATTCACCATTATTTGAAAAAACTTTTTGGGGGACCGTAAATCAACTTTATTCAGATTCTTCTTTCAATAATTCGGCCTATTTTTGCAAATAAAAACCATGGTTCACATTAAAAGATTTCCTTTCAATCCTTTCGAATGCAATTGCTATTTGTTGTGGGACGAGTCGAACGAAGCCATCCTTATCGATGTGTCTTTTAGCAATGAAAGAGAATATGCCCAAATTGCCAATTTTCTGACGGGCAACAATCTTTCACTGCGTGCCGCTTATAATACTCATTGCCACTTCGATCATTGTCTGGGGGGAAACCTTTTAAAAAAATACCATCATATGGATTACGCAGCCCATAAAGATGGAATTATCTTTACCCAAAATGCTGCTCGTCAGGCTTCCTTCTATGGGCTTACCATAGACGAAGTTATTCCCCCCGCCATTTTTATCGATGAAAATGATACAATCAGTTTTGGTAATAGCAACCTCGAAATTCTTCATACTCCGGGCCATGCCGATGGCAGCCTTTGTTTTGTGTGCCACAGCGATAAGTTTGTTGTTACGGGGGATGTGCTTTTCAGAGAAAGCATCGGCCGCACCGATTTGCCCACGGGAAACTTAGATGTTCTGTTGGAAAGTATTCAGAAAAAACTTTTTTCATTGCCTGGCGATTATGACGTTTACCCCGGACATGGGCCCAAAACCACCATTGCCTACGAACAGGCCAACAATCCATTTCTAAATTTTGGAGAATTTTTTTAAGCTATCGCGATAGCCTTTTGGCTACTGAAACAATGTAATAATATCATCTAAGCTTATGATATCCTGCTCCAGGGCTGTTCCAATAACTATAATATCGGCACCGGCATCAAGTTTCTCTTTAAGGTCCTGAGTGGTTCTTATTCCGCCTCCAACGATTAATGGAACATCAATCATCTGTTTCACCTTCGCTATCATTTCGGTGGGAACGCTCCGAAGGGCTCCACTACCTGCATCGAGATAGATGAGTTTTAAACCCAACATTTCACCTGCTTTGGCTGTTAATGCCGCTATTTCAGGTTTATTAGCCGGAATGGGAAATGTGTTGGAAATGTATTGAGCTGTGGTCATTGAACCACCATCGACTAATATATATCCTGTAGCAATGGGCTCAATATTTGCTTTTAAAATGTAGGGAACCGATTCCACATGTTTTCCTATAAGTAAATCAGGATTTCTGCCCGAAATGAGCGACAGAAAAAGCAAGGCATCGGCTTTGGAATTGACTTGCAAAACTCCGCCCGGGAAAATGATAAGGGGAATATTGGTATGTTTTCTGAAAGCTTCAAGGCACTCGTCGAGCAAATCTTTACTCAACAAACTGCCCCCAATTAGAAAATAATCGATGGGAAATTTCCCCAATTTTTGCGCCAATGGCTCAAAATCCGACAATTTGTGCTTGTCGGGATCCACTAAAACAGCCAACTGTTTTCGTTGTTGCTTATATTTTTCGTGAATGCGGGAATAAATTTCCATGTGTAATTATTGGACTCCAAAATTATTAATTAACACGGAACTTTGAAAAAAAAATAGAGTTTTTAACGAAATTGAAGTCCCGACGTTATGAACTCCATTCTGGTAAATAAAATCAGCGGGATCTTAATGGTTTTTTAATTGCCATCGGCAAGCGATTTATATTCCTCGGCAGAGAAATCCCAATCTAAAAACGGAGTAGGATCAATGGCTACATCGTTTTTACGAAGTTCATAGTGCAAATGACATGCTATGCTCCGCCCTGAATTCCCCACTTTGCCAATCTCCTGAGCCAGATTAACCTCCTGCCCCACTTTAACAAGTATTTGAGAAAGATGCGCATACACAGTCTTAATGCCATTTCCATGGTCAATAATTACTTTTTTTCCATAACCATCAGCCTGATTCGACGCTACAACAACTTTCCCTTTGGAAGTTGCAAAAACCGGAGTTCCTTTTTCCGCAGTTAAATCTATCCCCTTATGAAATTTCTCTAAATGATAAATAGGATGATTTCGGTATCCAAAGCCTGAGGTGAATCGAATTAAATCGCTCTGCAGCATTGGCGATATCTGGGGAAGGCTGGCATATTCGCGAACTAATATGTCGGCTTTGTAGGTGAGTTCGTCTATGGACGACATCTGCACAGCTATGCGGGCTTCTACCCTGTCTAAATCAATCGGGGTTATATAAAGCGATTCTGTTGAAAAATCTCCTGAACCACCAATTCCGGCCATCCTGATTTCTTTCGCCATAGGCTGCTCATTCAACAATTTTCTATATAAATGGTCGTCCTTTTCCTGCATTACAACCAAATATTTTTCAATACTGTCCATGCGATAGCCATAGGCATAAAGTTGTGTTTGAAGCTCTTTGTTTTGCCTCTTTAGCAAAATCTCCTCCGGCGAATCGAAGAAAAACGAAAACGACAAATTGAATCCTATTCCCAAAATAAAACTTATAAACAGAACCTTTAAAAATCCAGCATTGCCTTTATTGCCTCTACTCATTTGATTCATAATGAGGTCTGTTGGGTTTATTTTCAATCTTTCTTTCTCCATAGTATTTCAATTTTTTCGTTTGCAAAAATAAGTATAATAATAAAAATGATTAAAGGCCTGTTTATCAACAATATAAGAATATGAAACTTTTTTGAAATCCATTATTTGCAAACAATAACCCAACAATCATTTCAGTTTTACTATTACTGAAAGCATTGATAAATAAGGGTTTTGTTGAAAAATTAACAGTCGGTGGTGACAGACAAACTGGATTTCAGTATATTTTTGAAATAGGCGAATTTTTAAAAAACCTTGTTATGCTAAAAAAACTTAAAACATGTATCCTTATTGTGCTTTTAACATTTTTTGGCCATAATTTTTGCCTTTCGAACACCTCGCCTTTAGAAGGTAACCTAAAGAAAAACAGCACATTAACCGACTCTACTGTTAGAGCTCTGTATGTCGACAATTTCTTTTTAAGCGATAGCTCATCCATCATTTTGGGCGATAGCTTAGCTGAAGAGCAGCTTTTTGATTATGCTCAAAACTGTGGGTTTAACTATTTGATTCTCTATGGTTTGGCTGCCGTTCCCTTAGGAAGCAATCCTGAAGCTCTAAATGCTTTACGAAGCTTTATTGGCCGGGCTCACGTGAATTATGGTATTAAAATAGGCTGCGTGGGTCAGTCATCTAAGTTTTTTGAGCGGATACACGAGAAATATCAAACCCATGAATTGGTGACAGCGGAGGAAAGAATCGACAGCTATAACCTGGAGTTTGAATTCTGGAAATCGTTTCACAGCGATATTTATCTGGGCTATTATTGCGAAAACTACCTTCAACCCAATGGCTATAGCTGCGATAGTATAGGGGCTTTTCAATTTGCCATGGACGAGCTGAACAAGATAGATTCGCTGGCTTCACTTTTAGCCAACCCTGCTTTATTTTCCCCACCATCTATCATCGAAACAGAAATTTATATTGGCTGGATTAACGAAATCCATGCACAACAGCTGGCTGTAAAGATGGAAAATGGCATTATTGACCGGATTCTCGGCGCTGTATATCAGCCTGCTTTGCCCAATGGCGACCTGGAGCTCTACAATTTCTACCATCAAACTCGTCGGCTTTCGTTTCTTGGGTTGCAGAATTCGTCAATTTCTTTCCTCCCCATTTTTGCAGTTAAAGAGAATGCAGGATTTCATTTGCGCGATTGGCTCGATACCATCGGAAGTCTGCCTTTGGTGTGGGAGCATTATAGCGAAGAATTTATGAAAGACACCAATCAATACACTGAGCATATTAACCTGAAAGGCTACGTTTGGTATAATTATTCGAATATTCCCATTTGCTTGGATTCGCTTGAATACGAAGGATTTTTAGAAGGCCCGGAAGGAGAAATAGTGAAAGATTCCTTATATAATTTCAATATTATCAACCCAGGAAATGCTGACAGGTTCTATTGGAGTTTGCCTGAAGGGGTTTCTTTTTTCGATGCTCACCCCTGGGATTCTCAGGCGTATCTGGTTTTTTCTGACAGATTTAAAGAAGGGGATACTATAGAAGTGAGAGCTGCAAACCGCTGTCATTTAGCCAACCCCCAATATTTCCCAGTGGAAAACTTTAATCCTGTGAGTGAAATTGTTTCCAACTCTGTAAATATCCAGACGTTTCCAGGGAAAATAGTTCTGAATATGACGTCAAACAGTCCATCGGAATTTACAATTTACGATACCCGGGGGAATACTATTCAAAGCGGAAAGGGCTTAACAAATCATATTTCAATCAGTTTCCAATTTCCGGCGGGAATCTATATCATTCACCTAAAGCAAGATAACCAGAGTTTTTCCAAGAAGTTTTTCTGGCCTTAATCTGTTGATTTAAAGAGAGATGATTTTTACTTTCTTCCAAAATCGGCGGGAATTTCTCCCCAGTATTCCGTTTGCCATTTGAGAACCGGTGTCGAAAAAGTATTCTCTCTTAGCCAAAACAAGGCTCTGTCTACCAATTGAAACAGTTTTTCTGTTTTAGGGGTCCTTTCTAAATTCGTTTTAATTTGTTTCTTGGTCACCCAGCTTATGGCTGTCATGGAGTCGCTGTAGACGGGCATTTCGAGTTTATTCTTTTTTAAATAGGCCAAAGCATGAACCAAAGCCAGAAATTCCCCAATATTCACAGTTCCCAAAGGGAATGGCCCCACGTGAAAAACCCTTGTTCCAGTTTCGCCAAAAACCCCTTGATATTCAAGAACTCCAGGATTTCCGCTGCATGCAGCATCAACACAAAGACTGTAGAGTTGGGGCTGGGGGATATTGAGATTTAATAGGGCTTCGGTGGTTTTTTTTCCTTTTTTCCCAATATAATTATAAGGATCGTCGCGATAGGCCATTGTTGCCTCTTCTCTGGAGTCGAAAGCCTTGTAAATTGGTGAAGGATATGAGTTAATCTGGTCTTGACAATCACTCCAGCGCTCGTATATTCCAGGATGATGTCCCTTCCAAACCACATAAAATTTTTGCTTTTTCTGCACGGTAAAAAAATAATAGGGGGCAAAAATAGGGTAAAAATCCCATTTTTGATCCCCTAATAAAGCCGGTTATCAACAGGCTGAAATTGATTCAGTCTATTCGTTTATAACAGGTAATGTTTTAATGATATTATCTGTTATAATTTGGACCCAATATGTTCCTTTACCTGAATCGTTTAGGTTTATTTCAATAGATTTCTCCGATGAAATTAAATTTAATATTTTCTGGCCAGTTACATTAAAAATTGAGATTGTTAATTTCTCACTTAGTTCATTCTCTATTCGATATTGCCCTGAGCCTGGATTTGGAAAGATTAGAAACTTAGCTTTCGATATTTCAGATATATAATTATAGGGTAATCCTGTCACTAAAAAGTTATCCAATTCCCATTTAGCTGCATTTTCCGAAATACTACTTGTGTATTTAAAAGCCAAATATAAAGATGTTGTTTGGTATTCATCTAAATTTAAACTACCAGATTGCACCCAATTATAAGCACCTTCAGAATAGTTAAATGCACTTGTAATGTCAATCCAGGTAGCAGCAGCTGGGTTTCCGTTACCATTATAATCATTGGAAAGAAAAACCTGAATGGCAGGTCCTGTAAAATTTAACGCACTGGAAAAGCTAAATAAAACGTCACGAAATTGGGTAGTATTAATTGACGGACTAATAATCCAGTCCTCATTATCCTGAGCTCCACCACTATATCCATTCATTGCAGCAAATTTATTTCTGGAAAATTCTTCAACCTGCCAAATTTGATCTCCTATAATGCTCAATGGCACCCAATCCCCAAAACTATCATCCTGAAAATTAACAAAAGTGAGCACAGTTACTTCAGGTACCTGGACTGAGGTCGAAGGGACTGTTTCATCAGTTTTATAATTAACGTCCACTCCAGTGTTTGAATAAGGGTAGATTACGAAATAATAATTACCAGCATCAAGCCCTGAAAATGAAGCGAATTGCTGTCCGAATGGAATGTTAATAGCACCACTTCCGTCTGAAATATCTTCATCATTAGCAACCATAGTTCCATCTACCGGAGTAGAAAATAAATTGTTTTTGGAAGCTAGAATCAAATAATAATGAGGTAGTTGATCGCCTGTGGCATCTATCCATGTTAAATTAGCACTTACTCCTTCTCGGATTGACTGAAACTCTGTTGGGTAATTTGAAGGTTCTGGCTCTATTTCTTTTACAGGAACAAAGCTTGTCTGATCGATTAGAATCTGGCCACTACCATCCCAGTTTGCTGCAACATCATAAAATCGAATTTGAAAGGTAGCCATAGTAGCTCCTTCGGGAACAATATCATTGTAAGTAACCATTTGCCAGCTATCCATATCCTCAGTATAATCTCCATAAACGTTTATACTTCCTTCATAGAGAACAGAAATACGAGCCCTTCCAGCGGGATCATTATCATATCCATAAAAACTGACATATATAGAATCACCCGGGGTTACAGTAAAGCTATTGGAAATTATATTTTGATTTTCATCACTTGTAAAATCCACTTGACAACTAGATGTTCCATCATGGAAATTTGAAGTGTTTTTAGACAAGGCTATTGCTCCTCCACTTGTTGACCATGATGTGGGTTGGGCATTACTCCAGGTTTCAAAACCTGAATTATCAATTAAATTCTGCGATTTTATTCCAAAGGAGAATAAAAAAGAAATTGTTAACAGGAAATAAGCAAGTTTTTTCATAAGCGATTATTTTTTTTAATAATAAAAAAGAGGCTGCCACAAAGATAGTAAACAGCCTCTTACTAATCAGATTTTTTTACTGCTTAACAATTCTTAGAGTTTTATGATGAGAACCCATTAGAATCTGAAGCATATAAATTCCATTCTCTTCAAGAGTTAAATCAATATTAACTTCGGAATCAACAGTTTTTATTTCATAAACCGATTGTCCAACAACATTATAAATGCGAACACTGATTTCTTGTTGCGAGGGATTGGTCAGTTTATATAAACCATTGGAGGGATTGGGCATAACTTCAATTTGCGACAAATGTTGCTCTACTATTCCAACACCTACCTGAATATAATTAGTCAAAGTTAACGAATGGCTTCCTGTGGCATTACTCACTGTTAATGTTACATCAAAATCACCAGCCATTTCATAAGTGACAGTTGGGTTGGGCTCAACAGATGTAGAAGGGTTTCCGCCTTCAAATACCCAAGAAAAAGATGTAGCATTACAAATTGACAGTTCGGTAAACTCAACCTGATCGCCAACACCAGGTAATATATCGTTGGCTTGTAAATTGGCTATGGGTTCAGGATCTGTACCTGGGCTTCCAAAAATCGAATCTCCAGTCGCGTTTACTGCAAGGAAATTAACTGATGCATGCCATGCATCTCCTATTGAGTTTTCAGTTTCAGGATCACAAATGGTCATTGATGATCCCCCTCCATTGGCTTCTAATGGCCAGGGAGCAACATTTTGGTATGGTATTGAATCCACAGTTTCTCCTAAAGGTGAAGATAATTTTAATAATTCACCACTGTTGCTCAATGCGCCTGAAGTCCACTGATAAGCTGTTACACCCAAAGTATTTAACAGAGCCACTGAATCAATTGCTACCAAAAGATAATTACCATTCTCAAGAACTATTTGCGGGAAAACATATTCAACGCCACTTGTAAATGAATAGCCGAATAGATTTACTTCGTTATCCGAGTTATTATAGATTTCAATATATTCCAAAGAATCGTTACCCGATTCCGGAGAATTGTACATGATTTCGGTTATCACCAAGTCACCCACAGTTGCGGGAAGCACAGTGATATAGTCTGTACGGATTAATTCGTCGGTACCAGCTGAGTTTTGAACAAAAAGAGTAACATCGTAGGTTCCGGGAGTATTATAGGTTACTGTTGGGTTTTGAACAGTTGAAGATGCTGGACTGCCTCCCTCAAAAGTCCACTGATAAGAAGTGGGAGCATTTTGTGATAAATCGGTAAAATGAACGGATTGTCCTACAAATAAGAGGTTCATATCAGCTTCAAAGTCAGCAATAGGAGGTTGGGTTGGATCGTTAACTGAAATATATCCCACTTTTGTTTCAGCGTCACTATCTCCACCTCTGGTTACTGTTAATGTAACATTGAAAGTTCCTGCATTACTGTAAACAATATTCTGTGGGTTTTGAGCCGTTGATGAAGCGGGTGTTCCGCCTTGGAATGACCAATTCCACCCAGTTGGAATGCCTGAAGATAAATCAGTAAAATCCACACTGGCACCCATATCCAATTCTAAGGGATTACCAACAAAATCAGCAATAAGTGGGTCAGCACCGCAACCTTCGAGAGGTGTGCCATAAATATCCTGGCCGCCGATGGTTGCTAATAATTCGTTACTGATACTCCAGTTGGCTGGATCATTGTTAGGAAGTGCTATGTTACAGAATCTTATAGATTTACCAATTTGGTCAGTAGGCCAGGGTGAAGCATCAAAATATTCAACAAATGCTACAACATCACCTGTGGGATTGTTGATTTCAATAATGTCATCATCGTTATTCAATCCTCCACTTGTCCACTGAACAGAACTTACACCAAAGGCATCCTGAATTGCGGATGAGTTTTTAGCTACTAACAAATAGGATCCAGCTGCCAAATTAGTGCTTGTGAATACAAGTTCAACTCCCTGAGTAATGGTGTAATTCTCCAGGTTTATGGCTGTTGATCCATTATTATAGATTTCGAAATACTCTAAAGTATCCTCACCAGGCATGGCGTGATACATAATTTCGGTAATAATTAAATCTGCTTCAACTGCTGGAAGTACAGTAATATAATCGGTACGCATTAATTCATCGCTACCAGCATTATTTTCAACAGAAAGTGTAACGTTGTATGTTCCTGCGGTATTGTATGTAATAGTTGGGTTTTGAGCATCTGAAGTTCCCGGGGTTCCTCCTTCAAAAGTCCAGGCAAAGCTGGTAGGGTTGTTTAATGATAAATCGGTAAAACTAACAGATTGACCCACATAAAGTGTAGTAGGATTGGCTTCAAAATCGGCAACCGGTGGTTCTGTTGGGTCGTTTACAGTAATGTATCCAACTTTGGTTTCTGTATCGCTATCTCCGCCACGGGTAATGGTTAAAGTAACATTGTAGGTTCCAGCAGTATTATAAACGATATTTTGTGGGTTTTGAACAGCTAATGTTGATGGTGTTCCGCCCTGGAAAGACCAGCTCCAGCCTGTTGGAGTGCCTGTGGATAAATCGGTAAAATCTACATTTCCCCCCATATCCAATGTCACTGGATTACCAGAGAAATTTGCTACCAATGGTTCAGCTCCACAACCTTCGAGTGGTGAACCAAAAATATCTTGCCCACCAATTGTAGCTATTAATTCATCGCTGGAGCTCCAGTTGGCAGCTACGTTATTAGGTAAATCTGGGTTACAAAAGCGAATGGATTTTCCTACTATATCTGCAGGCCAGGGTGCACCAGGAAGGAAATCTATGAAAGCAACCACTGAACCATTATCATCAGTAATTTCAATATCTTCACCGCTATTAACCAATCCGCCGCTTGTCCACTGAATAGAACTAACTCCAAAAGCATCCTGAATAGCAGAAGAATTTTTAGCAATCAACAAGTAAGAACCTGCTGTTAAATTGGTTGATGGAAAAATAAGTTCCACACCTTGGGTGAAGGTATAGTTCTCTAAATTAATGGATGATGATCCATTATTGTATAGTTCTATATACTCCAGGGTATCTTCACCAGGCATGGCATGATACATCACCTCAGTAATTACCAGGTCGGCAATAACAACTTCCAAAACATTGAAAGGATTGCTGTTGCCTTGGGTCAAACTTCCACCATTTACATTAAGAATCACATTGTTTTGATGTGGGCCGTATGTAACACCCGAAATTGTGACTGTATTGGTTCCAGAAGCAATAACTCCGGTTAAGGTGCCTCCTAAGGTTCCGGTTCCGGTTCCCACAGTTAAAGTTACTGTAGTATTGCTGGTAACATTGGCAGGAACATTGTTCACATCCAACGACTGAACCTTAACTGTGAAGGGCTGATATTCGTAAACGGGATTGCCTGAGTTTATTTCGGTAATATCGAGTTTAACAGCAGGATTGGCGCTTGATGATGGGTTTATATCAGCATCACTGCGGCTTGTAACAAAGTTTCCATCGGTTCTTGAGTTTGGAATAAGGATTAAATCCTGAGCACCCGAAGGAATTGGAGTTCCAATATAATCCACATCGTAAAAAGTGGTTCTGAAGTTATAATTTGGTGTGCTACCGTCGGTGATTACATAAACAGTTCCATTGGCAAAATTGGTTCCGGCATCGGTAAAAACAGCTCCTACCACTTTAACGAGTTCAGACTCGTAAGTCTCGAAATTTGATGTTAAAGTACTCAATGTAACAACCTGTGGGGTAACTGTATTTCCGCTCGATGTGGCTGCGCCAGGATTTAATGCTGGAACAAATTGCATCATTCCACCAAATTCAGACAATGTTCCTGTAATGTTGGTAATACCATCGTTTAAGTTGTAGGTAGTTGTTATAACTCCGGCCAGGTCATCAATTAAAATAGCTCCGGTAGCATCCTGAATGAATTTTTGTCCTCTATAAGTTTGTTGGAATGTTAGTATTGCCTGACCAGTTAGTTTGTAGTAATTTCCCACGGTTTGGGTTCTTAGCTGTCCAATATTGGCAATATTGGTAACTGTGGGGAAATTGTATTGTCTGGTTGCAATAGAACTTTCGGTCATGCCAGCTTTATAGGCACGGGCTTTTACAGTGGTTGTTGTGCTCACATTAAATGGAGCTGAATAAACTGTGGATGAAGGAGTTGGATCAGTACCATTGGTGGTATAACGAATGGTTGCGCCTGAGGTTCCACAAGTCATGGATACAGAAATAGCTGAAAAATAATCGCCGGAAGCGGGAGAAATAACCGGTGTGGCAACTGTATTGGAAGCTCCGGGAGAATATGTTCCTATGGGCCAGGGGTTGGCGGCTGTGGCATTGGTAGTTTCACCAGTCAAGGCCTCAATTCCGCTATAGGTCCAGTTTCCTTCGACAAAGGTATCTCCATCAGGGCCTGTACCATCGTTACGATAAACCCAGCCATCCGAAGATTCCCAGGTAGTGCCGGTTCCATCAACACCGGGCTCACCCAATACATCAACGATATTGCCGTCTTGATAAAGCAAAATAACATCATCGCCATTGTTATTTGCTACATTATTTATATAATTTGGAGCGAAACCAAAAAAAGCAAGAAAACCATTAGATGCGTCATCTTGAGCTACATAGATATAATCACCTTCGTTGGCTGCGTCGGCAGGGAATGTAAATTCAGGTCCTGCAGGTACGTTACCGTTATTGGCGCTCTCTAAGGCATAAATGCTTAAGTCGGCAATGTCTGCTAAAACATAAACCTCAATAGCTTTTGGTAGTCCGCCAGCCAAGGGGCCGTCAACAATCCCTGTTATCACCAGGTCTTGTGCTTTTGATGATACTCCCATTAACATCAGGAACATCAATAAGTAAGTAGAAATTCTTTTCATTTTATAAATTTATTTTAGTTTTAATTCAATTTTAGCCCTACTTTATGTGTAAAGAAAAGGGCGTCAAATATATTAATATTTGGCGTGCAAATATAAGGCTATAGGACAATTACAATAATTATTTCTTTCCCCTTAACCATAAGTTAATGTAGGCTTCATTTAATTAAGACATCGGTGGAATTCGCAGGAAAATATGGAGAATCAATTTATCCAATTATCGGAATACCGAATTTGCCTAAACGGACTCTGGAATGATGTTTGGCCGAAAAGAAAAAAGCCAGCTCTAATGAACCGGCTCTCTATGTCATATTAAAAAAGTCTACAGAATAAGCATGGCATCACCGTAAGTAAAAAAGCGATATTTTTCCTGTACAGCTTCTTTATAAGCCTGCATTACAAAATCGTAATCACCAAAAGCCGCTACCAACATCAACATACTGGAATAGGGTAAGTGGAAATTGGTAATCATGGAATTGGCTATTCTGAAATCGTAATGGGGGAAAATGAATTTGTTTGTCCAACCGGCAAAAGGTTTCAGGTGGCCGCTGATACTGGTCGATGTTTCCATTCCCTTCATCACGGTGGTACCAATGCTGCAAACGCGTTTATGTGCATCAATGGCTTTGTTAACAATGAGTGTTGTTTCTTCGGGAATGATAAGTTGTTCACTGTCCATTTTGTGTTTGGTCAAATCCTCTACCTCAATTTCCCTGAAATTTCCCAGGCCAGCATGTAAGGTGAGTTCGGCAAAATGAACTCCCTGTAGCTCCAGTCTTTTCATTATTTCGCGGCTAAAGTGCAACCCTGCAGTGGGAGCAGCTACTGCTCCTTCATGTTTGGCATATACAGTTTGGTACCGCTCATGGTCGTCGGGTTCAATAGCGCGCTCATGAATTTTTGGCAGCGGAGTCTCCCCCAATCGTTTAATGGTCTTTTTAAATTCTTCGTAGGAACCATCGAATAAAAATCTCAAAGTTCGGCCACGGCTGGTGGTATTGTCAATTACTTCGGCCACAAGCTCATCGTTGCCGAAATAAAGCTTATTCCCAATTCTGATTTTCCGCGCTGGGTCTACCAAAACATCCCACAATCTCGATTCCTGATTTAATTCGCGCAACAAAAACACTTCAATTTTGGCTCCGGTTTTCTCTTTTTCACCATACAATCGGGCAGGAAAAACCTTGGTATTGTTCAATACAAAAACATCACCATCGCTAAAATATTCTAAAATGTCTTTAAAAGTCCGGTGTTCTATGGTTTTGGTTGCTCTGTTAAGCACCATCAACCGCGATTCGTCGCGGTTAGCAACAGGATGGTTGGCAATAAGTTCTTTGGGTAAAGTAAATTTGAATTTGGATAACTTCATTTTCAGGTTTTATATTACTAAAAAATAATACTTTATGTTTCCGGGTAATCACTTACTGGGTCAAATTCTAAAGGGGCTGCAAAGATAATACAAAATACCGTGCTTGTCAAGTATTTAAACACTCCTGTTCGAACTGAGAATTGAAGTATGATATATATAGGTTTTGATACATTCTAAACTCTGCATTCGGCCATTGTAAGCGTATTACTGATTTTTATCAATGCAGGCTTCCGTGGTAAAAACATATTATACTTTTACATTCTTTTGTAAACTGGAAAATTATTTTTGTTATCTAGTGTTAAAAAAAGTTTTTTAATAATTCAAAGGTGAGCTTTTAAGGCAAACCCATGTCCATAAATAAATCAAAGAATGAAAAACAAAACATTCAGTAGCCCAAACCCTTTGGTGCAATACCTTCAAAAAGAACCTAAAAATTTTACTAAAGCCGACATTATCAAATACATTGTAGAAAATGGTGTGGAGATGTTGAACTTTAGATATTCGGGAGCCGATGGCCGATTGAAAACTCTTAATTTCGTTATTTACGACGAAACCCAGTTAGACGAGATTCTAAGCTCGGGCGAGCGGGTTGATGGCTCCAGCCTTTTCCCTTATATTGAAGCCGGAAACAGCGATTTGTATGTTATCCCCCGTTTCAAAACAGCTTTTGTAAATCCATTTAGCCAAATTCCAACTATCGATATTCTATGTGCTTTCTACGATAAAAATGGCGATCCTTTCGATGGGTCACCGGCTTACACTTTGCAAAAAGCTCATGATACTCTAAAACAAAAAACCGGTTTGGAATTTGAAGTTATGGGCGAATTGGAGTATTATGTTATCAGCGAAAAGGAACCATATTTTGTAGCCGATGACCAAAGAGGCTATCATGAAAGCACACCATTTACCAAATGGGAAGACCTTAGGCGCGAAGCCATGCTGGCCATTGCCACGGTGGGGGGAAATATAAAATACGGCCACTCGGAAGTGGGAAACTTCACCGTTGGAAACCTGGAATACGAACAAAACGAGATTGAATTTAAGCCCAGCCCACTGGAAGATGCTGCCGATCAGCTCATTATAGCTAAATGGGTTATGCGTACTTTAGCCTATCAATATGGCGTAACCATTACTTTTGCCCCCAAAATCACGGTGGGAAAAGCAGGTAGTGGCATGCATATTCACACCCGCCTCATGAAAAAAGGCAAAAATATGATGGTGGAGAATGGAAAAATCAGCGATACTGCTAAAAAAGCCATCGCGGGTTATTTGAAATTAGCTCCATCGCTCACAGCCTTTGGCAATACCAATCCCACCAGCTATTTCCGCCTGGTGCCCCATCAGGAAGCACCCACCAATATTTGCTGGGGCGACAGAAACCGCTCGGTTTTGGTTCGCGTTCCACTTGGATGGAGCGGCCAAAAAAACATGGTTTCCCATGCAAACCCACAGGAAACAGAAGCTGCCAGAGATTTTAGCAATAAACAAACGGTGGAATTCCGTTGCCCCGATGGAAGCGCTGAGATTTATCTGCTTTTAGCCGGACTCACTGTGGCAGCCCGTTTAGGTTTGGAAGAAAAAGATAGCCTGGCTTTTGCCGAAAAAACTTACGTAGATGTAAACATCTTCGACGCTAAAAACAAAGCCAAAGCCGAACAGCTTGAACAGTTACCACTTAGCTGCTGGGATTCGGCCGACCAACTCGACAAACAGCGTCACTACTATCTCGAACATGGGGTTTTTAACGAAAGAACCATCGACGGAATGATCAAAAAACTTCGCAGCTATAAAGACTCCAACATCAGAGCCGAAGTAGGAAACGATGAGGAAAAAATACTGGCCCTGGTGGATAAATACTTCCACTGTGGTTAAAAAATAATACCTTTGCTCAAATTTAACAACTAAAACAATTAAACATGAAAAAATTAGCGTTGGCCGTTGTTGCCCTATTTTTTGTAGCCTTCTCATTAAATGCACAACATGTGTTTGATAAAGGCGATTGGGCTATTAATGCCGGTATTGGATTCGGAAGCTATGGTGGATTTTTCCCAGCCATCGAAGTTTCTGGTGAATATGGAGCTATCCCAACAGGGGATATAGGCTTAGTTTCATTTGGCGGACTAATTGGTTACAAGTATTCCAATTATGATTATTATTATTTAACTGATAACAGTTACAACTATCATCAATTCGAAATTGGTGCAAGAGCAGCCTGGCATCTACACTCTTTTAAAAGTGATAAATTCGATGTTTATGCTGGTTTAGGCTTAGGTCTGCACATTGATAGTTATTATGAGTATGATTGGGATAAAGACGAAATTGTTCGCAAACCAGACCCAGGAGTTTACGAAGAAGTATTTGTTGGTGGTAGAATGATGTTCAAACCAAACTTCGGTATTTTTGCTGAAGCTGGTTACAGCCAATTATCATCAATCCGTTTCGGTCTTACTTTCAAAATGTAATAACCTATTGACTAATATAAAAGCCGGCTGAGTCTTTCAGACCGGCTTTTTTATTGACTTTATAATCCATCATCTTTAAATCTGTTTATTTTTGCAGATTAATCATAAACCCCAACAACTCTAACAGCGACAAACTACCAGGTTTGACCATTAAAAAACAAACAAGCAAATGAAATAGCCATGATTATTAAATCACTCATTGGAATGATATTTTTTTATCATGGCGTATTCCATGTGACCTTAATTTAAAAAAATAAATAATAACACATGAAAACACCGGAATTAGTACAAGAGGAAAACCGCCCATCATTAAATTTTATTGAGCAAATCATAGAACAGGACTTGAAAAACGGCAAGAACGAATCAAGAGTTCACACCCGTTTTCCCCCAGAACCCAATGGCTATCTGCATATTGGTCACGCCAAGTCCATCTGCCTTAATTTTGGAATTGCCCAGAAATACAATGGCAAGTGCAACCTCAGGTTCGACGATACCAATCCGGTGAAAGAGGATGTGGAATATGTAGATTCCATTATGGAGGATGTAAAATGGCTGGGCTTCGACTGGGAAGACCGCCTGTTTTTTGCCAGCGACTATTTTGGCCAGATGTATGATTATGCAATCGACCTCATTAAACAAGGTAAAGCCTTTGTGTGCGATTTAAGTGCCGAAGAAGTGAGTGCCATGCGTGGAACACCACAAAAACCAGCTGACCCAAGTCCTTATCGCAGCCGTACTGTGGAAGAAAATCTCGATCTTTTCGAAAGAATGAAAAACGGAGAATTCCCCGATGGAAGCCGGACTCTCCGGGCAAAAATTGATTTGGCATCGCCCAATATGCATATGCGCGACCCCGCCATTTATCGAATCCGTCATGCCCATCATCACCGCACAGGCGATCAATGGTGCATTTATCCCATGTACGATTGGGCTCATGGATTCGAAGACAGCATTGAAAAAATTACCCATTCGCTTTGTACCCTCGAATTCGAAAACCACCGCCCGCTTTACGATTGGTTTCTTAATCAGGTAGATGTTTTTCATCCGCAGCAAATAGAGTTCGCAAGACTCAATCTCACTTACACCGTGATGAGTAAACGCAAGCTTCTGGAGTTGGTTCAGGGGAAATTGGTAAGTGGCTGGGACGATCCACGAATGCCCACCATCAGCGGAATGAGAAGACGGGGATATACACCCGCTAGCATCAGAAATTTCTCCGATACCATTGGCATAGCCAAGCGCGACAATGTGATTGATGTGGCTTTGTTAGAACACCATGTGCGCGAAGACCTCAATAAAACTGCCCATCGCCGCATGGCTGTTCTCAACCCTCTAAAACTGGTTATAACCAATTACCCTGAAGGTAAAACAGAGATAATGAATGGCCACAACAATCCGGAGGATGAAAATGCTGGAACCCGACCAATTCCTTTTAGCCGCGAAATCTTTATAGAGCAGGAGGATTTTATGGAAGATGCTCCAAAGAAGTTTTTCCGACTTACAGTAGGCGCTGAGGTTCGATTGAAATATGCCTATATTATTAAATGCGAAAGTGTTGAAAAAGATAGCGATGGCCTTATAGCCCAGGTTAACTGCACCTACGATCCCCTAACCAAATCGGGTAGCGGAACCGAAGAATCTCAACGTAAAGTTAAAGGCACTTTGCATTGGGTAGATGCGCATCAGCGCATTGAAGCCCAAATCCGTCTTTATGACAGACTCTTCACAGTAGAATCGCCCGATGGCGACAAGGATCAGGATTATAAGGACTTGCTCAATCCCGACAGCTTATCTGTAATTGTAAGAGCTCTCGTTGAACCATCGGTTAAAGATGCGGTATATCTCGATCATTTTCAGTTTGAACGTCAGGGATATTTCAATGTTGATAAAGACAGCACTTCCTCACAAATGGTATTTAATCGCACGGTGGGTCTTAAAGACAGCTGGAAAAAAGCCTAATCGTTGTTTTTAAGCCTGGAGTAGCATTTTAACTTGCTCATCTTGAGAAATCAATCAAATTTCTCAATCAAAATTTGGTGGATGGATTGTGTGTGCAATTAAAAAAATCTATTTTTATGCAAAAATTCACCTATGGCTGAGAAACGTGTATGTCAGAATTGTGGCTATGAGCTTAAAGGCCGCGCTGACCAAAAGTTTTGCTCCGATTTATGTCGAAATGCTTTTCACAATCAAATGAACAGCGATTCCAATAATTTCGTTAGAAATGTGAACAATACCCTGCGTAGAAACCGCAGGATTTTGGAGAAATTATGCCCGGGCGATAAAACCAAATCCACCAAAGGACAACTTTCGAACGATGGTTATAATTTTAACTATCACACCAATATCTTCCAGACTAAAAAAGGTTTGGAATATGTGTTCTGTTACGACTTTGGGTATTTGGATTTGCCCAATGACGAAGTGGTTATTGTGAAAAGAAAAGACTATGTAGATTAGCTCAAAGGCTTGTTCATTTCCTGCAAAGCTTTATTAAATACTTCATCTTCCTGCAGATATATGTAGAAATAGGCCTTTTCACCAAATAGCAATCTGGCGAGTTCCGCTTTTAAAGTATTGATAATTAAATCCTTGCTATTTTCTATTTCCTCCTTCGATGGTTTTAATTGTTGCTGTTGGGCAATTGAAACCAGATCGCTGTAAACATTTTCTTTCAAAACCATCTTATTGCCAAATTGTTGCATATTATCAAACTTCTCCAATTCAACCCGATGGGAATTGTAATAGTCAATGGCATATTCAACCACAATGCTATTTCGCACCATTCTATTGTAGAAATAATAGTTTTTCGTTGTATCCAATACTATCTCAACGTCGGGCATGATGCCTCCACCGCCATATAATACACGCCCACCAGGGGTTATATACCGGGTGGTATCAACAACCTGAGTACTATCAGTTTTCCCTTCAGCATCGTCCATCATACGGTGAAAATGATCGGCATAATAAGCATCCTTGCCTTCTTCATAGGGTCGCTGAATGCACCTTCCGGTTGGGGTATAATAACGTGCTACGGTGAGACGAAGGGCCGAACCATCGGCAAAGTCTATTTGCTCCTGAACCAAGCCCTTACCAAACGATTTTCGCCCGATAATGGCGCCGCGGTCATTGTCCTGGATGGCTCCGGCCACAATTTCTGCTGCGGATGCTGAATTTTCATCAATCAACACATAAAGTGCTCCTTCCTCGAATGCCCCGTTGTTGCGGGCGTAATAGCGTTTTTCCGGACGATTCCTGCCTTTGGTAAAAACAATCAGTTTTTTATCCCCCAGAAAAGTATCGCTCATTTCTATGGCTGCTCTTAAATATCCACCCGAATTTCCGCGGAGATCGAGAACAAGTTGACTCATTCCCTGCTTTAATAAATTCTCCATGGCTTCATTAAATTCTTCGATGGTGGTTGCTGAAAACTTGCTGATTTTAATATATCCCAGCTTCTCGTTAATCATAAAAGTGGCATCGAGACTATAGGTTGGTATTTTATCACGGACGATATCGAAAGTTAACAAGTCTTTTTCGTGGCTACGAACAATTTTCAGGGTTACCTTACTACCACGAGGTCCTTTTAAATGCTTCATTACTTCAGCATTGGAGAGCTTTTTTCCAGCTATGGTATCGTCGCCTGCCATAACAATTCTGTCGCCAGCTTTTATTCCCGCCTTTAAGGATGGACCTCCTTCCAGAGGAAGCATCACGGTAACAGTATCACGAATCATGCGAAACTGAACTCCAATACCGTCGAAATTTCCCAATAAAGGGTCAACTACATCATGGTATTGTTCGGGAACAATATAATCGGAATGAGGGTCTAGCTCATCAATAATATGATTGATGGTTTTTAACTCCATATCGGCTAAATCAACGCTGTCAACATATTCCGATGAAATAAAATCCATCACCTGATTTATCTTACTTTCCACTTGGGGTTGATAGAAAGTTTTCCCACCTAAAAATTGCCTTCCCACCGACATACCTGCCACAAAAACCATAGCAATAATAATAGGCGTATAAACTTTATTCCACCATGAATTTTTCATAATTAACAGTATATTAATTGAAATTGAGCCGCCAAAAGTAAAAGTTATTTTTAGAAGAGGTATCTTTGTGGATTGAAATTTAACCATAAAAATTTATAAAAAATGAGTAAAAAAGCCATTTTAATCATAATGGATGGTTGGGGTAAGGGAAAGAAAGACCACGCCGATGCTATTTATAACTCCCACACAGATTACACTAAAAGCTTGCTTAGCGACCCATCTGTCGCAAAAAACATACTTCACACCGATGGAGAATATGTTGGCCTTCCCGATGGCCAAATGGGAAATTCAGAAGTAGGCCATCTAAATATAGGCGCTGGCCGTGTGGTTTTTCAGGATTTGGTGAGAATCAACCACGCAGTAAAAGATAATTCCATTGAACAAAACGAAGAAATAAACAAAGCCTTTAGCTATGCATTGGAAAAAGGTGCCAAACTCCATTTTATTGGTCTTGTGAGCGATGGCGGGGTTCACTCAGCCACAGCTCATTTGGTAAAACTTTGTCAAATAGCTGACAAACAAGGCCTTAAAAATGTTTTTATTCATGCTCTTACCGACGGTCGCGATACCGACCCAAAAAGTGGTCTGGGTTATATCCGTGAGTTGGAATCGAATATAAAAAACACTTCTGCTCAGATTGCTTCGGTATGTGGCCGCTATTACACCATGGATCGTGACAAAAGGTGGGACAGAGTTAAATTGGGCTACGACCTGATGACTCAGGGAATTGGAGATTCGTTTAATTCAGCTGAGGATGTTATAGAATCATCTTACAACAATAATATTACCGATGAATTTATAAAACCCTCTGTTATTGTAAAAAACAATCAACCTATAGCTTTAATTGAGCCCAACGATGTGGTTTTTTGCTTTAATTTCCGCACCGATCGTCTCCGCGAAATAACAACAGTGCTCAGCCAGAAAGATATGCCAGAACAGGGAATGAAAACCCTTCCGCTGTACTATATTACCATGACCCGCTACGATGAATCGTTCCACAATGTTCATATTGCCTACGACAAGGATGATTTAAAAAACACTATCGGCGAAACCGTGAGCAAAGCTGGTAAAACTCAGGTAAGAATTGCTGAGACTGAAAAATATGCTCACGTCACTTTCTTCTTTTCAGGCGGAAGAGAGAAGGAGTTCGATGGAGAAAAGCGCATTTTAATCCCCTCACCCAAGGTGGCAACCTACGATTTAAAGCCATCCATGAGCGCCAACGAAGTGGCCGATGCTATTGTGGAAGAATTGAAGGCCAATCAGCCTGACCTGGTGATACTTAATTTTGCCAACAGCGATATGGTGGGTCACACAGGTGTGTATTCTGCCATTCAGGAAGCGGTGGAAACAGTGGACAAATGCGTGAAACGGGTTGCTGAAACGGCTCGTGGGCTCAATTATTCTGTTATGATTACCGCCGATCACGGAAACTCTGATAATGCTGTAAACGAAGACGGTTCGCCCAACACAGCCCACTCCATGAATCCTGTCCCCGTGTTTTTACTCGATGATGACTATAAACAAATCAACGAAGGTAAACTGGCCGATATTGCACCTACATTATTGCATATCATGGGATTGGAGATTCCTAAAGAAATGACGGGAAATATCCTTGTGAAATAGAATTTAAAAAAAACCCCCGCCAATTGGCAGGGGTTTTAAGTTCAAGTCAATCTCAATTTGTTTTTGCCCGGTCTCACCTCCACAAAGAATTCATGTAGCAAGACTGTAATCTGTTTATCCTTGGCACACTCCGGGCAATAGTCTAAGGTTTGGTTAAATTCGTTACCACAGACTGAACATGAGTAGTGCTTTTGATACGTGCGTAATTTGGGATTATCTTTCCTAAGTAAAAAGTAGGCAACTACTGCCACGATTACTATTAAACTGACCATTATTGTTATTGTGGTTATCATAATTAATATATTTAGGTTGTTGGTACTACATTGGGATGAAGCGGTACATATTTACCATCTTTCAGGCAAATTGGGCATGCATCATGATTTTTATCAAAACTATAGCCACATTCCGGGCATTCATGCTGAACAATATGATACAGGATAAGTTTTTGTGAGTGAAGTACAGCAAAAAGTCCTGTGACAGGGGTTAGAAAGATTCCAATAAGGAAAGTATGAACCATCCCAATGTTTCTATCCTTGCCCAACAAGGCTACTCCAGTGGCGAGTAATAAATATGTCACAATTCCAATTATCATGATACAAAAGTATATCTGACACATTTAATAAACTGAGCAGATGAACGATTGATTGGAGTTGTTTATTTTTCAGCGACTTTAATCGAACCAGCGTAGCTTTATTAGAACTAAAAACAGCTCCCTGCCCTGCCGCGGCTTAATGGAATTGGTGGCGTTTTCGAATATTTTAAAATGAAAAAATGAGCGAAAAAGTTGCTCATACTCTTCGGGGGTTCCTCCAAATGGCGGTCCTTGGAAAGCAAATTGATGATTGAACAATAATCCCATCAGTTTCCCCCCTTCGTTCATAAGAGAGTGAACTTTTTTGGCATAATCAAAACGAAGTTCTACAGCCAAACTGGAGAAAAAAGTTTGTTCCACAATAATATCATAGGTGCCCTGATGTTGAAAGAAATCCTCATTTAAAATTTGTGACGAAGGGAAATCCGGCACACGCCTTTTAAATTTTTCAATAGCTATTTTACTGATTTCCATTATATAGACCTGTTCAAATCCATTTTTCCACAACCATTCCGCTTCCCATGCGTTTCCTGCTCCCGGAATTAAAATTTTAAGATCCTTTCGCTCCAATTGCAAAAAATAATTCACAATGGGTGGTGAAGCATAACCCATATCCCATCCGGTTTTGCCAGTTAGATATTGTTCATCCCAATATTGTGCATTCAGTGGTTTCATGCAAAAAACAAATAGGAAAAGAAAATTGCCGCTACAATTCCAAAGAAATCAGCTATTAATCCCGCCGTGATGGCGTAACGGGTATTTTTAACAGCTACAGAACCAAAATAAACCGCAATAATATAAAATGTGGTATCAGTTGCTCCCTGCAAGGTACAAGCCACTTTGGCTGCAAAAGAGTCTACTCCGTAATGGGTCATGGTTTCAAGCATCATGCCTCTGGCGCCGGTTCCGGATAGTGGTTTCATAAATGCTGTGGGAAGAGCTGGAACAAAATCGGTATTGAACCCTGCAGCTTGCACCATCCACGCTATTCCATTGGTCATATAATCCAGAGCACCACTAACCCTGAATACGCCTATGGCCACAAGAATGGCTATTAAAAAGGGGATGATGGTTATGGCCACATTAAATCCTTCTTTGGCTCCTTCAATAAAGGCATTGTAGATATGCATCTTTCTGCGAATGCCCAGCAGGATAAACGAGATGATTAAACTAAACAGAAAAACATTGGCCATGACCGAGGAATAAACCGAAATATTTTCCTGAGGAATCACTGTAAAAAAATAGATGATTCCTGCCACAAACAAAGAAATTCCACCCAAATATGCAACGATAACTTTATTAAACAGATTGATTTTTTGATAGAGACTAACCACCGTTATCCCAGCCAATGTGCTAAAGAATGTGGATAATAAAATGGGCAGAAAAATATCGGATGGATCGGCTGCTCCCATTTGAGCTCGGTAAACCATAACACTAATGGGAATTATTGTAAGTCCGGAGGTGTTAATCACCAGAAACATAATCATGGAATTTGACGCGGTTTCTTTGTTCGTATTGAGCTCCTGCAACTCGCCCATGGCTTTCAAACCCATGGGTGTGGCAGCATTGTCGAGGCCGAGCATATTGGCTGCAAAATTCATTAGAATACTTCCGTTAACCGGATGATTTGGGGGGATTTCGGGGAAAAGTTTACGGAAGAACGGGCCAACAATTTTACTTAAAATGGCAACCATTCCTCCTTTTTCGCCAATTTTCATCAGGCCTAACCACAAAGTCATGACTCCGGCAAGTCCCAGGCTTATTTCAAATCCTGTTTTGGCATTATCGAAGGTACTTTGCATGAGGGCAGGAAAAATTTCCGTATCCCCAAAAAATATCAACCTGACCAATGCTATTAAAAAGGCCGATACGAAAAAAAATATCCAGATATAGTTTAAAGCCATAGAATTTTCATTAATCCAACCGCAGGAAATTTCGCTTTAAGTGGTTGAAATTTCGGCCATAAATATAGTAAAAAGCCCGGCTATGAGTAAAATTCGACCATGTCCTATAACAGACTCGATATTAGTTATTAAGAATCACAAAATCTATTTGTTTTTTCTGCAGATGAATGGCCTGAACCCTGATTCGCACCGGATCGCCAAGTTTAAACACCCGTCCATGCCGTTGCCCTATCACCTGATAGTTCTCTTCGTCGAGAAAATAGAAATCGTCGGCCATATCTTTCATTCTCACCATTCCTTCTACCTTGGTATCCTGAAGCTCCACAAAAACTCCCCATTTACTCACGCCACTAATAACTCCATCGAACTGCTGACCTATTTTATCGGTCATATAAACAGCCTGCATATATTTCACGCTGGCTCTTTCAGCTTCGGCGGCATTTCGTTCACGCTCAGAAGAGTGCTTGCATTTTTCTTCATATTCTGCGCCCGAAGCTGAGTTACCGTGGTTCAGATACAATGCCAGCAATCTGTGCGCCATCAAATCGGGATAACGCCTTATGGGGGATGTGAAATGGGTGTAATAGCCAAAAGATAAGCCATAATGCCCAATATTGTTGATGGAATAGTAGGCCTTGGCCATGGTTCGGATGGCAATGGTTTCAATCATATTTTTCTCGCCTTTGCCTTCAACATCTTTAAATAATTTGTTGTAGGAGTTAACAACCTCGGCTCTGTTTCCAGTTTTCATTTTATAACCAAGCTTATCCACAAATCGGGCAAAGGTGCTTAGCTTCTCTGGATCGGGCTCATCGTGAACCCGGTAAACAAAGGTTTTGGCTTTTTGTTTATCGTCCACCTTACCAATGAGTTCAGCCACTTTTCGATTGGCCAAAAGCATAAAATCTTCAATGAGTTTGTGGGCTTCTTTTTGCTCTTTGATATAAACTCCAATGGGATTGCTTTCGGCATCGAGTTTAAATTTCACCTCCACTGACTGAAAGTTGATACTGCCTTTTTTAAATCTTTCAGCGCGAAGCTTTGTTGCCAGACTATTAAAAACCAGAATTTCTTCCTTATACGGCCCTTCTTTACCTTCAATCATTTCCTGAACTTCTTCGTAAGTAAACCGATGATTCGAATTGATTACGGTGCGGCCAAACCACTCTTCTTTTATTTCAGCATCTTCGGTCATCACAAAAACTGCTGAAAAGCAAAGTTTTTCTTCGTGTGGACGAAGTGAGCAAACGAGATTCGAAAGTTTTTCGGGCAGCATGGGAATCACTCTATCCACCAAATAAATAGAAGTAGCCCGTTGATAGGCTTCGGCATCGATGGCGCTTCCTGGTTGCACAAAATGGCTCACATCGGCAATATGCACACCTACTTCCCACAAATTATCCGGTAGTTTTTTGAGCGAAATGGCATCGTCGAAATCCTTGGCATCGAAAGGGTCGATGGTAATGGTAAAGACATCGCGGAAGTCTTTTCTTTTCTTTATTTCTGCGGCATCCACTTCATTTTTTATCAGGGCGGCATCCTGTTCCACATTGGCGGGGAATTCGCTTTCGAAATTATAATCGTAAACAATACTCTCTATTTCAACCTTATGGTCGCCTGGATTTCCTAAAACCTGAATGATTCGTCCAAAGGGATTGCGGGCATGCTCAGGCCACTCTATGAACTCCACAATGACTTTCTGCCCATTTTTTGCTCCCGCCAGGTCATCTTTCGATACAAAAAAGTCGACGGGAATGTGAGAGTCGTCGGGAACCACAAAAGCGTAAGTTTTTGATACTTCAACTGTTCCCACAAATTTGGTCTTGTTTCGCTCTATAATTTGTACAATCTGACCTTCGAGTTTCCGACCGCTTCGTTTGGGAAAAATAAATACCTTCACTTTGTCGCCATTGAGTGCGTCGCGGGTATTGTTCGATGCTATAAAAATATCGTCACCACCTTCGTCGTTTATCACATAGGCTTTTCCTGTGGATTGCATATCGACAATTCCGGTTGTATTGGTTTGGCTTCTGCCATAAGTACTTATGTATTTCGGAGATATTTGAAATTTCCCCCGCTTGGATTCTATCAGAATTTTTTGCTCGTAAAACTTCAGCATAAGATTGAGAATCTGCAGCTTGCCTCCACTATCGTGAATTCTTAATATTTTGGCCATTTGCTTGTAGTTGAACGAGCTGAATGGGCTGTTGGCAAATTCTTTGAGTATGGTGGTTTCGAGCGAATTTTTAGGATTTTGTTTCATGGTTATTCATTTATTTATTTGGGCGGCAGTTTTCATGGGAATCAGTGTTTAATTATTTGATTTGTATTATGATACGGATTTATACTGAATCCTGAATGCATAATTAACAGCCCGATTTTGTTTTAAAATCCAAAGTTAAGGATTAAATAGTGAAACAGAGGATAAAACCCCTGATTATTTGAATTATTAACCAAAGATTAATTGTTTTCGGTTTTTATCTTTTTTACTGAAGTGAGGTCAATTTGAACCAGCATACCCATACCAATCTGCTCAATTCTTATGAGAACCTTTTTCTTACCATCCACATCCTGAACCACTTCGCCATTATAGCCCATAAGAGCTCCGGTTTCAATATGAACTTTTTCGCCCTTGGTGAACCGATGCTCACTAAAAGTGACCGGAATATGGTTGGAAACAATTTTTTTCATGGCATCTATTTGCCAATCGGGAATAATTGCGGCTTTTCGTTCAAAGGTAACATAACGAACAATTCCAGGAGAATTCAAGGCTTGATAATATTCCTTTTCGCTCACTCGTAAAAAGACATAGCTATTGATATAAGGCACCTCCACCCACTTTTTTCTATCGCTCCATTGCTGGAGTTTTCGTTGTAGCGGGAGGTATACCTCTATGCCCTGAGATTCGAGATAAGCAGCGGTGGCTTTTTCTCCTCTAGAACGCGTATAGGCAGCATACCAGTGATAAATCAGATTCATGGGGAGCCTTACTTACAGCCCGTTGACTTAATAAAGGGATGATAATCGCCCCGTGGGCCGGTTGGGTTGCTATTGCGAATATGGAAAACCGTGTTGATACTGTTTCTGGCCTCTTCCAGTCTGAATCCGCCACCCGAAAGTATATCTTTATAGCTGATGGTATGAAGATCGCCAAAACCTTCGCTAAACTCAATTTCAGTACCATTCATGGTGATGGAGCGATAGGTGCGTTGGCCACTTTCGCGAACAGATTGGGGAATGTCGTTGTAGTCAAGGCTCAGATACCAACGCACTCTTGCATTTTCGAGCTCAAGATAACCGCCGGCTTTATCGGTTTGTGAGCAATGGACAATATTTTCTTTCACCGGGCCAAAAATATAGCTGAGCATATCGAAGAAATGAACTCCGATATTGGTAGCTACCCCCCCCGATTTCTCCAAATCGCCTTTCCAGCTGATGTGATACCAGCGGCCACGGCTGGTTATATAGGTGAGATCTAAATCGTAAATCTTATCTTTTGGACCCTCTTCTACTTGTTTTTTTAGTGCAATTATCGAAGGATGCAAACGAAGTTGCAGAATTGTGTAAATGTTTTTACCTGTTTCTTGTTCCATGATTTGCAGAGCATCAACATTCCAGGGGTTGAGAACAATAGGTTTTTCGCAAATGGCGTGTGCATTATTTCGCAAAGCAAGGCGAATATGAGAGTCGTGCAAATAATTGGGGGAGCAAATACTCACATACTGAACCTCCTTACCATGATCGATGCGGCGGAGTTTATCAAGGTGTCGGTCGAAGCGCTCGGGCTCTGTAAAAAAATCTGCTTCAGGAAAATAGCTGTCCATGATTCCTACGCTGTCGAATTTATCTAAGGCTGCAACCAGGGTGTTACCAGTATCTTTAATAGCTTTGAGATGTCGGGGAGCTATATATCCAGCTGCTCCAATGAGTGCGAAATTGAGTGGTGCGGTCATAATTTATTTTTATAATAACTTGATTTTTTGGGTTGCAAATATAGGATTATGCTTAAGATTTAGCAAATATTAGTTCGGAACACCCTGAACCTCACATTGAGAATGAACCAGAAATTTTCGTTTAGACAGTATATCTAAGCATAAAAATCGAGTTCGGTTTTTCTTGATGATTTGAAATTTTCTCCCCTTAAAAATAAAACTGTCACCCTCGGAAAATTCGAATAAAAACGGATCGGATTTTTTAAGGTCGTATTCCTTTAGCTTCTGCATAAGAACAATATCAGATGATGTGCTCGCACCAGGGTTGAGCATATGTTGTCCAATGATTGGCAGCAAATCTTCAGGGAAAATTCGGGGGCTTAGAAAGGGACCCATCAATCGGCTAAAAGTAGCCTTCCATTCAACTCCATGGGGTTTTAGATTTCGATAGTTGGGATAAGTATTCCAAACCGTCCAGTGAGCAAGTTCGTGAACAAGGGTAATAAGAAAAGCATATGGATTTAAATCGCCGTTTATGGTGATTCGGGTTGGCATTCCGTTAACGGGAGCTTTAAAATCGCCCAATTTTGTAGATCGGGCCTGTTTTATTTGAACGTAAATGGGTTTGTTGATAAACAACTCCACTGCTGCATCCACAGATTGGGGAGGAAGATACTTTTTAAAAACAGATTTATAGAGAGCGGTTTTATCCAAAATATAAAGCGTATTGAGTTGGTGAACATGGTTTTAAGTAGCCAAACGAAGGGCAATCGCAATCCTTTTTTCCCCTTTTTCGCATGGCTTTGGGCTTAGAAACGCATGATAATGCCAGAGAGCTTATTAAAAGCAAAACGAGGATATTTCGAATTTTTAGCATAGTAGTTAAACTGGTTTGGTGGTGCAAATATAAAAACCATAATGCTGAGAAAACAAAATAAGCGTGTTAATATTGCCCTAAAAACGAAAGAGTCTCTGCGGGGACAGAGACTCAGACAAAATTAACCAAAACCTAATTATTATGAAAAATCAATTTTATGTGCTAAATGAAATGCTCTAAAACTATTATCATTATCGTAATCAGGATAATGAATAAGTAAAATTCAGTCTTTATATTTTTCAATATTCTCACCATTGAATTTTTAAGCAAAAATATAGCTCTTGCGCCTTTGGCAGTATCAATTGAATTCCTGAAATTTCTCGTGAAAACAACTAAGTGATTTTCCTGATAGAAAACCCCCAAAAGAATAAAGCTGTTACCAATTTCTCGATAACAGCTTTCATTTCCTTTTTTTCTTCCTTAAGGTGTTGACCCACTAGGGCTCGAACCTAGACTCTTCTGAACCAAAATCAGACGTGTTGCCAGTTACACCATGGGTCAATCGCATTTCGCGGTGCAAAAATAATATTTTTTTATGAACCACAAAAAATTGGCTCACCTTTTTTCAAAAAAAACTATTGCACCTTAGCGGCAGCCGCTTGTTTGGCCAATGCTTCCATATCTTTATCGAAATGGAAAAGCCCCCCCTGTGAGGTGGAAGCCAGCTGTAGTTTATCTAAAACTGAGCGCGCAGTAGCTTCTTCCTCAATTTGTTCCTGAATATACCATTGCAGAAAGTTTGATGTCATATAGTCTTTTTCTACCATACAAACTTCGAACAAATTGTTGATGAGTTGGGTTACATATTCTTCGTGTTTCAACACTTCTTTAAAGACATCCTGAATGGTATCCCAGTTATTTTGGGGTTGAGCGAGGGCTTGCGTCAATGCATGGGCACCTCTTTCGCCCAAATAATGGACCAGTTTCACCATGTGGAGGCGTTCTTCGTCAGCATGCTGATAAAGATAAGTTGCGCATCCTGGATATCCCTGAGTTTCGCACCAATTACCCATGGCAAAATAGAGTCTTGATGATTCTTCTTCGGCTTTTATTTGGGAATTGATGGCATTTATTACTTGCTGTTTGATTAACATGTTTTTTAAGTTTTAGTGAGTTGTTTACAAAATTATAGAAAATTATGTTGTTAACAGTCTGTGATGTACTGGAAATAAAGAAAACTTAATTGGGGGAAGTTGAACTACGGTCTCCCATTCAAATGGATATCCGCTTGGTAATCTTTTGAAAACCCAGTTTAATGGCTGAATTTTCCAATAAAAAATAGCCTCCGATACCAATAATTATGAGCAGACTCAAAGTGGCTGAACGGCTGATAAAGCTGGTGAGGTAATGGGCTACAAACCCATTGGCTCTGTCTAAAACAATGGCTATGAGACTGTTTTCGGGAATCCACACACTTAAATAAGGCCAAAGGAAATAGAGGATCAATAGGTTAATGAGAGCAATTAATCCAAATATGAGCCAGGTTATATTCTTGCCAATCACCTTAGATGATTCTACAACAATTTTCTCGGCAACTGGTAATTTCGACATTACCAAAGCTGTAAAATCTTTTGATGGTGTTTTTAAACCATCGTTTTTAATCAATGCTTTCAGGAATAAATCTTCTACCTGATCGTTTGGTTGAGTATTCATAGTTATAAGTTTACAATATTACTAAAGCCGCTGCCCAGTGAGTCCTTCATGGTGCAATACAGCTTTTTTCTGATTCTGTGCAGTTTTACCTTTACATTGGCCTGACTAAGCTCTGTAATTTGACTGATGTCTTTCACGGGCAATTCTTCGAGATAAAACAATTTCACAATTAAATAGTCATCGTCAGAAAGTTCTTCCAAAGCGCTCTTTAACAGGGTTTGCTGCTCTTCTGGACTCACTGCTTCCAACTCTTCCTTCACTTCGTCGAGTGAGTAATTATTGATGGTGAAATCGTCCAAAGCCTGCACTTCGAGCCTGCGCTGACGGGTTTTAGAAATGGCAGCGTTATAGGCAATTCTGTAGAGCCATGTGGAAAACTTGGACTCTCCGCGAAAACTCTCTAATTTTTCAAAGACCTTAAGAAACACATCCTGCGCTATTTCCTCCGCATCTTCAGGTCGCTTGACAATTTTAACGATAATGGTAAAGACCATGTCCTTGTGCTTTTCCACTAAAGCAGCAAAGGCGCTGGTTTCGCCCTTTTTAATTCGTTCTAAGTAAACTATATCGTCAAGAAAAGCCATGAATCTGATTTCTAAAAACTATGACGACTAACTATTTTTTCGGTTACAGTTTCTGGTGCTTTTAGTTGAATATTAAACAGAAATTAATCCTGGTTAAAAATCTAATTCAGGCACAACGAACTATCACCGATAATTTGCCGGCATACAAAGCTAATGTGAAAAAGGGGTAAAAGTCAAGAATTTATAACTTGTCCAAAAGTCTCTTGATGTTTGGATTTCGTTCGTCGGAGAAAATTTCACCATCACGCAGTCTGATGATTCTGTGAGCATGTTGGGCAATTTCTTCTTCGTGGGTTACTACAATGACTGTATTTCCCTGGTCGTGAATTTTTTCAAATAGCGCCATGATTTCCACAGATGTTTTGGAATCGAGATTTCCTGTGGGCTCATCGGCCAAAATGATGGCCGGATTGTTAACAAGCGCCCTGGCCACAGCCACCCTCTGACGTTGTCCACCCGACAATTCGTTGGGTTTATGGCTCATGCGGTCGGCCAATTGAACGTTTTCGAGAGTTTGGGTTGCTTTAAGTATCCGTTCGGACTTGGAATAACCGGCATAGATAAGCGGAAGCATCACATTTTCAAGGGCAGTAGAACGGGGCAACAGATTGAATGTTTGAAAAACAAAACCAATTTGCCTGTTTCTGATATCAGCTAAGGCATTGTCGTCGAGTTTACTCACATCGCTGCCTGCCAGATAGTAGGCTCCTCGCGTGGGAGTGTCCAAACAACCCAAAATATTCATCAGTGTTGATTTCCCGGAACCCGAAGGACCCATCAGTGCCACATATTCATTTCTTTTAATATCGAGGCTAATGGTTTTTATGGCCATAACCAATTGGGTTCCTACTTGATAATGTTTAGCAATGTCTCTTATTTTTATGACGAAATCTTCCATGGATATGATTTTCTTTAAGCTTCAAAATTATAAAATTTACAGCGCAAATGGTTTTGTTTAACATATCTAAACAAATAACACGCGCAACTATTGTTGTGACGAGAAAATATTTAAAAGATTACAGTGTGAAAAATCTTTTCCATTCCGGCAGGTTGGCAGAGAGATATATAAAATCATTATTGGCCATAAAGGAAATGGCGGGGCATAAAAAAAGCGGCAAAAAAACCGCTTGTAAACTATTTCTTTTCGTCAGTTTCTTTCGGCTTCTCAGGGGTGCTATTGGCATTGCCATCACCATTTAAACCTTTTTTAAACTCGTTGACTCCGCTGCCCAGGCCTTTCATAAGTTCTGGGATTTTTTTCCCTCCAAAAACCAACAAAACCACCACTGCAATAAGCGCCAAAGACCAAAAACTGGGCATTCCGTATAATAAAATATGTGTTGTCATAGGTTGATGTTTTAAGACCGGCAAATATACAAAAAAAACTGGCGATGATATGAATAGAAAAACTAAAGCATTTTATTGAGTATCTGGCTGTGGTTTCGACCAAAACTCTATTTTTGCACCATGCAAAACAACGAAGAAAAATTTAAAAAAGTTATAGCACATGCCAAGGAATATGGCTTTGTGTTTCAGTCGAGCGAAATCTACGATGGGCTCTCGGCGGTTTACGATTACGCTCAAAACGGAGCTGAGTTAAAGAAAAATATTAAAGAATACTGGTGGAAAGCCATGGTTCAGATGCACGAGAATATCGTAGGGATTGATTCTGCAATCTTTATGCATCCCACCATTTGGAAGGCATCGGGGCATGTGGATGCTTTCAACGATCCTTTGATTGACAATAAAGACTCTAAAAAAAGATATCGTGCCGATGTTTTGGTAGAAGACCATGTGGCCAAGATAGAAGCCAAAATAAACAAAGAAGTTGAAAAAGCTCAAAACCGTTTTGGCGATGCTTTTGACAAAGAGCAGTTTTTGAGCACCAATGCCCGTGTTCTCGAGTATAAAGCCAAAATGGACGAAATAAGTCACCGGCTTTATAAAGGCATGTCCGATGGAAATCTGGAAGATATTAAGCAGCTCATCATCGATTTGGAGATTGCATGCCCCATTTCCGGAACAAAAAACTGGACCGATGTCCGTCAGTTTAATTTGATGTTTTCCACTCAAATGGGCTCCACCGCCGAAGGTGCCAACGAGATATACCTTCGTCCGGAAACAGCTCAGGGAATTTTTGTGAATTACCTCAATGTTCAGAAAACAGGGCGCATGAAAATTCCTTTCGGGATTGCTCAGATTGGAAAAGCATTCAGAAACGAAATTGTGGCTCGACAGTTTATTTTCCGCATGAGAGAGTTTGAACAAATGGAAATGCAGTTTTTTGTTCGTCCGGGCGAGGAACTTCAGTGGTACGAATACTGGAAGGAAACCCGCATGAAATGGCATTTGTCGCTGGGTATGGGCCAGGAAAACTATCGTTTCCACAACCACGAAAAGCTGGCTCACTATGCCAATGCGGCTGCCGATATTGAATTTAATTTCCCATTTGGCTTCAAGGAGCTCGAAGGTATTCACAGCCGTACCGACTTCGACTTGACGGCTCATGAAAAATTCAGCGGGAAAAAACTTCGCTATTTCGATCCCGAGCTCAACGAGAGTTATGTGCCTTATGTAGTGGAAACCAGTATTGGATTAGACCGTATGTTCCTGAGCATTTTAACCCACAGCTACAACGAAGAAAAGCTTGAAGATGGCTCAGAAAGAGTGGTTTTAAGAATTCCATCAGTTCTGGCGCCCTATAAAGTTGCCATTCTTCCTCTGATGAAAAAAGATGGTCTTGCCGAAAAAGCCAGAGAGATTATGGATGTGTTAAAGGTAGATTTTATGTGTCAATACGAAGAAAAAGACGCCATTGGAAAACGCTACCGCCGTCAGGATGCCATTGGAACACCCTATTGCATCACTGTTGACCATCAAACTCTGGAGGATAACACAGTGACCATCCGAGACCGCGATACCATGGAACAACAGCGGGTTGCAGTGAACGAGCTTCACAGCATGATATACAATAAGATTCGTGGCTAATGAATCATTAATCGCATAAAAAGGATAGGCGCAAAATGAAGCCTATCCTTTTTTATTTTATGTGGGTTGCTGTTGTTTTATAAACCCATAGAGTTTTCGTTAATATTAATTTATTATAGGAATGACCGGGTTCAAAGCATTAAAATGCTCACAAAGAAGTATAACAGAGTTCTGCAATATTATCAGTGACAAAAAGATGATGATGAAAATTAAAGATTTTATTTTAGTTGAGTTTTTTATTATTTGGATTTTTGCCTTGAGCGGATGCCACGAAACAAGAAAAGCTACCCATCAGGATGCAGAAAACCTAAATGATTCAATCCCCTCCAATCCAATAGCAGAAGATTGGTATGCCGATCCGGAAGGTGCTGTTTTTGGCGACACTTATTGGATTTTCCCGACAACCTCTACTGTTTATGAAAAGCAAGTGGGTTTCGATGCTTTTTCATCCAAGGATTTGCGACATTGGAAAAAACATTCCAATATATTGGATACCAGCAATATAAAATGGGCAAAACAAGCCATGTGGGCTCCCTCGGTAATAGAAAAACAGGGGAAATATTACTTTTTCTTCTCGGCCAACGATTTACAACGCCCCGATGGTCCCATGTGGGACAAGAACAATTTGCTGAATCAAAGTGGAGGCATTGGAGTGGCTATTGCCAACCAACCACAGGGGCCCTACTCCGACTATTTGGGCAAACCCTTGATATGGGAATTCTTCAACGATGCCCAGCCCATCGACCAGTTTGTATTTAAAGATACTGATGGCAAATACTATATGATATATGGCGGATGGGGACATTGTAATATTGGAGTTTTGAACGAAGGTTTTACAGGTTTTGAAAACTGGGAAGACGGTTCTGTTTTCAAAGAAATAACGCCAAAAAATTATGTAGAGGGGCCTTTTATGCTCAAGCGGAAAGGCATTTATTATTTCATGTGGTCGCAGGGAGGATGGGGAAACGATAGTTATCATGTGGCTTATGCCACATCAAGTCATATTTTGGGACCTTATGAGCTCCGGGGAACCATATTACAAAGCGATACCACCATTGCTACAGGAGCTGGCCATCACAGTGTGATACAGTCAACACAAAGCGGGCAGTATTATATAGTTTACCACCGGCGTCCTATTCCAAATAAAGGCCGCGACCATAGGGTGATTTGTGTTGACAGTTTGGTTTTTAACCAGGATGGAAGCATTGTGCCCATAAAAATGACACGGTGAGAATTGTATAAATCCCCTAATTTACAGGACGATTACCTTCGTATTTCTTTAATAATTAACGATTTAAAAGATTTATCCCAATTCAATAATATCGGTTTAGGAAATAATTAGTTCAGGAAATATTAGTCAAATAAACCACTAAATCTTTGATTTTGGGGGATTGTGTTTTTATCTTCCAGAACAAAAAATCCCCCCATTTTCGTCCTATTAGTAACGTGCATAAAAAACCCGCCGAATGACTTCGATGGGTTTTCAGTATATGCTTAAGCATATTATTTTATCCTTTTATAAAAATAGCTTTAATGATAAGCGAAGCCATTTTTGGGTTTTCTTTTAACCTACGGGTTGAATATCCAAACCATTCTTTACCAAAAGGCACATAAACTCTCATGCGGTGGCCCTGGTCAGTAATGCTTTTACGCAGAGCAGGAGTAACGCCATATAGCATTTGGAATTCGTAGTTTTCTTTTTTGTAATTGTATTTTTTCAGGAGATTGTAAGCACCGTCAATCAAAGGTTTGTCGTGAGTGGCAATGGCGGGATACATTCCTTTTTGGAGCATATATTCCAAATCTTCCAGATATTTTTGATTCACAAGATCGTAGCCTTTATAAGCGATTTCAGCAGGTTCCACATAGATTCCCTTACAGATTCGATAATTCACCGGAACTTCTTTGTTATTTAAGTCTTCCATATCTTTGATATCCTGCAAGGTACGTTTCATGTAGGCTTGCAGAACCAATCCAACGTTTTTGGGGAATTCGTGTTTCAAACGGCGGAAAAGCTCAATTTCCAAATCGGTGCATGGGCTGTCTTCCATATCCACACGGACGAAATTGCCATAGGAGGCTGCTTTGGCAACAATTTCTCTGATGTGTGTATAGGCAACTTCCTTATCGATTAACAAGCCGAAAGAAGTAGGTTTTAGTGAATAGTTACCTTGAATTTTGGCAGCTTCGGCCATTTCGATAACCCGCAGATATTCTTTTTTGTTGGCTTCGGCTTCATCGAGATTTTTGATGAATTCACCAAGCACATCGATGGTTGTTAATATGCCTTCGCTATTGAGTTTTTTAGCCACTATTAGAGCTTCTTCCAGAGTTTCTCCGGCTATGTATTCTTTAGAGAAAAGCCAAACCAATTTTTTTGGCATATAGGGAAGCATCCCGGCAATCATTTTATTGAACATATGATTAGCTATTATGGTGTTAGTATTAACTATGTTTTGCGTGTGCAAAATTATGAATTCGTTAGAAATTGCATGATGTCTGAAACAAATATTCTGTAAGTACTTTACTGAAATACAAGGAATCAAAGGCCTTTTGGGGTGAAAAACAAGCAGCTGTCGCCATAGCTTAGGAATCGGAAATTTTCATCAAGCGCGTAATTGTAAATGACCCTCCATTTTGGTCCCAGATAGGCCGAAATGAGCAGCAGAAGTGTGCTTTTGGGTTGATGAAAGTTGGTTATCATTCCGTCGATTACTTGAAACTCGTAGCCCGGACCAATAAGAATCTGTGTTTCGGAGCGGAAATGGCTCAGATTATTTCGATTCATATATTTTAAAATGGCATCCAAAGCATCATTCAAGGATGGTAATTTTTCCATTTTGGAGCTCAGTTCATAAGGCTCCCACTGGTCTAATCTGATGGTAGTTAGCAACGGAATTAGCATCAATTTAATGCCCAGCCAATAGAGGCTTTCGAGTGTTCTTACGGAAGTGGTCCCAACGGCAATCAGCGGTTGGTCTTTCTTATGGATAAGAGCCCGAATAAAATCCTGTTTTACTAATATTTGCTCGTTGTGCATGGAATGCTGTCCCACCAATTCCTTAGAAACGGGTTTGAAAGTTCCGGCACCCACATGGAGGGTGATAAAATGGGTGGATATTTGTTTTTGCTGTAATCGATTCATCACCAGGTCGGTAAAGTGTAAACCAGCGGTGGGAGCGGCCACTGAGCCATCATTTTGAGCATAAATGGTTTGGTATCGGATAGTATCTTTGTCTTCGGCAGCGCGATCCATATAGGGTGGGAGAGGTATTTTGCCGGTTTCTTCGAGCACCGTTGCAAAATCAAGATTTTCTGGTTGCCAGCTGAGCCAAATATGGCTGTACTCATCGGTATCGGAAACGCGTTCGGCTTTTAAAACCCGTTCTTCTCCCAGAAAGCTAAAAGGCATTTCGAGAATTTCCCCCTTCCATTTCTTTCGGTTTCCGATGAGGCATTTCCACAGAACGCCGCTTTTTTGCTGAAAAGCATCCTGAATTTCGCGGGTAGGTTCAATGGGTTCCAAACAGAAAATTTCGATTGGGGAACCCGTTTTTTTTCTAAAAATTAATCGTGCCCTCACAACACGTGTGTCGTTGAAAACCAGCATGGTATGCGGGGGTAATTGCTCATGCAGGTTCTTAAAAGCTGTCTGCAGAATGGAGCCATTGTAAACCAATAGTTTCGAGTCATCGCGCTCGGGCAAAGGATATTGGGCAATGCGATGAGCAGGAAGTGGGTAGTCGTAATCGTTTATGGAAATATGATCGGGTTTAATCATGGTCATTCGTTTGTTCGGTAATTTTGCGGAATGCAGATGGTGAGGATTACAAATTAAGAATATCGTCAATGTTTAAAAAACCCAGATACTCGTCCACCACTTCGTCCATATCGGGGGTTCGGATGGTGAGTATTTTATTTTTGTCTAAATCGTAGGCAACCTCCACATAAAAACGCTTATAAACATAGAGTTTGAGCAATTTTTCGTCGTCCTTTTTTTCCAATACAAGCCTCCCCGATTCCATAATCAGCAGGAGTTTTTGCATTTGAGTAAGTTTGTTAAATCGCTCTTGTTCCATGATTCTTTTCCAGAGGGCAAAGGTATTTATAATTGTTTGTTTTCTGTAAAACCTTACTATTTTATTGATGGCAGAATCTGTGGTTCATCCTTAGTTGAATGGATGGCTAATGAACACAAAACCAAAAAACTGTCTATATTTGCTCCTTCATACGAAACATAAACCCCAGATTAAAAAGTAAAAAATGAAGATTTATTACGGTTTTGATGATGTCGATACCATTAAAAATGCGGTGGTAACAACAGGATCATTCGATGGTGTTCACCTCGGACATCAAACAATTTTAAGTAAACTCAACGAGCTGGCGCGAGAAATAGGCGGCGAATCGGTGGTGATAACTTTCTATCCGCATCCGCGAAAGGTGCTTTATCCGGAAACTACAGGCCGCGATTTGTTGCTTATAAACACGCGAAAAGAAAAAATCCATCTGCTTGAGAAAACAGGGCTCGATCATTTAATTTTTGTGGAATTTACCCACGAGTTTGCCAACACTTCGTCCACCGAATTTGTTCAAGACTATTTGATTAAAAAACTAAAGACCAAAATATATGTCACCGGGCAAAACCACCATTTTGGCAAAAACCGCGATGGAGATATTGACGAGCTTCAGAAAATGAGTCAGAGTTTCGATTTTCAAGTAGCTTTGATTCCATTGCAAGATATTCAGAATGTTGATGTTAGCTCAACATTGGTGCGCGAATCCATCATTAGGGGACGTCTTAAAACTGCCAATATGTATTTGACACATCCGTTTTTTGCCATTGGCGAGCTCAACACCGGAAGTCAGCACTACAAGCGCATGGGTTATAAAACTTTCAAGCTCGATATTGGAGAGAAATACAAGCTCATTCCGCCATGCGGCTCCTATAAGGTTAAGGTCAATTTGGGAGGGAACATGATAAATGGCATTGCACTTATAACCACTTGCAATAACTCGTTGAGCGAAAGTGTGGTGGATATTTATTTAAAAAATGCCGAAATGTATTACGCTCCAGGCAAAGATGTGGTGGTATATTTTATGGAGGAACTCAATGTGCAGGACGACGATAAAAAAGGTTCGCTGTTGAATTCCATTATGATGAAAGATTTAATTAGATTCGATACCAATGGATAAACCCGCTCCTGTTTATATTGAGTTTTTAGGTACCGGCACTTCGCTGGGGGTTCCTATGATTGGCTGCAAATGTCATGTTTGCCAATCAGCCGATCCCCGTGATAAAAGGCTTCGTACTTCATTACTCATCAGGAACGAGAATAAAAATGTGGTCATTGACTGTGGTCCCGATTTCAGAACTCAGCTGCTAAGGGCTGGAGTTGACGATTTGGAGTCGATCATCATCACCCACGAACACCGCGACCATATTGCTGGTCTCGACGATGTGCGAAGCATCAACTATATCCTGAGGAAACCCGTGGAAGTGCGCCTGAGCAATGAGGCTTTGGGGGCAATAAAAAGCGAGTTTCCGTATATATTTCAACCAGGCGATTATAAAGGCGCGCCGCAGATAGATATGGTAGAGCTCAATCAAGAGCCCTTCAATTTGATTGGATTACAGTTTATTCCGCTCGAAGTGATGCACAGAAATATGAGGGTTTTTGGTTTTCGCATAGGCGATTTTAGTTATATCACCGATGCCAACCATATTCCGGATGCTACCATGGAGCTTTTGATGGGCACCAGAATATTGGTGTTAAATGCTTTGAGGCTCACAAGCCATCCGTCGCATTTTAGTTTAGACGAGGCTGTGGAGGTGGCAAAAATTATAAATCCTGAAAAAGTTTGGTTCACCCATTTGGGACATCTTATTGGAACACATGACTATGTGAACAAGCACCTGCCTAAGAATATGGCGCTTGCCTGGGATGGTTTGAATTTTACCATATAACTCTGATTGAGATACTTAAACGATATTTTTTGATTACTTAAAACATCAAACATGCTGTCAATTATAGTGGCTGTGGCTCAGAACGGAGCCATAGGAAAAGATAACCAACTCATTTGGCATATTAGTGACGATTTAAAAAGGTTTAAAAAACTCACCACCGGCCATGCTATTTTGATGGGCCGAAAAACTTTTGAATCGTTGCCTAACGGAGCCTTACCAAACCGCGAAAATATTGTTCTGACAGGTGATAGACATCTTTCGCTTCACGGTTGCACCATGATTCACTCCATAGAAGAAGCTGTGGAAAAATATGCCAAATCTGACGAAGAAGTATTTGTGATTGGCGGCGGAATGGTTTATAATGCCTTGCTGCCGTTTGCAGGCAAACTTTATCTCACCAGGATTCATGAGTCATTTGATGCAGATACTTATTTTCCGGAAATAGATTATGCTGAGTGGGAAGTATTGTCTGATGAGCACCATGAAAAAGGCGGAAACAATCAGTTTGACTTCAGTTTTATTGATTTGCAGAGGATTTAATTTTTTCTTTTTAGTATTTTCTGTTCATTATTCTTATTTTTAAATTATTGTTTTTCAAGCTATTCCCTTTTATTTAGGTATAAAAAATAGTTCATATTAATCTATATCAGTAAAAAGATAATAAACCAATCTTAAATCCTTTAATTAAAAATCTCATTTACAGATATAAATATTAACTTTTTGATTTTGGGGGATTATAAACATTGAAATACTTGGGATTCTTCACATCGTCTGACAGGTTGTAAATTTCCTGAACCTTGCAGAGCAATGCATCAAAATCGATGTTCATATCTTTGAGTATTCCGTTGCGCATATCGTACATCCAGCCATGAACCAGCGGATAGCCTTTGCGAAGGTAGCTTTCCTGAATGGCTGCTGTTTTTATTACATTTAAGCATTGCTCTTCCACATTCACTTCTGACAAGCGATCCATTCTCAGATCCATATCATCTATACCTTCGAGCTCCAGCTTGTGAAACCTGTACACATCGCGGATATTCCGCAACCAGTTGTCGAGTACCCCAAAAGAATGGGGCAACATGGCTGCCTTGAGAGCACCGCAACCATAATGACCGCAAACCACAATATGTTTCACATCGAGAACCTCCACAGAGTATTGCAAAACCGACATCATATTCATATCGTTATTGGCCACCACATTGCCAATATTTCGATGAACAAACAAATCGCCCATGGCTAAGCCTGTAATTTCGTTGGCGGGAACACGGCTATCGCTGCAGCCAATATAGAGATAATCGGGGGTTTGTTGCTCATAATGACGCGAAAAGAAATCCTTATCGGCATTGTTTTTATCGGCTACCCACTTCAGGTTATCGTGGAAAATTTTAAAATATTTTTCGTCTTTCATAAATATACATCATTGGTTATAAAGCGGATTAGGTTTGGTATTTTGCTCTGGACAAAGCTAAGTAATTTTTTAAAAAATCTGGGAAAAAGAATGTTTAATGCTCGAAACTATTTAACTGCTATGCTTTTACAGTTTTTCTCCGCCGCTCATAAAGAACAATGGAAACTCCCAATGCAACAAAAAATACTACTCTGAAAATGAGGCTCCACTCCATGGCCGATTGTACATAGTAAATAATATACACCAAGGTGGGATAGAGCAACATGGGCCAGACTTTATAGGGAATGGGATAGTATTTTTTTCCGTAGAAATAGGTGAGCACCGTGGGAAGTAAATAGGCTGCAAATACAGACCATGCTGAGCCCATCATGCCAAAGCGGGGAACCAGAATAATGTTTAATCCAATGCTGGTAACAGCCCCAATAATGCTGAACCAGGCGCCGTAAATGGTTTTATTGGTGAGTTTATACCAAAAACTCAGGTTATAATTGACCCCCAGAATTAAATTCCCCATGAGTAAAATGGGTACCACAAACAATCCATCGCGATATTCTGTTCCCACAAAATACTTGATTACATCGAGAAACATCACCGTTGCCAGGAAGATGCCCGAGCCAAAAATAACAAACCAATGCATCACCTTGGCATAGGTTTCGCGGGCATTGTGGTTGCGCGATTCGGCAAAGAAAAAAGGATCGGCGGCATAGCGAAATGTCTGTATGAACAAAAGCATGATAACCGCAATCTTGGTATTGGCTCCATAAACTCCCAGTTGATGCATGCTTTCTTCGGCAGTGCCGGAATAAAAAACAGGCAACAATATCTTATCCATCGAAATGGGGATTAATCCAGTGATATTCACCACCAAAACCGGCAAAGTATAGGGCATCATTCGTTTCCAGATATCCCAGTTAAAGCCAAGTTTAATGTGCTTATAAATGGGCAACATCATGGCCATGGTGATTCCGCTGGCTATCAGATTCGAAATAAAAACATAACTCACCAGCATTTCCGGATTAAAAATTGAGTTCACAAATCCATAGAGCCAGTGACTTTCGCCCTGAGCCATCACCCTGGGACAATAGAGAATAAAAAACAGGTTTAAACTCAGGTTTACAAAAATATTGATGAGCTTAAGGCCGGCAAAATTAAAAGCTTTGTTTTGCTGCCGGAGCCAGGCAAAAGGAATGCTGGTGAGCGCATCGAAGGCAATGATGATGATGAACCAACTCACAAACTCCACATGGGCTTCGTAACCCAGAGCACCGGCAATGGATTCGCGACTAAACCACGAAACAATAAGAAATACAAAGGTGCTCACCAACAGCGCAATGGATGATGTGGACAGAACCTGCTTTTTATCGTTTTCGGTTTCCGAAAACCTGAAAAAAGTGGTCTCCATACCGTAGGTAAGCAGGGCAAAAAGGAGCGCCACATAACTGTACAACTCAATCACCATACCATATTCGGCTGCAGGCAGATTGTAGGTATACAACGGAACCATCAAATAGTTGAGCAATCGCCCCACTATGCTGCTCAACCCGTAAACAGCGGTTTGTCCCAAAAGCTTTTTTAACGAACTCATGGCGCAAAGGTAAGTTTTTTGCTTCATTGGAAAGCGGTTGTCGATAACCTGCCTTTAAATGCTGAATAATCATTAAAGCAGCCCGTTTTGCATGGTTCAACTTCGGTTTTAAGCCTGATATTTTTCTTTTCTTTGCACAAAAATTTCCAACATGTATTCAGTAAATAATGTTTCGGTAGTGTTTTCGGGAAACTATCTCTTTCAGGGCATCAGTTTTCTTATCAATCCTGGCGATAGAATTGGCCTGGTTGGCGACAATGGAAGCGGCAAAACAACGCTTCTAAAACTCATTTCCGGCCAACAAAAACCCGAAACAGGCGAAATCATCATTCCTTCGAACCACAAGGTGGGCTATTTGCCACAGGAAGTGAAAAACATGTCAACACTCACCGTAATTGAGGAGAGTAAAAAAGCTTTCGACGAACTTAACCAGCTTCATGCTAAAATAGAGACACTCAACCACGAAATTATAAATCGCGACGATTATCACAGTGCCGAATACATGCGCCTTGTGGACGAGCTGAGCCACGCCAACGAGCATTTTCAAATTCTGGGGGGTAACAATCAGGATGCGGAAATCGAAAAAATATTGAAAGGATTGGGCTTTTTGCCCGAAGATTTTAACCGCCCTCTCTCCGAATTCAGCGGTGGATGGCGCATGCGTGTGGAAATAGCCAAACTCCTGCTCCAAAAACCCGATATTCTCCTTCTCGATGAGCCCGTGAACCACCTCGACATTGAGTCCATTGAATGGCTGGAAGAGTTTTTGAGTGTTTACCCCGGCGCCATTATCTTAGTTGCCCACGACCGTACTTTCCTCGACAATGTTACCGATCGGACCATCGAAATAAGCAAAGGGAAAACCTATGATTATAAAATGTCGTACAGCAACTATGTGGAAGAACGTGTGGAACGAATGATGAGCGAGCAGGCTTCCTTTACCAATCAGCAAAAGCAAATAGAACAAATTGAGCGGTTTATCGAAAGATTTCGCTACAAAGCCACCAAGTCGCGACAGGTAAAATCGAAGCAAAAAGTGCTGGATAAAATGGACCGGGTCGAAATAGATTCCATAGATAAATCGGCCATCAATTTCAGTTTTCAGGAAGCTCCGGCCAGCGGAAAAGTGGTTGTGGAAGCCCAAAATCTCCAAAAAGCCTTTGGGCAAAATATTGTCCTCAAAGACCTGGATTTCGTAGCACTGAAAGGCGAAAAAATTGCCTTTGTGGGCAAGAACGGTATGGGGAAATCTACCTTTGCAAAAATCATTATTAACCAATTGGACTACGAGGGTTCCTTAAAGATAGGTTATAATGTGAAATTGGGCTACTATGCTCAAAATCAAACCGATATGCTCGACCCCAACAAAACCGTTTTCGAAACCATCGACGAAGTAGCGGTGGGCGACATTAGGAAACGAATACGTGATATTCTGGGGAGTTTTCTCTTTAGCGGCGAAGACATCGATAAATATGTGAAAGTGCTCAGCGGGGGCGAAAAATCGCGGCTGGCGCTGGCTAAATTACTCCTCGAACCCTACAATCTGCTCGTTCTCGACGAACCCACCAACCACCTCGATCTCAAATCGAAAGATATTCTCAAAATAGCCTTGCTCAATTTCACCGGAACACTCATTATAGTTTCCCACGACAGGGATTTTCTAAGCGGTCTCACCACCAAGGTCATCGAGTTTAAAAAAGCCCACATCAAAACCCATTTGGGCGATGTGAAAGACTTTCTCGACAAACGAAAACTCGATCATCTGAACGAGCTGAATACAGGATTAAACGCTGGCTCACAGCAGAAAAACAAGGAAATTTCGCAAAATAAAATAGACTACGAGCTCAAAAAAGAGAAGGACAAGGAGGTTCGGAAAATCCAGACGCGCATCAATAAATTAGAGGAAGAAATTGCCAATCTGGAAGCCGAAACAGAAAAAATGGATTCACAGCTTTCGCAACCCGAAGCGCATGCAACGGTAGTTTCTGATTCATCGTTTTTCCAAAAATATGAGCAAACCAAAAAACAACTCAAAAGCAAAATGGACGAATGGGAATTGGCATTGATGGAGCTTGAAGAAAAACAGAACAGTTAATTATGATTTCATGTCAAAAAAATCATGCTTTCCAAAATGAATTGCCCTATTTTCGCCGGGGGAATTTAAATTCAACAAATTATCAAAAAAATAAACTAATTTATTTTAAATCAACCACTTAACGCCAATACCAAAACCCATGAAGATAATTTCTGTAGTCGGAGCCCGACCCAATTTCATGAAAATTGCTCCTTTTATCAAAGAGATTGAAAACCACAACAATCGAAATACACAGAAAATAGAACATATTCTGGTTCACACCGGACAGCATTACGACGACCGTATGTCGAAAGCATTTTTCGAGGATTTAAACATTCCCGAAGCCGATATCAATCTGGGTATAGGTAGCGGAAGTCACGCAGAGCAAGTGGGCCATACCATGATAGCTTTCGAAAAAGTTTTACGAGCCGAAAAGCCCGACTGGGTTATAGTTCTGGGCGATGTGAATGCCACTTTAGCCTGCTCCGTTACTGCGCGCAAGGAAAACATTAAGGTTTGTCACATCGAAGCCGGTTTGCGTTCGCGCGATATGGCGATGCCCGAAGAAATCAACCGCCTTGTCACCGACCGGCTCAGCAATTTACTCCTCACCCCCGATTTGCTCTCCAACGAAAACCTCCGCCAGGAAGGCGTGGGCGAAAATCAGATGAAATTTGTGGGCAATATCATGATTGATACTTTGGAACAAAACCGCGAAAAAGCCTCTCAACTTTCCATAGAAAATATTATTAATCAGAATCTTATCCCAGGGCAAAACAATATTTCAGCATCAGAAGCAGCCAATGGCCTTTTCGGAATCGTTACGCTTCACCGCCCCAGCAATGTGGATCATCGGGAGGTGATAGAACCCCTTATGCGATTGATAATGGATGAGATTTGCAACGATATGGTCATCGTTTGGCCCATTCACCCCAGAACCCTAAAACAACTCACCGACTTTGGACTGTGGAACGAAGTTTTGGAGCATCCCCGCCTGATTATGGTCTATCCGCTTGGCTATCACGAGCTTTTGCGCCTGAATATGGATGCTTCCATCATGCTCACCGATAGCGGAGGACTTCAGGAAGAATGCACCGTTTTGGGAACACCATGCCTCACCCTTCGCTGGAATACCGAACGCCCCATCACCCTCAAAGAACATGGGGGAGCCAGTGTTTTGGTAGGAAATAATGTGAGCCGCATCCGCCGCGAATACCAGGAAACGCTCAAAACCCAGCGCAAACCCGTGCGCCCCGAGCTTTGGGATGGCCACACCGCCGAACGCTGTTTGTTGGCTATTTTGAATTTTGGGGAGTGATGAGGAACCTGAATTAAAATTTGAATTACAATTTTTCTTAAACTTAATGATTAAAAATTATAATCATTATTGAATTGATTTTAAAAGTTCTATGGGCATTTTATCACAATAACCAATCGAACCGCAATTAAGTTTATTAAATGCTATATAGCATAATGCACTTGATTTTAGCAACTATTACAATTTGGGCTTTTATTGTTGTCCCACAAGTTTTGAATTGTTTTTAGTCAATTTTTCCTGAATATAGGCCTTTAATTGTTCGAAGGTCATATTTTGAGTTTCCTGACTAATTTTTTCTCTAATTTCACGCATCATAATCACAGCGTCAAATGTCTTTTCTTTTTTAATCGTCTCCATATTTTATTAAGTCTTTTGGGCTTCTAATTTCAATCATTGAGTATCCTAGTCTAAGGTTTACTGAATTGTAACCCTTTATTCTATCAAGGTTCACTATATGCTTAAAGTTCCAACTTGCTAAAACATCAACCTTGTAAATGGTTGCCATTGCGATATGTCGGCAATCTTCTACACTTGTTTTTCCAACTACTTTTGCTGTAATATATGTGTTTGCTAATTTTATTGCTTCTTCTGTCAATTCTACTCTTTCAAAAAAGTTGCTCGGATACTTAAAAAGTAAATCTCTGACATGCAAAGGAGCATTAATTAATTCCATATCAAGCAAGTCCGAAACTACGAATTTAATTTCATGATTTTCAAGTCTCTGAAACAACATTTTTGTTGCATCTTTGAACTCTTCGTCAAAATAACCACCAACTACAGAAGTGTCGATATATATTCTTTGAACCATGTTTTTTTTCACAAATATAATAAAAAATTCCTGTTATCAGTTTCCAAAACCATTATCAGCATGAACGATAATAAGTTATTCTTGAAGCTACTTTCTTTAAAGTTGCCTAAAAAAATTCAATTCTTTTCGATGGATCTAAACGTAGCTTATTATAAAGACTATTATAATTGACTCAAAATCTTTGTATTGCAATACATGATATAATGAGACAAAAATAAAACTAAAAAATTAATCTATACTTCCTATCAAAAATCGAAACCATCTGCCCTAACCTGAGTTTCAATTAAATCGCTACTTTTGCTCAACCATGTGGATATTCTATAAACCGTTTTTGAATTTTGTTTTTCGTGTGTGGAGAAATCTGCTGTCGATTTTGGGGGCTTTTTTGTTTATTATGCTGGTTCTCAGCTTCACGTCGCTCCCATTTTGGGCCGATTATCATTTGGGGGTGGCGGCCAAACCGCTCGAAAGAGAACCCGATGTCATTGTAGTTTTGGGTGGTAGCGGAATGCCCAGCGCCAACGGTCTCATGAGAACATACTACGGTGCCGAAGCTGCCTTAAAATTCCCACTTGCCAAAATCATAATTGCACTTCCCGGCGATACAATGTCGGCTGGTAGTTCAATCAAACTGATGGCTAAGGAAATGATTTTGAGAGGTGTAGATTCAACTCGTATCATCTTCGAAAACGAAGGAACCAACACCCGCGCCGAGGCTATGCTCATAAAAAAACGTTTCTTCCCCAACAATTCGCCTCAGATGCTTATTGTAACTACTCCTTCGCATATGTATCGAAGTGTTAAAACTTTTCGCAAAGTGGGTTTTGAAAATGTTGGTGGTCTTCCCAGTTTCGGACGTGCCAACGAGACCTCGCTCTATTTCTCATCGAAAGATTTGGGGGGAAACCAATATGTGCCCGATGTGGGAAATAATATTTCTATCAGATACCGCATCTGGACGCATTTACAGATTGAAATATCTGTTATTAGGGAGTATTTCGCTATTGCCTATTACTGGATGATGGACTGGATTTAAACCACATTTACTGCTTTCCCAAAACTTTCTCAACAGAATCAATTACAGCGGCAATTACAGTATCTGTCATTTCATCAGTCAGTGTGTAGTAAACCGGAAGCGTAATTTCGCCTTCGAAATTTTTATACGATTGTGGATAATCCTCTATTCTGTAGCCAAGACCTTTGTAAAAAGTCATCATCGGAAGGGGAATATAATGCACATTTACCGAGACATCGCTATTGAAAATATGATCAATTATCTGATCGCGTTGCAACTCTGTAACTCCTTTAATTCTAAGTAAATATAAATGATAGCTGGTGGTTTTTTCCTCCGATTCGTAAACGGGTAAATGAGCCCATGGATAAGCCTGGAAAGCTTTAGTGTATCGCTGGTAAATGGCTTGCCGCCTGATGAGCATATCGTTATCGTACCTATCCAGCTCCACCAAACCAATGGCCGCCTGAATATCGGTCATATTGTATTTATAGCCCGCCTCAAGAATATCGTAACGCCAGGCACCTTTCTGAGTTTTAGCCAAAGCATCCTTCGATTGCCCATGAAGGCTTTTTCTATTCAACGCATTGTATATTTCCTGCGCATCGAAAGCTGGTGGAAGGCTCAGACAAATGGCTCCGCCTTCGGCTGTGGTCAGGTTTTTTACCGCATGAAACGAGAACACCGTTACATCGGCCAAAACACCGGCATTTCTGCCTTTATAGGTTGCGCCCACCGAATGTGCAGCATCGGAAAGAATTAAAATCCTGCCCAGCATTTCCTGTTCTGCCGTATGTGGGTTGAACATGCTTTTCTTTCCGTTGACTATCGCCCGAATCTCATCATAATCAGCAGGATATCCACCTAAATCAACCGGAATAATAACCTTGGTTTTGGGTGTGATGGCCTTTTCTATTTCCTTGAGTGAAATATTAAAATCCGACTCGTTCACATCCACAAAAACTACTTTTGCTCCGCAGTGAATAACCACATTGGCTGTTGCGGCATAAGTATAAGCGGGAACAATCACCTCATCACCTTCTTTTACTCCATACCAGCGCAGCATAAGCTCCAACCCCGAGGATGCACTGTTTACACAAAGGGTTTTGGAAGCGCCTGTATAATCGCTCAGATTCTGTTCCAGTTTTTTGGTGCGAGGGCCAGTAGTAATCCATCCCGACAATAGTGCAGCTTTTACTTCTTCCACAACTCGGTCATCCATTCTTGGTGGCGAAAAAGGTATCATAATTGTTTTTTTGGCAAAGAAACAAATTTTAGCGATTGCTTAGGGATAGTGAATCTATGCAAAAACAAAGATATTCTGCGGGATTATTAAAATAATTACGACCTAAAATATTGATTATCTTTTGCTTGAAAGAAATATTAAAGCATAATCCTATTCTCCCGACACCGGTTCGACCATGGGCTTAGGCACAAATATCATATAAACAATCACCATAAACGACACGAATGCTGTGGAATAAAAAGCCACTTCGGCACCAAAATACATCCAGATAAATCCCGTGAGCGCACTGGCAAGCATAGCGCAAATGCTTTGAAATGCCGAGTAGGTACCAATGGCGGTAGCCACCTCATTTTTGGGGATGATGTTCGAAATCCATGCCTTTGAAATGCCTTCGGTGGATGCAGCATAAAGTCCGTAGAGAAAAAACAAGCCAATAAATATCCATAAATTGCTGGTCATGGCCATGCCAAAATAAACCAAGGAAAATATAAAAAGCCCAAATATAAAAATGGATTTCAGCCCCATCTTATCGGCCAGAATACCCATGGGGAAAGCAAAGATGGCATAAACGAGATTGTAAAAAATATAGAGTCCTATCACCAAAGAATCACTCAATCCCGATTCTTTGGCCTTAAGCAACAGAAAAACATCGCTGCTGTTGAACAAGGCAAAAATCAACAATCCCACCACTAGTTTTTGGTAATTTGGCGGGCTCTGTTTCCAATACTTCAGAAAGGAAAAAAATGGGGTTTTTAGGGCCTTTTCTTTCCCGGGCAACGATTTCCTTTTGCCTAAGGAAAAAGATGTGAATACGGCCAAAAGTCCGGGGATTACGGCGATAAAAAATAAGGTTTTATAGTCCTCCGGATAAAAGAAAAGATAAAGCAGCGCCAATGCCGGACCAATAACTGCACCCACCGTATCCATGGACCGGTGAAATCCAAAAACCTTGCCTTTGGTTTGGGGAGTAGCTTCTTCCGATAACAATGCATCGCGGGCTCCAGTTCTGATGCCTTTTCCAAACCGGTCGGCTGTGCGGGCAAAAAACACCCAAAGGGGCCAGGTAAACAATGCCATCAGTGGCTTGGAAAGAGCACTCAAGGCATAGCCCAACTGTACAAAAGGAACCCGTTTCCCCGAAATATCGCTCATTTTGCCAAAATAGCCTTTGCTCAATCCCGCCGTGGCTTCAGCAACACCTTCCAAAATACCAATCAGCATCATGGAAAAGCCTATGGACTTGAGATAAATGGGCAGAACAGGATACAGCATTTCGCTGGCAGCATCGGTAAAGAGGCTCACCAACGATAATATCCACACGGTTTTGGTAATGTATTTCAATTTTTTGCTTGTTTTAATTTTATTTCAGGCCATTCCCCTGTTCCCACGCTGTGAAATTAACCAAAATCTCCATAAAACCCCATTTGATAAGTAAAATCTGCGGCATAAAAAAACCCGGACAAGCCGGGCTTTTTTTAATGAAATGTGTAACTAAACGTGAGGACCAGCATTTACAAGACGCTTACCCTCATCAGTATCTGTATATTTCTCGAAATTATCGATGAACATTTTTGCCAGCTCGCTTGCTTTTTTGTCAAATTCAGCAGGGTCGGCGTAGGTATTGCGAGTATCCAGAATATGGGTGTCGACACCTGCCAATTCGGTAGGAACTTCGAGTTTAAACCAATTGGTGATTCTGGTAGGAGCATTTTCGATGCTTCCATCTAAAATGGCATCAATAATGGCTCTGGTAGCTTTAATGGAGATACGTTTTCCGGTTCCATTCCAGCCTGTGTTAACCAAATAGGCTTTTGCTCCAACGGCTTCCATTCTTTTCACGAGCTCAATGGCATATTTGGTGGGATGAAGAGCCAGGAAAGCGTTGCCAAAACAAGCCGAGAAAGTAGGCTGAGGCGAAGTAACTCCTCTTTCGGTTCCAGCTAATTTTGCGGTGAATCCGGAAAGGAAATGATATTTTGTTTGGTCGCTGCTCAGTTTGGCTACTGGAGGCAGTACGCCAAATGCATCGGCAGTAAGGAATATAACTTTAGTAGCATGTCCGCCTTTAGAAACGGGCTTCACTATATTGTCAATATGGAAAATTGGATAAGAAACACGGGTGTTTTCGGTTTTGGCTTTGCTGTCGAAATCAATCGAATTGTCATCGCGAATAACCAGGTTCTCCAACAATGCATCGCGTTTGATGGCATGATAAATATCGGGTTCGTTTTCTTTGCTCAGATTGATACACTTGGCATAGCAACCACCTTCGAAGTTGAAAACTCCATCGTCGTCCCAGCCATGCTCATCGTCGCCAATTAACATACGTTTTGGATCGGCAGAAAGGGTGGTTTTTCCTGTTCCGGAAAGACCGAAGAAAATAGCCACATCGCCTTCTTTTCCCATATTGGCCGAGCAGTGCATGCTGGCAATACCTTTGAGAGGAAGGTAGTAATTCATCATGGTGAATATACCTTTCTTCATTTCGCCGCCATACCACGAACCACCAATAAGCGCCATGCGCTCGGTGAGGTTGAACACAACAAAATTTTCCGAATTCATACCCATTTCTTTCCAGTCAGGATTCACAGTTTTAGATGCATTTAATACCACGAAATCTGGCTCAAAATTCTCTAATTCGGCATCGGTAGGACGAATGAACATGTTTTTAACAAAATGTGCTTGCCAGGCAACTTCAACCACAAATCTTACCTTCAAACGAGTGTCGGGGTTGGCGCCGGCATAAGCATCCATTACATAAAGTTTTTTGCCGCTTAACTGTTTCGATGCTATTCCTTTAAGTTTGTCCCATTTGGCGGGCTCCAGTGGGCGGTTGTCGTTTTTACCTTGTGTTGACCACCATACAGTGTCTTTGGAAACATCGTCCATAACAATGTATTTATCCTTGGGCGAACGACCTGTAAATACGCCCGTATCAACGGAAACAGCTCCTGTATCGGTTACTATACCCTTTTCAAATCCCTCCAGTCCTGGAGCGGTTTCGTGTTGGTACAATTCGTCGTAAGAGCTGTTGTGAAAAATTTCTTCCGCGCCTTGTATTCCATACGACATAAGATTTTGTCGCACATTTTCTAAGTTTTTAGCCATATAATTAAGTTTTTAAGTTTTCTGCAATCGTTTGCAATAGGGAGGCAAAAGTAAAAAGTATTTTTTTTGACTGATTAAATTGATTAAAAAAATTAAATCTATGAGGATAATTTAAAATCATTAAAGGTAAATTTTAGTTTCTATCATCATTTATTCAGCAAGTTAGACTTTTTCTTTGTACAAAAATCATTTTTGACCTGCAAAATTACCTTGGGGTTTTAAAATTTCGCCACCTAGAACATATCAATACCATTGCAGCCGGTTTTTATAATAGCACCAAATTTCCTTTCTTAAAAAAAGCCTAAAATCATTATTCATGATTAAACTTTCCGTTGTTTTGCACATCCAAAGGTATCACATGAATTTTTAACCAAACAGAATATGACACAATCCTTAAAAACTATTATCATTCTAACCGCTTTTTTCATCATCACTTTTTCATCTTTTGCTCAAAACAGGTCCGGACAAAACAAATCTGGTCAAGGTCAAATGGAAGGAGGTTCCTTGCCCGAAATTGGCATGATTAGCGGGTTGGTTATCGATTCGCTCTCCAACGAACCCATTGAATATGCAACGATAGCTTTATACAGTCAACGCAGCAACGAGTTGACTTTGGGTACTATAAGCCAAAAAAACGGAAAGTTTTTTCTCGAAAAAATTAAACCTGGCCCCTATTTTATAAAAATCAGCTTTTTGGGATATGAGGATTTGTTGATTCCCAATATTAAAATCAACCGCGAACAAACCACCATAAATCTCCACAAAATAAAGCTCAAACCCAGCCTTCAGAATCTCGAAGAAGTGGTTGTAGATGGTAGTGCTCCCCGAATCGATTATAAAATTGATAAAAAGGTAATAAATGTAAGTAAACAAATTACTTCAATCAGCGGAACTGCGGTAGATGTTTTGGAGAATGTTCCATCTGTTAAAGTTGATATCGAAGGAAATGTTTCGCTCAGGGGAAGCACAGGGTTTACAGTATTAATCGATGGCCGCCCATCTATTCTCGATGCCAACGATATCCTTCAGCAAATTCCGGCTTCTACCATCGATAATATAGAAATCATTACCAACCCTTCGGCCAAATACGACCCTGCCGGCACAGCAGGCATCATCAATATTATTACCAAAAAGAATAAATTACAGGGAATCAGTGGTGTAGCCAATGGCAGTGTTGGGCTCTATGGCAAATATGGGGGCGATTTTCTTGTCAATTATCAAAAAAGAAAAATCAACCTTTTTCTGGGTGCCGATTATAATATTAGAACTCGTCCGGGTGAAATGCATAACGAAAGACAAACCACCATGGGCGATACCACATACAAAACACTAATTGACGGCGAAAACGAGCGAAAAGGAAATCCCTGGGGAATCAGAGCTGGATTGGATTACAAAATCTCCGACAACGATAATTTTGGACTCGGCGTTAGATATGGACAGAGAAAAATGTCTGCAACAAATTTAACAACTTACGACGAAAGCATTTTGCCCGCTGGAGTCTATAACAAATATTCAAGCATTGAAGAATCATCGCGTGGCGGATTGTTTTATGAATTGTCTGCCAATTACTTACACAAATTTACAAAAAAAGGCCATGAACTAAAAGCCGATATTAATCTCTCCCAGAGGGATGGAAACGAGAACTCGAAAAACGAGTTAACCAATGCTGATGGCGTAATAGTGGAAGGTAAAGAGAATATAGAAAATGGTCCATCAGCAAACTTTCAGGGAAAAATAGATTATACCTTGCCCCTTGGGGAAAAAGGGAAATTTGAAGCTGGTTATCAGGCCATGTTCAATCAAAGTGAAGACCAAACAGAGCTTCATATTTTAAACACTACCACTGGAATTTACGAAAATCAGGAAGAGTTTAGTCATGCCACCACCTACACTAGCAAAATTCATTCTGTTTATGCTTTATATGCCGGCGAAGTTGGAAAATTTGGCTATCAGGGCGGGCTTCGAAGCGAAAACACTTACCGCGACATTGTTTCCAATGGCGATACTTATGGCATAAATCGGTGGGACTTTTTTCCCACTGTTCACCTCAGTTATCAACTACCTAAGGAAAACCAACTGATGGCAAGCTATACCCGACGCATTGAAAGAACCCGTGGATGGTTTTTGGAGCCATTCATTACCTGGGTCGATGCCTACAATGTCCGTCAGGGAAATCCCGATTTATTGCCCGAGTTTATTGATTCCTACGAACTAAGTTATATGAAAAAATTCGGGCAGAAAAGTATGTTTTCACTCGAAGGGTACTATAGAATTACAAACAACAAGGTAGAGCACATTAGCAGTGTTTATGAAGACAATGTGATGCTCGGAACTGTTGAAAATGTGGGTAAGGATTATAGCCTTGGGCTGGAATTCATGTTCAGCACCGGTTTGTTAAAATGGTGGGAAGTTGATGTAATGGGCGATTTATATCATTACAAAGTGGAAGGAGTTCTTTATGATGAGGATTTCTCGAACCAATCCAACACATGGAGCGCCCGTTTCAATAACACGTTTATCATTCAGAAAAGCACTAAAATGCAACTAAATGCCATGTACAATGGGCCCAGCGTAACAGCTCAGGGAAAAACAGAAGCCGATTATACCATAAATGCTGCCATCCGTCAGGAGTTTTTCGATAATAAGCTTTCAGCAGCATTGCAAATCAGAGATATTTTCGGAACATCTAAACGCGAATTTTCTTCTTCCGGACCTGGTTTTTACACCTACAGCTCCATGCAGCCCAAAACCCCTGATGTTAACCTGACTATTTCCTATAAATTCAATAATTACAAAACCGAAAGAAAATCAAGATCGGGAGGAAATGGTGGCGAAGACGGGGAATTGGAAGAAATGTAGTTCTATATTGATTATTTTTTTGGTTTGATTGCCTGATGCAGTTCTTGTGATTTATTGCGAAAAAAATAAAAGCCGCCAGTAGGGCTACTGACGACTTCTCGCATATAAACACATTTAACCAAATAAAAAAATATGAAAAAAACTACAACTTAAACAAGTCGTTTTCCTTAATTTAGTGAAGCAAATATAGGCTATAAATATCCCATAGTCAAGTTTTTAACAAAAAATTAAATATTCAGGTAAATCAATACCTAAATATGACTGTTTAACTTTCTCTAATAGCTTCATTACCACCTTTAACTGCGGGCACCGTCTATTTCGCCCTATTAAAATCAATGGACCCTGCCTTAACTAAAACAGTTTTTCTAACATCGTTTTATCAATTGGAATAATCAGCTTTTTAAAAGTGGACTGTTGAAAAACAAAAACAGAGGTGTCTTTCCCACAAACATTTTCGTATTAAGTTAGCAGCTCAGGAAATATGATGAATTTTTTTAATAAGAAATTCATCAAAAAAATATTTCTGTTGTTATATTGATGCAATTTATTATTCAAATAGATAACCCATGAAAACTCATCTTGTTAGTGCCCGCTTATGCATTTTTCTCCTTCTAATAGCCATTATTCCATCCAATTATGCTCAAAATTCTATGGGTTTCGATGCAAAATCAATTGGTATGGGTGGTGCCGTAACTGCAATGCCCGAGTATTCCATTTATGGAAATAACAATCCGGGCGGACAGGTTTTTCTCGGAAACAAATTCAGTCTGGGTGTGGAATTAGCTGCTCCAAAATCCTCCTATTCTGTTATTGGTTTTCCAAGTACTTTCGAATCTTCTCGGGAGACTTTGTGGCCACTGGGACTTGAAGAAGGCTCATTTCAATCAAATTCCAAAATCAACTTTATCCCCAATATTTCTCTAAATCTTCGCATTGATGAAATCAATTCTTTGGGAATCAGCATATATGGGAACGGAAACCAAGGGGCATCTTTTGATAATAAAGTCTATTTTAGTCCTGTAATCAGCGATTTTGGCAGCAGCGAAGGATTCATAAACCCCATGGGCACCATAACGACACCTTCGTTTATCAAATTCTCTCAATATTTTGCTGCCATTACCTATTCCCACAAATTTGGCGAAAATCTGGGGATCGGACTAAGCGCCGTGGGAGCCTGGCAATCCATTGATGTTGGGGGCTTAGAGGCTTTTGGAACCTTAAATTATTCCGTTTATCCTCAGAAAGTTAGCACCAACTCAACCGACAATGCTTTCGGAATTGGCGGGAAACTGGGAGTTCAATGGATTGTTACAAAACAATTGATGCTTGGAGTAACTTTTCGCAGCAAACTCTATATGACCGATTTTAGTGCCTATAAAGGGTTGATTAATAATAATGGCAACATGGATATTCCATCCGAATGGAGCATCGGAGCTGCCTACCAACCCACCGACCGAATTCTTGTTACTGCCGATGTTAACAGATTTTGTTTTAGCGGAGTTGATGCCTGGGGGAATAGTTTTAATGCTAATGAGCTGAATGAGTTAGGCGGAGAAAATGGCGGTGGTTTTGGCCGAAAGGACCTCATGAGTTATAAATTGGGTTTGCAATATAAAATTCCAAAATGGCAATTTAGAGCCGGTTATCAATACAGAAATCAGGTGCTTCAGAATAATGAGCTTTTGCTGAATATTCTTATGCCACAGGTGGTTCAGCATTATATAGCTTTGGGCCTGAGTCGTCAGCTGGGAAAACAAACCATCAACTTTGCTGTGGTAAAAGGATTAAAAAACACCATGGAAGGAAGCAACGCTTTGGACAATGCCCAACAGCTCGAAATAACAGCCGAAACGCTTTCTATTGCTGTTTCTGTTGATTTTTAGACTTATTACTCATTCCACAAAAAAATCCATGGCTATGGCGTCGGCAAAGAATTTGCCTCGCTCTGTTAATCTGTAATTTGATTTTTCCCTGAACATCATATTTTTTTGGATATAGTCGTGGGCTTTTTGTTCAAATAAATCAATCCAAACAGCAGGAAAATCCGCTGAAATCTGAGCAGTATCCACTCCCCATTTTGTCCTTAATCCGGTCATAATCCATTCGTTCCATCTATTCGACAGGCTAAGGATTTCCTCCTCGAACTCCATTGGCTTGCCCTTAGTGATGGCTAAATAATCTGTTAAATGGGCTTTGTTCCACCGCCTGCTTTTTCCATCGAAACTATGTGCCGACGGACCCAACCCCAAATAAGGAATACCCTTCCAGTAATTTGTATTATGAACAGCCAGGTGATTTGGGCGGGCATAATTGGATATCTCATATTGCTCCATTCCCAGAACAGGTAAATAATCCTGAAGCATTTGATATTGTTCTATGGCTTTTTCGTCGTTGGGGGGTAAAAGTTTCCCCTTTTTCACCAAAACATCATAGGCTGTCCGGGTTTCCTGGGTTAACGAATAGGCTGACAAATGAGGCGCCTGAAGGCTGTGGGTTATCTCCAGATTTTTCCTCCAGCTTTCAACGGTGGAATTTGGTATTCCATAAATTAAATCGATGCTCAAATTACCGAATCCTGCATCCTGAGCATTTTTTACGCAATCCATTGCCGACTCCGCATTGTGCACCCGATTAACAGCCATTAATTCATCATTATTGAAACTCTGAATACCGATGCTCAATCGATTTATATCAGTCTTTTTCAAATCTTTAAGATAGCGGAAATCCAAATCATCGGGGTTCGCTTCCAGCGTTATTTCTGCGCTTGAATCCACAGAGAAACTGTGAGTCAGATGGTCCATGATTCTTTGAATCTCGTCCACCGAAAGCAGCGAAGGCGTTCCTCCCCCAAAATAAATACTTTGAACTGGCTCTTTAATATAAGTTTTGCGCTGTGAAATCTCCTCCAATAAGGCATCTACAAACTCATTTCTGAACTTATGTGTTGCCAATGAAAAAAAATTACAATAGTGACATTTTTGTTTACAATAGGGGTAATGAATATAAATTCCAGCCATTTAGTAGCAATTTTTGTGCAATGATAGCAAAGATGCTAAAGTTAAACACCCAATCAAACTATTTCATAGAAATCATAAAATGAGTTAATTACAAAAATATGTCCGTTTTTGAACATGTTTTCTAATAAGAAAATCATCTAAATAGCTCATATTCTGACAAAAAACTGAGAATTCTTGAAATATTTTGCTTTACTTTGCCTTCCAGAAAAATTAAAATCAAATAATAATGAAGAAGTTAATCATTTTAATTGTGGCCATCATTATTGGGATTCAACCCGTATTAAAGGCCGACGAAGGAATGTGGGTTCCCATGTTTCTCGAAAAACTAAACATCAAAGACATGCAAAAGAAAGGCTTTAAGCTTTCTGCCGAAGATGTTTATAGTGTAAATAAATCAAGCCTGAAAGATGCCATCATTATTTTTGGTGGCGGATGCACCGGCGAAATTGTATCGCCCGAAGGGTTGATTTTCACCAATCACCACTGTGGCTACGGTTCTATTCAAAAAGTTAGCTCCATTGAACACGACTATCTTACTGATGGATTTTGGGCAATGAACAAATCAGAAGAGATTGCTATCGATGGCCTGACTGTGAAATTCCTCGTTAGAATGGACGATGTTACCGCTAAAATGTTTGAAGGTATTTCCGATACCATGACCGAAGGCGAAAGAGCAGAAGTTCTAAGCAAAAACGAAGATGCCATTATCGAAAATGCCACCAAAGACACTCATTATTCCGCCATTGTAGAAAACTATTTTTCGGGAAATGAATATTATTTAGTGGTTTATGAAGTTTTCGAAGACATTCGCTTGGTTGGTACTCCACCAGAATCTGTTGGAAAATACGGAGCAGATACCGATAACTGGATGTGGCCCCGTCACACTGGCGATTTTTCTATTTTCCGCGTTTATATGTCGCCCGATGGCAAACCTGCCAAATATGCCAAGGAAAACGTTCCTTACAAAAGCAAAAAATTCCTTTCTATTTCTATTAAAGAAACCAAACCAGGCGATTTCGTTTTCATTATGGGAAACCCCGGAAGCACAGAGCGTTACATGACATCTTTTGGTGTTGAAGAAGCTGTGAACGAATCGAATCCTGCTATTGTAAAAATCAGAACATCGAGACTTGATGTAATGAGAGAATTTATGGAAAATGATGCAAAAGTAAGACTTCAGTATTCCTCAAAATTTGCTGGTGTTGCCAACTACTGGAAATATTTCCAGGGTCAGACCAAAGCACTTAAGTCGCTGAAAGTTGCAGATGTTAAACGCGGAATTGAGGCAGATTTCCAAAACTGGGCCAATGCCGATGCCAACCGCAAAAGCAAATATGGTGAAGTACTCCCAACCTTTGAGCAAGCTTATAAATCTCAGGCCGAATTTAACTTAGCCAACTGGTATTTCAGAGAAGCCTTCTTTGGTGGTGCCGAATTGCTTCGCTATGCCTCAGGATTCAGAAAATTGGGCAAACTTCTTTCAGAAGATACTGTAAATCAAGAAAGTGTTGACAAAACCATTGCCGACCTCCGTCATGGTAAGGAAGCTTTTTTCAAAAACTATTATAAACCTCTTGACCAAAAGTGGTTTGCCGAAAGTATGAGTTTATACTTCTGGGATATTCCTCAGGATCAACAACCAGAAATTCTTGTTGAAAATGCAAAAAAATATCAGGGTGATTTTGGAAAATGGGCCGATGAAGTGTATCGTACTACTATTTTTGCCGACGAGGCCAGCGTAGAAGCTTTTCTTGACAATCCTTCGGCTGATAAAATTAACAACGACCCTGCCATTGCTATCTGGACAGGCTTTTTCAACACCTACATGCAAGCCATTAAACCTAAAATGCAACCTGTTCAAGACCTAATGGACAAAGCCAATAGATTGTATGTTGCTGGTTTAAGAGAGCAAAGCCCCAATAAAAAATTCTACCCAGATGCTAATTTTACCATGAGATTAACTTATGGAACCGTTGGCGGATATAGCCCTGCCGATGCATCGGAGTATAAATTCTACACCACAACCGAAGGTATTCTGCAGAAAGAAGATCCAACAAACCCCGAATTTGTGGTTCCTGCTAAACTGAAAGAGCTTATTTTGGCTAAAGATTTTGGTCAATATGCCAATTCAAAAGGTGAAATGCCCGTGGCTTTTCTTAGCAATAACGACATCACCGGTGGTAACTCAGGTAGCCCAATTATGGATGCAAAAGGAAATTTAATCGGTCTGGCATTCGATGGAAACTGGGAAGCCATGAGCGGCGATATTGCCTTTGACCCTGCACTTCAAAGAACCATCAATGTTGATATTCGTTACGTATTGTTTATCATCGAAAAACTTGGTGGAGCTAAAAACATTATCGACGAGCTCACTATTGTAAAATAACCTCTTGAGATAATCATAAAAAAAGAGCGGCTCTAATGGGTCGCTCTTTTTTATTGGTAACTATAGCAGATTTATTTGTTTGAGAATGGATTGATTGTATAAATCACCACCCATCTCCCCTTCCGCAGGCGCCCAGGGTGCAAATTGTTTATCAATGGTTGGATCATAGGGCCCATCTTTTACTTCGTAAGCCACAGAGCCTTTTTCAAGACATATTAGCGTGTGCCAGGTCCTTGGCGCAACCTCTCCCCCAAAATTCCCTTTTAGGGGGTTTAAAACGCAATAATCGCTGATTTTACCATCATCAGTAAACTCAACCAGTAATATTGTTCCCCGGAGCACAAAAAACGCTTCAACCTTATCGGGATTTTCGTGTTTGTGTGGCTGAATATAGGTGTCTGGTTCCATGGCGTTGAGCATTCTCTGCAACAGCGCGGCATCTTCTTTATGAAAATTATAGTTTTTTCTACGGCGAGGGCTTAGTTGGGCATCATCCGACAATTGTTGTATTTGCGATAGATTAATCTTTATCATTGTTACCGTCTTTATGATTAATATTCAGCGATTTATCGTATATATAGATGGGTGAAAAATCCTGTTTCAGCATGCAATCGAAGTGCTTTTGCGGGCATTCGTTGAAGCCCAATTTACTGCAAGGTCTGCATTTTAGATTCTTTACCTCCAGTAAAGTCGAAAATTCTTCATGTTGAGGCATGTATGGATACATTCCAAACTCAGGGACTGTATTTCCCCAAACGGAAAATATTATTTTCTCAAAGGCTGCTGCAATATGCATGAGACCTGTATCGCCCGTTACCACGTATAACGATTGCTTTATAATCTGAGCGCTCTCGTTGAGATTTGCCAGACCTGCAGCCACAACAACCTTTTCAGGATTATTCTGCGCTACTTGATTCGCTATGTCGACATCATTTTTCCCACCCAACAAAACAACAGGAGATTCAATTTTGGAAACCAATTCCTGAAGTTTTATCAGCGGTATTTGCTTTGTTGCATAAGTTCCGCCCACAACCAGTGCCACATATTTTTCAGGAATATTCAGTCTTGACCATAAATCCAGCTGTTCAATATCCTGTGTAAATCCATTAAAGTATTCCAAACCCTTTTTATCGTTGAAAACGCTGAAGCATTCCAGAGTTTGAAAATATCTGTCAACAATGTGCTCTTCGGGCATCTTGTTCCACTTAAAACGAACCAATAAATACTTCTTCCAGTTTAACTTTCTGAAGCTTTTTGAAGGTTTACACAACATTGATTTGATAATAGCAGTCCTTAGATTCTTATGTAAATCGATGATATAATCGTATTTTTCTACTTTTAATGATTTTACAAGAGAAACCAGACTTTCGTCGAGTAAAATAAGTTTATCAATATTCTTATTGTGTTCAAGAACAGCTGAATATGATTTTTTCGTGAGATAATGAATGGTGATATCAGGCTGCTGTAATTTAATAGCCCTCAACAAAGGTGTGGTGAGTACAATATCTCCTATAGAACTAAACCTGATAATTAAAAGCTTTGTCATGGTGCAAATGTAGCTAAGTTTTTATTCAGGATTGATACGGCATGTTTCCACAATTGGACTACAAATTTTCAATAAGTTCAATGGGAATTTCTCTTGATTCATTAAATGGAAGCATGGCGTTTATAAGCATAAAATGAGAATAAAACTGCTTTAAATCTGATGGCGATATGGGCTTTTCTGTAATTTGACCTGCATCTAATAGAAACTCCCTTTGGGTTCCTCTCAAGAGTGGATTTAACGGTGTAACCCAATTGCCTTGCAAATCTTTGAAAATCAAGTTGCTGTAAGTAGTATCGGTTATAAGCCCATTTTTTACCAGAATCAATTCACTATCAGATGGATAATTAGTTTTTAGCTGTTCAAAATCGCTTCGGTCCAAAAATTTATAATCATAGTTTAACTCTGTCTCCACAAGAAAGAAACTGTTGATTTTTCGATGTTGATAATGAGAGAACTCAATATCAACGACTGATGCATCATAAATGATTTTGCTTTTCACCAAACCGTCACTAAACTCAGCTGGTATTTGAGTAAACTGCTCCAAAAAAAGTGTTTCTTCGGTACAAAACAAGGCCTGTCGACTCCTGTTAAATCGCTGATTATGATACTTTAATCTCTGTGGTTTCCCATTCAGAATTTGTATAGTCTCAAACAGCATCATTTTATCAGGATTTTGAATATCATTTAGTAGATGGGCAAATATACTTTATCCACCATTTCGTCGTACTCCGACTTGCATTGGCTCATTGTTGTTATACCTCCCCCACTTTTAAAATACACTTTACCGTCTTTTTTCTCCATAAACCTAATCATTACAGCGCTGTCGAGATATTCGCCATCGAAATATCCAAAAACTCCAGTGTATAAACCCCTATCATACTTTTCCGCCTCCTTAATAATTTCCACGGTTTTACGCTTTGGAGCTCCGCTGATACTTCCTGCGGGCAAAATTGTGAAAATATTGGAACCTAAATTATCAAAGAATCCGTCCCCGATTTGCCCTTCAACTTCACTGCTAACCTGCAGCAGATTTTTTTTGTGAGTAATAATGGTATCAATATATCGAAATCTCTTGACAATCACATTCTTACTAATCATGCTCAAATCGTTTCTGATTAAATCGACAATGGTATTGTGTTCGGCGGTTTCCTTGAAATCGTTTAGAATAATCTCTGCGGCATTTGGAATAGAAGCATCTATGGTGCCTTTCATGGGGAAAGAATTGATTCTTCCTTTTCCAGCTCTGATGAAAATTTCGGGGGAAAAAACCACAATTTTATCGTCGATGAGCAATTTATAGGGAGCCTTTGAATGCTCAAAAATCTGTTGAAAATTCAGATTTGTATGGATTTCTGTGGGTTTTGTAAGATTGACTAAATAGGAATTTCCAAAATCAAGGTGCTTTTTCACAATACTGAAGGACTCGCTAAATTCCTGTTGCTCCACCGAAAATTTCTCAAAAATGAGTTTATCGGGTAAGTGGCTTCTTTCGAGATTTATAAATGATGAAGCTGGCATATGGAAACAGACTCCAGATTGTGCCAATTCACTGGCTGGAATTACGAAATTGTTATTCAAATCGAAGGATATGCCAAACAGAAAAGCTTGCCTTTTCAGTCCCAGCAAATTCATTAACTCTATTGTTTTTATCCTGTCTATAAATTCCATTTTATAAATAAAATTACCATTCAATTAGCGCCAAATAGGATATTTATGTAAAATATGAAGCATATTCCCCGGATGTTTGGCCTTGTAAATTCGCTACTTTTGCAAAAGTAAAAATATCAGGGGGTGAAGAAACTTTTAATTTTAGATAATTACGATTCCTTTACATACAATCTTGCCCAGCTTGTGGAGCAACACGGGGGCTGGCAATTCGATGTTCTCAAAAATGACCAGATAACTCTCGAAAAAATATCTGATTATGACAAAATATTGCTTAGCCCCGGACCTGGAATGCCACAAAATGCAGGAATCATGCCTCAATTAATCCGAGAATTTGCTTCAACAAAGTCAATTTTAGGGGTTTGTCTGGGTCATCATGCTATTGCTCAGGCTTTCGGCGGAGAACTGTATAATTTCGAACTTCCCTATCATGGTATTCAACATTGGGTTACAAAATTAATTGATGATACTATTTTTCTGGATATTCCAGTGAATTTTCAGGTAGGTTTATATCACAGCTGGGCTGTTTCTATGGAAAAACCTATGCCCGATTTGGAAATATTGGCACAAAGCGAAAAAGGAATAATCATGGCTTTAAAACATAAAGAATACGATGTAAAAAGTGTACAATTTCACCCTGAGAGCATTATGACCCCTAATGGTAAAACAATGATTAACAATTGGTTAAATAACTAATAAATGCATAAGTCCAAAGAAATTACGATAATATCTCCCCAAAACTTTATTACAACGAACTGGACGGGGGGAACAACAACCCAGCTTTATATTTATCCTCCTGATTCAGAGTATATTAAGCGTAATTTTCAATATAGGCTAAGTTCGGCAGCAGTTAACCTGTTTGAGTCTCAATTTACTCAATTACAGGGGATTAAGCGAAAACTACTTGTTTTGGATGGTGAAATAGTAATTGAGCATAAAAACCAGTATACCAAGAAATTACACAAATTTGATATGGATGAATTTGATGGATGTTGGGATACAACCTCAAAAGGCACTTGTATTGATTTCAATTTGATGTTACAGGGAGAGCTTAGCGGGAAATTGACGCCTTATCGACTTAAATGTGAAGAAGAATTAAAAATAAAGACCAGCAAAGAAACAACAGAATTGTTCATTTATCTTTTTAAGGGAAATATTGAAATTTCTTCTGTGGACGAAAAATATAATTTATTGGAAAACCATTTATTTAAGGCATTGAATATTAGTTCTTTAAATATTCTTATAAATAGCTTGGCTGACAGTGAATTTGTAATTATAGAAATTGAAAAGTTAGAAAGTGAGAGCGATTTTAGTTAAAAATAGTCTCTCATTTCATGTGTTATTTTCTTTTAAATTAAGGTCACATAGCTTGCCCCGATTCTTTCGGGGGAATACGCCATGATAAAAAAATATCATTCCAATGAGTGATTTTATAATCATGGCTATTTCATCTGTTTATAATTTGTTTTTTAATTGTCAGATGGAATCGCATGATTAGTATTTCCAAATCATTAACAGTATCGATTGACTATATGGTGTTTAGTTAGCGTAAAATATCTAAATTTGCCTAAACCGTTTCTTGCTCAGCGATTTGAACAGGAATAAAACTTAAACAATGTTTCAATTTTTAGAAAAATTCTTTCATGAGTTTGAATTACCGCTTCAGAATCCAGTGTTGGTGTTTTCATTGATTTTGCTGATTATTCTTCTATCCCCTATCCTGCTTAAAAAAATGAATATTCCCGGGATTATTGGTCTCATTATATCTGGAGTAATTATAGGGCCTCATGGTTTGAATATTCTTGAAAAAAACAGCGCTGTTGACTTATTCTCCACTATTGGCCTGCTTTATATCATGTTTATTGCTGGTTTAGAACTTGATATGAACGAATTTAAAGTAAATCGAAATAAAAGCTATTTATTCGGTTTTTTTACTTTTATCATTCCTTTAACTATAGGTTTTCCAGTCTGTTACTATCTTTTAGATTACGACTTTAATGCCAGTCTACTCACTGCCAGCATGTTTTCCACTCATACTTTGGTTACTTATCCCATTGTTAGCAAATTTGGTATTTCCAAAAATCAGGCTGTAGCCATCACTGTTGGCGGAACTATTTTAACAGATACTGCTGTGCTTATTATTTTGGCTGTCATTATAGGCAACAGTCAAGGCAATCTGAATCAGGATTTTTGGATTACTTTGGGTATATCTCTTGCTATTTTTTCTGCCATCATGTTTTTGGTGATTCCGAGAATATCAGCCTGGTTTTTTAAGAAATTGGAAAGTGAAAAACACTCACACTATATTTTTGTTCTTGCCGTTGTATTTTTTGCGGCATTTTTGGCCGAAGTTGCCGGTGTGGAGCCCATCATTGGCGCTTTTGTGGCGGGTCTGGCACTCAACAAATTAATACCCCATTCATCAGCTTTGATGAATAGAATTGAATTTATGGGCAATTCCCTCTTTATCCCATTTTTTCTGATTAGTGTTGGAATGATTGTAGACACATCAGTTATTCTAAGCGGACCCACTGCACTTATAATAGCAGCTACATTAACAATAGTTGCGCTTATTGGGAAATATGTTGCTGCTTTGTTTACTCAAATTATTTTCAAATATTCTTCCACACAACGTTTATTGATTTTTGGGTTAAGCAGTTCTCATGCAGCTGCTACTTTGGCTGTTATTTTGGTGGGCTATAAGGCAAAGATTCTTGATGAAAACATTTTAAACGGAACGATTATTCTAATTTTAGTCACTTGTGTGGTTGCTTCATTTGTCACAGAGAAGGCCTCAAAAAAAATAATTATTGAGCAGGATGATAGCAATGTTTCTCATACCAGCAGCACTGTAAAAAATGAACAAATTCTCATGCCTATAGCCAATCTTGACAACATTGACAAGTTATTGGAATTCTCTATTTTTATAAAGGACAAAAAATCGGGCAATCCTATTTCCATACTTTCTGTTGTGTCGAATGATATGGAGGCTGAAGCTAATATAATAAAGGCTCGCACAAAACTGGAACAGTTTGTTATTCAGGCTTCGGCCACAGAAACCAAGGTGAATATATTGACAACAATAGATCATAATGCTGCCAGTGGAATTTCTCGCATTTCAAGAGAAATTATGTCGGATATCATTGTGCTGGGCTGGCCCCAAAAGGCTGGATTATTGGATAAATTGATTGGGGAAAAAGTTGATAGCATTGTCAGTAACACCCCCAAAACCACTTTTATATGCTCCATGATGCAGCCTTTGGTACTTCATAAAAAGATTATAATTGCGGCACCACCGCTGTGTGAGTTTGAAAATGGTTTTGAATTGTGGCTAACAAAGATTTCGAAGTTGGCGCAGGAATTAAGCATTCCAATTCATTTCTTTTGCAATAGCGTAACAGAAAATTCGGTCCAGATGTTTGTTAAGAAGCATAAAATAATGGCGCTTATCTCAACTACTATTTTTGATGATTGGGGGGATTTTTTAGTTCTTTCGCGAAACATAAAGCCCAATGACTTATTTGTTCTTGTTTCCGCAAGGAAGGGTTCTGCCAGTTATCTGAGCTTTTTGGAACATATACCTCACAAAATGGAGAGAAATTTTGACCGCAACAGCAAAATTATAATTTATCCTGAGCAACATCCCCAGGCATTTGTGAATGAGAGGTACGAAGGTCTTACTTCTGAGCCTATTCAAAAAGGTATTGAGACCGTACAGAAAATTGGCCACGAAATTGGAAAAATATTTTCTAAGGGAGATTCTGAATAATAAAAAAAGCATAGCCATAATTGCTATGCTTTTCATGTTTTGACGAACCGCCTATTTTCCCATTAGTTTTTGTGATTCACTGGTTGCCCAATCGGTAAGCAGCTTTTTATCTTCATCGGTTAGTGCTTTATCGGGATTGTTCTCCAGAAATTTTTGTGGAGGCATATCTCCACCAGAAACTACCTCCGCAATCTCTTTCAGTTTAGATGCGCTTTTTATGGCGGAGTATTCTGTTCCAAAACTGTCGAAATTTAATTTTAGTTTTCCTTTCAGATTTTTCGACTCGGAGTTATGACAGCCATAGCACGAATTATCTACTACTGCCTTTACATTTTCAGGCATGGTCCAGGTGTCGCCCTCTGGATTTTGGTTAGGTGATTTTTGAGAATAATTTGTGAAGTTATAAAAGGAGAAACCCGCTATAACTACTAAAAATAAAATTGCAATCTTTTTCATTTGAATTGTTTTAAAAGTTTAGAACGAAATTAATAAATCGAGTTGACGTTTTTTCTTTTAACTAAAATTTAGTAGAGAAAATTAAAATTGTCAAAAGAAAAGCTAAAATAAGTGCAAAATATCAATTTTTAGGCTAAATTTTCAAAAATTTGCTTCATAAATCACTGTATTTGTGTGTCTTAAAAAGCATTTTCGATTTAAGCCATTATTTTTAAAAAGTCGATATATAGTTCCAGAAAGCCATTTAATTCAAGTAATGCGAAAAAAAGGCCTAAATTGTAAAAAAACGGATTTTTTGCACAAAATATACCCTAAATTGGCTTAAAAATATAGATGAGACTCGAATGATTAGGTTTTTTTCCCATGCCTGCTATATTTGAAATGAATCCCATGGAGAAAGCCGAAAAAAGATAAAATGGATTTGACTTATATTTTTCCGAAAGCATACTCACATAAAATGAATCGAAAATCATGGGTTTTGTCTCTACCAATTTAAAACCATAATTATTAAACAATTCTTCAACATTGTTCCTGCCAAAATGATACAAGTGCCTTGGGACATCCAAACCCGCCCAATATTCTTTATAGTGGTTAGCATCCCAGCTTTCAATATTGGGAAGTGCAATAAAAAGAACCCCATCAGAATTTACGATTCTTTTTAGTTGAGTCATTGTGTTTTTCAAATCGTGAACATGCTCCAACACATGCCACATGGTTATGACTCCAAATGATTGTGAAGGGAAATTTTCCAAATCCCCCTTTTGCACATCGAGACCATAATTTTTCACTGCGAATTCTCTTGCTTCGTCGTTGGGTTCAATTCCAACGCAATTCCAGCCTTGCTTTTTAAATTGATGCAAAAACTGTCCGGTGGCACAGCCAATATCTAAAATTGTTCCTTTTTTGCTAAACTTACTAATTAGTAAATATTTTTTCTTCAAAGTATAATTTCTCACCCATTGGTAGATTCCGGGGATAATTCCAGACTTAGAATTGCTATGAGAATAATAGTTATCACTTTTATAATAAACCCCTATGGAATTCTGATTGGGACGCGGATTTGTAAATTTAAAACCACATTGTTTGCATTGACATATGACAAAGTTTTCCTGGCTCAAAAAAAAGTCCTTTACCTGTAGTAGTTCTGGGATTTCATTTGACTGACAAATGGGGCAAAAATTCAATTGTTCCTGATTCTGTTCCACGTGAAACTATTTTATCGACCTAAATAAACTAATAAAACACTAATATCTGATGGACTGACACCACTGATTCTACTGGCCTGCCCAATTGTTTTTGGTTGAATTTTCGATAACTTTTCGCGAGCTTCAAAAGAAAGTGAGAGCAAATTTTTGTAATCGAAATCAGGTTTTAGATCCATATTTTCATACTTGAGTAGCTTGTCCGCTATTTCGCTTTCTTTCTCAATATATCTCTCATACTTTGTAAGGATTTCTGCTTCTTCCAACACATCATTGGTTGCCTCAATTTGCTCACAATAGTCATTTAGCTCTTTGGAATGGTTTAATAATTGGTCAATGCTAACCTGAGGCCGCAATAAAACCTGACTAAAGCGTGTTTTTTGTTTTAGTTCGTTGCTGTCAACATTGATTAAATAGCCATTTATATCTTCAGGTAACGCACTGTTGTTTTTAAGAAAATCGAGAATTAACCCCAACTTTTCGCGCTTTTTAACCAATAATTGATATCTTTCTTCGGAAGCCAACCCAAGTTTGTATGACTTTTCGGTTAACCGCAAATCGGCATTATCTTGTCGAAGCAAGATTCTATATTCGGCCCTGCTTGTGAACATTCTGTAGGGCTCGTCGACGCCTTTGGTAATTAAGTCGTCAATTAACACGCCAATATAGGCTTCGCTTCTGCTTAGAATAAATGGCTCTTTATTATTAACTTTTAAGTGAGCATTAATACCCGCCATGAGTCCCTGTGCCGCTGCTTCTTCGTAACCTGTTGTTCCATTTATTTGTCCGGCAAAAAACAAACCAGAAATCAGTTTGGTTTCTAAAGTATAGCCCAATTGCTCTGGTGAAAAATAATCATATTCTATAGCATAGCCTGGTCTGAAGATTTTGGCATTTTCAAATCCTGGAATTTGGCGAAGGGCACTTAGCTGAACATGGTCGGGAAGTGAACTGCTAAAACCATTTAAATAGTACTCTATGGTAGTCCAGCCCTCTGGTTCAACAAACAATTGGTGCTGGTTTTTGTCGCTAAAGCGGTTGATTTTATCTTCAATGCTTGGGCAATAACGGGGTCCTACACCTTCTATCTTACCAGTAAACATGGGACTAAATTCAAAACCTGTTTTCAAAGTGCCATGTACATCGAGGTTGGTATAAGCCAGGAAGCATGACCTTTGTTGGTGCAGAATTGGAGTATCTAAAAAGCTGAATTTTCCTGGTATTTCATCGCCAGGTTGTTCTACCAATTTGGAAAAATCTATGGTTCTTCCATCTATTCGCACTGGCGTTCCGGTTTTCATTCTATCGGCAGAAAAGCCCAATTCAACCAATTGTTCGGTGATTCCCGTGCTTCTTTTTTCTCCCATACGGCCACCAAGAACAACTTTTTCGCCAATAAACATCTTTCCATTTAGGAAAGTTCCATTGGTAAGTATGACAGTTTTTGAACGGATTTCCTGACCCATTTCGGTTTTAACTCCACGAACAACACCATTCTCCACCAACAATCCTACTACTTTATCCTGCCAGAAATCCAAATTATCGGTTTTTTCAAGCATATTTCTCCACTCTTCGGAGAAACGCATACGGTCGCTTTGAGCTCGTGGACTCCACATAGCAGGACCTTTGCTTCTATTCAACATGCGGAATTGGATCATACTTCTATCAGTAACAATTCCGCTATATCCGCCCAAAGCATCAATTTCACGCACAATCTGCCCTTTAGCAACCCCACCCATGGCTGGATTGCAACTCATTTGAGCAATTTTATTCATATCCATAGTAATGAGCAAAGTTGCAGAACCCAGATTAGCTGCAGCTGCAGCAGCCTCGGCACCAGCATGACCAGCCCCAACCACTATGACATCGTAAACAGGAAACATATTATGATTTTGTTCCACGTGAAACATTATTATACTTTATACCGGTTATTGAATATCCTGAAATTAATCAAGAAATTGTGGCAGCAAAGATAGATAATAATCCTCTTTTTGGGTCATTATCATTTTGTCGGCGGGCGATTTGTCTTTATAGCCCACCAGATGCAGCAATCCATGCGCTATTATACGATACAACTCTGTCTTAAAGTCCTGATTCTGCAATTTTGAATTTTCGCTTATTCTATCCATGCTCACATAGATTTCACCAAAAACAAAACTGCCCTGATTATAATCGAACGTAATGATATCGGTATAGGTGTCATGATTTAGAAATTCCAAATTAATGGAATGCAATTTTTCATCGTCGACAAAAATATAGGAGAGTTTCCCTATTTTAAAATTCTCGGACAGCGCCAAATGTGTGAGCCAAGTCTGTATTTGAATTTCCTTCGCTGGTAAAATATGGAAGGTGGTATTTTGAAACAGTATGGGCAAAAGTTTAAACTTGTACTGGTTTATTGGCTGTTTTAAAATACTCCTGCAACGATTGAATTCTATTCACAGCAAGCTCCTTATTGATGCTACTGATTGTGAAGCCAATTTCCAGAGTTTTTTCATCGCTGTTGTAAGTAATAACATCGCTTAAGGATTTTATTAAATAAAGTCCTTTGCCTATGGCTGCATAGTTGCTGATGGTAATATCTGTTGGATCGGGATAATTATCAAAATCAAAGCCGTTTCCCTGGTCAGATACAGTAAAGAATAAACCTTTGTTTTTTGCCTCAAAGACTATCGTTACCGTTTTATTGGCATCTTGTTTGTTTCCATGCACAATGCTGTTTGTAACAGCTTCGTTGAGCGCCACAAGTATATTGGAGTAGTATGTGCTATTGATATTATAAACGTCTGAGATTTGTTCTACAAAATCTTCCAGCTTATGTATCTCCTTTAAATCAGACTTAATCTTTAATTCTTTACTTCTTAACATCATCATCAGTATTATCAAACTTATAAAAGTACTTGTCCACTTTCTCCTTGTAATAGGGATTAAAATCGAGTGGAATAGTCCTCATCAAATTTATATCTTTTTCTTTAATCTCTTTATACTTCAAAAATTCTTTTGGGTTACTTCTTTTGCTGTTTTTTCCTTCTTCGCTTTTTCTTTCTTCTTTTTTCTCTCTTTCCAATTCTGCTTTTTCCGATTGAAGCAGCCTGGTTTCTATGCTTTGCTGCCGTTTCAGGGTTTCTTCGCTAATTATTTTGTTCACCAAATCGCGCTCTGTTTTTTCCATTTCCTGCATAAGTCCATCTAAACCTTCGGGCTTTTTGCCTGTTTCATCAAGAACGGAATTTTGATATTCTTCAACCATTCGGCGCAATTTGGCTTGTTCAGCTGCCATGCGGGCAAATTTTTCACTCATGCCTTTCTCCTTATTGCCGTCTTTCCCCTTCGATTTTCCTTCTTTCATTTGCTTTTGAAGCTCTTTCATTTGCTCATTAAGCTGTTGCTGAAGCTGCTTCATACTCTTTGAACTCGGTTTTCCTGTTCCGGGTTTCGGACAATTTGATTTACTTCCTGAATTTCCTTTCATCATGCTGTTCATCTGTTGCTGCATCTGTTCCAGGGCTTCGTTGAGCATTAACGCAAGTTGATTTAAGGAGGTCATGATATATTGCTGTTCGCGGGCTGCATCGGCTATTCTGTGTTCCACCATATAGCTTGTGGTAGATTTTAGACGAAAATCTATCCCGTTAAACTCTTTAAGAACAAAGGGTTGAATGGCGGGCTGACGTTTGGCAAGACTGTTGAGACTGTCGCGAACACTCTGCAATTTCTGCTCCATACCGAATTGTTTTCGAACCAGCGAATTGTAATTTGGATCCATGTCTTCGAGACCCAAAACACTGTCGATAAGGGTTTCCTGAGCCAGGCTAAGTTTGATGAGTTTATCGAGAATCTGCCGAAGGTTTTCCATGTCTTCACCCATCTGTTCGGCTCCGTCTTCTTCCATGGCTTGCTGCATCTCGTCGGCCATTTCTTCCATTTTCTCCGCAGCTTTTTTCTGGCTTTCTGAAGCTTTTTGTGGTTTATTTTTCTCTAAATTCTCTGTGGCATTTTGTTGAAGACTGTCTATTTTTTGTTGCTCTTCTTTCTTTTCATCGAAGTTGTTTTTTTCCTCCAATTCCTTGTTCAGGCTGTCTAATTTTTGAAGTTCTTTCTTCAACTCATCGAAGCTGCTGTTGATGCTATCCTGTTGCTTTTTCAACTCTTCAGATTGGTCTTTTTCAGCTTTTTCAGTCTTCTCAGCTAATTTTTTCTGTTCTTCGGCCAATTGACGCATTTGTTCTATGCTCTTCTCCAACTTTGTTTCAAATTCCAGTTGTTTGAACAGCTCAAGATTTCTATCTATTTGTTCTTCAAACTCTTTGCTCGACATTTCCATTTCGTTCAGGAGCTCCTGAGAATTTTCCTTGTTCATTTCTTCGAGCATTTTTTGCAGTTCTTCCATTTTTCGAAGTGTTTCTTCGTCTAATGTTTGTTCAAAAAGCTTTTGAAGCTGTTCCTGCTTCTCCAGTATCCGCTGACTTTGTTCCGACTGATTCGACTTATCGTTTATTTTATCGTGAACCTGATTCAGATTTTCGATTTTATTTTGAAGTTCCTGTTGTTGTTGCATCAAGTCTTCCATCTTCTTTCGATCTTCCCAGCTCATGAGGTCTTTGTTGACCAATTCCTTTTTAAACTTTTTAATTTCATTCTGCAAATCCTTCCATTGTTTCAGGCTTTCTTTCATTTCATTTTTAAGCGATTCACTCTCCTTTGAAATCTCTTCCTGAAGCTCTTTTTCGCTTTCGTAATGGAATTTTTGTCTTTCACTTTTTGTGCTCTTGGGTCCGTTAAAGAAATCGTTGTCGGTAATGCTGAAATAATAGGAAATATCCAACCCTTTCAACTGGTTAATTTCTTTGGTATCGAGATAATGATAGAAGCGCTGAGGCTTGGTATTTAGATTGATATCAACATTTTGAACAATTGAAGAGTCACCTGCCTGAATGATAAATTGTAGTTTGGTAAAGCCATAATCATCGTCAACTGTCCCTGTGAAATAGATAATCCCGCTCTCGGAACTATCGGGGGTAGACTCGAAATTAATATTTGGATATCTATCTGGAATCATTTGAACGAACCAGCTTAAACTATCGCTTCGTTCTTTAAAGTTATTGGAAACCAATATTTTAAACTTTTCATTATCCACCACAGTATCACCAAATTCAAAATGCTTTTCGGTTATGGGAAACTGCCTGGATATGGAGTCTTTAAAAAGCCACAGTTGATTGCCATGAGCTACATCAATTTTATAGTGGACAATACTGCCTTCGGGGATGGCTAAATCGCTGATGTTTTTTTCGGTTCGTTGCTCTAAACCAGTATGTTTTGGTGGGCTTATTTGCACTTCGAGTTGTTGAATAGAAGCCAGCGGAAAAACCCGAAGCGTAAAAATTTGTGAATTAAAATCAGCGCCGTCAGATATATAGAAAGTTTGATCGGTTAAAAGGTTTTTAAAACCATACATAAAATGATTACCATCTTTTTTTTGCAGAATAAACCGGCTTCCACCGTTCATGAGATAGAGTTTCTCGGGCCATTGATTTCCTGTTATTTCTATTTCAAGATCGAAATTGCCTTTTTGAAAGGCTTCTAATTTGTCATTTTTTATAATAATCTGAAAAGGAAATTCTTTTTCAAATTCCTGTTGAAACTTAATGAGGCGTGTGGCGGGTTCTTGGATGAAAGCAGGTTGAAAGAGCCATGTAATGACAATGATGAGCAGCGGGATAAAAAGGAGTTTCAGATATTTCAGGTTCGATTTGAAATTGATGGCGCTCAGTATGGGAAATGGTTCCAGTTTATTGATTTTCTGTTTTATTCCCGCATCAATTAAATCCAACTGTTCTTTGCTAAGCTCTTCTAAACGGTGCAACTGAAGCACATTGCTTAGTTTATCATTAATTTCGGGAAAATGATTTCCTATGATTTTTGAAGCATCGTGGAGAGAAATATGTTTGTAAACCCGCAGAAGAGAAAGCAGTGGAATGATGATGAACCGAAAGAGAACGAAAGCTATAACAGCAAAATATATCAGAACCAAAGTCGCTCTGATATTTGCTGTAAAATGTCCAAAATACTCACTTATTGCTATGACAATGAATAAACTAAGTCCAATCAAAAATAAATACAAAAGCCCTTTTATGATAAGATTTTTGTAATACTTATCGATAAAGGCATTTAGCTTTTGTATCAGTAAATCATAGCTGGTTGAACTCAAAATAGTATTAATTGAGAATATTAATTATCATTTTCTTCCTGGGTGTTGGTCTCATCTTCGGAATCGGTTGACCATTCCTCTTCTACTTTTTCGAAAGTGCTCAAAGGGGTTAAATTCTTTGGTATAGGTTGTTCCTGCTCAGAGCCATCGAACAAAGGAAAAACATCGAGAACGGGGCTAAGTGCAATAGCGGGAATATCAAATTCCACCTGCATGCCCGACAAATTTTCTTCTATTCTGTCATAACATTGTTTCACATTGTTGGCAGCTACCAGAAAATACTGATTTACTTTGGTTAGTTTTCCGCTGTTTTCATCATAATCGTCCCAGCTCACTTTGGCTTTATACCAATATTGTCCGTCCTCGAAATTGAGAATTTCAGAGAAATTGGCTTTATTAATACCACTGACCACAATATCGCCGCCAGCATACTGCTCCATAAATTCAAATGTCCGGGTTTCGGCCTCTGTGAAGTTAATAGCTTCGACCAGATAACTCTCACTAACTCTTACTTGTTTACCGTGTTCATCAACCTTTTGATACTTCACTTTACAATTAAACCAATTCTGCATATGACTATTTTATTTACGGCAAAAATACGAAATCCTTTCTTGCTCCTACAATTCACAAGCCACACTCACAAAATACCAGAAGTTCTTTTTTAGCTTTAAGGTAAATAACCGTTTTATATAAAGAATCAAGAAACAAGTTTTGTTAATAAGTCATTATATTTGAATGTGTTAAAACAACGATTTTGCAAAGATTGATTCAAAAAATCGGCTATTAACAATAATCGCTAAATACCTGTTAATATAATGTTTATTAATTCTGATAACTGCCATGTTATGAACAATGGACAAATGGATTCATGGTTATTTAAATAGTTATTAGATTTTATTACCAGAAATTAACCTGAAATTAACATTAATTTAATGCTGATGGGCTGTCTTTTTATTGACACCAGGGTTATTAACAACCTGTTCATTAATCTCATAACAAACTTAGAATAAACTACTTTCATATGTTTATAAAACATGATAAAAAGCAGTTTTCATCAATTCCAAATGCAGGCAAAATAAGTTATCACGATATGAACAACCTCTTATTACTATTGCTTTAATTATAAATTTTTAAAAAAGAATAAATAATAAATAATGAGCCTTGTTGGTACTTAAAACTAATTTGAATCATTTGTTTGGTTTAGATTAAATTTGCTTCGGATTTAAATATATACCCAAGTGAATTATTCTGACGAAATAGCAAAGCTGAAAAAGCAAAAGAATGCAGTGATTCTGGCCCATTATTACCAGATTCCTGAAATTCAGGAAATAGCTGATTATGTGGGCGATAGTTTGGGCTTGGCGCAAAATGCAGCCGAAACAGATGCTGAAATTATAGTATTTGCCGGGGTTCATTTTATGGCCGAAACCGCTAAAATTCTAAATCCAGATAAAATGGTTTTATTGCCCGATATGGATGCGGGGTGTTCATTGGCAGACAGTTGTCCGCCACAGGATTTTAAAAAATTCAGGGATCAATATCCCGACCATATTGTTCTTTCTTATATCAATTGTACTTCTGGAATCAAAGAACTTTCTGATGTAATAGTTACCAGCGGAAATGCTGTGCAAATAGTAGAATCGTTTCCCAAAGAACAGAAAATAATTTTTGCACCGGATAAAAATCTGGGAGGATATATTAACAATATTACCGGCCGCAATATGGTTCTCTGGGATGGTACTTGTCTGGTGCACGATCAGCTGACAACCGAAGCTATCATTCAACTTAAATTGGAACATCCGGATGCCGAATTGCTGGCTCACCCCGAGTGCGATGGTCCGGTTTTGCAATTGGCCGATATGATTGGATCAACCACAGCCATGCTAAAATACTCCGAAAAATCGGCAGCAAAAAAATTCATTGTGGCCAGCGAAACCGGCATTTTGCATCAAATGCAGAAAAACTCCCCCGATAAACAGTTTTTGGTGGTTCCGAAAGATAAAACCTGCAGTTGCAACGATTGTCCGTATATGAAAATGAATACATTAGAAAAATTATATCTTTGTCTTAAAAATGAATCGCCCCAGATTTTTCTTGATGACGATATTATTGAAAGAGCTCAAAAGCCCATTCACAAAATGTTGACAATCAGTAAGGAACTTGGCATTATTTAGTTATTTTTATATAATATCTAAAAAACATCGTTATGGCCATCACCTATGAAATTTACCCCCAGGAAGATTTGTTACTTGTTGTAGCAAAAGGAGAAGATGATTCCATCAACGATGTAATAGCTTATACCGATAGTGTTATCCATGCGGCATTGAAACATAATTTACGAAGCATTGTTTGTGACGAAACTCAGTTGGTTTATAAATTGGGGGTTTTAGACAATTACCAATTGGCTGAATATTTGGCTAAGCAGGTAGATAAAGTAGTGAGGGTAGCCATTGTAACCAATCCGAAGAATTTGAAGTCGGCATCATTCTACGAAACCGCCGTCAATAACCGTGGTATTTCCATCAGATTTTTTAAAGATATGGAACCTGCCAGAAATTGGGTGAAATTTTAATATTTCCAAAGCGGGCATTTTTCTATTTTTGCCTCAAAATAATCAATTCATATATGAAAAATAAACCAACTTTATTGATACTTGCGGCGGGAATAGGTAGTCGCTATGGCGGATTAAAACAATTGGACAAAGTGGGTCCGGGTGGCGAGGCCATTATAGATTATAGTATTTACGATGCCATAAGAGCCGGATTTGGTAAGGTGGTTTTTGTGATTAGAAAAAGTATTGAAGCCGATTTTAGGGAGTTTATTGGCAACAAGTTGGATGGTAAAATTCAGGTGGAATACGCTTTTCAGGAGTTAATGAAAATTCCGGCAGGCGTTACCATAAACCCCGAACGGCAAAAACCCTGGGGAACAGGTCATGCCGTGTTAATGGCCAGTGATATTATTCATGAGAATTTTGCGGTTATCAATGCCGACGATTTCTATGGCTTCGAGGCCTACGAAACCATTGCTTCCTATTTTGCCAATCTCGACGAAAATACCAACGATAACTGCATGGTGGGGTATAATCTTAAAAATACCTTGTCCGACCATGGATATGTGAGCAGAGGTCAATGTACCAGCGATGAGAACGGGTTTTTGAAAGATGTGGTAGAGCGCACTCATATTGAGAAAAAAGCGGACGGTATTTATTTTGAAGACGATAACAAACAAAGCATAAAACTCGACGAAAACACCTTGGTTTCCATGAATTTCTGGGGTTTTACTCCGCGATTTTTCGAGCAGTTGGAAACCCGTTTTGGCAAATTTATTCAAGAACACAAAGACGAGCTGAAAAGCGAATTTTATATTCCTTCGGTGGTGAATGAAATGATAGTGGAGGGATTGGCGAAAACAAGAGTTTTGGAATCGGGAGCCAGTTGGTTTGGCGTTACCTATCAGGAAGACAGGCCAGTGGTTGTTGAAAGTATCAGAAACTTAATCAAAGAAGGAAAATATCCTGAAAAGCTCTGGTAGATTTTACTCAAACTATTTCTGTTAACAGAAATAATTTAGCATGAAAAGTTTCGGTTAACCGAAAATTTTATTAGATTTGGTATTTAATTTACAATCTAATGGAAAAGACCGCTCTATTTTCAGTTTTAAATGATTGGAATTTTTGGGATAAAGATTTTCCCAATCTGATTGTTCGTATGGATTATCAGCAAATGATCGAAGAGTATTCCGCCTCCAATGAAATTTTATTGTTAAAAGGAGTAAGAAGATCTGGGAAATCATCTTTACTAATTAATCACATGAAACATCTTCATCAAAAAGGCATTAAAAAAGAGGAATTGCTTTATATAAATTTTGAAGATCCACGACTTCATCCAGAATTATCAACCAATCTTTTAGAACAAATACAAGATGTTTATAAAGAATTTGTCAATAATGAAACGAAACCATATTTATTCCTGGATGAAATTCAAAATTTACATTTATGGGAAAAGTGGGTATTGATGCAGTATGAATTGAACAAAGCTTATATATTTATCACAGGCTCCTCGTCAAAATTATTAAGCAAAGAGTTTGGAACAGCTTTATCAGGAAGATATTTATCCATAAATGTTTATCCACTATCATTCAAAGAATACCTAAATTTTAAAAATATTGATTTACCAACAAAATCAACTTTCATAACCAACCGAACTCATTACAAAATTGCGTTCAATTCCTATATTGTTGACGGAGGTTTTCCTTTGGTCACTTTAATGACAGAAAATCTTCAAAAACAGGAAATTATGATGTATTATGACACCATTATTTTAAAAGATATAGTGGCTCGATACAATTTAAAAAATTATGATAATGTGAAAAAAGTAGCATTGTACATGATGTCGAATATTGGAAAGCCTCTTAATTTGAATAATATACGAATGGCTCTAAATCTTTCTTATGAATTGGTAGAGAAGTATTATGAATATTTGAAGGACACCTATTTATTTTTTGAAATAATTCAATTTGATTATTCTCTAAAAAAACAATTTTCCGGTAAAAAGAAAATTTATTGTATTGATAATGGCATGATGAGTAATACAGCTTTTAGAATTTCTGAAGACTATGGAAGGTATATGGAAAATCTTGTTTTTGTTGAATTAATTAGAAGAAATAAGGAAATATTTTATCATCAAAAAAGCAAGGAATGTGATTTTATTTTGAAAGATCAAACACAAATTTCTGAGGCTATTCAGGTTTGCAGATCGCTTTTAAATGAGACAACAAAAGAAAGAGAAATCAATGGTTTATTGGAAGCTATGGAAATCTATCAATTGTCAAATGGACTCATTTTAACCGAAGATGAAGAAGAAACCATCATTATTAAAGAAAAAACAATCACCATTTTACCTCTTTGGAAATGGCTTTTGGCGTAAATAGGTAGAGATATGATCGAAAAAATATTTGGAGAATTTTTGCCAGAATACAAAATATTCAATTCCAGGTTACTAATATCTGGCCATATTAACGATACTTATTTGATTGAATCAGATAAAGGTTTATTTGTGCTCCAAAAACTCAATCATCACGTGTTTCCCAATATTCCGGAGTTGATGAATAATAAGTTGAAAGTAGCTAATCATTTGTCAAAGAAAGCAAACTTTCAACAGCAACTTCTTCACTTTTACCCTTGTAAAACAGGACCATTTTTTTATCAGGATGAAGAAGGTTTTTACTGGAATTTGATGGATTATATTCCCGAAACTCTTGTTCTTGACAAGACAGAAAATACAGAACAAGCTTTTGAAGCCGGAAAAGCATTTGGTCATTTTATAGCTCAGCTCGACGATTTTGATGCCTCTGAATTATACGAAATCATCCCTAATTTTCATAAAATGTCCTTTCGCTATCAGCAATTCGACGAAGCCTTGAATAGAGCAGGAGAGGTGCGGAAAAAAGAGGCGGAAAAATGGATAGAACATGTTTTAACAAGTCGTGAAAAGATGCACAAGTTGCAAAGACTTCATGAGCTTGGAGAAATTCCTCTCCGAGTGACTCACAACGACACCAAATTGAGTAATATTCTATTCAATAAGCAAAATAAAGCGGTGGCAGTAATTGATTGGGATACGCTGATGCCAGGCATTGTTCACTACGATTTTGGCGATAGTGTGAGAAGCATTTGCAGCACAGCCACAGAGGACGAAACCAATCTGGAAAAAGTACGATTCAATAAAGAATTTTACCAAGCCTATCACAAAGGATTTTTGGGAGAATTGATGGAAAAATTATCATCAAAAGAAATAGAATTACTACCATTAGCCGCTCAAACCATTACTTTTATTATGGGTTTAAGGTTTTTAACCGATTTTCTGAACGGCGATATTTATTACAAAATCAAATATCCGCAGCACAATCTGCACAGAGCTGCCAATCAGCTTACTTTGGTAAACCGAATGCAATCTGTATTGGAATAATACGAAAGTTTATGGTTTAAAGAATTGTTTCTGAAACAACAGGATAAGTGCTACGCCAACTGTAATGGCCGAATCGGCTAAGTTAAAAACAGGTTGGAAGAATGTAAACAGCTGTCCCCCAACCAAAGGAACCCATTGAGGCCAGGTATAGGTAAACAGCGGGAAGTAGAACATATCGACCACTTTACCGTGTAAAAAACCAGCATAACCCCCTTCGGCGGGAAATAAGGTTGCGGTTTGGTGGAACATACTTTCGCTGAAAATCATTCCATAGAATGCGCTATCGATGATGTTTCCAATGGCACCGGCCATCACCAAGGCAATGCTGATAATGAGACCAGATGGCGATTTTCTTTTTACCAGATGTACCAGATAAAATGCCATGGCAATGATGGCTATAATTCTAAACAGGCTTAGAGCAAGTTTTCCAAAAGAAAAGTCTAATTCATATCCAAAGGCCATTCCGGCATTTTCGGTAAAATGGATAATGAACCAATCGCCCAGAACGTGAATTTCCTCGCCCAGCATGAAGTGGGTCTTGATATAAATTTTTAGAATTTGGTCCAGTACCAAAACTAAAAAGATGACAATGTATGCTTTTTTCAAGGTGTCAGGTTTAAAAAAAAGAAGCATTTCAAACAAAATGCTTCCATATTTCTATATTAAATACTGATTATACTTTGGGTCTGTTTAACTTGGCATCGATACTTAAAGTAGCATGGGGAACGCTTTTCAGACGTTCTTTCGAAATCAGTTTCCCGGTTTCGCGACAAATGCCGTAGGTTTTGTTTTCGATGCGAATTAAAGCCATTTCGAGGTTTTGAATAAACTTCTCCTGACGACCGGCCAATTTGCTGTTTTCTTCTTTGGTAAGAACAGCATTGCCTTCCTCCAGCACTTTGAAGGTGGGGGAGGTATCGTTGGTACCGTGATCGTTGTTATTAATGTAGGCTTCGGTAAGCATCTTCAAATCTATCCTTGCTTTGTCTAATTTTTTAAGGATTATCTCTTTGAATTCTTGTAATTCGCTATCAGAATAGCGTGTTTTTTTTACTTCTGTTTCCATAACACTACATTTTAATACTGTGATTTTTGCTGACTTTTTTCAATTTTTATTACAACTGTCAAATCATCTGATAATTCAACCGATTCGGCACCATGTAATTCTGTATCCACCAGCTTAAGGCTTTGTGCCAAAGTCTCTGAGCAAATATAGGAATAATTATTATTGATAGCTTCCTCTGTTGATTCTTGTTTTATTATTTCGATTTCAATTTGATCGGTAACTTCCAATCCCTTGTCTTTGCGGATGCTTTGAATTTTATTGACAATATCGCGGGCAATTCCTTCCAGACGAAGTTCTTCGGTTATAGTGATATCTAAGGCAATGGTAAGGGGTCCCTGGGAGGCTATTAACCAGCCAGGAATATCGTTTGTAAATATTTCCACATCATCGAGGTCAATCATCACTTCTTCGTTGTTTATCAAGAGTTTATAACTGGCATTTTTCTCCAGACTCTTAATATCGGCCGAAGTAAAGTTGGTGATGGCTTCGGCAATAGGTTTCATGAGTTTGCTGTAGCGGGGTCCTAAAGTTTTGAAGTTTGGTTTTATTTTTTTCACCAACATGCCGCTGTCTTCTGTCATGAACTCCAAGGTTTTCACGTTGACTTCCGATAGAATCAGGTCGGTAATTTTATCAATTTGCGATTTAAACTTCTCGTCGAGGATTGGAATCATCACCTTGTTGAGTGGTTGACGAACCCTGATTTTATTCTTCTTGCGCAGCGATAAAACCATACTTGAGTAATGCTGAGCCATTTCCATTCGTTCTTCGAGGTCTTTGTCTATTTTCGACTCGTCGGCTAGGGGCATGGTGCAGAGATGTATACTTTCTTCGGTTCTTTTTCCACTTACTTTATTCAAATCGCCAAACAGACGTTCGGAGTAAAAAGGAGCGATGGGAGCGCTGAGAATGGCCACAGTTTCCAGACAGTTGTAAAGGGTTTGATAGGCCGAAATTTTATCTTCGCTGTAGTCGCCTTTCCAAAATCTGCGGCGGCTTAAACGTACATACCAGTTGCTCAAATGCTCGTCGACAAAGAGAGCTATGGCACGTCCGGCGCGAGTGGGTTCGTATTTGGCATAGGCATCATCCACTTCATTTATGAGGGTGTGCAATTCGCTTAGAATCCAGCGGTCGAGCTCAGGACGCTGCTGAAATTCTATGTCTTTTTCCGCATAGCTAAATCCATCGATATTGGCGTAGAGGGCAAAGAAAGCATAGGTGTTATAAAGCGTTCCGAAGAACTTTCTACGTACTTCGTCGATGCCCGAAACGTCGAATTTAAGGTTATCCCAAGGCTGCGAATTGGTTATCATGTACCAGCGTGTGGCATCGGGGCCAAACTGGGCAAGGGTTTCGAATGGATCCACGGCATTTCCGAGTCTTTTCGACATTTTGTTGCCGTTTTTATCGAGCACCAATCCGTTGGAAACTACTGTTTTAAAAGCCACATTGTCGAAAAGCATGGTGGCAATGGCATGTAAGGTAAAGAACCAGCCGCGGGTTTGGTCTACTCCTTCGGCAATAAAGTCGGCGGGGAAATTTTCCTCAAAAAGCTCTTTGTTTTCGAAGGGATAGTGAAGCTGAGCATAAGGCATAGCACCGGAATCGAACCACACATCGATGAGGTCGGACTCGCGGAACATTTTTTGTCCTGTGGCCGAAACCAAAACTATCTGGTCGACATAGGGGCGATGGAAATCGAAGGTTAAATAGTTTTCGGCACTCATATCACCGGGCTTGAAATTGCCCAGCGGATTTTCCTGCATGAACCCGGCTTCGACAGATTTTTCTATCTCGCTGCGCAGTTGTTCGGCACTGCCGATGATTATTTGCTCGGTACGGTCTTCGCTGGTCCAGATGGGCAAAGGAATTCCCCAGAAACGGGAGCGCGACAGGTTCCAGTCAACCAGGTTTTCGAGCCAGTTGCCAAAGCGGCCTTCGCCGGTGGCTTTTGGTTTCCAGTTGATGGTTTTGTTGAGTTCTATCATTCTGTCTTTCAGGCTGGTAGTTTTAATAAACCAGCTATCGAGGGGATAATAGAGAATGGGTTTATCGGTTCTCCAGCAGTGGGGATAGGAGTGCACATGTTTTTCGGATTTAAAGGCGCGGTTTTCCTTTTTCAGTTTCACCACAATGTCTAAATCCACCGATTCGTTGCGCATGGGGTCGGCATCGGCATAGTATTCGCTTTTGACAAAACGGCCTGCAAATTCGCCCATTTCGGGGGTAAAACGGCCGGTGCTATCCACCAGAGTGAGGGCTCCAATTCCATTTTGGCGAGCCACTTTAAAGTCGTCGGCACCAAAACTGGGGGCAATATGAACAATACCAGTACCATCTTCGGTGGTAACGAAATCGCCGATGATTACACGGAAAGCATCGCCCTCGGTGGGTTGTGCATAGGGGAGGAGCTGCTCGTAGCGCATTCCTTCCAGGTCGGCTCCGGTGAACCCGTCGACCACTTCGAAGGGAATTGCTTTTTGACCGGCCTCGTAATCTTCCAATTTGAGTTCGGCACTTTTCTCTGGAAAGAAATGACCCATTAAGGCTTTGGCCAGGATAACAGTTACTTTTTCGAAAGTATATGGGTTGTAGGTTTTTACCTTAACGTATTCTATTTTTTTACCCACTGCCAATGCCGTATTCGATGGTAAGGTCCAGGGGGTTGTGGTCCAGGCCATGAAGAAAAGGTCGCCCCAGATATTGGAGAATAGTTTTTCCGATTCCTGATTTCTGATGACTTTGAACTGAGCCGTGAGGGTAATGTCTTTTACATCGCGGTAGCAACCCGGTTGATTGAGTTCGTGGGTGCTTAGTCCGGTTCCTGCGGCAGGGGAGAAGGGCTGAATGGTATAGCCTTTATAGAGCAAACCTTTTTCGTAAAGTTTTGATAATAAATACCATACTGATTCAATATATTTATTGTCGAAGGTAATATAAGGATCGTCGAGATTTACCCAATAGCCCATTTTTACAGTGAGGTCGTCCCAAAGGTCTTTGTATTTCATGACCTCGGTGCGGCAGGCTTTATTATAATCTTCCACCGAAATTTTCTTTCCAATGTCTTCTTTGGTGATGCCAAGGGTTTTTTCTACGCCAATTTCCACAGGCAAGCCGTGGGTATCCCAACCGGCTTTGCGGCTTACGTATTTTCCTTTCAGGGTTTGATAGCGGCAAATAATGTCTTTAATAGCGCGTGCCATCACATGGTGAATGCCCGGAACGCCATTGGCCGATGGGGGGCCTTCGTAGAAAGCAAAGTTTTCACCATGCTTACGTGTTTCGAGACTTTTATTAAAAATCTGATTTTCTTCCCAAAATTTGAGCGTTTCGGCGGCTATTCCGGTTAAATTTAAATTCTTATATTCCTGATATTTAGACATCCTATAATAAATTTCTAATGGATTGAATTTGTTGAACTTATAAAAGGGTGCAAAATTAAAAAAATTTGTGTGAATAGCAGCTATTTAGCTTTGGGCAATTAGATTTTTAAAGTTTTTTTAAGGTTGTTTGAATTTGGTTTGATGTGTACTCACCAAAAATAAAATTTAGAAATAAGCCATAAAAAGTGCTTTGTTAAAATTTAAAATGATGTCAAAATCAAGAAGACGGTTTAGTAAAGACTTTATTCAGCTGCGGCTGAATTGTATTCCGACGTCAATATTTCAATAAATGCAAAGCAATTAATTTTGAAAGGTATAAGTGTATGATATTCAATAATAAACTACACACAGATTACAACCGAGGACGAAGGACGAGTCTACCTGTCGGCAGACAATTTCAACGAAGTTAAATTCGCGCCAGCTGGTTTAATGATAACAATCTGTATTTTTTATAATTTTGAAAAAAATTGGAAAAATGAACACACAAACAATTTCAATCGATTTACCTTCTGACATACTCCTTGCGTTGAATGAAACAGAAGCCGAATTTAAGCTAAGAATCAAAACCACATTAGCAATGAGATTGTATAAATTGCAAAAACTAACTATCGGAAAGGCCGCCCAGTTATCAGGACTTAGCCGATATGAATTTGAATCATTACTATCCGAAAATGATATACCTATTTCAAATCTTACCTTAGACGATGTTTTTAATGATTGTAAAAAACTGAAATAGATGAAAAATGGACTGGTAATTGCAGATTCAGGCCCAATATTTTCATAGGCACTCATTGACAAACTTGAAATATTGAATGAGCTTTTTGATGAAATAAAAATTCCAACTGCTGTGTGGAATGAAATTACAATTGATAAATCAAAATCTGATTACCTAAGCTTTATAACTTTTTCAAAGATAAAATCGCACAAATATCGGGGTTTAATGAATTAGCCTTTGTTATGGACTATGGCGAATCCGAATCCTTAATTTTATACAAGGAGTTGCAAGCCGATTTTCTTTTAATAGATGATAAAAAGGCCAGAAAAATAGCTGAAACTTTAAATGTGAACTGTATCGGAATCATCGGTTTACTTTCAACCGCCAGAGATAAAGGCATCGTAGCACAACTAAAACCTTTATTTGAAACTTTTTTGAAAAACAAAAGATACTATTCAATAGAAATATTGAATGCTGTTTTAGCTGCTCATGGAGAAGAAAAATTAAAAACAGCGCATTAATAATCATCATATTGAGCAGTTGGCACTGTCCATTTTCAATTCCAGATGCGGCGGATCTATCTGGTTACTCAGTTAGACAGGCTTGCCTTCCGTCGTCAATAAGCCAATAAATACGAATTACTTGATTTTGAAAGATATTGGATGCACGAATCGGGAGCTAGCTGGTCAGTTTCAACGAAGTTAAATTCGCGCCAGTTGAGGATTGAAAAAAATGAATTGTCTGGCAGATTTTAATTGAACAAAATTACAAACCCCTACATTGGCTTTTTAAAAAACTATTCGTTACTTGCCCATTCAAATTTTCAAAAAAACAGATAATTAAAATGGATCAAAAAGATTTAAAATCACTTAGCGATGTGGAGCTGCTTCAGGAAGCCAAAAAAATGAAATCGACCAATGTTATGAATGCTTTTATCGTTGGTTTTTTAGCAGGCATCATTATTTATAGTGTGGTATACAGCTCCTGGGGTCTTGTTACTTTGGTTCCTTTGTTTTTAATCTATAAATTGGTGAACAAGCCCAATCAATATAAAGAGTTAAAAGAACTTTTGAAAGAGAAAGGATTGAAATAGAAATTAAGAAGTAAAAGCTTGTTTATTAAAATGTTCTATAACCACGACCAGGAAAATATTAATTTTCAAGGCTATTAAATGTAAAGAATGAGTGATGAAGCATTCCTGCTGCGGTGGATTGGGCAGCTGTTGTCAATATGTCAATAAAGGAGTAGTTTGTAATTTTGAAATATATAAAAGCATGATAATCAATTACATACTACGCTCGGATTGCAAATCCGCGCCAGCTGGGAAGCCTTTATCCTGATGAGAAAAGCCGGAACAATCCGGCTTTTTCTTTATCTGTTTTTCCATAACTCAGGGTTACGTCTTGTATGCAATATCGCTGAAACAATTATGGTTTTATTTTTCTCATCAACTAAAAAGTGAACCATAAAAGGAAACACATTTAAAACAGCAGTTCTTACTCCATCATACCGAATATTGAAAGCTTTGGGGTTTTGCTTGATAAAATCTACTTTTTCACGAACTTCGGCAGTGAACCTTTTTCCGAGGTCTATTTGTTGTTTTTGGTACCACTGGGCAGCTTCCCGAATATCTTCTTTAGCAAGGGGAAGGATAATAGCCTTATACATTACAATTCTTTATCAATATCGTCCATGGCGGAATCAAAATCCATGGCAGAATCAGGATTTTCTTTGTAATCATCAAGGCGATGTCTAACCAAATCTTTGTGCCATTCCGGGATATCGATATCTTCAAGTCCAATATCCTTGTATTTGTTTTTAAGGTCGTTCCATTCATTTATCGGAATGAATACACCTGTTGTTTGCCCTTTGCTGTCAGATATATATTGTAGGTTCATAATCGTTTAAATTTAAGTTATGTAAGCTAGTCAATCATCTCGCAAGATAAACCGCCTGGTTCAGCTAAATCGGTTTGGAATCCATTTTTTTCTTTTCTAAGATTCGCTATCCTGAACGCTGTTTTGCCCATATAATCCTATATTGAGTCTTGTAATCCAGTGTATTTGCAAATATAGGAATTATAATACGAGAATAAAAACAATAATTCCTGTAGGTTAGACGCATACTTTAAAAGTGCGCTAAGAAATCGATGAGCAGATTATTATAAAGAAAATAAATCCACTGATTTCAAGGGTTCTCACAGATTTTCTTTCTAAACAATGTTCAGGTTTGCTGAACATTGTTTAGAATCCGTGCTAATTTGTGAAAATCTGTGGATAAAACAAAAGTATGCGTTTGTTCTGTAATTCCTGGCCTATTTTGAATTAAAGCCCAACAGTGGAGAAGGTTTTCGTATCAATAAACGAAAAACTTTGCCAATTAATTATTCAGGATTAAACTGTTTGAGCTCGAAGGTATTTCCATCGAAAACGCCGTAGGAGAATCGTGTTATCCAGTCGCCTAAGAATATGAATTTGGTTCCGGGTTTTAGTTCCATATTGCGCATAATATGCCAGTGCCCCATGACGAAATAGTCGATTTTTTCGCCCGATTCCAATAACTGTTTGGCGAAAACCGGCAAGCGGGAATCCTCCACAGCCCGCATCACTGGCTCCTGAATTTCCCGCATTTCGCGCGATTCGTTGGCATAGCGGCTCCGGCGCGACCAAAATAAACCCAAAGCCAGACCCCAATCGGGGTGAAGCCATTTAAAGAGCCACTGATTTATTTTTCGTTCAAAAACCCATTTAATAAATTTATAGCCCATATCGCCCCTGCCCAAACCATCGCCATGGGCCAGATAGAATTTTTTCCCCAGCAATTCTTTTATTTCGGGCTTGCGGTGAAGGATGAGCCCCAGCTCTTTTTCAAGGTAATCGAAAGCCCAGATATCGTGGTTTCCTCTGAAGAAATGAATTTTGATTCCGCTGTCTGTGAGTTCGGCCAATTTGCCAAATAAACGGGTAAAACCTTTGGGAACCACTGTTTTATATTCGAACCAAAAATCGAATAAATCGCCCATAATATAGATTTCGAGCGCATCGGCTTTAACCATGTCGAGCCATTGAACTAATTTTTTTTCTCTCAATTTGCTCGAATGCACATCGGGAATGCCCAGATGCGCATCGGAGATAAAATAGATTTTATGGTTTTTATCAGGGTTCAAGGCCTGGGAAGCTATTTAAACAGATTGATGATATCGTTCCCGTTGGCAAATACCAGCAGAGCTAGCAGCAATACCATTCCCACCATTTGGGCATATTCCATAAATTTATCGCTGGGTTTGCGGCGTGCAATGATTTCGTACATCAAAAACATTACATGACCACCATCGAGTGCCGGAATGGGCAAAATATTGAGCACGGCGAGCATGATGGACAAGAAAGCAGTGAGGCTCCAGAATTTTATCCAATCCCAAACTGGCGGGAAAATGCTTCCTATTTTGATAAATCCACCCACCGATTTATAGGCTTCCATTTCGGGGTTGAAAAGAATTTTGAGCTGTTTGAGGTAGTTGTCGATGGTTTTGAAAGCCTTGTTGATACCTGCGGGGATGGCTTCTATGAAGCTGTATTCGTGTGATTTAAATTCAAAATCAAGGGTTAAGTCGGCGCCTACGGAGATGCCAATCATGCCATCGTCGGCCACCGGAACTTCAATTACTTTGGCTTCGCTGCCGCGCATCACTTCCACTTGAACCATGCCACCGCTGTGAGCTGCCACGCTATCGCGAAAGGATTGAAACTGGTCGAAAAACAGGACTTCCTTACCGTTGATGGCGGTAATCCAGTCGCCTTTTTCAATACCGGCTTCCTTAGCTTTTGATTTGGCGGCAAAATCGCTGATTCTCACAGGCATACGAGGTAAAATAAAATCAGGCTTCTCGCTGCTGAGGAGTTTGCTTACAAATTGGGGCGAAACCTGAATTTCAATCATTTCGCCATCGCGATCCACCTGGATAGTTTTTACTTCTTCGAGGATAAGATGGGCGGGGATTTTCATGAAGTCGTCCACCTGATTGCCATCTAAAGTCAGGATTTTATCGCCATTGCGCAGACCCAGCGATTGTCCGAGACTGTCGACCTGAATACCATATTTTACTGCGGAATTGGGAAGGTATTCTTCGCCATAGCTGGCCATCATAACGATGTAGATAACCATGGCCAGAATTACATTCATAAAAACACCGCCCAGCATAATGATGAGACGTTGCCAGGAAGGTTTGGAGCGGAATTCCCAGGGTTGGGGTTCCTGGGCCATTTGTTCCTTGTCCATACTCTCGTCGATCATTCCCGCTATTTTTACATAGCCACCCAAAGGCAGCCAGCCGATACCGTATTCAGTTTCCCCCCACTTGAATTTGAAAAGGCTGAACCAGGGGTTAAAAAACAAATAGAATTTTTCTACTTTGGTGTGAAAGATTTTGGCAGCGGCAAAATGACCAAACTCGTGCACAATTACCAAAACCGAAAGGCTTAGAATGAGTTGAATGATTTGTATGAATATTTCCATTTAGTTTATGCTTCTTATTAGTTCGTTACTTTTTGTTATGGTCTCAAAATGAATTTGTTCCAGCTCATCGAGTGAGGGATTGAGAACAAAAACCGCATGAGACATTATTTGCTCCACTATCAGCGAAATTTTATAAAAAGGGAGTTCGTTTTTCAGCACCGCGGCCACAGCAGCCTCATTGGCAGCATTTAGAATTGCGGGCATATTTCCTCCTTTTTTAAGGGCTTCAAAGGCGAGTGCAAGATTACGAAATTTTTTTAAATCAATGGGTTGGAAGCTTAGGTTGATGGTTTCGGAAAAATTAAATCTTGTTAATGCACTCATTTGGCGGTGCGGATAAAACAGGGCAAATTGAATGGGTCCCTGCATATTGGGAGGGCTCATTTGCGCTTTTACGGATCCATCGGTAAATTGTACCATGCTGTGAACCAACGATTGGGGATGAGCCACCACGTCTATTTGGTCGGGGTTTAAGTTGAAGAGCCATTTGGCTTCAATCACTTCCAGGCCTTTGTTCATAAGGCTGGCCGAGTCGATGGTTATTTTCTTTCCCATTTCCCAGGTGGGATGGGTGAGTGCTTGCGAAAGAGTTACTTTTTCTATTTCGCGGGAGCTATAATTTAAAAAGGGTCCACCACTGGCTGTGAGGATTACCTTTTCTATGTGCTCTAGTTTTTCCCCCATAAGGCACTGAAAAATAGCGGAATGTTCCGAGTCGATGGGCAGAATTTGTGACTTCATTTTGTGGGCCAGTTCCATAATTTGTTTTCCGGCTACCACCAGACTTTCCTTATTGGCAATGGCCAGATTTTTGCCGGCTTCCAGAATTTTAACCGCAGGTTTTAACCCTGCAAATCCCACAATGGCCAGAACTACCAAATGCAAATCGACCTGATGAAGCGTTTGATACAACTCATCCTCATGGTCTATAACCTTGATTTTGTATGGCTTTAGTATTTCTTTTAGCTCGATTTGCGATTCAGAATCTGCCAAATAAACTGCCTCGGGACGAAACAGAATGGATTGCTGCGCCAGCAGTTTGTGGTTAGAATGGGCAGTGAGCAGCTTGAGTTTAAAGAGTTCCCGATTTTGAGCAATGACTTCTAAAGTTTGCCTGCCAATGCTGCCCGTGGAGCCAAAAATGGCAATACCTTTTTGATGGTGGAATAGTGTGGAGGCAGGATTGGTCATGAAGTTTTTTTCAAAATATTGATATGGACAAAACTATAAAAAAATGCCATGTTAAAATATGGTTCTAATGCTTTTGACCGGAATCCGAGGCCAGGCATCAAGAATGAATAAGATTACCATAAATGAAATAGTATTTCGGAGTTTGAATATTTATTTTCGAAAACCATATATTTTTTGATAAAAAACTACTATCTTTACTCTAAGCCAAAAAATCAGACAATGCATATTGCGAAATTGGTGGATTTAATGAACAAGTATTTATTACGAACACAATATTAATTAACGAGGATAATAGAACTAATTATGAAATCGGAAATCAAAGGGGAATATCAAATTGTTGTTTTCAGCAGTCAGGAAGCTGAGGCCAATGATATTTCTGACTTTTTCAACCAAAAGGGATTTCTGGTTAGCAAGGCATTTACTTATCAGGATTTGATGGCCTGCTTCAATAAAGGACATCAGGTCGTCGTAATTTTCGATTATATTTTCCCGGCCTTCACGGGTCTTCATCTTCTTCAGCGCATAAAAAAAGATTTTATAGTCATTCCTGCCATGGTCTGCATTTTGGAGAGTCCGGCGGAGCCTGCTGTTATAGATGAAATTATTGAGGCCGGAGTTACCGATTACATTATCAAAAGAGAAGATTTTCTCTCCTACCTGTTTGAGCGGATAAACCTCACAATAGCGCGGTTAGAGAACGAAAAACGCATTTTCCATCAATTGGTCAATGATGATGCACCCCCCAATGTTATAGCCAATTTTTTGGATGTTATAGATGATATGGTGCTCATTAGAGAATTGAATGGCACGTTTATATCAATGAACAAAAGTACTTTGGCCAAGCTCAAATACAACCGTCATGAGTTGTTGATTATGATGCCCGAAGACCTGATTGTTCCCCAGGATGTTGCAGAGTTTAAAAACGCAATACGTTTACTAAGCACCAACAGAAAACATACCTACCAAACCCGAATGATATCGAAGGATAAGGAAGTTTTTCCGGTTGAAATCAGTTCTCAGTTGACAAGATTCAAGGGTAAAGAGGTGGTTGTAAGTATAGCCCGCGACATTCGCGACAGGATAGAAAACAACGAAAAACTTAAAAAACTCAATTTGGAGCTGGAGCGGATGAACCTTGAGTACAAGGCGCAAAACGAGCGGCTTAGAAACATAAATCAGGAGATAGAAGAAAATCGTCATGCTTTGAAATTGGCATTGCAGGAGGCAGAAAATGCGGAGAAGTTAAAAAATAAGTTCTTAGCCAATATGAGCCACGAAATAAGAACCCCCATGAATGCCATTGTGGGATTTAGTCAGTTGCTCCACGATGCCGACCCCGAAGATGTTCCTGAATTTGTTCATATCATCAACAGCAACTCCGAAACACTCCTTCAGCTCATCAACGATTTGATGGATATAGCCAAAATAGAATCGGATCTGGTTTCTATTCATCCAGAGGATTTGATGTTAAACTATATGATGAAGGATATTAAAACCATCTTCGATTTTGAGAAGCTGAATAAAGGCAAACGCAACATTGAAATCGTTTATCAACAAAAAGAGCATCTGGATTTGGTGATAGAAACCGATAAGCTCAGGTTTAAGCAAGTTCTGATGAACCTGATGAATAATGCGCTTAAATTTACCGAAAAAGGGAGAATAGAAATAGGCTATACCATTGAAAATGAATTTGTTCATATCTTTGTAAAAGACACCGGAGTGGGTGTTCATCCCAAAATGCAGCATCAAATTTTTGAGCGTTTCAGGCAGGTTGACCACATACAAAAACCCCAGGGAACAGGTATTGGCCTCAGCATTAGCCGCTCGCTCATCAGGCTTCTTGGCGGTGAAATAACCCTGATATCGCAGCTTAGCGAAGGAAGCACTTTTACTATTGTTCATCCTTTGTCTCAAAAAAACAACCTCAAGGTAAAACCTCTACAAAAGAATATGGTAATGATAGCTGAAGATGAGGAAGATAACTATCATCTGCTAAAATATGTGCTCAAAGATTTGGATTTGGATGTTATCTGGGCCAAAAACGGTAAAGAAGCCATTGATTATTGCCGCGAAAAAAATATCAGCCTGATTTTAATGGATATTAAGATGCCCACCTTAAGCGGGCTTGAAGCTACGCGTGAGATTTTACGGTTTCAACCAGAGCTGCCCATCATTGCCCAAACAGCCTATACTCAGGAGGAAGATATTGAACGCTGCCGCATGGCCGGATGTGTTGAATTTATATCTAAACCCATTAATCTCACCCATTTGCGGAGAACAATTGCCAAGTATATTTAGTTGTTTTTTTGTTCTTAATTTAAAGTAGTATCATCAGAATTATTTGTCCTTAATAGTTCAGATTCCTTTTTATCCCCACGAAGGAAAGCACAATTTATTATTTAAATCAAACAGTTTTTTCTGTTGTTTTTTTGATATAATAAAGTTTTATTAAACTGTAAATCAGCGCCATAGCTATAAAGAGAATTAAGGAATCGGGAACGGGGGCTCCTCCTCCAGGAGGATCCGATCCGCCTCCCGGTGGAGGAGGTGGGGGCTGCATATATCCCATCAATGGCCAAAATGATGCAATAAGAATTATTAATAACCTATTGAACTTCATTATTAAAAGTGTTTTATATGGTTTTTTATTCTTCATTTTCCAACTTTTGTCAATAATATTTCTCCTATCGGAGAATTAGTTTTTTCACAAATACATACTCATCGTTCGTAAGGCGAACCACCACCGAAGTCGACTCAAAATCGTAAGGAATTTGAAATTCCGGCCCGCTAAATGAGTTTGAATAAAGAACACTTCCAGATGCTGAGAACACCTCAACCTTGGTATGGCCCGAAATATTTTGCAATGTGATTTTTATCCGATTGGTGGTATGGTCGGCATAAATTTTCGCGGCATCTGTAAATACTTCATTCACCGCCACTTTTATTTTCTCAATGGAAAGCGTAAAACGGTTGTCGATGGTTCCACTCTCTGCCATAAAATGATAGGAATCGTTTTCGGTAAGCTCTATTTCCGTTTTTGCATCATGGTCAGTCAAAGTGATTTTATAGTCGGAGGGAATGTTTTCCTTCTCCACCAGCCTGATGTCGTAGTAACCCGATTCGGCAAGCATATAGCCCAGGGGGATGGTTTTGGCGGTGTCATCTTCGAGCTCCAATGGCCTGAAAGCCTGAATGGCAAAATTACTCCCGGCTGACCGGCTATAGAAAGCGATTTGAGTACTTCCGGCTAATTTTTCAGCGTCGTATTGCTTGTCGAACTCATTGGAAGCCAAGGGAGAGAATGCCAGTAAAATCTCGTTATAAAGCTTTTTGTCGGGATTGGAGAAGCTCAGTTTAATGGTTTGATTATCGTCCTGAATTTCATTTTCCGATTTAAAATAGAAGCCCGCATCGGTGGTGCGCATATTGTTGTTAAACACCAGATTTGCTAATCCTGCAGACGATTTCTTAATAAAGAAAGCCTGCCCTATACTGATAAACCCATTGGGGGTATTCCCAATTCCGGTTCCGGTACCTCCCAAGGAATTCCAAGCCGCATAATCGGCTGTGTTATAGTCAGCACCATCGGAATGGTCATCATTCCAGAAATAAACAGTTCCATTGATTAAACCGCTGTTTTCTGTAATGAAATCTGCCGCCGAGATAGGCGATGGATATGGATTCCCCACTAAATTCCAGCCATCGGAATTGGTTCCATAGTTGCTATGGGTAATGGGGATTGTAACATCGTTCGTATTGACAGTGCTGTTGGAAATCTGGTAGGAATAGGTGTCGTAAACATAGCAGGCATAACCTTTCCCTGGAATTAAATTACCCCCAATCGCCTGGTCGTAATTCCAGCCGTAGGCCAAGTTTGGATTATTATCAGTTTCGTCATACACGTAGAAATCGGTATTGATTTGACCCGAAAGCTTATTGGAAAATACGGTATGTCCTGCCGATTGAAGCGGACTGCTGATATAGTGATAAGCATCGGCAGTAAGGTACCGCTGGACAATGGTGTGCCGGCCAATAGACAGTACTCCATGGTCAATGAGACATCCATCGCCTGCACTGGTCGATTCGATAAATATATCATTGGTAATGTTCAGTGTGCTTCCGTTGGCAATAATTAGGCTGGCGTTGGGCTTGATTCTCAAACCCGCAATATTGATGGGTGTAGCAGTTGTAATCTCAGGATTATGAGCCAATCCGGAAGGAATCGTAATAACATCGGAGGCCCCAGGAACGCTGCCAATATTCCAGTTTGCTACATTAAACCAGTCATCATCAACAGAACCAGTCCACTGAACGGCCAATTCTTCAATACAAAGTGTGAAGCTTCCCCAATAGGAAGAACCGTTTAAATTATCCACATTGATGTAGTAAATATTGCCCGGAACCAATCCAGAAAGATTCAGAACATAGGAACCATATGAACTGCTGTGATTTATGCAAGCTAATTGATTGTTTTGATTGTCCTGAACAGCCATTCGGGCATATCTTTGACTACCGAATGATCCTCCATTCTTTAGAGTAATCTTAATGTTTAAATTGGGCGCCCTGAATTTGAACCAAACATTGGAACTTGGACCACTGGACCAACAGCCTGGTTTTAGCTCATCTGGTGTTTTCTGGAAAGTGGTGAAGGCCTCATTGGCTGAGCAATAGTTTCCCATGTCGAGCGCAGTTAGATCGTGGGCAAAAGCCTTAT
>CAXYYJ010000003.1:0-129584 GCA_964293475.1 uncultured Draconibacterium sp.
AAAAAACTATCTTTACACGTGGAAACGGGCTATCCCGAAGGGATTTAGTTCAACAGTTTGTGCACAAAGTCCCGAAATAATGAGCTATCAGGCAGTAATTCGCAATAATAGCAACCAATTGGTAACTAACACACAAGTTGGTATGCAAATCAGTGTTTTGCAAGGTTCTGCAAGCGGCACAGCGGTTTATGTTGAAACCCAAACCCCCACCACCAATGCCAATGGTTTGTTAAGCGTTGAAATTGGAGCCGGCACAATGGTAATAGGAGATTTTACCACAATCGATTGGGCAAACGGGCCATTTTTTCTTAAAACTGAAACTGATCCGACAGGTGGCACAAGTTACAGTATAACCGGAGCAAGCCAGTTATTAAGCGTTCCTTATGCTCTGCATGCAAAAACAGCAGAAACGGTTACTGGTGAAATTACCGAAACTGATCCAATATTTGGTGCATCACCCGCAAATGGAATATTAAGTGGTGACATATCAAATTGGAACACTGCTTATGGTTGGGGTAACCACGCCACAGCAGGTTATCTGACAAGTTTCACCGAAACTGACCCACGCGTACCCACCGGTACACAAGCCGGCGAAATGCAATACTGGAACGGCACAGCATGGGTAACCGTTGCAGCTACCGAAAACGAAGGCGCAACTTTACAAATGATAGGCGGTGTACCTACGTGGATCGGAGGAACTCCTCCAGTACCTAATGTAACCAACCCAGTCACTGGTGAAATATGGATGGATCGCAACCTAGGAGCTTCACAGGTAGCAACAAGCAGCAACGATGCCAATGCTTATGGCCATTTATACCAATGGGGGCGTGCTGCTGATGGACACCAAATAAGAACATCTGTTACAACTGGCACTTTAAGCAACACCGATAATCCCGGGCATGGCTACTTCATAACTGTAAACAGCAACCCTAATGACTGGCGCAGCCCACAAAACAATAATCTATGGCAGGGCTCAAGCGGTACCAACAATCCTTGCCCAAGTGGTTACCGGCTTCCAACAGAAGCAGAATGGGTAGCAGAATATACTAGCTGGAGCAGTAACAATTCTGCCGGGGCTTTCGGTTCTCCCCTTAAATTGCCTGTGGCGGGCTATCGCGATAACAGCAATGGTGAGTTAAATAGTGTGGGTTCTGGTGGCGTTTATTGGTCAAGTACCGTAGCGGTACCCTACTCGGTGAACTTGTCCTTCTACAGCAGCGCTGCTTACATGTACAGTGACACCAGGGCGCACGGATTCTCTGTACGATGCATAAAAGATTAGAAAGTCTGAAACTATATTTGAGAGATTATGGGATTACCTGATTTGTCAAGTAATCGTTTATTCAGGCGAATTAGGGTTCATACAAGTTCAGTAATTATATAAGATGAAATTAATCCTTACCTTAATAAATCTGTTCATAGTCACAATAATGTGGGCGCAAGATACCGTTATTGGCACATTCCCAAATCATTCCAACCAGCAAATAAAGTTATATAGCTTTAACATCTTTGAAACTTACATTTTAGACAGTGTAAAAGCCAATGAAAAAGGAGAATTCTCTCTTTCTTTCAACGAAAATGATTATGGGATGGGCTATATTGCTGCAGAGGACAACAAACCTTTTTTCGTGGTACTTAGTAGCGAAACGATTAAACTAAAAGGCCAAAATTTGACATTGTCTGAATCAATTCAGATTTTAGAAGGAACTGAAAATCAAATTTTTGCGCAATATGCCATAGAGCATCTACGCAGAGAGCAGGCATTAAGTGCGTGGGGGTATTTAGAAAAAATATATGCAATAGACTCCCTCTTTGCAATGCATGCAGTTCCCCAAAAAGTAATTTCCAACGAGAAGCAACGAATAAAGAAGGAAGATAGTTTGTTTTTGGCATCTCTACCTGCCAATAGTTATGTAAGCTATTATTTACCGCTTCGCAAATTAGTAAGTTCAGTCTCTATCATAGCACAATACCGTCCCGAAGAAATTCCTAATACCTTAGCATCGTTCCGAAGAATTAATTATACCGACCCTCGTTTGCAAAATAGCGGTTTACTAGTTGATATTATTGAAAGCCATTTTTGGCTCATAGAAAACAGCGGTCGTTCGTTGGATTCGGTTTATATTGAAATGTATAAGTCCATAGACCATTTAGTTGAAAATCTTTTACCGGACGAGTATAAATTGAATGAGATAACAGAATATTTGTTTAAATTTTTTGAAAAACGTAGTTTGTTCTCAGCATCTGAATATTTGGCCTTGAAATTGCTCAACGAAAATGTTTGCAATATTAACACCGATTTTGTCGCCCAATTGGAGAGTTATCGCACTATGAAAAAAGGGAATATCGCACCCGATTTTGATTTCAAAAATGATGTAATTTCTATCGGTTATGAAGCTCATCAAGAGCCAAAAAAACTTTCCGATATAAAAAGCAAATATATTGTGGTGGTCTTTGGTGCTAGTTGGTGTCCACAATGTCCACAGGAACTTTCAAAAATTTCAACCCATTACAATGCATGGAAAGAACAAAGCGTTGAAGTGATTTTTGTATCGCTTGACGAAGACGAGAAACTATTTAAAAGTTTTGCCAAAGTATTTCCATTTATCAGTATTTGCGATTATCAAAAATGGGAAAGCCCAGTTGTGAATAATTATCACGTATTTGCTACTCCTACCATGTATTTGCTCGACAATAAACGAAAGATTTTACTGCGACCAAACTCTGTAAATCAATTGGATGCATGGGTTGATTGGTATTTAGTGAAGGGAAATAAATAATTTGACATGAAAACAAAGACATTGAAATGAAAGCCAATTGAAACTCTACAACCTGATAGTGCGTTTTAACTTCGCTGAGCTCCCTTTGGTCGGTTGAAGGATAGTGCTAATAAGAAAGGAGTGATTGTCTGCTTCAAATTTTATTAGGTTTAGACTGTAATACGAACCGACAGTGCCAACATAACCATAGAGGTGTCTGTAGAGAACCTCATGGAAATTTATGGTTGCTGTATCCTTACCCCAGTCTCAGTAGTGAAAATCTATAGTGTTATTGTGCTGTTTTGTATTTCATGGCAAGTTGATTTGGCCCGTTGACCTTCAAAATTTAAAAACCCCATGCCATGCTTTTTAAATTAAAATCACAGCCCTTTTTAGTGGTGCCACATCACCTGAAGCAGAAGATTTAATATGGTTTAGAAACCATAAGTAAGCGGATTGAATTGCTGAATAAGGCAGGGAAAACGAATATAAACCAACTGAATATTGCAAGCACAAATTCAGGTATATCCGCTGTTACCACAGCAAAGTTAACCCTGCATATCAGACAATAACAGGCGATTAATGACTACGTTAATTTCAAATTAGCCTACGTTAAAAAAATATTGGTTTTTAACTTAACAATTTAAAATATTTTAGTAGCAGAATAAAATGAAGGATGATAATGCTATATTGGTTTAGCCCCTCTTATTCGTAGAAAATTCAAAAATAATATGTCAATGTAGAAGATAGATTTTGTTACGATTATTAAAAATTGAAATTAACACTTAAACTGAATACTATGGGCGCAACTAAAACTTGCCCTTCTTGTGGGGCCGAAAATGATTTAATTTTTACTAACTGCCTATTTTGTAAAACCTCATTACCCCAAGTTGATTTAAATTCGATATCAAATGAAGATTTAATATTAAATGCGGGTGAATGGATTGGGAAAGTTGGCTCAGCTTACGACTATATAACAGAACATTATAATTCGTGGAATGACAGTGGTAGAATTAGAATGTCTGCTAACATTGTTGAAGGGACTGCTCAGAAATATCTGTCTTTACTTCAAGTCAGAGCTATAAATAATCAATATCTTATGACGATTTATTCTGATCTGAAAAATGAATATGACAATAAAAGAAAAGGGTTGTTGTATAAAATTGGAGGTGGCGATAAAAAAATGGGAATTGTATTCGTACTTTTTATTGCCATGTTTATATTCTTTATTGCTATGTTTTATTCCCATTGATACTTAGAGGGAAATGATGACATTAATAGAAGTTATAAAATGCGAAGGAAATATTTCTGAGTTTGTTTGGAAATTTCCGTCAGTTGATTTAAAATTAGGTGCGCAACTAATTGTTAACTATTCTCAAATCGCCTTTTTTGTTAAGAATGGAATTATTTGTGATGAGTTTCAAGAAGGTCGATATACATTGAAAAGTGCAAATATTCCACTTCTAAATAAAATAATAAACCTTCCTTTTGGTGATAATTCACCATTTGCAGCAGAAGTTTGGTATGTTAATATGCTTACTAAGCTTGATAATAAGTGGGGTACAATAAAGCCAATTAACTTAGAAGATCCATTGTATGGAATTGTTGTTCCCGCAAGGGCTTTTGGCCAGTTTGGTTTTAAGATTGTTGAGCCAAAAAACTTCTTACAAACAATTGTTGGCACGTTAAAAATATTCACGGCACAACAAATTACAGATTACTTCAATGGCAAGCTTATTAGTTCAGTTTCTACAATTCTGGCAAAAGCGGTAATTCATAACAAAATCTCACTTCTGCAAATTGCAGCATATCAAGATGAACTTTCAGAGATTTGCCAAAAAAGTATAAATGAAGAATTCCTAAAATATGGAATAGAAATAGTAAACTTCTATTTCATGTCAATTAATATACCCGAAGACGATACTTCATTAATAAAATTAAAGGAAGCGAAAGAACTATCGATGAAAATCAAAACAGTTGGTAAGGACATTTACCAAATGGATAGAAGCTTTGATGTTATGGATAAAGCAGCGAGTAATGAAGGCAATGCTGGTGGTTTATTAAGTGCAGGCCTTGGTTTGGGTGCTGGTATTGGTCTTGGTGGAGTAATGGGTAATCAATTTGGACAAACAGGGAATAATTTAAATACTAATCCTTCTTCTCCTCCACCTATCCCAAATCAAAAAAGATACTTTTTTGTTGTAAATGGTGTTCATAGTCAACCATTTTTTTTAACAGATTTACCCAAATTAATATTAGAAGGAATGGTAAAGCAAGGTACACTTGCTTGGACTGAAGGATTACAAGATTGGGTAAAATCAATTGAAATCGAAGAAATAAAAACACTTTTTAGCCAAACTCCACCTCCAATACCTAAATAAATATGAAAAAATCAATTATATATACAGGCTTGTTCTTCTTGATACTTAATGTGGCATTGTTTCTGCTTCTTTCTTATTATCTGTCAGATAATTTTTTGATAAGTGAAATAAGTATTGCACTTTCATTTTCATTACTTTATTACATAGCAGCATCAAGAATTGATGATGGCTTTAAAATATTTTTAACACTAAGTTTTGTTTTAACCGGAATTTCAAAATTTGGTTTATCCTTTTTCTTTATACAACCCTTTACGGATAATAGGATATTTATTGCAATAGTGATTATTACTGCTTTAGAGCTACTTTCGATTATTAGCATAAAATATTTTTCTAAGCATTCGTGATTTTTTTGAAAACAAGAGTATTTATAAGAAAATAATTTTAATAAAAACTATAAATATGAGATTAGAAATAAAAATGAAACTCGCTTTTAATGATTTAGACAATATTCTTAGAGAAGAGTTCAAGGGTATCGTGTCAGAAAAATTTATCGAAATTGTGGATGATACAAAGGAAGCCATAAAAAATAATGAACGCACATTTAACAATCTTACAGTGGAATTTGCATTGCAAATTGATAAACTATTTGATGAATTCTTAGAAAGTAAAAGGTAGAAAAATGTATTGGAGCCAACAAGAGAGTATAAAATATTTAGGGGCTTAATTGTTAATTGAGTTTCTATTCTCGCATCAAAGTTTGCTGTAAATTGATGGAATAGCTCAGTAATCCACAACTTTTTATGCCTACAATCACGAGTGCCAATGTAAGGATAGAAATATACAATCTTTAAACAGATTAAAAATGAAAGAAATAATTTTTTACAATGACAAAATTCAGGATTTAATTAACCAGAAAAAGTATTCGAGCATGGACGCTTTATATGATGAAGTTGAAGAATTATTGAAAGAAGGGAATAAAATTGTTTTTGTATTTTCTTCTGTTGAGACTGAAAACCAACATAGAACAGTATTTGTTTCGTTGGAATTTTTTCTGAAATGGCGAAAAAATAAAGAAATCGAAAGAAATAGGTTAATTGACTTATTCACCCCAAAAAATTAAGGAATAAAAGCAATAAAATTACAAGAAAACGAAACATTATTTGATTCTATTGAGTTAGATATTTGTAAAGAAAAGGATAAATTGAAAGAAATTGTAGAAAGAAGTCAAATCCTTAACACATTCTTGGAATCGCCATGGTTAACAGATTGGTATCATATAAATCTGTACTTTACTTCACAAAGAATTGAAATGCATTCAAGTAGGGCACAATTATCAATTTCATACAAAGATGTCAAAAATATTGGAATCTCAAATAAAAGATGTAGACCTTCAAAAACTCTTTTGTATGTTGGATTGCCTTCAGTTATAGGTGTTGCTGCTGTAATTATTGCAGCATTTATTGGTAAAAACGTTACGACTTTTCCATAGATAATTTTGTATACTGGTTTAGGAATTAGTCTTTATAATCTTATTTTTCGGTGGGTTAAGACTTACAACATTTATTTAGGCGAACAAATAGAGTTCGCTATAAAGAAAGATGATAAAATCATTGAAAGGATAAAAGATGCTTACGAAAAGGGAAAACACTATAATAAAAAGCAAAGCAGTTAATTCATCACTTAATAATAAATATTAGTGTAAAAAATGCACAAACTAAAGTACTCCCCAAATACTGGACAGCATTGTTTATTTGCCGACGATAGCCACCGAGGGGTTGGAATAAAGCAGGAAATAACTTCTTGTCAAGCTGAGCTTTTTGGCAAAAAAGGTATACTGACTTTCTTGCAACTCTATTGTATCCAATCCGTTACGTTTCTTAGGTTAATGATTGTTTCCGATGATAAGAATTGTAAAACTCAAGGTATTGTCGCTAGCAATTGGAAAAATTTAATGCAATGCAAATATGTTTAACACCATTATATCTCACGACAAGAATAAGAATATTGATATCTAAACTGCCAAACTTCCAGTTTGGCCTGTCCATTGCTATCCTGTAGGCTGGTTTATTTGAGAGAAGCAAAAAAACGGTATTAAAATAATGTAAGTATCAAGCACCTATTCTGATATTAAACGCAGAATCCTCCTAAGCGAATAATAGTTGCTTGCCTTATTGTCAAATGAAATGGTGAGTTTTTCAAAGGTTACTGTTTGAAGGGTGCAAAATGTCTTTATAAATAACCCCAGAAATTAAATCCGAGCCAGAATTAATTTATCTCCAAAAGATTCTGTTAATATGTTTGATAAAATTCTACTTTTACTTTCTAGTCCAGTAATCATTTTTCTTAGATTAGTATTGCTGGACATGTCATATAAAATATTGAATATCAATATTATATAAACATATTTCATTATTAGTTACTAGAATAGTTTTAATATATATTATTGATTATCATTACGTTAAATGTATTTTATAAAATTGTCAAATAATAAGTAATTTTATATGAAACGCCCAACTGATATTTTCCCTGTCGCACAACTTACTATATTTGCTTAGAGGTTATTATGAGCAAAAGCACAAAAGAAAAATCGGCACTTAAAGTTATGGAAGGGGTGGAGCAACCCGCTACTATCAACCCCATGCTGGTGAGTGGAAAGAGAAAATTACAAAGCCAACAGCCTGCCCAATGGTATGTCGATGGCATTTTAAAAGGCGACCGCAGTATTCTAAGCCGTGCCATCACTCTGATTGAAAGCAATTTACCAGCTCATTCCAGCTTGGCTCAGGAAGTGGTGGAAGCTTGTCTGCCTCATTCAGGCCGATCGGTCCGAATTGGAATAACCGGAGTTCCAGGGGTGGGGAAGAGCACATTTATTGAAGCTTTTGGTTCCTATATTATTGACCAAACATCGAAAAATCTGGCGGTGCTGGCTATCGATCCAAGCAGCCAACGAACCAAAGGCTCCATTCTTGGCGACAAAACCCGAATGGAAAAACTCACCACAAGCTCCAAAGCATTTATTCGCCCTTCACCTTCTGCCGGCTCCCTCGGGGGAGTGGCTCAAAAAACCCGCGAGAGCATTATTCTATGTGAAGCAGCAGGTTTTGAGATAGTTTTTGTAGAAACCGTAGGCGTTGGCCAAAGCGAAACAGAAGTTCACGGAATGGTCGATTTTTTTCTGCTGCTTATGCTGGCTGGTGCCGGCGATGAGCTTCAGGGCATCAAGAGGGGAATTATGGAAATGGCCGATGCCATCGCCATCAACAAAGCCGATGGGGACAATAAAACCAAAGCCGACCTGGCCCGTCAGCAATATGCCAATGCCTTACATCTATTTCCTCCGCACGACTCGGGCTGGGTTCCTCAAACCCGCACTTGTTCGGCCTACACAGGCGATGGTATACCAGCGATTTGGACCATGATCGAAGATTATCTGCAACAGATGGGAGAAAATGGATACTTCACATTTAAACGCAAGGAGCAATCGAAACTGGTGCTGTTGGGGAGCATTGAAAACAGTCTGAAACAAAGCTTTTTCCAAAATACACAAATCAAGGAAATGCTTTTCTCAGTTCAGGAAAGAATTATAAGAAACGAGATATCAGCTTATAAAGGAGCAGATTTATTATTAGAAACCTATTTTAAAAGCAACAATTTTGGCAAAAGATAAATTAGAACAAAGAAAGGAAATCAAACAACAAAAGATTTACCAAAAACTGGAGAAAGCCCAAAGAAGTGAGGCCTTTGCCCGTTTAAAACCCCTTTTATATTCCTTTGCTTTATGGGGAGTATTGATGGGAATTATTTATATTCCAGCCATTTACGAATCCATTGTGGATATGTTTGTAGCTTTTGTTGTAGGTTCAACAGTTTTGATAGGGAAAATACTTTTTCTGCCTGTAAGCTCTGCCGGCAGCCCCATGGTCGAAGTTGCAGGATATGCCATGAAGGTTATATTTGAATGTACGGCCTACAATTTTTACTTGTTTGCGATTGCTTTGGTGGTGTTTGCAAAATGGAGTATTCGGGATAAATTCATCAATTTCCTCATTTTCTTGTTTTCTATTTTCTTCCTCAATGCCTTCAGGTTTATCATTATGGGATATGTGGGAAAATTCTGGCCCAATATGTTTCATCAAATTCACGATTATGTCTGGACCATCGTTTTTGGACTCGTGGTTTTCATTTTATACATTTGGCGAAACGACAAAAGCCTCATATCATGATAAAAAAGATTTCTATACTCTTTGGTAGCTCCATGGCTCTCTTTATTCTGTGGCTCATGGGGTTGGAGAAAATCTATGCCCATATTTTATACTATGGAACCTCGGCTATTTTGTCGCCTTTTTCCAGCGTTACACCGGTTCTAAAATCGGATCAGGCTCATCCTGATTTTTGTGTGGCTGTGGGAAAAGAAGGCTACTGCATGGAGTTGGAGCTTTTCGGTCTCTCCATCATCGTGATGATTAGCTGGTATATTCTCCTGGTTGCCCTATTGAAAAACAAAACCATCCTGCTCACCGCACTCAAGCATATAGGCTTATTTTACCTGCTTCAGATTTTTACCATGGCAACCCTGGCTTTGTACGATTATGGCAGCTTCTTTCAGCAAGCCAACAATGCCCTTCGTCAGAGTTTTATCATCATAGCTTTGTTGTTCATCATTTGGGATAATTATCTCTATCATATTTTCGCCTTTTCCACTAAAAAGGAAATATCATCAACTCCAAAAAACTAAAACATATAATATGAAGAATATCAGTATTTTATTGGCGGCTTTGGTTCTTATAGGGCTGAGCTTTTCCTGTACTCAGTTGTCGACTCCAGTGGGGAAAGTAACCGAAAACCAGGAAATAGTATACGACTCGGTTAAAGCTGCGCAATATGGTGCCGACGAGTATGGAATGAAGAAATACATCATGGCGTTTTTAAAGCGGGGCAACAATACTGAATTGAGCGAAGACAGTGCCCATAGTTTACAAATGGAGCATTTGCGAAACATAATGCGCATGGCCGATGAAGGCAAATTGGTAGTTGCCGGCCCGTTTCTGGGAAACCAAAGCATCAGGGGAATTTATATTTTCAATGTATCTACCATAACCGAAGCAAAGGAGCTAACACTCACCGATCCTGCTATTAAAGCCGGTGTTCTCGAAATGGATTTATTGGAGTGGTATGGCTCTGCAGCACTTGTCGATGTGAATAAAAACCACAAAATCTTCAGCAAAAAAGACATTACCAGCGCCAGATAAGTGATTTTGTTGGCCGTTTATTTTTGCTTTCATTCTACTTTATAAAACTCCATGGGGGTTTTTATTTGAAAATCGAAATGACCAAAGTTTCTCATTTGTATTTCATAAGCTTTTTTCGCCAAAAAAATGAGTACTTTAGCCACCAATAAAAAACCTGATTTCTGGCGGTTATGGGCGTAGAAATGAGTTTAAATGCTCATAACTCATATGCCGGTTTCGTCAAAATATCAATAAAAACCTATGAATATGAAAAAGTTTCTAGTAGTATTAATGGCTTTGGCAGTCATTTTTGTTATGGGTCCCCAAACCGAAAAACCAACCATCGATGGGAAAGTCCCTGTTGTTGAACAGGTTGTTGATTTGCAAGTTTTAAAACAGGAAATTGATACCAAAGAAAGCATCACTCAGTTTATAAAACCCGATAACGCTTCCCGAATTCTCTTTGCCGACAGTATACCTTCGAAAACAGAGTATTGTCTGCTTTATATTCATGGATTCTCGGCCAGCCCTCACGAAGGCTATCCTGTAAATCAGGATTTTGCGAAACATTATGGCATGAATGCCTATATTCCCCGTCTTCACGAGCATGGACTCGAAAAAGGACAAAATCTGCTGGATATGACCCCCGACAAGCTTATTCAATCGGCCAAAGACGCTCTTCAGGTGGCGCGGCAAATGGGCGAAAAAGTGATTCTGATGAGCACATCAACAGGAGGAACCCTTTCGTTGATATTGGCTGCAGACAATCCTGATATTGCAGGAGTAATTTTGTATGCCCCAAACATTGAAATGAAAGAAGACATGACCAAAATTCTAACCTATCCATGGGGATTGCAAATTGGGAAATTGGTTAGTGGGGAAATGATTACCTATCCCGACGATCCTGAGATGGTGAGAAAATACTGGCAATCATCCTATAGAATCGAAGCTGTTGCTTACCTGCAAAGCCTTGTGGAAAACACCATGACCAAAGAAACTTTCGAAAAAGTACATCAGCCCGTGTTTTTAGGCTATTATTTTTTGGATGAAGCCAATCAGGATAACACCGTGAAGGTGAGTGCTATGCTTTCCATGTTCGACGAGCTCGGCACCCCCGCTGAACTTAAAAGAAAAGTGGCATTTCCAACGGTTGGCGTGCACCCGCTGGCTTCCGATATTAAATCGAAAGATATTCCGGCGGTTGAAAATGAAACTTTTAAATTTGCCGAGGAGATTTTAAAATTAACCCCCGTAAAAACCGAATAGAAATGAGTATACATATTGAAGCAAAACCTGGCGAAATTGCCGAATCTATACTGCTTCCCGGCGATCCATTGCGTGCAAAATTTATAGCCGAGAATTATTTAACCGACGCAAAACTCTATAACAATGTGAGAGGAATGTTAGGTTATACGGGTTATTACAAGGGTAAACGAGTCTCTGTTCAGGGAACAGGCATGGGATTGCCCAGCATTAGCATTTATCTGCACGAGCTCATGCGCGATTATGGCGTTCAAAAATTAATGAGAATAGGCACCTGCGGAACAATCAATCCACAAGTAAATCTTAAAGATGTGGTTCTTGGTCAGGCCTCTTCCACCGACAATGCCATGAATTTAATCCGATTCGATGGAATGAGTTTTGCGCCCATTGCCGATTTTGAATTGCTCCAAGCCGCCTATGAGGTTGCGAAAACTAAAAATTTAAATGTTAAAGTGGGAAATGTTTTAGCTTCCGACACATTTTATAACGACAGTTACATTCAGGATCCTTACCAAAAATGGCGCGACTTTGGCGTATTGGTGGTTGAAATGGAATCGGCTGCATTGTATACTTTGGCAGCTAAATATGGCCGGCAGGCACTCACTTTGCTCACCGTTAGCGATAGCTTGCTCACGGGTGAAAAATGCTCCGCCGAAGAACGTCAGCTTACCTTTACTCAAATGATCGAAATAGCTTTAGAAATCGCATAATCAAACTATTAAATGAGAAAAATTGCACTTATCAGTGGAGCAACCTCCGGAATTGGCGAAGCCTGTGCTCATAAATTCGCTTCAAATGGCTACGATGTTATTATTACCGGACGCCGTGAACAAAAACTCGCCGAACTAAAATCCCTACTTCAACTCAATTATCAAATCAACGTGCTGACACTTAATTTTGATATTACCAAAAGAGAAAAAGTTGAGGAAGCGGTGGCTACTATTCCGGCAGAATTCCAATCGATTGATGTATTAATAAACAATGCTGGCCTGGCTTTGGGGGTTAATCCCATCGACAAAGGCGTGATGGAAGACTGGGAGCAAATGATAGATACCAATGTCAAGGGCTTATTATATCTGAGCAAAGCCATCATACCCGTTTTTAAAGAAAAAGGAGCCGGACATATTATAAATATTGGCAGCATTGCCGGTAAGCTCGTTTATCCAAACGGAAATATTTATTGTGCCACCAAAAGTGCCGTACAAGCCATTACAGAAGGAATGCGCATTGACCTCGTTCCTTATGGCATCAAAGTAACTCAAGTTGCTCCCGGTGCGGCTGAAACAGAATTTAGCCTGGTGCGGCTCAAGGGGGATGAAGATGCGGCAAAACGAGTATATAATGGTTATCAACCACTTACAGCCGCCGATGTGGCCGATGTGGTGTTCTATACCACTACGCTGCCTGCCCATGCCAACATCAACGACATAGTGATAACACCAACAGCACAGGCAAATGCCTATGTCTACAATAAAAGTGAATAATTATTTTAGGATTTGTTTTTTATCGCAATAATTTTTTTACCTTTGAAAAGGAATAACCAAATACAATCAAAATGGAAACCCAAAAAGAAACCTTCGACTGGTCGGAAAAAACAGTGTTGATAGCTGAGGATGTGGATGATAATTATCTTTTTTTAAAGACCTTTTTAAGAAAAACTAAAATTAAAGTCATTTGGGCTAAGGATGGGAAAGAAGCCATTGAAATATGTAAAAATGATGATACCATTGATATAGTTCTGATGGATATTAGAATGCCATTTATCGATGGTTACGAAGCCACCAGAAAAATTAAAGAGTTCAGGCCCAAGCTACCCATTATAGCACAAACAGCCTATGCGCTTAATTCTGATTATCAAAAAGTATTTGACGCAGGCTGCGATGAATATATCACCAAGCCAATTCTTGGGAAAATACTTTTTCAGAAAATGAGCAAATTTATTTAGGCAAGACTAATTGTAAATTTAACAACAACGCTCCTCAAAAAGGGGCGTTTGTTGTTTAGTGCAGTATTTTAAACACCATTTCGCGGAGAATTTCGCCCTGTGTGGTTGAGTTGGTTGCTCCAACTCCCTTCACCTTTAAATCGGCATCCTTTAAATAGCCAATAATATGGTAAAGCTTGAGCGGAGTATAATTCTGTGCACACTGGGCATGACGGGCAACGAGAAAAGGATGAATGCCCAGTTTTGAAGCCACATTTTGTTTGTCGTTTTTGTTTTCAATCTGATGATAAACCAACGATTTGTAAAAGAAACTGTGTAAAATGGGCAGTAATCCGTGGATGGAGTGATTTTTTTCATCCGCAATAAAGTATTGAACAATTCTGTTGGCCATAAAAACATTTCGTTCGGCCAAAGCATCGCTCAACGAAAACACATTATAATCCTTGCTGATTCCTGTGTTTTCTTCGATTATTTCGGGGGTAATAAGCTCCCCTTTTTTTAGATTGATGGTTAGCTTTTGAAGTTCGTTGTTAATTCTGCTCAAGTCGTTTCCAAGATATTCAGCAAGAATAGCGGCCTCTCTGGGCTGGATTCGAAGCGATTTTTTTTCAATATGGTTCTGAATCCACTCGGGGACTTTGTTCTCGTACAACTTTTTGCTATGATAGGTAACCCCCTTATCTTTAATCATTTTGTAAATACGGGTTCTTTTGTCGTAGTCTTTATGCTTGTAAGCAAATACGAGAATGGTGGTTTCTGATGGGTTTTCCAAATACTTCTCCAACTCCGCCCACGATTTCATGTTTTGGGCTTCCTTAACAATAACTACCTGATAATTAGCCGACATAGGATAACTTCGCGACAGGTTGATAAGGGAGATAGGATTGGTATCGAGACCATAAACAATGGTTTGATTAAATTCCCGCTCCATAGCATCCAAAACAGAGTCTTCCATAAAACTCGTTATGCTATCGATAAAAAAAGCCTCCTCGCCCGAAAGCAAATAAACAGGATAATAAATTTTATTCTGGAGGTCTCTGATAATATTTTCGTAGGCTAATTCCGGCATATTGTTCTACATATCAAAACGTAAATGTCGCACTGCGGTACCCTTGTTTTTAATCTCAAGCAAAGCCGCAATACCTATCTCTAAGTGCTTTTCACCAGAATTCTGAGTGATGTGTTTGTCGCTTTTGGCAGTTTTTATCCCCTCAACAATCATAGGCTGAACGGTTACCAGCAATAGGGCGCCGGTGGGTATTCCATTGTGAAAACCAACAGTAAAAATGGTGGCAGTTTCCATTTCTATGGCCATTGCCCTGGTTTTTCTAAGGTATTCTTTAAACTCCTCATCATGCTCCCAAACCCTGCGGTTGGTGGTATATACTGTTCCGGTCCAATAATCAAGCGATTTGCTTCTGATGATGCTCGAAATAGCTCTTTGCAAGCTAAAAGCCGGCAAAGCAGGGACTTCCGGAGGAAAATAATCGTTGCTTGTTCCATCGCCACGAATGGCAGCAATGGGTAAAATGAAATCGCCCAATTGGTTTTTCTTTTTCAACCCGCCGCATTTTCCTAAAAACAAACAAGCCTTTGGTTCCACAGCACTTATTAAATCCATTACTGTGGCTGCATTGGGGCTTCCCATGCTAAAGTTGATAATAGTTATGTCATTGGCAGTGGCCGATGGCATGGCAAATTCGCGAGAAGTTGGAGTAACTCCATTTATTTCAGCAAATTGATCAACATAGTTCTGAAAATTAGTAAGCAAAATATATTTGCCAAACTCGTTAAGCTCCAAACCGGTATATCTGGTTAACCAATTGCTGACAATTTCTTTTTTGGATTTCATCTGTTAATAATTTTATTTTTAACGGTCAGATGCCTGCCTGTCGGCAGACAGGGAATATCCAGAATAAACATTTCCGGTTTGTGTAAACCTTTTTGCATGGATATTTCATAGGCAGAATTTCGCACAAATGTAAAAATTTTAAAAACAGGCCTGCCAACCTTCTCTATTACTTCTTAACAAGAACTGGGTTTTAATTTTTATTTTTGCCAAAAAAAGCATGGCAGCCTACTTTAATCTTCCGCCCTACGAGCCCAGACTTTCCAAAACCGAAACGCGGATAGATATTTGGGATTTCCTCAGAAATAAATGGGTTTGCCTTACTCCCGAAGAAGAGGTGCGGCAGCATTTTCTCCATTACCTGGTCCAAAATAAAAACTACCCCAAAGGCCTTTTAGCGGTGGAATATAGTCTCAAGGTCAATCATTTGCAAAAAAGAGCCGACATAGTATTGTTCAACACCTTTGGCCATCCGGTGCTCATAGTCGAATGTAAGGCACCCACCATTAAAATAACTCAAAAAACTTTTGACCAAATCGCCCGATACAATCTAAGTTTAAAAGTTGATTATTTAATTGTTACCAATGGTCTTGAGCATTTCTGCTGCCAACTCGATTTTGTTCATCAACAGTATATTTTCCTTCAGGATATTCCCGATTACAGTCAATTATTGGATAATGTTTGATTCTGACAGTGGTTGAATGGTTTTATTTTCCAATAAATCTTACTATTTTTGAGCCCTTATAAAATACTCATTTATGCTGTTTGCCTCCATTGATATAGGCTCCAATGCCGCCCGACTTTTATTTGCAAATGCCTACCAAAAAGACGGAAAAACCAATCTCGATAAAGCCTCACTTATCCGAATTCCAACCCGCCTGGGCGAAGATGTATATCAAAATCAAATGATAAGTAAAGAGAAGCAGAAAGATTTTATTAAAACCATGAAAGCTTTCAAACTATTGATTGATGTGTACAGACCCGAAAGCTATATGGCATGTGCTACAGCAGCACTGAGAGAGGCAAAAAACAGCGACGAAATTCTCAAAAAAGTAAAAGATAATACTGGGATAAAAATCCAGATTCTTGACGGCGACGAAGAAGCTGAAATCATTAGGAACACAAACAAAATTATACTTCCAAGCCCAAAACCATATACCATTTTTATCGATGTTGGGGGTGGAAGTACCGAAATCTCCATTGAGAAAGACGGTGAACTTCTGAAATTGCACTCATTCAATGTAGGAACTTTGCGACTTTTGGGCCATAAAGTAGATGATGGCATCTGGGATGAAATGATCCGGTGGCTCGATGAGTTTAAGCCGTGGTTTCATCAGTTTTATTTTGTGGGAACCGGAGGTAACATCAACAGATTGTGCAAATTATATGGCGAAGATGAAGTAATGGAACTCACCACCGGCAAGCTCGATTATGCCTTTAAGCAACTAAGCAATCTGAGTCTTGATGAGCGTATTTATCAATTTGGTTTCCGTCCCGATCGCGCCGATGTTATTGTGCCGGCTGCTTTCATTTACCTTTTCATTATGAACCATATGGGAGCATCGAGTATTTTTGTTCCCCGAAAAGGTCTTTCAGATGGATTGATTTTAAAACAATATAGTGAATATCAGGGTTATAAATAATTAAAAAATTATATTATGTCAGAAATAAAAACATATATCGAGGAGAATAAAGAGCGTTTTCTCGATGAATTATTTGGGTTAATCAGAATCCCTTCCATCAGCTCCATTGCTGAGAATAAACCCTATATGTATCAGGCTGCAGAGTATTGGAAGAAAACTTTGCTGGAAGCTGGTGCCGACAAAGCCGAAATATTTGAAACCGACGGCAATCCGGTAACCTATGCCGAAAAAATTATTGATCCAGCTTTACCCACGGTTCTAATTTACTCTCACATGGACGTGATGCCTGTTGATCCGCTAAATTTATGGAATTCCCCACCTTTTGAACCCGAAATCAGGGACGGGAAAATATTTGCCCGCGGAGCTGATGACGATAAAGGTCAGGGGTTTATGCATGCCAAAGCCTTTGAGTATTTGGTAAAAAATAACCAACTCAAGGTTAATGTGAAGTTTATGATTGAAGGGGAAGAAGAAATTGGCTCCCCCAATTTGCCCAAATGGTGCAGAGCAAATAAAGAAATGCTCAAAGCCGATGTTATTTTAGTCTCCGATACCGGAATGATAAATCCCCAAACACCAACCATAACTACCGGTTTACGCGGGCTGGCTTATTGGCAGGTGGAAGTTACCGGTCCCAACCGCGATTTGCACAGCGGATTGTTTGGCGGTGCTGTGGCGAACCCCATCAATGTTTTGGCCAAAATGATAGCCCAAATGCAGGACGAAAACGGACGCATCACCATACCAGGCTTTTACGACGATGTTTTGGAAGTTTCTGCCGAAGAGAGAGAATTGCTTGGCCGTGCTCCTTACAACGAAATCAACTACAAAAAAGCCATAGATGTGGACGAGCTGGCGGGTGAGATAGGTTATACGACAGGCGAACGTACCGGAATAAGACCCACTTTCGATGTGTGCGGAATCTGGGGAGGTTATAACGGTGAAGGCGCAAAAACTGTTTTACCCAGCAAGGCTTTTGCTAAAATTTCAACACGTTTGGTTCCCAATCAGGATCATAAGAAGATTGAAAAACTCTTTGCCGATCATTTTAAAAGCATTGCTCCGAAAAGTGTGAAAGTAAAAGTAGATTATCTTCACGGAGGTTATGGCTATGTTTGCCCCATCGATTTTGTAGCCTATCGGGCTGCCGAAAAAGCTTTGGTAGATTTGTTCGGCCAACGACCTGTGCCAGTGAGAAGTGGAGGTAGCATCCCCATTATCAGCGATTTCGAAGAAATTTTGGGAATAAAATCATTGCTCATGGGTTTTGGCCTTGAGTCGGATGCCATTCACTCGCCCAACGAAAATTTCCCATTGGAACAATTCTATCACGGAATCGAAGCCATTGTTGGGTTTTATAAATACTATGCGGAGCTTACAAAAGAATAAGTCTGCAAATCCTCATAAAAAAAGCCCGAAGAAATTCGGGCTTTTTTTATGCAATTCATCGGGCGATTTTAGTGCTCAACTAAAAAGCATATTTCCTTACATCTTCCTCCTGAATCTCATTTTCGCTCAAAATCACCAGGCGTTCTATCACGTTTCTCAGCTCTCTCACATTGCCCGACCAGGGCAAATTTTGCAGTGCCTGAACGGCTTCCGGAGTAATTTCGGTCACTTTTTTCCCCTGAGCATCGCAGATTTGTTGCAGAAAATGATGGATTAACAAAGGGATATCCGATGGTCGCTTTTCGAGCGATGGCACATCAATAACAATGACACTGAGCCGATGATATAAATCCTCGCGGAAGAACCCTTTTTTAATTTCCTCCTTCAGGTTTTTATTGGTGGCGGCAATAACGCGAACATCCACCGAAATTTCTTTTTCGCCGCCCACCCTTGTTATCTTGTTCTCCTGCAAGGCTCTAAGTACTTTTGCCTGCGCCGACAGGCTCATATCGCCAATTTCATCGAGAAAAAGAGTGCCTCCATGCGCCAGTTCAAAATCGCCTTTTCTTTGCTTTATGGCACTTGTAAAACTCCCCTTTTCATGCCCAAAAAGCTGACTTTCAATTAATTCCGATGGGATGGCTGCGCAATTCACTTCAATAAATGGAAATTTAGTCCGGTCACTTCCTTCGAATAAGGCTCTGGCAACCAACTCTTTGCCTGTCCCGTTTTCTCCTGTTATCAATACCCGCGCATTGGTTGGCGCCACTTTATCAATCATTTTTTTCAATTGAAGCATGGGTTCCGATTCACCAACAATGGTATACTGCTGCTGCATTTTCTTCCGCAACATTTTTGTTTCGACCAATAGGTTTTTTCGGTCTAAGGCGTTTTTTAGGGTAACCAGCAATCTGTTCAAATCCAATGGCTTGGCAATATAATCGAAGGCTCCTTTTTTTATGGCTTCCACTGCAACATCTATATTTCCGTGCCCCGAAATCATTATAATAGGTGCATCGGTCAGTCGCATAGCATTTTCCAGAACTTCCATTCCATCCATTTCGGGCATTTTAATATCGCACAAAATAGCGTCGAAACTGGTTTGTTCCATCATCAGCAATCCTTCTTTACCGTCAATGGCCAGTGAAATCTGATATTTCTCGTATTCCAATATTTCTTTTATCGTATTTCTGATGCTTCTTTCATCATCAATCACCAGGATTTTTGCCATAATTTAAATATTAAAATGTTGTTGAATTAGTTGAATAGCATGGGTTAAGCGTTCCTGAGCCTGACCTTTTATCATGTAATACTTAATGTTTCTTGAATTGAATGAATCCTGATAAAGCCCTAATAACCGCTCTCTGTCTTGTGGGTTTTCTCTTTGGGGGTCGTCCTCCCATGCCAAATCGATATCTGGAATCAGGATTAAATCATAGGTTCTTTTCTGCATCTCATCAAGAATCCACGAATCGGTTTTGCCATATTTCTCCTGGCTCCAAATGTCTATCACCGTTAATTCGGTATCGATAAAGAGAAATCCAGTGGTTTTTTCTGCTATTTCATCCTCATGCAACATTTGATTTTGAGCAATAATCAACAAATCATCGAAGCAATATGGTCGGTTTATGGTGGTTAAATAGGTTCGGGCATACTCAGGCACAAAGTTGGTTGAGAAATACTGGGCCAATTCCCTCGAAAGGGTTGATTTTCCTGTGCTTTCCGGACCGGTGATGGCGATTTTTTTAAGCATTTTTCTGTATTGATGTGGGGCTAAGTTTTTTACGCCAGCTAAAATAGGCCAAAATTGCCAGTATCAGAAATATGGTGTATTGAATGCCTGTAAAGCCATAACCTTTGGTAAAATACAAAGGAATAGAAGCGGTATTTCCTAAAATCCATAAGGTCCAGTTTTCGATTTTTTTATTGGCCATGAGCCACATAGCGGCAAAAAATACGCCTGTGGTAAAAGTATCCAGATAGGGAGTTGCCCGCCGAAAATCATCCAATTTCCCGCTGGTAAGATTGTTGAAGGCGTAATCTACACTTTCTGAAAAATCTAAATGATTCGGCATCACATTAAAATGCCTGTAAACCACAATTACAAAGGCCGAGGTGAAAATAAAAATTCCGGTTGCCTTCAGCTTGTCGGACAAACTAGTCCTGCTAATGGCAATATGGCTATTGTTCCCATCCACAATTTTTGTCCACATATACCAACCGTAAATACTCATCAGGGTGTAGTAAATATTGATAATCAAGTCGCCATAAAGCGCCCATTGTGAAAGCAAATAGACATAAATTGCTGTGCTGATAATTCCTGTGGGATAAACATAGATATGTTCTTTTCGGGCATAATAAACGCTGATGACTCCAAAAGCCGCAGCCAGGAATTCCAGAATAATATTTATTAAACTGGCTGATTGATAGGGTGCAATGAAGAATTCGAATAAATTATTCATGGATTGAAGGGTGAATTTGTAAGTCGGCATTCACTATTTTCAACACAAAAACCTGATAGGGAAGGCCCAGGGAAGCTTTAATCTCCTGGGTTATAATTGACATCAACCGATCATATTCCCCAAAAATCTGACTGCTCATCCCGTTTGTTTGTACCACAATTTCTTCGTGCAACCTCAATCGCTCCAAAAAGTCCATAATTGGGGGTATAAATTCATCTTTGAGCGGGTAATAAGAAATTTCAATGCTGATTTTCATTTTAAACTACTTTACACTTTGGCAATTACATTTGCAATATATCAATTGAAAACTGCTTTCGGGGTGACAAATATAAGGAATTGGCAGAAAGAATTAAGAGTTATAATGGTGATAAAGTAGAGAGCCGGGCTGGTCAAAAAGATTTTAAATAGACCATATTTGCTTGAAATAGTTTTGAAGGACTCATCAAACCTTTTTATTATTTTTGTAAAAAATTTATTGCACGTGAAAATCTCCCTGGCTAAAACCCCAAAACCTCGTCAATTCGGTTATAAACCACGATTTTATGATGCTCAAAAAGAGGCCGACGAAAAACGTAAACTCGAAATAGAGCAAAATATCAAAAATCCTGACAGAATAAATCTTCGGCGCGAAATGCAAAATAAATGGGGAAGAAAAGACAGCTTGCGGTCAAATTCCCGTAAGTATGCCCTCCTTGTTTATGTGGTGCTGCTGTTGATTTTGCTGTATTTTTTCTTTCTATAGGTATCTATGGCCGATATAATCAAACTGCTCCCCGATGCAGTAGCCAATCAAATTGCTGCCGGTGAAGTGATTCAGCGACCCGCTTCGGTGGTTAAAGAACTTTTGGAAAATGCCCTCGATGCAGGTGCTACTCAAATTAACTTAATCATTAAGGATGCCGGACGAACACTTATTCAGGTTATCGATAACGGAAGTGGAATGAGTGCAACCGATGCCCGCATGTGCTTTGAGAAACATGCCACTTCCAAAATTAATAATGCCGACGATTTGTTTCGGCTTCAAACGCTGGGTTTTCGTGGCGAAGCTTTGGCCAGCATTGCCGCCATTGCGCATGTGGAGATGAAAACCAAGACCGAAAACGAAGATATAGGCACCCATATTATTATGGAGGGAAGCCAAATAAAATCGCAGGAAAACTGTACCACATCCACCGGAACATCTTTTAGCATAAAAAACCTTTTTTATAATGTTCCCGCTCGCCGAAATTTCCTAAAATCCAATCCAGCCGAGCTTCGCCATATCATCGACGAGTTTGAGCGGGTAGTGCTTGTTAACCCCGAAACCGGATTTACCTTTTATAATAATGGAGCTGTACTCTATCAACTTAAACCAGGACCTTTAAAGCTAAGAATTGCCCAAACCATGGGGCAAAAAAATTACGAGGAAAAGCTTGTCCCGGTAGCAGAACAAACAGAGAATTTAAAGATTTACGGGTATATTGGCAAGCCCGAATTTGCCCGTAAAAAGCGGGGGGAGCAATATTTTTTTGCCAACAACCGTTTCATCAAACAACCCTATTTTCATCACGCTGTGGAAACTGCCTATGCTGAATTAATTCCCGATGGCGCATTCCCGGGCTATTTTATCTATATAGAAATCGATCCACAGGAAATAGATGTAAATATTCACCCCACAAAAATCGAAGTCAATTTTGTGGATAAGCAGCTTATATATGCTGTATTGTCAGCGGCAATTAAAAAAGCGCTTGGGCAGTTCAGTCTGTCCCCTTCCCTCGATTTTGAGCAGGAGCAAAGCCTGAATTTTAACTTTCCCGCTGATAGGCCTGTCCGCCCACCAACCATACAGGTGAATCCGGATTATAATCCATTCGAGAACGAAAAACCTTTGCCCGATTTTCGTCAAAAATCTAACAGAGAAAACTGGACAAACCTTTACGACATCCCGTCGCGACTGTCTCAGCCTTCGGTTGGTGGAGCAAGCTTCGAAAAAGCTTTATCCGGGATTCATCAGATTCCCGACGAAGATATTTCACTTAAAACGGAGTCTCGTGCATTTATACAAATGGGTTTCACTTATATTGTAGCCTCGATTAAATCGGGGTTAGTACTTGTTCATCAGCAACTTGCCCACGAGCGCATTCTTTACGAGCGGTTTCTCGAACAATATGAGAATAAGCAAATTGCAACTCAACAGCTTTTATTTCCCGTTCACATCAATTTAACCCCCGAAGAGTTAAGCATGGTTAAAGAAATTGAGGACAACATAAAAGCATTTGGGTTTGATTTTGAATATTTTAGTCAATCGGCCATTGTAGTTAATGGGAGCCCTATGGATGTGGCGGAGAGTAAAATCGCCCTCATCATCGATGAAATACTTCACGACCTGGAGCAGGGGCACAGCGCCATGCAAGAGCAAAAAACAGCATTTGCCCGTGGAATGGCAAGACAGTTGGCAATCAGAACTGGACAAAAACTCGATTCCCAGGAAATGTCTCAATTGATTGATGCGCTTTTTTCCTGCAAAGTGCCCGAGGTGTCCATCGACGGGGAACCCATTCTAAAAACATTAACACTGCCCGAAATTCAAAAGAAATTTTTAGAGTAACCCCGCCATCTGTCAGTCTGGCATATAATAACATTAAATTGATTTGATTTCTATTCAAAAATGCTATTTCGTTCAGGCTGATAAAATCTTATTAATTTTGGCACAGTTTTTAACAAAAAACAAAAAACATTTATGAATCAACAATTTAGTCCCAATCGTTTTGGAGTCTTGCCTCCGGTGGTTAAAAACCTGCTCATTATTAATGGTTTGTTCTATCTGGCAACTATGAGCCTGGGTATGGCATTTCACATTGATTTAATTAAATTATTGGGTTTGCACTATGTGGGGGCATCCGATTTTAAGCCTTTCCAGTACATAACCTATATGTTTATGCACTCCAACACAAATTTTGCTCATATTCTATTCAATATGTTTGCCTTGTGGATGTTTGGGAATACTTTGGAGAATGTTTGGGGGAGTAAAAAGTTCCTCATTTATTATCTCTTTACAGGAATTGGAGCCGCAGTAGTCTATACTTTTTGGATTGGCTTTGAAATAGCACCAACAGTTAATGCCATTGATGGTTTTTTAAACCAACCCAGCATTGAGGCTTTTGCAATTTTTAGAAATTCCGAGTATTTTCAGGTTGTAAATTACGATGTTCAGAATAATTTCAATGCCTTTGTCGATTCCTATAATCGTTTAATCTTAACCGATCAGAATGCTGCTCTACAGCAGGCAGTTACATTTATGAGCCAATACAAGGAGGATTATTTAAATGCTCATACAGTGGTTGGAGCCAGTGGTGCGGTTTATGGCATTCTTCTGGCCTTTGGTATGATGTTTCCCAATAACATAATCTACTTATACTTTGCAATTCCTATCAAAGCTAAATGGTTTGTTATCCTTTTTGGAGCACTTGAATTATATTCGGGCATCAGCAATCGACCGGGGGATAATGTGGCACATTTTGCACATTTAGGAGGAATGCTATTCGGGCTAATTTTGATTTTGTATTGGAAAAAAATGCGGAGGCTCTATTAATGTTCAGGCAAAACAATCCTTACGTTGGTCAAACTTCCATTTTAGACGAGATTAAACAATTCTTCGGTAAGAAGGATGTGCTATCACGATTAATGCTCATTAATGTACTGATTTTCCTGGTCATAAATATTCAGGGGGTTATTCTTTACCTGTTAAATCTTGATCGGGAATTTTCGGCCATTCACGGGGTGTTCAGACTTACCTGGTATCTGACTCTTCCCTCCGATGTAGAAAGTCTTCTCTATCGCCCCTGGAGTATAATTACTTATATGTTTGTCCAGGAAGACCTTTTGCATTTATTCTTCAATATGATGGTACTTTATGTGGGAGGAAGAATTTACAATCAGTTTATTGGCGATAACAAGTTGTTGAGCACCTATTTCTTTAGCGGAATTTTAGGGGGGCTTTTATACATACTAACTTTTAATATTTTTCCCGCATTTCAGGAAGTCGTGGGTGGCAGCTTTGCTTTGGGTTCCTCTGCTGCAGTACTCGGTATTTTTGTGGCTTCTGCCACTTACGTCCCCAATCTGAACATGAATGTGATGTTCATTGGAAATGTAAAACTCAAATACATTGCATTGATTTTTATTGTTTTAGATATTTTGAATATCAGAAATGGTAATGCTGGCGGACATATTGCTCATCTCGGTGGTGCTTTGTTTGGTTATTTTTTCAGTGTTCAATACCGTAAAGGAACCGACTTAAGCAAGCCCTTCAATATTTTATGGGACAGGCTTGTAAATCTCTTTGGCTTTTCGAAGCGAAAACCCCGAATGCGTAAAGTCTATAGTCAAACCCGAAGATCGGTACCTGACGAAGATTATCTAAAAAACAAAAATCAGTTTCAGGCTGAGATCGATACCATCCTCGAAAAAATTAAAAAATCAGGGTATCAAAGTCTCACCACGGAGGAGAAGCATAAATTGTTCGAAGCCAGTAAAAAATACTAGCGTTTAATTGCCAAACCCCCATCCTGTCCCCGAATTGTTCTGTCTAATGGGCAGAATCCAATAAATGGACAGAAAGTTAACAGATTTGACCATTAATTAACAGCCTGAATGTCCCTTAATTCTATTTTCCATCTCTATCTTTGTCGGGTAATTAAATATTACACTTTGGGCTTTCAACAATTAATATTAAAAAAAAAACCACTTAAGTTGACAATTAAGTTTGTCTTATTGTAAACTCATAATACAATTATCCTGAACCTGATATAAAACATATCAGGTTCTTTTTTTTCTAAACCTTCTATGTTTAATATTTTTTCCAAGGCATTACGGAATAAGGCATTTAGCCAATTTTTTTTAACTTTGCCCACCTAAATAATTGAAAGGAATCCTATGAAATTGTCCTATAACTGGTTGAAAGAATATGTGGGAATAGAACTATCGCCCGAGGAAGTTGAAAAATCATTGACCGATTGCGGTTTGGAAGTTGAGACTGTTGAAAAATTTGAGAGCATCAAGGGCGGTTTGCGCGGTGTAGTTATTGGTGAAGTTAAAACATGTGAACGTCATCCCAATGCCGATAAACTAAGCAAAACCACGGTTGACCTGGGAAATGGTCAAATAGTTCCCATAGTTTGTGGGGCTCCCAATGTTGCTGCCGGGCAAAAAGTCTTGGTGGCCACTGTGGGCACAACATTGTTTCAGGGCGATCAATCCTTTCAAATAAGCAAATCAAAAATCAGAGGAGAAGTGAGCGAGGGAATGATTTGTGCCGAAGATGAGCTAGGTCTTGGCGCATCGCACGCTGGAATTATAGTTCTCGATGAGAGCGCCGTCGCAGGCGAATTGGCGTCGAATTATTTTCAATTGCAAGATGATTACGTTTTCGAAATAGGTCTCACCCCAAACCGATCCGATGCAAGTTCACATTTGGGTTCAGCCCGCGACCTGGTTGCTGCAGTAAACCACAAACAGAATAGCAAAGATTTGACTTTAAAACGACCTTCAGTAGATGGATTTCGTGTTGATAATCAAGATTTAAATATCGAAATTGAAGTGGAAGATGCCGGTGCTTGCCCTCGTTATTCTGGTATTACCCTCACCAACCTAAAGGTTGAAGAATCGCCAAAATGGCTGCAAAATTATTTGAAAGCTGTGGGCATCCGCCCAATCAATAATTTGGTTGATATCACAAATTTTGTAATGATGGAAGTGGGTCAGCCATTACATGCTTTTGATGCTCAAGCTATTAAAGGTAAAAAGGTGGTTGTAAGGAAATTGGCTAAAGATACTGAGTTTGTTACACTCGATGGTCAGGTTCGGAAATTAAGCGGACATGATTTAATGATTTGTAATTCGGAAGAAGGAATGTGTATTGGGGGAGTTTTTGGCGGAGCCCATTCAGGAGTAACCGAAAATACCACTTCTATTTTTCTCGAAAGTGCTTGCTTTGACCCAAAAACTATCCGACTAACATCGAAATTTCATGGTTTAAAAACCGATGCCAGTTTTAGGTTTGAGCGTGGAACCGATCCCAATATTACTGTCTACGCGCTCAAAAGAGCTGCCCTTCTCATGAAAGAAATTGCGGGCGGAACCATCAGCAGCGAAATAAAAGACTTTTACCCAAATCCGGTGAGTCCAGTTGAAGTGGAAGTCAAATTTGCCCATATCGATCGGCTTATTGGCAAATCAATAGCTCCGGAGCAAATAATTAGTATACTCGAAGATATTGAAATTCAAATTACTAATAAAACAGACATCAGCTTTGTTGCTATTGTCCCCACTTTCAAGGTCGAAGTTACCCGTGAAGCCGATATTATTGAAGAGATTTTAAGAATTTACGGTTACAATCATATCCATTTCACCCATCAGGTTCATTCTGCTTTATCGTTTTCCCAAAAACCTAACCCTGAGAAATATCAGAATCTAATTTCAGATTATTTGTCGGCCAATGGTTTTGCCGAAATCATGAACAATTCCCTCACCAAATCGGCCTATTATCAAAAATCGGAATCGGAACCCGACGAAACGTTGGTTAAAATTCTCAATCCACTCAGCAGCGATTTAGATGCACTGCGAAAAACTCTGCTTTTTGGGGCTTTGGAAAGCATTCTTTATAATCTGAACCGCAAGGAGAGCAACATCAAGTTTTATGAGTTTGGTAAAGTTTACGAGTTTGTGAATGCTCAGGCAGAGAAAGTTACCAAACGTTATAAAGAAGAAAAACATTTGTTTTTGGCCCTGAGTGGTCAGGTAGACATTGAAAACTGGAATCAGCCCGAAACACCAATCGATTTCTTTTTTGTTAAGAAATTGGTCCATAGACTTTTGGTGAAGCTTCAGTTTAATCTTGATGAGTTGCAAATGACTACAGTTCAGAATTCATTCTTCAAGGAAGGTCTAACCTATTCTTACCGAAATAAAACACTCGTCGAATTTGGTGAATTGTCGCAAACTCTTCTCAAGTCGATGGATATTAAACAAAAGGTTTTTGCTGTGGATTTTAATTGGGAACATATCCTTAAATTATCCGATCAGCATGACGTGAAAATGGAAGAGCTGGTGAAATTTCCAGTGGTCCGCCGCGATTTAGCGCTGGTGGTCGACAAGAAAGTTAGTTTTGCCGATATTGAAGCCATAGCCCGAAAAACAGAAAAAAATATCCTGAAATCTGTGGGTCTGTTCGATGTTTACGAAGGGAAGCCATTGGATGAAGATAAAAAATCGTACAGTGTAAATTTCTTCCTGCAAGACAAAAGGAACACCCTCAACGATAAACAGATTGACAAGCTCATGACCAGACTTATTCAATTGTACGAAAGCGAATTGGGGGCTTTGATTCGTCGCTAAAGATTCGAATGATAATATGCAAGGTTTATAACCAAAAAAAAAGTCTTCCGAACCCGGAAGACTTTTTTTTCTAAAGGATTCTCTTATAAAAGTCTTTTTCTTACTGAAATTACCACAGCAATAAGTAATCCTGCAATTAAAATACCGGTAGAGCCTACGGGAATTACTGGAACGAATGGTGTCATATCAGCAATATTCCGTGGAGTAATATAATTGCTGGTTCTGGCATTGGCAATACCAACGATATCCATTGCGCCTACAGGTATTGCTGTTCCGATATAGTCAACATCGTAGAATGTTGCCCTCAAGCTTAGCCCTGTTGCATAAGGATCAGTCATCGAATAATCCTGACCATTCGCAAAATTACCCCCGGGAGTTGTAAAAGTCATATTCGACAATTTAACCAAACGGCCTTCGTAAGTTTCAAAATTGTTTATAAAATCAGTAGCAGTTATTTCTATAGGATTGATAACATTACCAGTAGATGTGGCAGCACCAGCATCCTGAATAGGAACAAACTGGAGCATACCTAAATAGGTGGTCAATTTACCAATAATCCCAGTGATACCATCTCCAGTATTATAAACAGTCGTAAACTGGGCACCATTATCATCTATCAAAATACCACCAGTAGCATCCTGAATGAATTTTTGATTTCTATAGGTTTGTTTGAAAGTCAGAAAAGCTTCGCTATTTAGTTGGTAAACTGTTGTATTATCATCAGCCTGAGCTCTAAGTGCAGCCATATTGGCACAAGCAACGGGAGTGCTGATGGTGTATATGCCAGTAGTAACAGGGCTGTCAGTGAGGCCAGCTTTAATTGCAATAGCTTTTAAGGTGGTTGTAGCAGAAATATTTACAGGAACTGTATATAATGTTGAAGCAGCAGTTGGTGTAGTTCCGTTGGTTGTATAGTAAATACTTGCTCCGGCAGTCGCCGATGTGATGGTAACATTTTGAGCACTGTAGTAAGTTCCGGCAATTGGCGAGAAAGCAGGAGCTTCAGCATTGCCTCCACCACCACCAGCAGGTGCTATACCAAAGCCGGTTAAACCAGCAGGAAGGGTAGCAGGAGTGGTGCTAACGGTTGAAAACCTGAGGCTTGGGTCAGTCCAGCCAGCCAATGATCCACTGCTGATACCAGCATTTAAACCGATATTCTGATTGGCAGTGCTTACACCACCACCTGACCAAGAACCTCCTGCAGGGTCACTTCCAGGAACACCTAAAATATCTGTGGTTGTGCCACCATATTTTATCACCAAGGCATCATTACCATTGAATGAAAATGCTTTTAAAGAGAAGACTGCACCATTCCCAAGAGCAGTTGCTTCCATATTGGCAGTACCAATTACAATAACAGCGTTGGCAGCTAATGTACCGACGCTGATAGTATGTAAATCTGTTGGAGCCGCGCCATTGGATCCTTGTTGAATAACCAGATTATTTGTGGCAAAGTTAAGAGCGCCAGCTGTATTATTCCAGATCTCAATTCCTTTTGGAGTGGTTCCAGAGTTTGTTTCTACATACTGACTTATAATCTGAGAAAAACCTAAAGTTGAGGTTAGCAAAATTGCAACCATAAGTTGCCATTGTATCAATTTTTTCATTTGAAATAGGATTAAATTTTTAATTTTCGAAAGGCCAAAAGTAGTAAATATTTATTTTAACACTTCATTGCTCTGTTACGAAATGATTAATTTAGTTAATATCAGTAATAACTCAGACTAATGGAATATGAATCAAACATTTACTATCACATAAATACCATTGTCTCGCGGCTTGTAATTTTCTCGCAATAGCGACAATGCAGTTTTAAATCACCATTTTCCATTTCCACCTGAAATTTTGTAGGAACATTCTCATGGTTTGTTATACACTTGGGATTAAAACATTTAACAAAGTTTTCTACACATTTTGGCGATTCAATTTTCTTTTTACTAACCACTACATAATCTCTGATTTCTATGAGGGTTGCGGTGGGAGCCACCAGTGCAATCTTATTGATATCTTCTAAATCGAAAAAATGGTCGTTAACTTTTATAATTCCTTTAGAGCCAAACTTTTCGCTATTTAAATTGGTGCCAAAGTAAACCTGATTTCCCATTTTTTCGAGACCAAGAATTTTAATGGCACGAAACAAGCTTTTGGCGGGAATATGATCGATTACTGTACCATTCTCAAGGGCCGATACTTTTAATTCTTTTCTGTTTTCCATAATTGATAATTGTTAATCTTTAAATCCTAAAATATAGGCCAGCAAAGCCTCTCTAACATAAACACCATTCAAAGCCTGTTGAAAATAATAGGCCATCGGGTTTTGGTCAACCGCCTCTTCAATTTCGTTTACTCGTGGCAGTGGATGAAGCACTTTCATATTGGGTTTTGAATGAGCCAACATTTCGTTTTTGAGTATATATGAGTTTTTAACTTTTTCATATTCAATGGGATCCGAAAAACGCTCTTTCTGAATTCGGGTCATATAAAGTATATCTACTTTATCCATAACAGATTCCAACTCGTTGTACTGAAAATACTCCAGGCCAGCATCTTTAATGTATTTTTTAACCGCGCTTGGAAGTTTGAGTTCCGGGGGCGAAACCAAATGAAAGGTGGTATTGAATTGCGACATTGCCATTGTCAGAGAGTGGACAGTCCGGCCATATTTAAGGTCACCAACAAAAGCAATGTGGATATTATCGAGGGTTCCCTGAGTCTTTTTAATGGAATACATATCCAGCAAGCACTGGGTGGGGTGTTGATTTGCTCCGTCGCCAGCATTGATAATCGGCACTTTGGAAACTTCACTGGCCCAACGTGCACTACCGTCAAGTGGATGTCTCATCACAATCAGGTCGGAATAATTGGCCACCATGGTTATGGTATCTTTAAGGGTTTCGCCTTTACTCACGCTGGAGTTGGAAGCATCGGTAAAGCCAATTATTTTCCCCCCCAGTTGAGAAATGGCACTCTCGAAGCTCAGGCGTGTGCGGGTGGATGGTTCGAAAAAAAGCGTTGAAATCACTTTTTTATCCAAAATATTTTGCCGGGGATTGTTTTCAAATTCTTCCGCCAGCTCCAAAATTCTGATTTGTTGTTCTTTGGTGTAGTCGTTGATGGATATTAAGCTTCTGTTTTTCATGGAATGATATTTAGGCTCTAAAATTAATGAATTATTCAAAAAAAATGGCGACTAATAAAGCCGCCATTTAAAAATTTAAAGATTATGTTTTTGTACAAAATCATCGATAACGCCTACCAAATCAGGCTGACCGATTTCTTGCAAATCGTAATAAACACGGGTTGCAGGTTTGTTGATTTTTACAATTCTTTGCAGATCGATGGGAGTTCCAATCACAACAGAATCGCAATCGGTGCTGTTGATGGTGGTTTCCAAATCCTGCAATTGTTGTTCGCTATAACCCATGGCAGGAAGTAATTTGCCAATATTGGGATAAATTGCAAAGGTTTCGCTCAGTTTGCCAACGGTATAAGGTCTTGGATCAACGAGTTCGGCTGCACCGAATTTTTGAGCTGCAACAGTTCCTGCGCCAATTTTCATTTCACCGTGAGTGAGTGTTGGTCCGTCTTCAACCACCAAAACGCGTTTTCCTTTAATCACCGAAGGATCATCAACTTTCAGGGGAGATGCACCATCAACCACAATAGCATTGGGGGCTATTTTGGCTATGTTCTCTCTCACAATTTGAATAGCTTCAGGAGAAGCGGAATCCATTTTATTGATGACAGCAACATCGGCCATGCGAAGAGTTACTTCGCCGGGATAGTAGGAAAGTTCGTGACCTGGACGGTGTGGATCCACTACAGTTACACTTAAATCGGGTTTGAAGAATGGAAAATCGTTGTTTCCACCATCCCACAGAACCACATCGCAACCATCGGGGTCGTTTTCAGCAGCTCTTAAAATAGCTTCATAGTCAACGCCGGCATAAATCACGTTTCCTCTAACCACATGAGGCTCGTACTCTTCCATTTCTTCAATGGTACATTTGTGGAATTTTAAGTCTTCAACAGTGGCAAAACGCTGAACCTTCTGAGCCACCAAATCGCCATAGGGCATGGGGTGACGAACAGCAACCACTTTGAGACCTTTTGCCATCAGAAGTTCAATAATTCTGCGCGAAGTCTGGCTTTTACCGCAACCAGTTCTCACTGCACCCACCGAAATAACAGGTTTGGTGCTTTTAATCATGGTGTCTTTGGGGCCCAATAAGATAAAATTGGCTCCGGCGGCATTAACTCTGGCACTCATGGCCATAACTCTTTGATAAGGCACATCGCTGTAGGAGAAAACACAATCGTCAACTTTTAAGTCTTTGATAAGTCTTTCCAATTCATCTTCGGCAAAGATGGGAATACCTTGTGGATACAAGTCACCGGCCAGTTCTTTTGGGTATTTACGACCGTCGATGTCAGGAATTTGAGCTGCAGTAAAAGCTACTACATCATAAAGCTCATTGCCGCGATAATAGGTGTTGAAATTATGGAAATCTCTTCCTGCGGCACCAATAATTAATACGTTTTTCTTCATCTGTAATTAAATTAAAAAGTTAATAATGACAGATTTCAAATCCCGCCTTGCGAGAGAACCCCACATCTTTTCCTTTTGAAAGATATGGTTCTTTCATTATGAATAAAAAATATCGGTGACAAAAATAGGAGATTTGGACAGATATTTTGGTGTAGGAAAAATTTTTTTTCCAGATAGTTATATTTTGTGAAATTGTGTTAATTTAGCCGCACACAACTTTCAATTAATTCGAATAATATTATCACATCAGATTGTTTGTCTGAGCTATAGTAAAGAAATGATAACAACTAAAATTAATATTATGAAAATTATTTATTTAATGGCCGCAGTAGCCATAATGAACCTGGGTGCTGTTGCACAAAACTCCTCCTTGAGCAAAGCCGAGAAAGAAGCTCTTGACCGGCAAAATTATCAAAATGAAACCGTTAATAATGTTATGGTGCAAAATGGCCCCATGGTGACGATTGGTAGCACTGGCAACAAAGGCCCTTTTGATAATTATGTGGAAATTGGTAGTGGAACAGACGTTACTACCTGGCCTGTTTACTATGTGCTTTGGTCAAACTATTGGGAAAACAATCGAAGTCAAACTTTATTTCTGGCTTCCGAATTAGGTGCTTCAACAACTATTACGGGTTTGCAGTGGAATTTTGAAAGAATTTCCACTTCTAATAATGCTTTGAAAAATGTGGTTATTAAAATTTTAGGGACATCTTCAACATCTCTTGCAGGGGGTGGTTATGTGGATATGAGTTCGGCAACTACTGTTTATACCAATGCTTCCTTAATTCCTGCAACTGCTGTGGGTTGGGGTCAATTGATTGATATCGCGGATTTTACATACAATGGAACCGACAATTTAATTGTTGAGGTTATTTGGGGTGATAATGGGTATTTTAATAGTACACATTTTAGAAATTATGCAACCAATACTGGCACCAATAGAATGATATATGGTTATGATGATTCTCAAACACCACCTATTTACGATGGTGTCTCAACCTATATTCACAATATTAGGTTTTATTATGAAAATGCAGGACCACCACCAGCAGTGCCTCTTTCAAACTGGGCTTTCGCTTTGATTGGTTTGGCAGCTGTTAGTTTTTTAGTTTTTAAATTCAGAAAATAAAACCGAAAATCTGATTACATACCTTGAGCCTCCTGCAATTTGCGGGGGGCTTTTTTTTTAATTAGCCTTAAGAATTATTGCTTCTCTGCTAAATTCATTATCTGTGTTTTTTTAATTGTTTTTTGTCAATTTTGATTGCGTATTTCCTAATAAAAGATCGAAGTATGCAATTTTATTTTAATCGCTATTTATTGTTTAAGTTGTAACAGAATTCTATAAAACGAAAAAAAGAAGAATTCTTGATAAAAGATTCATGTAAAAATTTATTTTTATTCGTATTGCTTTTTAATTTTTTCTAACTTAGCTGAGCACAATCATCTATTTTTCAATGGATAATGATTGTTATATGTAAATTAATAACGAAAATTTTAATATTATGAGAAAATTTCAAATTATGATGATGTTGGCAATCTTTATTTCTGCCACAACCATGGGTCAGGCTTTAAACCCTGAAAAAACAATTGACAAAGTCAATTACACCGTTACTCAAAAAGCTGCCAACCAGAATGGAACTTTAAGTATTACTGATGGAACCTATAACAGAATTTTAGGCGATGTTTATACTGGTTCCTGTGGAGCTGCTGGATCACTTTCCGGAAGTGGAACAAATGTGTATTACGATGTTTATGAAATTCACACAACTGTTGCAGAAGCTGCTGATATAAGCATTTCAAGTGCTGATTTTGATGACTCTTACATAACTCTATATTGCTCTTTTAATCCATTGCAACCAACTCAGAATATTTTTTGTGCAGATGATGATGGTGGATCAGTTTTGTTGAGCGCTTTTGCTCCAGCAGATAATTATATGCTGGCCGCCAATACTTCCTATTATCTGGTAGTTACCACTTTCGACAATGGAGAAACTGGCAACTATACCATTGATATGGGTGGAAATTTGGTTTTTGGAGCTCCAGGTCCACCTCCAGCAGTTCCATTGTCAAATTGGGCTTTCGCATTGATTGGCGTAGCATTAGTAAGCTTTATTGTTTTCAAATTCAGAAAATAGATTTCTGTATATTTAAAGATACAATTTGGCCTCCATCTTTTAGTTGGAGGCTTTTTTTATGCACTTGCAAAAGCCTTTATTTAATATTGTTAACTTTGCGCACTAATTCAAATTCATGCAGTTTAAAGATATTATAGGGCAGAAGCAGTTGAAAAAACGCTTGATTGAAACCGTGGAGAATGGAAGAATTTCTCACGCTCAGCTGTTTCTGGGGAAAGGCGTCAATGGGAAATTTGCACTGGCTGTGGCCTATGCACAATATATCAATTGCCCCAATAAAACTGCTGATGATAGTTGCGGGGTCTGCTTAAGCTGCAAAAAATACCAGGCACTTAGCCACCCCGATTTGTTTTTCTCTTTTCCTGTGAATAAAGGGAAAAAAGGTGGAGCTGACGATGATGATGGCGAAGAAAAGACCAAAGAAACCGCCAATGTTAGTAAAACTGCCAGCTCCAAGGATTTAATAAGTACCATGTTTTATAAGGAATGGCTGGCGTATTTGAACGAAACCGGTTATTACCCCTATTTGCAGGATTGGTATTCGCGAATAAATATAGAGAATCAGCAGGGAATAATTAATGTTGAAGAAGCCCGACGACTGGTTAAAGACCTAAGCTACCGACCCTCCGAAGCTCAATACAAGGTCTTAATCATCTGGCATCCCGATAAAATGAACCCCAGTGCAGCCAACCTGCTCTTGAAATTTTTTGAGGAACCGCCAGAACGAACTCTCATAATCATGGTAGCGGATGAAAAGGAAATGCTGCTCAATACCATACAATCCAGATTTCAGCTCGTATTGGTTCCTAAAATTTCCTTTTCGGAATTGCGCGATTATTTAATAAGCAAATTCCCCCAAACCCCCGTTGAACTCGTTGAAAATGCTGCAGTTCTGGCCAATGGCGATTTGCATACTGCTATTTCGGTTTTAGAAGAAGGGGATCAGATAAAAGAGCATTTCCTGTTGTTTCAAAGCTGGATGCGAATGCTTTACAAACCCAAAAGCCTCGAAGAAATTAAAGATTTTGTGGAAAAGATTTCGAAAATTGGCAGGGAAAACCAGAAAGAATTCCTTCAATACTCACTTCGACTTGTACAGCAAAGCTTAAACTTAAACTATGGCCATACTTCACTCGTAAGGCTTACCATTTATGAAAGAGATTGGCTATTGAAATTTTCCCCTTTCATTCACATCAATAATAGTTTATCCATTATAGAAAAATTAGAGAAAACACTATTCGAAATAGGCCGGAATGGCAGCGCATCTATTATTTTTATGAAGTTGTCGCTGGATATGAGTTTACTTTTGAAAATACCTAAATAAGAAATATTCTATTAAATTTGCAATTGTCAACAGAATAAGTTGATGACATACTTTGCCCTTGTACAATAAGCATTTCCGAGGGTATTTAACAAAAGAAGTAAACATGGATCAATATATAGAGATACAAAACGAGGAAGTCACAATGTCGAGAGGCTGTTGCGCCTCCAGCAAACTCCTCGATAAATCGCGGAAAATTTCCGCAAATAGTTGTCCCAAACTCGATACCCGCGAATGGATAACCGATATACCAAAAGTTCCTGGGGTAAGAGAGTTCCGCTGTGTGGAAATTCGCTTCAAAAATGCCCACAAAGCTTTTTTCAGAATGCCCGACGATTTAGATTTGGTTAAAGGAGATATTGTAGCTGTGGAAGCTTCACCGGGTCATGATATTGGTATTGTTAGCTTAACGGGTGAAACCGCCCGATTGCAGATGATGAAGAAAAAAGTGGATCCCAACTCCGATTATGTAAAAAAAGTTTACCGCCGGGCCCGTCTAAATGACATTGAAAAATGGCTTAAATCCATAGAAAAAGAAGATTCTACCATGGTAAAAACCCGTCAGATGGCCAGAGAAATAGGGCTGGTGATGAAGGTAAACGATGTTGAATATCAAGGGGATGGCACCAAAGTTATCTTTTATTATACCGCAGATGAACGGGTTGATTTTCGTCAGCTGATTCGTATGCTTGCCGATTCTTTTAAGGTTCGCATAGAAATGAAGCAAATTGGCGTTCGGCAGGAAGCTGCCAGAATAGGGGGCATAGGAAGCTGTGGCCGCGAGTTGTGTTGCAGTACCTGGATGACCGATTTTAAATCGGTTACAACACAAGTAGCCCGCACTCAGCAATTGTCGTTAAACCCGCAAAAACTGGCCGGCCAATGTGGGAAACTCAAATGTTGTTTGAATTTCGAGCAAGACGCCTATGTGGATGAGCTGGAGCAATTTCCTGAGACCAATATTGTTTTATCGACAAGAAAAGGCGATGCAGCCTATGTAAAAATGGATGTTTTCAAGCATCTCATGTGGTATAGCTATACCAATGAATCTGAATCTTTGATTGCATTGCCCATTCAAAAAGTGCATTACATCATTGGTCAGAACAAAAAAGGTAGAAAACCAGAAAATCTGGAGAAATTCGTTGACCAAAAAGAAGAAGATGTTAAGATTGACGAGAAAAATCGTCAAATAGACATCTGGAAAAATGAGCAGGAACAATAAACGTGATAATTTAGCATTATTCAAGTCTATGAGAAACAAAGTATTTATTCATTTGATTTTGGGATTATTCATGGTAATGATGCTTTGGAGCTGTAATTCGCGGAATTTCTTTGAGCAAAATCAGGCAATTAAAAACGAACAATGGCTTGCTTCTGATATCAGGGAGTTTACTTTTGATGTGACCGATACCAATTCCTATTTCAATTTCTACCTGAATGTAAGAAACAATAATGAATACCCCTTTGCCAATCTCTATGTTTTTCTCGAGACAAGATTTCCGGATTCTACAAGGGCAAGAGATACTTTAGAGCTTCAGCTGGCCGATGTTAGCGGCAAATGGCTTGGAAAAGGCACAAGCCGATATAAATACAACAGTTTTATTCTCCGCAAAGCCATGCGGTTTGTTCATGCAGGTGGATATAAATTCAGGCTTGAACAGGGAATGAGAAGAGATACCCTTCCGGGTATTTCGGATATTGGCCTAAAAATAGATTTTTATCCATAAATATAGTTAAGCCATGGGCGACAACCAAAAAAAAGAAAAGAAAGCAACCCAAAACAAATTAAGTGCAAGTTTTTTGAGGAAGGGATTAAAAATATTTTGGTCTACACTTGCTGGTGGGCTGGCATTGTTTGTTTTGCTGTTTTTCCTCATTTCCCAGGGTATGCTGGGTGTTATGCCAACTTTTGAAGAGTTAGAAAATCCATTTATTTCGCAGGCATCAATCATTTTTTCGGAAGATGGTACCGAGCTCGGTTCCTATTTTATCGAAAACAGAAATGATGTGGATTTCCGGCAACTATCGCCCAATGTTGTTAAGGCACTATTGGCCACCGAAGATGCGCGTTTTTACGGACATTCAGGAATTGATTTTAAAGCCCTGGTAAGGGTTGTGTTTGGGGTAATGAGCGGAAATTATAGCGGGGGAGGAAGTACCATCACCCAGCAATTGGCCAAACAACTCTACACAAAAGTCCGCACCGATGACAAGAAAAAGGCCGTTCTGGAAAAGTTTAATGAGTGGGTAATTGCCGTGAAGCTTGAACGAAGTTATTCCAAAGAAGAAATCATAGCCATGTATCTCAATAAATATGACTTTCTGAATAACGGAGACGGAATTTTCTCAGCTTCAAAAGTTTACTTTTCCACCACCCCGGATTCGCTTAGCATCACCCAGGCAGCCACTTTGGTTGGTATGTTGCAGAATTCAGCATTATACAATCCGCTGAGGAGGCCCGAAATGGTAAAAGAACGCCGCAATGTCGTAATAAAGCAGATGCAGAAATATGGCTTCATAACTAAGGATCAAATGAGCGAAGCCCTCAGACAACCACTTGGTTTAAGCATTAACAGGTCGGGGCATACCGAAGGACAAGCAACCTATTTGCGCGAATATTTGCGAATGTACTTGAAAGAATGGTGCGCCAATCATACCAAACCCGATGGTACCCCCTATAATTTATATGAAGATGGCTTGAGAGTTTATACTACCATTGATTCCCGAATGCAATCCTATGCCGAAGAAGCTGTTGCTGAACACCTGGGGAAAGATTTACAACCGGCATTTTTTAAACATTGGAAAGGTGTTCATAATGCTCCCTTCGTCTTTGAGAATAATGCAAGCGAGGAAATAGATAAGCTCATGAATTCTGCCATGAAACGTTCTGACAGGTACAGGAAAATGAAGGAAAATGGGGCAACCGAATCGGCCATAGAGCTGGCATTTAATACACGCATTCCCATGATGCTTTTTAGCTGGCGGGGGGATATAGATACTGTTCTAACTCCATTGGACAGCATTCGCTATTATAAATCTATTCTTCAGACCGGTGTTATGTCGGTTGAGCCACAAACCGGAAAAGTTAAGGCCTATGTTGGTGGTATTGACTATCGGTTTTTTAAATATGACCATGTAACTCAGGCCCGCAGGCAAGTGGGATCTACTTTCAAACCATTTGTTTACACCCTTGCCATGCAGGAAGGAAATCTGTCTCCCTGTTCAAAGATTGCCAATGTTCAACCCATTATCCCGTTGCCCGACGGAAACTTTTGGAGACCAAAAAATAGCAACCATAAATTTGAAGGGCAGGAAGTTTCGCTCAAATGGGCTCTGGCCAACTCGGTGAACTGGATTTCGGTTCAGCTCATCGATAAATATAATCCGAGTGCGGTAATTAAAATGGCAAGAAAAATGGGAATCACAAGTCCGATTCCCGAAGTTCATGCCATAGCATTGGGAACGCCAGATATCACCTTATACGAAATGGTGGGAGGGATGAGTACTTTTGCAAATAAAGGCGTTCATATAACCCCCTATTTTATTACGCATATAGAGGACAAAAACGGAAATGTTCTGGAGAATTTTTTACCTGAAGCCAACGAAGCCATCAGCGAAGAAACTGCCTATTTAATGGTGAGTTTAATGAAAGGTGTAGTAGAAACCGGAACAGGTATAAGATTGAGAACTAAATATAAAATGAACTATCCCATAGCTGGAAAAACCGGAACCACTCAAAATCAATCAGATGGATGGTTTATGGGGTTAACTCCTGATTTGGTGACTGGTGTCTGGGTAGGTTGCGAAGACCGCTCGGCACATTTCAGAGTAATCAGACTTGGGCGGGGAGCCAACATGGCATTGCCCATTTGGGCATTGTATATGCAGAAAGTATACGATGACAGAGAGTTAAATATCAGTAAGGGAGATTTTGAAAGACCTGCCAAACCACTTTCAGTTGAGATAGACTGTGAGAAATTTGACAAGGAGCAACGGAAAAAAGAATTTGATTTGGAAGAAGACTTTTAATTCATCTATTTGTCAGGTGAAATTTTCTTCGACTCAATAAATAGCAGATTTCCGTAATAATCGCCATCTAATTTTTGAAAATTGTATAAAGTGTCGATGGCCTTTTTTAGTGGTGGTCGGCACACAAGAACTTTTTTTCCTATAATAGTATCGCTTATGTTTTTCAAAATTACCGTCCTGTCACCTCTTTCGAATTCATATTTCTTAGCATAAAACAGCATTTGTCGGGGGTGTTGGTCGCTTAGAATCACAATGTCGGGGTGATTTGTCGATTTCGATTTTACTTTTCTAAGCAAATTCCCTTCACGTTCTGGCTCGTAGGTCCAGATTTTATAAGCCTGATTTTCTTTAAAAATATCTTTAAAATTAAGATAATAAATCGTTGATAAGCCTCCGACAAGAATCGCTATTAAAGCATATTTGACTGCAACATGTAGCGAAAATTTGTTTTCAATCAACGAATGTAAAATAATACTCAACGATAATGCAAGCAAAGTCCATAAAAAGGGATAAGCGGGAGCTATGTACCATTCATTTTTGGTAATGGCCGATGAATGAGCGAGAATGAAGAAAAAACTGGCTGAGAATGAATAGATAAGCAATCTTTTGATGGTTTTGTTTTGAGTTATAAAATAAGCTGGAATAGCCAAAGGAAGCATGTAGAAATAGGGAAAAAATGCTTGTTTGGATAAATATGTTAAATAGAAAGTGGCTTCCGGATGCTTGGGGTCATAGGGAAAGCTTTTGTATAAACTCAACTCTCTGAGTATGCTGTTCTGAAAGTATCCGGGTTCGTAAAAGTTGCGGATTAAATAATAGGTTGCAAGGAGCAAAATAACTGATAGCCAGGTTATGTGAAATCGGTAGTCTTTTAATAAAAGGTATGTTTTCTTCTGAAAAAGAGCATAGACAAAAATACCGGCAAGGGGTGCGATACCCGCAACACTTTTCGAAAAAGTGGCTAAAAAAATGCTGCTTCCCAATAGCAGCAGGTATTTATTTCTTCCTTTAGGATATTCTTCGAGCAAAAGAAAAAAAGATAAAAAATAGATGGATGTAAAAAGTATAAGCAACGATTCCGGATCGCCATTTCGCACCACATGATATCCATTAAATCCCTTGGTGCTTGCTACAATAAGCAGAAAGAAAATAGCAAACAGATATTCTTTTAAATGATTGATGCTGAATTTAATGAAAATGAGAAATACCAACAGGGCAGCTAAAATGGATTGTAATCTGACTGAAAACTCATTAACCCCAAAAAGTTTGAAAGAAAGAACTTTTGTCCAGATATTCAGTGGGGGTAGGGTATCGTATTCTTTATCGGGCATTTCGGCAACTGTAACCGATAAATAGCTTTTGTTAATAAGCATTTGAACAGCATTGGTTGCACTGCTGGCTTCGTCCCAGATTTTTAAGACGGGTTTGTGGAAATCATAAAGCACCTGAAAAAGTGCCAATGAAAAGGAAATGACTAACAGAGCCAAGGCTAGGTTTTTTATGCCTGATTTCATATTTATCAATATAAACGATTCAATTTTCAAAAGTAAACCAATAGTTCATAGGATGAAATTATTCAATTAATAAATGCAACCAGTTTGGGGCTGTTACCTGCAAAAACATAATCCGATCCATTTTTTATTCTGTTAAAAGGACCACCATCTGATTACTTTCCCCCATATTTTTAGCAGATTTGATTGAAAAATCAATCTTAAATTTGGCAGCACCAATTCTAAAAATGCCAATACAATGATTTTCCTTCATCACCTATTTTTGTACATTTGCCAGCTCAATAATAAAAACAATTTGCAAATGACTTTATCCATTGTAGTTCCTGCATATAACGAAGAAGATGCCATCAGATTTGGGCTTGAGAAATTTATAAGTCTGGGCTATCATCAAAAATATGAGGTGATTTACGTAAATGATGGCTCTACTGATAATACCGGCAAAATTATCGCTGAATATCCCGTTAAACTATACAACCACAATGTGAATAAAGGGTATGGAGCCGCTCTGAAAACCGGAATCCGTCATGCAAAAGGAGAGAAAACCATTATTTTAGACAGCGACGGCCAGCACGACCCCAAATATATTGAGCAAATGATAGCTATGTTGCCTGATTTCGACATGGTTATTGGAGAGCGCACCGATGATTCGTTTCAGGTTAAAAGACGCCAAGGCGGCAAAAAACTGATTCGTAAAATAGGCGAGTATCTGGTGGAGCAAAAACTTCCCGATTATAATTCAGGATTTAGGGGATTTGATACCAAACTCATTAGGGAAATGCTGCATATAATGCCCAATGGGTTTTCGTTTTCCACTACTTCGACACTAGCATTTCTAAAGGAGGCATACAATATTGGCACTTTCCCCATAGTAGTGAGCGAAAGGGTTGGCAGAAAGAGTAATGTAAAATTTGTTAAAGACGGCTCAAAAACCATCTTTCTCATCACACGAATTATCATGCTTTTCAACCCCCTGAAAATCTTTATCCCATTGAGCATCATTCTATTTTTTTTGGGGATTACCTGGGGTATAACAGGGTTTATTCTGGCGGCTCGTTTTCCCAATACGGCGATGCTGTTAAGCATTCTGGGTATGTTTATCTTTTTCATTGGTTTGGTTGCCGACCAGGTGGCCATGTTGAACAGGGCCAAACATTAAAATATGGAGCAGACGCTGGTAAAATATTATCAGAATAAATGGTCCGATTCGGATGTGGAAGCTCATTGGGATTCAGTGGCCTCCATATATATATCAGAAAATAATAAAGTAAAAGCGGCTCACGATCAGCGTTTTAAAGAAACTATTCAGCATCTGAAGCTTAAGAACTCCGAAAAAGTTTTGGTGATTAGTAGCCGCGATTGCGAAGCCAATGACTATATAAAACAGGTCAGCACAACCGCCGAAGTTTTGAATGCTGAAATTTCTCAGGGGCTGATGGATGAAGCCAAAAGAGTTCGCCCTTACGTTAATCAGAAGAAAATAAGCACATACAGCAAACTGGATTTTGCAGATAATTCCTTCGATCGGATTGTAAATCTGGAGACGCTGGAACATGCAGAAAATCCCTATTTGTTCTTAAAAGAGCTTCATAGAATTGCTAAACCCGGCGGTATCATGGTCATGAGTTGTCCGCCTTCAACCAGCGAAATTCCCTACCAGATTTTTACCTTTCTTTTTGGCGGTCATGGCGAAGGGCCACATCGGTTTCCTTCGAGCAAACGGGTAAAAAAACTCCTGATGGAGACCCATTGGAAGCTTAATCTTCACAAAGGAACGGTTTTAATACCCGTTGGGCCCTTGAAGCTTCAAAATTTTGGAGAAAAGATTTTAAATACTTTTCAGGGCACCTGGATAGCGGAATTAGGAATAAGACAGTTTTATGTTTGTGAAAAATAGGAAAGAACTCGAAAGCATCATGCAATCTCATCTGTGCAACAGGTGCGGGAGTTGTGTGGGTTTGTCGGATGGGGCCATAGAGTTTAAAGACAAAGAAGGCCGCTATCAACCACATTTTGTAAATGAAATATCGCCCGAAAATTTATCCCGGGTTTTAACTGCCTGCACCGGAAAATACTTCAATTTCCCTGAAAACAGAGCCAGGTTTTATCCGCAATCGTCTCATTTTCATTTATATTCAGGAGCGTATGAAAGCATTTCAATAGGTCATGCTGTGGATGAGAACATTAGAAGAACCGGAGCGAGTGGAGGCATTATCAGTGCCTTATTAATCTATTTGCTTGAGCAGAAAAAAATAGACGGTGCCGTGGTGCTTCGTATGTCGCCCGAAAAGCCCTGGCTAAGTGAACCCCATATAGCTACTACTAAAGCCGAAATTCTTGATGCTGCTCAAAGTAAATACACCATTAGTTCGGTGAATGAGATTTTGTCGCAAACCGCCCAATTCGCTGGTCGGCTGGCTTTTGTGGGCATTCCGCCACAGGTTCAGTCCATCAGAAAATTGCAAAGCATCAACGACACTTCAGTCAAGAATATCGATTATATTTTTGGCCCGTTTTACGGCAATACCCTGCATTTTTCCTCGGTGGTAAGCTTCTTAAAGAGCTACAACATAAAAGACTTCAGAACCATAACAAAACTTTATTTTCGTTTTGGTGAATGGCCCGGAAATATGCGTGTTGAAACATCAGACGGAAAAATTGCCGAGCTTAAAAAATTTCATGCCAACTATTTAATCCCCTTTCATATTCTTCGCAACAGCTTGTACTGCACCGATTTAAGCAACGAATATACCGATATCTCCGGTGGAGATGCCTGGGCGCCGGTTTATGAAGAGCGGGGCAAAGGTTTTTCGATGATTATTGCACGAAGTAAAAAAGGGCAAGCACTTATTGAAGAAATGCAATCGGCGGGCTGGCTAAACTTTAATTATATTGAAGAGGAAGAAGCCATCACCATGCATTCTCACGGTTACGATTTGAAAAAACGTGGGGCTTTTATCAGGATTCAGTTTCGCAAATTGATGGGGAAATCTATTCCCGATTATGGCTACGAGCTCAAAGATTTTGGCATGAAACGCTATCTCATGGAGGTAATCATATCCACAATGTTCATTATTTTATGCACTCCTTTGGCTCGTTGGACAGTGGAACAGTTCTCGCCAACCTTTATTGGAAATCTGTTCGAGAAGAGTCGAAATATCTGGAAAAAATCGACCTATAACATTAAAAGAGAGCAACTTGGATGATTAAATTAGGAAAAATACCCTGGTTCACTTTCCTTCGGTTATCGGGGGTTGTTTTGTTCGTAATCATATTATGGAAAATAGATTTCAAGCAGAGCTGGCAAATATTAAAAACCGCTAAAACTGAATTTGTTTTACTCGCCATTCTGTCGCAGGTTGCTTTATTGCTCTTAAAATCACATCGGTGGTTTTTAATTCGAAGAGCCTCGGAAATTAATATTAAGTGGACCATAAATGCAGCGCGATTTTTAGAGAGCTATGCCATAGGGGTTTTTACTCCCGGTCGGCTTGGCGAATTTGTAAAGGCGGGTCACGAGAAAGTTAAAGAAGATAAGTTTCTGTCAATCATCAAGATATTTTATGAGCGGGGTTTCGATGTGGGAGTTTTTGCCTTAATTAGCGGGTTGTTTTTTTTCTATTTCTTTCACGATGTATCTCCACTCATTGGCTTTGGAGTTATAACCGGCGGGTTGTTTTTGCTTATCGTTACCTATCTGCTTATGACTGCAGACTTTTTTAGAAGAGCTTTCTTTTATATTTTTTCGAAAGTATTTAGAAAAATAAGTTTTTCAAAAGACCTTGTTTATGAGCACTCTACAAGCATTAGCATTTTTGCCTTGTCCATCTTAAGCAATTTAAGCTATTTTTCTACCGGATACTTTTTGGCGGTTGCTGTTGGAATCAACGAATCGTTTTTAGATATCAGTGGCATCATCTCAGTAACCGGAATGCTCAATTTGCTGCCCATTACCATCATGGGAATGGGAACCCGCGAGGTTAGTTTCCTTTATTTTTTACCTGGTTATACCAACGATAACATCATAGCTTTTTCGCTGTTGATGTTCTTAATTGCTCAGATTGGGGGAGCTATCATTGCGTTTTTAATGTCACAGTTTTTATTTTTCAAAGGAAAAAAAAAAATAAATGGATAAATATATTCTGGTAACAGGTGCCAACGGGTACCTTGGAAAATATATCTGTACCTATGCTTTACAGCATGATTTAAAGGTTATTGCCTTTAGTTTTCCACATTGGGCAAGTGTTAAAATTGACCATCCCAATATCCAATATCTGGATGTGGATATCAGTGAGTCGGTGGTAAATAACACTAAGGTGCAGGACTTATTGAGTTCAGTAGAAATTTTTGGAATTGTAAATGCCGCTGCCCTGCTCGGAAGTTCAGATATTCAGAAAAACAGGGCTGTGAATGCCACCGGGGTGAAGCATATGATTGAGTTGGCGGAGCAAAAAGGAGTGAAAAAGTTTGTGCAAATCAGCAGTGTAGTGGTGATGAAAGAAATAAAAGGCCCCTATGGGATTACAAAACTCGAAGGGCAAAACATTCTCACTCAGAGCTCGTTGGACTATACAGTATTTATACCCGCCATGATTTTAGGCCCCGAAAGTTTGGGGATAAACAGAGTATTAAAGAATGTATTCCGGATTCCTTTATTCGTTCCCCTGATTGGTAGCGGCAAGGAAACCCAGCATCCGATTTTCGTTAAAGATTTTGCTGAATACATTGTAAAAGCAGTACTGAGCGAAAAGGCAAACCGTAAGATTTATCAAATAGCCAGCGACAAGGTAATATCGTTTAAAGGATTGATTAAGATGATATTAGAAATAGAAAGAAAGACAAAAATCTTTGTAACTATCCCAGTATGGTTTGCCAAAATGCTGGGGAATTTCTTTCAATCCACCCAAAAGGTGCCCGTCTTTACCGCTGAGCATGTAAAAGGAATTCTACAGGATTCAAATCTCGATACAGCTTTGCTTCGAAAAGATTTGGAATTTAAACCCACACCACTCGCCGAAGCTTTGGCCTTTACTCTGAAAGAAATAAACGGTCAGTGGGATTATTTTCTCAAGACAAGAAACGAAAAGATAGTGAAGTTGTAAAGAAAGAATCTAGTCCTTAAGATAGTTAATCCAAATTACTTGTTAAAGAATTAATCATCTATTTCATTAAAAATTATATGTTTGCATAGTTGATGCCAAATAAAAAATCACAAGATGTGGAAGTATATTGTAAGACTAATTTTACGCTACCGATTCTATAATTTACTGGTTGTGGGGATTATTACGGTGTTCATGATTTATATGGCCACCAAAAACAAGATGTCATACGAAATGGCTCAAATGCTTCCATCCGATCATCCTGTGATGGAGAACTACAACCATTTTAAGACCACTTTTGGCCAGGATGGGGCAGTGATGTTCATTGGCTCCAGATTTGAAAATATTTACGACCTTGAGAAATTCAATGCCTGGTACGACCTAACCCAAAAATTAGACAAGATAAATGGTGTTGAAGGGGTTTTAAGTATTGCAAACGTTTATACTTTGGTCAAAGATACTGCTGAGCGGAAATTTAATTTTACGTCCATAGTTGCGAAAAAACCTGAAAATCAGCAGGAAATGGACTCTTTAGCAACGGTTATTCAGGGTCTTAAATTTTACGAGAGCCTTCTCTATAACCCCGAAACTAAGGTTCAGCTTATGATGGTGACCTTAGATAAAAATGTGCTCAATACCAAAGAAAGAGTTCCATTGATTTATGAAATCAAGCAAATAATCGATGAATTTGGTGAGAATAACCATCAGGAGATGCATTATAGCGGGCTGCCCTATATCAGAACCATAACTTCGGATTTGGTAAAACGGGAGTTGAACAGGTTTATAATTCTGGCACTTTTGGTTGCAGCCATTATTTTAACAATCTTCTTCAGAAACTTTCATGCGGTATTTTTTCCAGTATTAATAGTGATTATCAGCACTATATGGACTCTGGGAACTGTCGCACTCATGGGCTACCAAATCACCATTCTAACTGGAATTATTCCCCCGTTGCTCATTGTAATTGGTATAGAGAACAGTATTTTTCTCCTCAATAAGTATTTTGAAGAATACAAATCGCATCAGAACAAAGTAAAAGCTTTAAGTAGAACGGTTACCCGAATTGGGGGAGCCAATTTTCTGACAAACGCCACCACAGCTGCTGGTTTTGCTGCATTTATTGTTACTGGTAACAAGCTTTTGGTTGAATTTGGCATCATTGCTTCCATCAATATTTTAGGAATTTATTTGTTGACACTCATCTTAATTCCCATCTTCTTTAGCTATTCCAGAGCACCAAAAACGGTAAGGCTTGAGAGAATGGATAATGGACCCACCAATAAAATGCTCAACGTTGCTGTTTTTTGGGTTTCTCATCACCGAAATCGAATCTACTGGCTCACCTTATTTTTGATAATCGTTGGTTTTGTTGGAGTTTCCCAGCTTAAAACAACAGGAAGCATTGTTGATGACGTTCCGGAAGATGGAAAAATGTATCAGGATTTATTATATTTTGAGCAGCATTTTAATGGAGTTATGCCGCTGGAAATTACCATCGATACAAAGGCAAAAAGGGGTGTTTTGAAGCTCGATTTCATTAAAAGATTAGACCGCCTTGCCGAGGAAGCATTGGGCCATTTCCCCGAATTGTCTAAGCCGCTCAGTGTTGCCGATTTGGTGAAGTTTAGCAAACAGTCGTTCTATAATGGAAATCCTGACAAGTTCAGCCTGCCCAACTCACAGGAAGTAAATTTTATCATGCAGTACCTTCCCAAAATGGATACTGGTAAACGAAGCCTCATCAACTCATTTGTTGATAAAGACTTGCAAGTTACCCGCATTACGGTTCAAATGGCCAATTTGGGAACCAAAGAAATTGAAGTTTTAAAAGACAGCCTTGTTCCTAAGATTGATAAAATTTTCCCACCCGACAAATATGACGTTATTGTTACTGGTTCGAGTGTGGTTTTTCTAGAAGGCACCAAATATCTGGTCAAGAATCTTTTTCAAAGTTTAATACTTGCCATTGTGGTGATTGCCCTATTAATGGCTTTGCTTTTTTCTTCTGCGCGAATGGTAGCTATTAGTTTGATTCCCAATTTAATACCCCAATTGCTCACTGCAGCCATGATGGGATATTTCGGAATTCCAATAAAGCCATCAACCATTCTGATTTTTAGCATTGCCCTGGGAATTTCTGTGGATAATACCATACACTTTTTGTCACGATACAGGCTGCACTTGCGTCACAACGACTGGAAAATTTCGCCATCTGTTCTACTCGCCCTTCGCGAAACAGGCTACAGCATGATTAACTCGTCGCTGGTATTGTTTTTCGGGTTCTTTATTTTCACTTTCAGCGAATTTGGGGGAACAAAATCGTTGGGTTATTTAATCAGCTTTACATTGTTTGCTGCACTGCTTTCCAACCTATTACTCTTGCCATCGTTGTTGTTAACATTAGATAAACGATTGACTACCAAGGAATTTCAGGAACCACTCATCGAAGCCTTTGAAGAGGAAGAAGCTGAGATAGAAAGTATCGAAGGTATTGACGATGATGAAGACGATCAGAATATGCAGGCAAAACAGATTGAAAAATCATAGCTTTTAGCTTCAGGTTTATTTTTTTAATACCCAATATTTCTTCTTGGTAGATTGAGTTTTTGTTAGTAAATTAGAATTTATAAAACATAAAAGATTAATCTATGAAAGGAATTATATTGGCCGGCGGAAGCGGCACCCGTTTGCACCCCTTAACTCTTGCTGTGAGCAAGCAGTTGATGCCCATTTACAACAAACCCATGATTTATTATCCACTGTCAGTTTTAATGATGGCAGGAATCAGAGAAATTCTAATTATCTCAACTCCAGTCGATTTGCCCAATTTTGAGCGGTTATTTGGAACAGGGGAAAATTTGGGGTTAAAATTTAGTTATAAAGTTCAGGAAGTGCCAAATGGTTTGGCTCAGGCTTTTGTTCTGGGCGAAGAGTTTGTGGGTAACGACAAAGTAGCCTTGATTTTGGGGGATAATATTTTCTACGGCGAGGGCCTGGGTCGTCTGCTTTTAGCCAACAACGATCCCGAAGGCGGTGTGGTTTTTGCCTATCACGTAAACGATCCCGAGCGTTATGGAGTGGTTGAGTTCGACGAGAATCAAAAAGCCATTTCCATCGAAGAAAAACCAAAACAGCCCAAGAGCAATTTTGCTGTTCCCGGACTCTATTTCTACGATAACTCAGTGGTAGAAGTAGCCAAAAACATTAAACCAAGTGCGCGTGGTGAATATGAAATTACCGATGTAAACAAGCATTACCTCACCGAAGGCAAGCTTAAAGTAGGAATTTTAGGCCGCGGAACCGCCTGGCTCGATACAGGAACCTTTGCATCGCTCAATGAGGCCTCTCAATTTGTCGAAGTTATCGAAAACCGTCAAGGATTGATGATTGGTGGAATTGAAGAAGTAGCCTATCGCATGAAATTCATTGATAAAGAACAACTTAAAAAAATTGCAGAACCATTGCTAAAAAGCGGTTATGGTCAATATTTAATGAATTTGATAAAATAAAAAATCAGATATTTGACCCTGATATTTAAATTCATTAATCTGATTAAAGTTTTATCGCTTGAGAGTAAAAAAGCCTTCAGCATTTAAGATATTTTGGTATAGGCTTTTGGGAAAAAACCCCTATGCCCCAACTCCGGTCTCAAAGCCATCGAAGCCCTTGAGCTTATCTGATATTGTGAAAAATTACGAATCCTACCGAAAGGATGTGAGAAAGTATAAAGCGCAAAAACGGATTCTGAAAATGCAGGAAAAAGCCCGAAGGGAAAAGGAGAGGAGAAGCGATGTAACCAACCCGTTTTACCAGCTCTTGTTTAGCAATGAGATTAGCAGGCGGGTGGCGGTGGATAAAGATGGCGTAATTGTTTATCAGCCTTCCATTGGCAATTCGGTGATTCATATTGTCAACTCACTTGCTTCGTTTTTAGCTGCCTATATCATGGTTTGGCTTTTTTATCAGCTTGTGGTACTCATAACAGCTTCGTTTTACGAAATAGACAGTATTCTTTTCTATTACAAACTCGACTTTAACGACCATTCAAGCCTTTGGGATATTCTCAATATCATCATTATAACCATTTCGGGCCCCATAAACTCGCTCATACTTGGGTTTGTATTTTATAATTACCTGTTTGTTAAAGCAAAATCATATCCCCGGCTTCAGCTGTTTTATTTGTGGAGCGGGTTACTGTTCTTTGGGCATTTTTTTGGCGCCTTTATTTCGGGGGTAATTACCAATAAGGGATTTGGCTTTGTTCCGTTGTGGCTTTATTGGAGCGACTTTACCAAATTCTTCTTTGCATTGGTGGCTTTGGTAGTATTGGGGTTGATTGGGTATTATAGCGCCAGCCGGTTCTTAAGCACCACCAATAATGCCTTCAGAATTCAACGGAGCAACAGGGCTTTGTTTTATTTTACTCAGGGATTTCTTCCATTTTTATTGGGTTTCCTCACAATTAGTTTGTTGAAAATACCCAATAACTATGCTTACGATAGTTTAATAATCGCCTTTTCAGCGGTTATGTTGATAGCGGTATTTTTTAATACCAATGCGCCAGCGCTTCCGCAGCTGCAGCATCGTAAAGATGGAAATACATTGAATTGGGTTTTGGTTTTGCTGACAGGACTTATACTATACTCTTATCGTTTCTATCTGGCTGAAGGATTGCATTTTGTCATCAGGCTATCGGTAAATATTACCAGGACTGGTGGTGAAATGTAGCAGATTTAGCTGTTGAGATAATCGTCGTATTTGCCCGATTTCACTTCTTCATCGAGCTGCTTGTACCAGGCTTCGCCATATTTGCGGATGAGTGGAGTTTTTAAAAACTCATAAATCGTTTTATTCTCTAATTTCCCTTTAATCAGCGCCACATCACAAATATGCCATTTATGATAGTTTACCGCGTCAAAATCGGAGTATTTGGTGATACGAATGGGATATAAATGACAGGAAACAGGTTTTATAAACTTGATTTTGCCTTCGCGATAAGCCTTTTCTATGGCACATAAAGCCAGATTTTTTTCGAAATAGACAAAAGCGCATTCGTGGTCTTTGACCAAAGGAGTAACATAGTCGCCATCGGCATCGTAATCGAAAACGCCGTTTTTGTGAATCACTGCTTTACCAGCGGGAGTCATGTAGGGCATTATTTTATCGAGATTGTCTTCTATAATGCCAATCTCGTCCTCTTCCAGCGGAGCGCCACTATCGCCCTGAACACAGCATTCGCCATGACACGAAGGTAAATCGCAAATGAAATGCCGTGTCACTACATCTTTAGAAACTATGGTTTTGCCTATTGAAATCATGACGCAAAATTAATTTATTAATTTGGATTTATTTGAACCACAATAAATGCATTTGATTTTGCAGAGGATTCCTTTTTTTGGGGTAATATTTTTTTTACAATAAATTATCATTTATAATACTATGTAAGGCGCATATAATCAGGGGTTTAATATATTATGTGGACATAATATTTTATAGAAGACTTATTGTATTTTTTTTTAGTTTTGCTTGATTTTTTAGTACATCAGAAACATCAAAAAAAACGTAAAAAGTTCTTTCCCAAAAATCCTTTTCACCTGAGATCAGGCATACGCAAAAATTCAAAAGTGGAGAGGTAATAATGTATTTAATGTTTTTTTTTCAAGGAGTGAAAGCTTCTTTTTTTTAATTTTTAGTAAATGAAAAATACTTATTTTGATCTCATCGAGCACACATTTTACTTTCCACAAGAAGGTTTTGATTTAAAAGATGGATATCTTACTTTTCATGGGTTGTCGTTAAAATACCTGATTGAAAAATATGGTACCCCTTTTAAGCTTATTTACCTTCCGAAGATTGGCGAGCAAATTAAGAGGTCTCGAAATCTGTTTAACCGTGCCATTAAAAAAAATGGTTTTAAAGGTCAATATCATTTTTGCTATTGTACCAAGTGTTGCCACTTTCAACATGTGGTTAGCGCAGCCCTGAAAGAAAATGTGAATCTTGAAACCAGTTCAGCATTCGATTTGGATTTGATTACTAACTTATTTCACTCTGGCGAAGTGGATAAAGATATCTACATACTTCACAATGGATATAAAACCGACGATTACCTTCAAAAAATCCTGAGTCTTCAGAAAGATGGGTATAAAAACTCCATCATCATTCTCGATAGTATCAACGAGCTGAAAAGACTTCTGAAGCACTCCAATGGTGAAAAGATAAAAATCGGATTGCGAATGGCCATCGATGAAGAAGCTCAATCGGCCTATTATACCAGTCGACTGGGGATTAGACCAGGCGATATGCTGGAGTTCTATAGAAATAACATCAAGGACAATCCAAACTTGGAATTAAAAATGTTCCACTTTTTTGTGGATTCTGGCATAAAAGATAACCTGTACTATTGGGGTGAGTTTCACAAAGCACTCAATCACTATGTGGAGCTGAAAAAGGAATGTTCAACCCTAGATAGTTTCAATATTGGCGGTGGATTTCCCATCAGAAACCACCTTGGATTTGAATACGATTATGAGTATATAATTAACGAAATTGTAACCAATATTAAGGAAACCTGCCGAAACAACAATATTCCTGATCCTCATATTTTTACCGAGTTTGGCAAGTATACAGTAGGCGAAAGCAGTGCCAATATTTTCGAAGTATTGGAAAAGAAACACCAAAACGAGCACGAAGTCTGGTATATTATCGACAACAGCCTGATGAATACCATCCCCGATGCCTGGTCATTGAACGAGAAATTTATTCTCCTCCCCATCAATAAATGGAACAACGAGTATACCAAGGTGAATATTGGCGGGATCAGCTGCGACCACTCTGATTACTACAACTCCGAAGACTTTAACCAGGAAGTGATGCTTCCGAAATTCAAATCGGACGATGAAGAGCCCTTGTATCTGGGATTTTTCCACACAGGAGCTTATCAGGATTCCATCAGCGGATACGGAGGTATTAAACACTGCCTTATCCCATCGCCCAAGCACGTAATTATTGACCGCGACGAAAAAGGACACTATATAGATTATGTATATCGTCAGGAACAGGGCGTGGCCGAAATGCTCAATATTTTAGGATATGAACCACAGCAATAGCAGACCATTTGGCGGTATTGAAGCCGAATTTGCCCAGTTCGAAACCAGTCGGGTTTTACTCCAATCCATACCCTACGACGGAACCAGCACCTGGGGAAAAGGCGCCGATAAGGGTTTCGATGCTTTTATCGAAGCCACCGAAAACATGGAGCTCTATGATATTGAAACCAACAGCGAAGTTTTTACTCAAGGAATTCATATTGTAGACCCTGTAACCGAGAAATCCAGTGCCGAAGCCATGTTTGAAGCAGTTTATGCAAGCGCACAGAAATTGGTGAAAACCGATAAGTTCCTCACTTTCTTTGGGGGCGAGCACAGCGTGAGCATTGGAGTTATCAAAGCTTTTTACGAAAAATACCCCGATATCAGTATTTTGCATCTCGATGCTCACTCCGATTTACGGCCCGAATATCATGGAACTCCCTACAATCATGCATGTGCGCTTTATGATGCTTCGAAGCATACCAACCTGGTTCAGGTGGGAATCAGAAGCATGGATACTGTTGAGATTCCACATTTGAACCGCGAAAAATGCTTTTTTGCCGAAGATATCTATGGCAAAACCGACTGGATGCAGAAAGCCATCGATTTATTGGGGGAGAAGGTTTATATCTCCTTCGATTTGGATGCTTTCGATCCCAGCATTATGCCAGCCACAGGCACACCGGAACCCGGTGGGTTATTATGGAATCCGACCATTCAGTTTTTGAAAATGGTTTTTCAGCAACGCAATGTACTTGGCTTCGATTTGGTGGAGTTGGCTCCCGAAACAGCACACAAGGCTTCTAATTTTTTAGTTGCCAAACTATATTACAAGATGTTAAGTTATAAATTTAAATATAATGAAAAATAAAGGACCTGTATCTCAGTTTATTATGGAGCATTACAAGCACTTCAATGCTGCTGCTTTGGTAGATGCTGCCCAGGGATACGAGAAACATTTGGAAGAAGGTCATAAAATGATGATGACCATTGCCGGTGCCATGAGCACTGCTGAGTTGGGAAAATCTTTGGCGGAAATGATTCGTCAGGACAAAGTCCATATCATCAGCTGTACAGGGGCCAATTTGGAAGAAGATGTTTTTAATCTGGTGGCTCACGATTTTTATAAAAGAGTTCCCCATTATCGCGATCTTGCTCCATCGGACGAAAAAGACTTGTTAGACCATCATTTCAACCGCGTTACCGATACTTGTATTCCAGAGGAAGAAGCCATGAGGCGCATTGAAAATCACCTGGTGGCTGCCTGGCAAAGTGCCCATGAAAATAATGAGCGCTTTTTCCCCCATCAGTTTTTCTACAAACTACTCTTAAGCGGCGAACTGGAACAGTATTACCAAATTCCCCCCGAGAATAGCTGGCTTTTGGCCGCTGCCCAAAAGAATCTGCCCATAATAGTTCCGGGTTGGGAAGACAGCACCTGTGGTAATTTCTTCGCGGCTCATTGCATCGAAGGCATGTTTCCGCCATCTATCACCAAACCAGGCATTGAATATATGATGTTTTTGGCTCAGTGGTATCAGGATAATGCAGGCGAGGGCGTTGGATTCTTCCAGATTGGTGGTGGAATAGCAGGCGATTTTCCTATTTGCGTGGTTCCTATGTTGCACCAGGATTTACAATTGGATCATGTTCCTGTTTGGTCTTATTTCTGTCAAATCAGCGACTCTACCACCAGCTACGGTTCTTATTCCGGCGCGGTTCCCAACGAAAAAATTACCTGGGGAAAACTCTCGGTTGACAGTCCGAAATATATCATTGAATCAGATGCAACCATTGTTGCACCACTCATATTTGCCTATCTGTTAGGCTGGTAAAGGCAATCACAAACCAAAAAAGGCAATATTCCACAAAGGAGTATTGCCTTTTATTATTTCTTTAATTTCGTTTATCTCTTAGCAGCAGTACCGGGTCTGGTAGTTCTTGTTGCAGCAGCATATTCCTTGGAATTAAAATCCAAAGAACGCATGATGACTTCAGCTTTCTTGTGGTACATATCCATTTCTGCACGAATAGGGTCAACACCTTTAGTTGAGTTGTCCTTGCTTTGATTGTACTGGGTTTTAGACCAGCTAATGAACTTCATGATGTAGCTAAATGCCTCAATTTGATCTCTTTTAGGAAAATCTTTAAGCTCCGAAATCAGTATTTCAGAAAAGGCATCTTCTCCTTTGCTAGCCCAAACATCTAAAACTTCCTTCTTTTCACTTGAATTGATTTTCAAATACTTATCAAATACTTCATTTACGAATTTTGTTTCTTTCGAAGTAACTTGTCCATCAACACCGGCTATGGCAACCATACCGCCGTATATGAGTTGTTTAAATGAAAATAATGCCATAACAATAATTTTTTTGTACAGCACAAATATAGTAATTCATTGTTAGTATACAATGTAGTATGTTTTTTTTTTAAAAAAAGAATTTTGCTATTTAGAAAGGTTTTGATATTTGTTTTTAATGACCCCCCAATAATATTTTTAGATTTTTTTATAAATCTTTCATTGGCTTTACAGCCATAGTTTTTCTATGTTTGTTACGAAATTTACATTCATGCGCAAACACACTCAGAATTTCCTTCTAGTAATCGTTGTTTTATTTTTTAACCTTGCGGCGGTTTCTTTTGTGAAGGCTCAGCAAAAGGATTTTGCCTTTCAAAAAGGAGAAAAACTGCACTACAGAGTCTTTTACGACGGCCCGCTCTTTGTGCGGGTTCACGCAGGGAAAGCTATTCTTGAGCTCTCCAATAATTCAGATATACTGCAGGATCGCAAAACATTTCATGCTGTTGGGGTGGGTTTTTCCAATTCCACATTCGACATGTTTTTTAAAGTAAGGGATAGGTTTGAGTCGTGGTTTGATGAAGAAACCTTAAAACCCTACCGCTTTATTCGTCGTACAAACGAAGGGGGCTATGTGGTGAACGATGATGTGGATTTTGACTATAAAGCCGGAATTGCAAAAAGCCGGAAAAAGCAGGTTAAAATTAAAGACAATACACAGGATTTGGTTTCTGCCTATTATTTTGCCCGCAATCTGGATATTTCTCATTTAAAAATGGATGATGTTTTTCCGTTGGATTTCTATCTCGACGATTCTGTTTATACTTCGGCCATCGTTTATAAAGGCATTGAAATAGTAGAAACCCGCATAGGAAAATTTCGTTGCATGAAATTTCTACCCATGGTTATCACAGGCGAAGTGTTCGACAATCCCTACCCTATGAGTTTGTATATTTCTGACGATAAAAACAGAATTCCGGTGCTTATAAAATCCGAAATTGTTGTTGGTTCAGTAAAAGCAGAGCTTACAGAATATGAAAAACTGAAATATCCTTTGGATTCAAAAATAGAATGAACTGGGGATATTTGGTCCTGTTAAAAAAAATATAAGCGTTTCTGGCTTATTCCTATTGGTTAATTTTGCTTTATGAAAGAATTTTGGAATCAGCGATACGAGTCGGCAGAATATGCCTACGGAATTTATCCCAACGAGTATTTTAAAAATATCATCGAAACCCACAACCTTCAGGGCAGGGCATTATTTCCCGCTGAGGGCGAAGGGAGAAATGCGGTTTTTGCTGCCACAGTTGGCTTCAATGTCACTGCCATCGATTTTTCAGAGCAAGGAAGACAGAAAGCTTTGCGCCTGGCTCATGTGAATCAGGTGAACATCAACTACATCGTTGGCGACCTTGCAGAAGTTTCGGTTGAGCCCGAAAGCTTCGATTTGGTGGTACTTATTTTTGCTCATTTCAACCCTTCGATCCGCAGGCAAATTCATCAAAAATTTCAAAATGCCTTAAAAGTTGGGGGCTTTATTATTCTGGAATCGTTTAGTAAAAACCATTTGGAAGTGAGTAAGAATAATTTGCGAAGCAGCGGCCCGCAAAATGTTGATTTGCTTTACACTCAGGAAATCATCTCCACAGATTTTGACCAAATAAATCCCATAGAGCTCAGCGAAACCATTACCGACTTATCCGAAGGCCCTTTTCACGTGGGGACAAGCTCCGTTATCAGGTTTTTTGGCCAAAAAATAGCTCCATGAAGCATCAGCCCAAAACCGAAGGAAACGACATTCCTGCCTACGAATTATTTCATAAGGGCCAGGAAGTGAATTTTGCCATTCGTACCACCAAAGATGTGATGCAAATGTATGGGGATCATTATGATATACCCCACAGTCACAATTACTATACGGTGCTGTGGTCGCACAATGAATCGGGACGGCATATTATAGATTACAAGGAATACACCATGAAAACCAACGATGTTTTCTTTGTGAGCCCCGGGCAGGTTCATCAGGTTTTGAACAATGCCGGAGCGGAGGGAACTGTGATACTTTTTACCTGCAATTTTCTAACGGCCAACGGGCTTAGCTCGGGTTTTATCTCGAACATGAAATTGTTTTCCGATTTATACAATACCCCGCCCATTAGCCTACCATCTCGTTCGGTGCCCGAAATGACCTGGTGGATTGACAAGATGAAGGAAGAATTTGAATCGGTCGATGATTTTAGATTCGAGAAAATTGGGGCCTATCTCAAGTTATTTCTTATTGAATGTAATAAATATGCTCAAAGTCAATCTTTTACCGGAAACACCCAAATTTTGCAGGCTGGGGGAATTCTGGTTCAAAAGTTTAAGCAGCTTCTTGAGCTAAAATTCAAGGAATGGCATAAGGTGTCTGATTATGCTGCAGAGCTTAATGTCTCGTCCGACTATTTAAACACCGCCATAAAAACCACCGTGGGTCGTAATGCCAAGGAACTCATTCAGCAACGAATCATTATAGAAGCCAAACGGATGGGAATTCATACCGATATGTCGACCAAAGAAATAGCCTATTCGGTGGGTTTCTCTGATCCTTCGCATTTTAGTCGGTTTTTTAAAAATACCGAAGGCGATTCCTTTGGCAGTTTCCGCACGACCCTTAACAAAGAATTAACTTCCAACACAGGTTATTGACCATTGAATCACGGATTTTGACATTGCCTGCCACCCCTGTTACCGCCTACTTTTGTCAAAAAAAAATAACTATGAAAAAGTGGGTTCATCAGGCATCGGCAAGAGGGCGTTCAGTTTACGACTGGTTAGACTCGTGGCATCAATTTAGCTTTGCCAATTACTACAACCCCGACAAGATTCATTTTGGGGCACTTAGGGTTTTGAACGACGACCTGATTCATGGTGGCGGTGGATTTGGAAAACATCCTCACGACAATATGGAAATCATTACCATTCCCATTTATGGAGCCCTGAAACATGCTGATAGTATGGGACATACGCAAACCATAAGCGAAAACGAAGTACAGGTAATGAGCGCGGGTTCGGGAATATTCCACTCGGAATTCAATGCCAGCGAAACCGATACGGCCAATTTTTTACAGATTTGGATTTTCCCCAATAAGAAAAATGTGAAACCAGTCTATAATCAAAAGTATTTTAAGGCATCAGAAGCCTTGAACCATTGGCAGTTTTTGGTGAGCGATGTGGAAAATCCGCTGGAAGATTCGCTGACCATTCATCAGAATGCCAGCATTGCCAGAGCCTTTATGCATGAAGGAACAGAGCTGAGTTATAAAATTCAGCCAAAGAGTTTTGGGGTTTTCCTGTTTCTTATTTCAGGCAAAATAGAAGTAGAAGGCGTTAAACTCAATCCGCGCGATGCCATTGGACTGTGGGATGGACAAGAATTCAATATAAAAGCTCTGACAAACAGCTATATACTGAATATTGAAATACCCGAAATATCGAATTAATTAAAAATAACATAAATAAATAACCTTTAAATTTTACAACAATGAAAACTATTCAAACAATTTTTACCATGGCTCTTCTGATGATAAGTTTGAGCCTTTTTGCCCAAAAAATGAATGTAGATACTCAAAAATCAAGTTTACAGTGGTTTGGTGAGAAAGTAACCGGAAAACACGATGGAACTATCCAACTCAAAGAAGGCCATATCACCATGAAAGATGGACAAATAACTCAGGGAGAGTTTGTTATTGATATGGCAACCATAGCCAATCGCGATGTTGAAGATGCGGAATATAAAGCAAAGCTGGAAGGCCACCTGAAGTCTGACGATTTTTTTGGAGTGGGAACCTATCCGGTATCTAAATTGGAGATAAAAGAAGCCACCAAATTTCAGCAGAACAAGGCAACCGTAAAGGCTCATTTAACCATTAAAAAAACCACTTTGCCTGTGGAATTTGAAGTGGAGCAGAAAGATGGAATGATGTACGCAACTATAGTGGTTGACCGCTCCAAATATGATGTTCGTTATGGTTCAGGTTCTTTTTTCGAAGGATTGGGCGACAAAATGATTTACGACGAGTTTACCATGAAAGTGGTTATCGCTTTGAAGAAATAAGCCAAAGCTTAAGCAAACAAACCATAGTTATAAAACACCAGCTTGGTAAATATTGCCAGGCTGGTGTTTTTATTTGCAAGTAATTGATAATTTTACATGACAACTAAACCGTGGAAAGAGCCAAATCGCAGGACAATATTTCCTGATTGCAGACTACTATATAAAACCATTATCTATACCACTGCTATCAATTTGTTTCTAATTCACCACAATCTTTCCCCGATAAACCACGCCTGAGATTTCGGTTTGGTAGAAGTAGACGCCTGAGGCCGTGGTGCTGCAATTCCAAACGAGTTGGGTTTGGCCTTTGATGATGGGGAGCTCTACTATGGTTTTTCCGAAAATATCGGTGATTTGAAGTGTTGTTTCGGCGGTGATTGATGGCAATTCTAAAGTGATTTGGCTGCTTGCCGGATTGGGATAGATGTTAAGCCGATTTTGCTTTATTTCTCCTATTCCCACACAGCTACGCACTTCTATTATTTTTGGTTCTGTATATTCCGATTCTCCACAACTGCTGGTGCTTCTCACACTCAATTCCACTTGTCCTTCGAAGGCGGTATTCCAGGTTATTATGGCTGTATCTTGTTGGCTGACAAGTTCACCTGCTTCTGTTGGTTGCAAATGCCATTCTGCGTGTTCGTACTGGGGATTGTTTATTTGGGTGGTATAAATAGTTTCAGTTGTATTGATAGTACAAATAGTATCCTGTCCTATTGGTTGGGTTGGTAGAGTTGGAGGATTTTGATTGCAATCTAATAATTCAAAGAACCAAATATCATCATTCGAATATGGGTTGGGACGAGGGCATTCAACATCGTCATCATCTGACCAATCTGAAGTAGCAGCGATTATAAAAATACCCTCATCAAGCTTTAATATTCCACCTGGCATTTGATCACCCTGATTCCCAATACATCTTTGGTATTGAATATTACCAAGACTATCGAGAACTACATACCAAATATCAGCGTAGCATTCACCAGTATCATAACAATGATTTCCCGAAACATCACCATTATTTGATTTTGTACTACCGAAGAAAGTATAACCACCATTCTCGTCATTTTTTAAAATAGCATAGGGATTATCGTGATCACCTCCACCGTAGGTTTTTGAATTGGTTATATTTCCAAGTTTATCAATCTGAAAAAACCAAATATCTGATTTATAAAAATTAACGCCCACATCACCATCGTTACTTAAGCTGGAAGCAAGTATGGTATAACCGTTTTCTTCTTCTATTAGTTCTCTTCCATTATCAAAATCTGATCCACCATAGCAGTTTTCCCACTCAATTTCTCTTTCCGAATTTAGCTTAATCATCCAAATATCATTAATATCAGGATCGCCTGCATTATGATGGTCACATATACAACCTCCGTTTAATCCTCTGCATGATCCTAATATTAAATAACCTCCATCGGTTGTTTGCAATAGATCAAAACCATAATTAGGACCATTTCCACCAAATACATCACTCCAAAGCAATTCACCCTCACTACTTACTTGATAAAACCAAATATAACTTGAACCATCAGGATTATCATAGTTTAAATCTCCATCGCTTGAAGAAGTTCTTGAAAGTACTAAAATATCACCTTTTGGTGTTAATTGAATATTTGCCAATCTCTCAATATTACTGCCTCCAAAAGTTTTTTCCCAAATTATCTCACCATCTGTATTTAACTTAACTAACCAATGATCGCCATAACCCTGGTTTCCTGATTGCACATCTCCATCAGTTGAATATGATCGTCCAATGAAGTAACAAGTGCTATCATTACTCTTTATTAAAGCATCAAGATGGTCAGAATCACTACCGCCAAATGTCTTTCCCCAAATTAAATTTCCATAATTATCTGTTTTTATTAGCCAAATATCATCAGATCCATGATTTCCTCCTGAAATATCACCATCATCAGAACCAGTTGTACCGCTAATTAAATATCCATCACAAATTTTTATTATTGAATTACTATAATTCCCAGTAATATCATTCTCACTTCCTCCAAAACAGTTTTGCCACTCAATATTTATGTTTTGAGCAAAATTAACTTGGACCAGAAAAAGTATATTAAATATTAAAAATGATTTCATAGATATAAAAATAAAAGTGAAAAGATACCTGGGGATAAACCTCAGGTATCTTTATTATTAACTTATTGTACAATTAGTTTAATAGAATAACTATAGTCATTTGTCTTAATTTCAATGGTATAGCTACCAGATGGTAAATTGGATGTATTATAAGCCACTTTATTAATTGAGCTAATTAACTGCTTCTTTTCTACTAGTCTTCCAGATGCATCATATACACTTAAAATTGCATGATCAACTCCAAAAGGTAAGGAATAAGAGATTTCTGTATATTCTTTGGCAGGGTTGGGATAAACAGAAAATTTAGCATTTGAAGTTTGACTCAAAATTCCTGTGGCTTCTTCCACTGTGAAATGATATTGAGATGGATCCGAAACATTGTCCGAAATATGTTCTCCGGATATATTGATATGGTAATCGCCTGAAGCTAATAATCCAAGGTTTATAGTTTCGGTATGATCGATTAGCATTTGGAAGCCACCACTTGAATGGACATTAATTGTTAAAAACACCTCATTATCTTGCACGAGGACTTCCACATTGTCAATGATTACTCCTGTTTCAGTTAAATAGCCAATTAGATGAATTCTAATGGAATCATCAGTTGTTGGATATTCAGGTTCAATATTTATTTGACTAATTGCAAAATAGGTTTGACTATAGCTAAAGCTACTGATTGTCATTAAAATAAGAGCTGTAATTAAAAATTTTTTCATTGTAAAACAATTTTAAGTTAAGATCCAGTGCCTACAATTAGGCAATGAACCTGTAAATTCATTTTTATTTCTATTGCCCATTCATTGTTTGTGTTTGGCTTTAATTGGCAGGCACATCATGGCTCTATTGGATTTTATCTGGAATTCTATATTTCTTTCAATTGGTATCATAGATTAGGGTTAAATGCAAAAGCAGCTCAAATATAGTATAAATCAATTAAATTTGATATTGTCAATCAAAATTTAATATTATTTTTTTCTGCTTTTTATAGTGTGATTTTTTTTCCCGGTTCATGCTATTTTCAGGTTTCAGGTTGAAAGCCTAATTAATTTAAACAAGGTGCAGCGCACCTTGTAAAGAACAAAACACCAATCTTGCGGCCTGAAGGGCCAGCTTAAAACCGCGTATTATCCCGATTTACAAAAATCATTTTGTTGCAGCCGAGCTTGCGAGTCGACTGAGAAATCTATCTATTGCAATAATGAGATTTCTCCTCCACCAGTTTGGCTTCGCAACCTGGCAGGCTTCATTCCGCCGAAATAACCCGCTATCAATTTCAACAACGAAAAAAGGGCGCACAAACACAACTAAAATTTACAAGGAGTTTGTGCGCCCTTTTTTATAACCACCACATATACAGGTCATTTCGATGGAGTCGAACTTGCAAGGCGACTGAGAAATCCCTTTCAAATTGCTCTCCGGCTATTTTCAGTTTTCCCCAGCATCCGCATTGAAAATCCTGCGTTTGTTAATTTTTTATAAGCTTATTGTGAAATGGACATCAGCTCTTAAACAGGCGTAAATATGACTATATTTGCAAACTTTTTTACTAATCATTAAATCATTAAAAATGTTACAAGTTCACACAGAAATACTACCATACAAAGTGGCCGATATGGGTTTGGCTGAATGGGGAAGAAAAGAAATAGAAATTGCCGAGCAGGAAATGCCGGGACTTATGGCTATCCGCGAAAAGTTCAGCAAAACCAAACCTTTGCAAGGGGTTAGGATTACTGGTTCGCTGCATATGACCATTCAAACTGCGGTTCTCATTGAAACCCTGGTGGCTCTTGGGGCTCAGGTTCGCTGGGCCAGCTGCAATATTTTCTCTACTCAGGATCATGCCGCCGCCGCCATTGCTGCCGCTGGTATTCCTGTTTTTGCCTGGAAAGGTGAAACCCTCGAAGAATACTGGTGGTGCACCAATCAGGCCCTAAGTTTTGCCGATGGAAAAGGTCCTCAACTGATTGTGGATGATGGTGGCGATGCTACCTTGCTCATTCACAAAGGTTTTGCCGCCGAAAAAGATGCTTCGGTTTTAAATATTGAACCCGAAAGTATTGAAGAAGGCGAAATCCTGAAATTACTCAAAGGACTTTTGGCTGAAGACAATCAGAAATGGCACAGAACTGTAGCTGAGTGGAGAGGCGTTTCGGAAGAAACCACCACTGGCGTTCACCGTTTATATCATATGTTTGAAAAAGGGGAGCTATTGGTTCCAGCCATCAATGTAAACGATTCTGTTACCAAATCGAAATTCGATAACCTGTATGGTTGCCGCGAGTCGTTGGCCGATGGAATTAAACGCGCCACCGATGTTATGCTTGCTGGTAAGGTGGTGGTTGTGGCTGGTTATGGCGATGTGGGTAAAGGCTCAGCACACAGCATGAGAAGCTACGGCGCCAGAGTCATTGTTACCGAAATCGACCCCATTTGTGCACTTCAGGCCGCCATGGAAGGATTTGAAGTTACCACCATGGAAGATGCCGTGAAAGAAGGTAATGTTTTTGTAACCACCACAGGAAATAAAGACGTAATTACCACCGCTCATATGAGTCAGATGAAAGACCAGGCCATTGTTTGTAATATTGGCCATTTCGACAACGAAATTCAGGTTACTAAATTGGAGCAACTGCCAGGAATCAAAAAAATCAATATCAAACCGCAGGTTGACGAGTATAAATTTGCCGATGGTCACTCCATCTTCCTGTTGGCTGAAGGCCGTTTGGTTAATCTGGGTTGTGCAACAGGTCATCCAAGCTTTGTAATGAGCAACTCGTTCACCAATCAAACGCTGGCTCAGATAGATTTGTGGGAAAAACGCGATTCTTACGAAGTGGGCGTTTACCGCTTACCCAAATACTTAGACGAAGAAGTAGCTCGTTTGCACCTCGAAAAAATTGGGGTAAAACTCACCAAACTCTCTCCCGAACAAGCAGAATACATCGGAGTGAAAGTTGATGGTCCTTATAAACCAGAGCACTACAGATATTAATATTTCTACTGCGGGTTGCTTATTAGTCCACCGATAAATCCAAACACTTGCCTCTCGGGCAGGTGTTTTTTTTTGAGCTTTTTTTTAGACTTTTTAACCCGTGCTTCGGCCTTTGCTCTTTCTTAGTTCAATATCTTTGCCCGCTAAACTATTACACTTATCATGGACATTGGTCAGTTTTACAAGCAACGATTTAATCATTTTACAGCCTTAACCGAAAAGTATACTCAATTATCAACCCGCATCAGCATTTTGCGCATTGTGTGGTTTCTGGTTTGGGCCCTGACCATCTATTTCTCCACTTTTTTCGGCGTGCCGACTTTGATTTTTGTGATTTTTCTGGGCTTATCGGTTTTTGTGGCTTTGGTAATCTGGCACAATAGAATCATTTCATTAAAACAGGAAAACGAAATCTACCAGCAGATTAACCAAAAGGAAATCAAGGCATTGGAGCATGATTATTCATCGTTTGACGATGGATCGGAGTTTGTGGACGAAAAGCATTTCTACTCATACGATTTGGATGTTTTTGGCCCTTTTTCGTTGTTTCAATACATCGGCCGTAGCTTTAGTGCGCAAGGGAAAGCCAATTTGGCGAATCGCCTCAAGAGTGGATTTTTTGATGCTAAAGAGATTGAGCGACAACAAAAAGCCATCGATGAGTTGAGCCATCAACCCGAATGGTTGCAGGAATTTAGAATGTTGGGCGAGCAGACGGTGAACAAAAAGAGCAAAAAAGCCATGCCGGTTACCGAACTGGGAATCTGGGCCGGGCGCGAAGATATATTTGGGGGTTTTAAGTTTAAGTTGTTGATTATCATTATTCCCGTAATCAGTTTTTTGGTTTTGTATCTTCTTATTTCAGGAGTCATCAGTTTTCAGTTGTTTCTGTTATATATGGTTGTTCCCCTGGGAATTTCGGGTTTTTACGCCAAAAGAATCAACAATAACCATCAGGAGTTGAGCAAACAGGCCGATTCGCTGGAGCAATGGGAAAAAGTGTTTAAGAATGTGGAGCAGCAAAAATTTGAAGCAAAAGTTTTGGTGAATTTGCAGAATGGGCTCAATTCCAATAGTTTAACTGCTTCAATGGCCATAAAAAAACTCTCGAAACTGGCTCAGGCTTTCGATACCCGCTTGAATATTTTTGGCTGGGTTTTGCTCAATTACTTTCTATTGTGGGATATTTTTCAGAGCATCCGATTGGAGAAATGGCGGAAACAACATGGTATGTTTGTGGCTGACTGGTTTGGCATTTTGGCTCAAATGGAGTCGTTGGTCTCATTGGCTACCTTCAAAACCAATCATTCGGAATATCATTTCCCCCAAATTGCCTCGGATGGGTTTATTCTGAAAGCGAAGCAAGTAGTTCATCCGCTGGTGAATCCAAAGTCTGCCATAGCCAACCCTGTCGATTTCGACGGGTTTGGGCAGTTTACCATTGTTACAGGAGCCAATATGGCTGGAAAAAGCACCTATTTAAGAACGGTGGGAACCAACATGATTCTGGCCATGGCAGGTTCGGTGGTTGGGTCTAAAGAGATGATAATGAGTCCGGTGCAATTGTTCACAAGCATCAAAACAAAGGACAGTCTGGCCCATAGCGAGTCGTACTTTTATGCCGAATTGGTGCGGTTAAAAACCATGATCGAAGCCTTGAAGAGCGGACAGTCTTTGTTCATCATTCTGGATGAAATACTCAAGGGCACCAACAGCAAAGACAAGGAAACAGGCAGTAAAGCACTGATAGCGCAGCTTTTAGAGCTTCATGCGGTGGGCATCATTGCCACACACGATTTGCAGCTGGGAAGTCTGGCTCAAAGCTTTCCGCAGTCGGTAATCAATAAATGTTTCGAAGTTGAAATTACCGATGGGTTGCTCCGATTCGATTATAAAATACGAGATGGGATTTCGCAAAATCTGAATGCCACTTTCTTAATGAAACAGATGGGCATTACTGGTTTGTAGCCCATCGACCAAAACGACTTTTTAAACTATTTCCTGACCAATATTTTTTTATTCACCACCGTTTCCGATGTTCTGAGTTGAACAATATAATGTCCTGTGGGTAAATGGATTGGCTTTTCGAGTCGGAAGAAATATTCGGCAGTAAAGGAGTAAGCTTCGCGCCCTGACAGATCGTAAAACATGATTTGGGCATTTTTAATTTGCTTTCGGCTTTCAATGACAATATTCTCGGGATAATAATAAATAAAGACATCGCCTTCGGTCAAAGGCTCCAGAACCCACGATTTGAAATAGATTTTAAATGGGTAATGACCGTCGGACTCGAAATACTCGAAACTATAATTTTCCTTGAGCAAATCTATTTTTCTCTGCCAAATTAAATCCTCCAGAATAATATATTCGAATCCAATATTTTTATCGACGGAAAGGGTATACTCACCTCCCAATCCGGCCAAAACAGACAAATCTATCATGGTGGTATCGGGAAGTTGATTTATTGAAAGCATGAAATCGTCGGCAAAAGTGAAAATCTGTGGCCGGCGGTTATTGGCCAGGATGGTTTTTAGAAAATCGTAATCCTTGTCGTAGCCAGCGGTGGAATTGGGATTAAAAACAATTTGGGTTCTGTCATATCCGCCTTCGCCTTCGGCCCGCAGAATCAAAATATTTTTAGTGGGCAACGAGTCGATGGCCACCGATTCTGTGATTTTGGTGTTTTGAGAGAAAATAGTAAATGGCCAAAAAACTATAATGGCAAAAAAAATGTTTTTCATGGCTAAGGTTTTGTTCCGCTAAATTAAAGCATTTTTAGTTAGTCTATAAATGATTGGCGACTCATAAATTTATCATAAATTATTTGCTTAAATTTGCTCATATATTTAATTCTGTGCCAGGTATAAGAAAATTTCTCATCGTTTTTTTAATTCTCAGCTCGACCCTAGGTTTTAGTCAGCTTGCGAATTACAAAACCTTGTACCTGTACAATTTTATTAAGCGGATAGAATGGCCCAAACATTCGAAAGATGGCAACTTTAAAGTTTATATTATCGCCAGCGACGATGGTATTTATCAGTCGATGAAGCAGATAGCCGAAACAAAAAAAGCAGGCGACAGAACCATAGACGTGATTCGGGTTTATCATCCCGGAGAGATAGGAAATGCCGATCTTGTTTTTATTGATTATAGTAACCGGAGATTTATTGAAGAAACAGCCCTGAGAATTGGTGCAAAACCCATTCTTTTGGTCGCTGATTTTAAGGCTGCTGAAGGAACCGATATTAATTTTATTGAGACAAGCGATGGACTTGATTTTTTAATCAGGCCTCAGCATATCAAAGAAAAGGGGTTGAAGGTGAGTGACATGCTCATTCAGTTGGGTAAATTGGAATGATAAATAGGTAAAATTACTGAATAGAAGAAGTATTAATAGCATATATTTTTAGCTTTTGAAACGAAAAATAGAAAATATTATCAAATTGATTGATAGAAGACACAAAAAGGCTTTTGTCCTGATGGCTTTTGTGTTGCTTTTTACTCCCTGGGCATCGGCTCAGATTGATGTTCAGAACATGAGCAAAGAGGAAATGAGCAAGATAACACAGGAGCAACTTCTCGAGATGCCATTGGAAGATTTAATGGAGCTGGTTCGGCGGTTTAAATTGAATTCGCTCGAAGAGCTTTACGATCAGATTCTAAATCCGGAGGTTCGAACTGCATCAAAGTTCGACGAGAAGTATTTTGCATCACCCCTAAGTATTTCGGTACTGACAGCCAGAGATATAGAATCGTCGGGAGCACTAAACATTCCTGAGTTGTTGCGTCTGGTTCCCGGAGTTATTGTTCGTCAGAAAACCAATGGAAATTACGATGTTCACATTCGTGGGAACGACAATGTCCCCAGCGGACAAACCCTGTTCTACTCCGAAAACTCGTTGACGCTTGTTATGATTGACGACCGGCCGGTTTATAACCATTTTCAGGGGGGAACTTTCTGGGAAACACTGCCGGTGACCCTGGAGAATATTGAGCGAATTGAGATTATTTATGGTCCTTCGGCTGCGCTCTATGGCCCCAATGCTGTGAGTGGTGTTATCCATATCATCACCAAAAAGGAAATGATTAAAGGAATAGAAGGCCATGTGAAAGCCCAATTGGGAGGCACCGGCAGTCACGATGCAGAGGCGGGAATCACTTTTGGGAAAGACAAGTTGATGGCTCGTTTAACGGCGCAATATCAGCGACTTATACGGTTTCAGGACGATTATTTTGTTTTTAGCAATTATTTAGACACGGTTACTCAGGGACGATATATCCCCAGCGATTCCATCAACTTTTTTGTGCAATCTTCCGACCAGAAATTCCCGAATACTTCGCGGTCGTCACTACGAAAATCGGTGAATCTTGATGTATTTTATCAAAAGGCAAAGGATCAGGGAATATTTTTAAATACTGGGGTTCAGCAATCTGATATTCAAAGTATATTTTTCGATACCCGCGATTTTTCACTCACAGGCAGACGAAGTCTTTCGGGATATGCCAACCTGAAATATTTCTATAAAGGAATAAATTTCAACACCTCCTATCATTTGGGCGAACAAAATCTGGCTCTGGGTTATCCCGGCTACCAGTTTTTGTATGGCAATTTCAATTCAACCCTGGAGTATCTGTATCAATGGAAAGACCTAAAGATTTTGCCTGGATTCAACTATCAATATGTATTTTACGACGATCAACGGTATCTGCCCGAAGGGGAGAAAGGTATTTTTGGTGGACGGGAAGATTTGTCGAACACAGCCATGTTTTTACGTCTCGATTATACTTTCCTTAAAAAGCTAAGACTCACTGGTGCAGCCCGTTGGGAGTGGTTTAAATTCCCAAAAGAAGATTTTTACAGTTTTCAATTCACAGCCAGTTATCCCATCGACAAGCACAGCATGGTAAGAGCAGTTTATAGTAAAGCCAACCGTGGACCCTTTATGTGGGATTATCATGTTAATTTTTCTCAGACTTCGAGCTATGGAAACATCAGCCTGCTGACCAATTACAATAAAAATCCGGAGCTAAACTTGCTTCAAATGCATATGTTTGAACTAGGTTTCAGGTCTAATTTGTCTAAAAATATTACTGTAGATGCGAGCTATTTTTATAATATAACGAGCAATTTCAATTTGCCCGAAGGAAATCTGCGGCAAACCGGTGAATACTCCTACACACTGGAAGTCACCAAGCAAAATCTGCCTTTGGTTTCGGAGCAAATGGGCTTGAGCCTGAGTATGGAAACTTTGGTGATGAAACATTGGCATGCCAAGCTGTTCGGCACCATCCAACAAACCAACTTAGATAAGGTTTCCAGCTATTACGATTTGAACGATACCCTGGTGGTGGTGATAAAGAACGATTCGAAAATTCACAAATCGACTCCTGCTTTCACTGGGGGATTCAATATCAATTATCAGGGTCAATCTAAATTGTCGGCCAATGCCGATCTGTACTTCATCAGCACTCAAAGCGTTTTCACCTACGATGGAGTTAAAGCCATCGATGCCAAAGCCATATTTAATTTGCATGTGGCTTATCGGTTTTTCAGGGATCATGAAGTGTTTGTGAGCGGACGGAATTTGTTTTTCGACGATAGTTACGAGTTTATATTCGCCGACAAAGTTGGAACCGAGGTGCTGTTTGGCTTTAGATTAAAATGGGGTAACAGAAAAGAATAAATCAGGTATTTTGCGAAAAAAATCCATCACCAACAGATTAGGTCTGGCTTACGCCTTTAGCACTCTGACCATTTTATTGGGGACTATTATGCTGTTTTTTGCGCTCAACAATAATTATAAACTATTGCAGAGCATGGCCGATGTTTATTCGCCGAGCACCGCGCTTTTACAAAAATTTTCCTATCAGGTAGCCGAAACAAAGATGCTTATTAAAAACTGGGTTTTCGTAAGCCCACAAACCAATTCGCCCGATAAAATCAAACTCAAGCAACTTCAGGATACCGATATTCCGGCAATTTTAAATGAGTTGAAGAGTCTTTCGGTAAAGTGGACCGACAAGGAGAAACTGGTGCTGAACCAACTCGAAACCCAGTTTTACGATTCGCTGGTGCCTGCTCAAAAAGATGTAATGAAGTTGCTTAATACCTTCGAAGACTATAACAATACTTTATTGATTTTTAGCGCCCAGTCGCTTGTAGAGGATGAATCGGATCCGGTGATGATGAAAACCACGCAACTCATCGAAAACATAAATCATTTTATGACCACGCTTTCTAAAAAATCGGAAGATGTTAAAAATGAGTCGAAAAAATCGATGAATGCCTTTAAACTCCTCATCATTTTTATTGCTTTTTCCATTGCTATTGGTACATTTTTATTGGCCAGTTATATCAACCGCAGCGTTATTAAACCCCTGAAAGAAATGGATAAAGCGGCGTCGCTGGTACAAAACGGGAATCTGGATATTAAGGTTGATGTGAGGCAGGATGATGAGGTGGGGACACTCAGCGAGAATTTCAACAAGATGATTTTCAGTCTTAAAGAGCAAAAGGAAGAGCTTGAAGAGTTCAATCAGTTATTGCTCAAATCGCAGAAGAAGCTCAAAGAAACCAATCAAACCAAAGATAAATTCTTCAATATTATTGCCCACGACCTCAAAGGCCCTTTTTCATCGTTTTTGGCCATTACCGATGTGCTCAACAGCGATGCTGATAGTTTGCCTGAGGATAAGAAACAGTATCTCATTAAAAGTCTGAACCAATCGGCCTTATATCTCGAAAGTCTGCTTGAGAATCTGCTGCAATGGGCAAGAACCCAAAGCGGTACTTTGGAAGTGAACAGCCGGTGTATATTTTTGCATGAAATTGTAAAACAGAATATCAGGTTATTGCATATGGAAGCACAGTATAACAACGTTGAGTTTGTTGATACGATTTCGGAAGAAACTCAGGTTATGGCCGATCCGAATCTGCTTCACACTGTCATGAGGAATTTGCTGAGTAACGCGGTTAAATTCAGCGAGAAAGGTGGACAAGCTACGGTGAGTTGTCACGATAAAGGAAGGAAATTTATAGAAGTTAGCATAGCCGACGAAGGTATTGGAATACATCACGACGATTTGCACAAGCTGTTTCGGATAGATGTGAGTACAAAAACCATTGGCGAAAGCAATAGAAAAGGAACCGGTTTTGGGCTTATACTTTGCAAGGAATTTGTGGAAAAACAAGGCGGGCAAGTCAACGTGGAGAGCAAGTTGGGCAAAGGAACCATTTTTAGGTTTACCTTGCCTAAATGCTAATTTTGGTAAACATTTTTTGTGTGTGGTAAATGTTTATTTTTATCGCTGTGTTGGTGATTTATTCAATGTATTTGAAAAAAATCAATCAAGAGGATGTTTGAATTCTTGAGAGCCAAAGAAAAAAAGGAAAGTGAGAATAAGCTGTATATTGTTGATAAATAGAAAAATATCAAAAGTCGGGGGGCAAATAGTTTTGTTTGCAGCAATTTATATTTTCGTTTTTTTGAGCTTACCTGGTTATTCCCAATCCATAAAAACCGAAAATCTTTTTGTATCCTCCTACTCGGTGGAGCAAGGTCTCAGACAAAGCATGGTGAGTCAGGTTTGTCAGGATCATTTGGGGTTAATTTGGATGGTTACCGGCGATGGATTGCACTATTTCGATGGACAGGAATTCAGGGCTTTCAGAGTACCGGAAAATGACTTAAGCAATCAAGCCGATAATTTGATGAGAAGTCTTGTGGAATCGGAACCGGGTAAATTATTATTATCATCCTCATCATCGTTGTTAAGCTTTAACACCTCCAGTGGCCTTTTTCAAACGGCATATCGAAAGGAGGGGTTTTATCCAACAATTTTTAATACAAAAATTTTAGGGCGCCCCTTGATTTGGATAAAGGATGAAGGATTTTATATGGAGAATAAGGGTAATATAGAATCCATAGAATTTGAATTTGGCTCATCGGAATCTTTTCCTCCTGAATTTGTTCCGGTAAAAGCTTTGAAAGCAACAAAAGAAGAGATTCTGGTTATAGGGGAAACTGGAATCCTGAAAATTTATGTGTCGCAACAGCCAACAAATCACCTTTTTAAAGCGGATTGGTTTCCTGTTTCAGGGGTTAGGGATATAGCAAAAACCCCCGATGGGAGCATTATTGTTCTTGTTGATAATGCTCTTTATATTTGGAAAGAGCAGTGTGAATTGGTTTTACTCACTGAAACAAATCTTTCTGGTAAATTTAATCTGTTCATTGATTCAAAAAATCATTTTTGGCTTACCGATAAACATAACAATACTGTCTTTCGAATATCCGGGCAAATTATTTCCGAAATCAGGTTGCAATCGAGATATGGAAAGCATAACGAGTTTCTGAGTCCCTCCATTATCAGTATTTTTGAAGACCGTGAGAACAATTTATGGTTTGGTACTGATGGTAACGGAGTTTTGCTGTATTCTCCAAACCATGTTTTTTTTTCCAAGGCGAACACTGGTTTTACCCGCTGTTTGGCATGGTTTGACCAATCTGTCTGGGCAGGAACCTATAATAATGGATTGTGGAAATTAAATACAGATTTATCTCAATATCAAAGAGTTAATCCAAAAGAATTCGACAACTCCATTTATTTTCTCGATATGTATGTCAAAGATAACCAACATCTATGGCTTGCAACCAGAACGGGGATCAGTATTGTGGATATGAATGGCGATTTGGTATGGAGCTATCCTTTAACTTGTGAGAATGCAAAGTTTCTTAATATTTCGAATGGAGAAATCATACTATCAGCCGATAACAAGCTTTATCAGTTTACCAATTCAAATTCGCCCCAATTAGATAAAGTCCTTGATTTTATTCCCACAAGAGCATTTTTAGAATTGCAGAATTTTTATTGGGTAGGAACTCAGTTTGGTTTATATAGGTATGAGAAAACAGTGGGTTTTAATATTGGAGAAGCTTCTTTTTTAAAGAACCATCAACTTTCAACAAGTCCGGTTTATGGTCTTTGGTATCACAATAATCTTGTTTGGACTGCAACTGCCAATGGATTAAAGTGTTATAATCCTGAAGGTACCATTCATGATATCAAAGGAGCCGATGAATTGAGCAATGAAGTTATATATACTACCATTCACGATGCGCAAAACCGCATATGGTTCTCGGGCAACAATGGAGTAGGATGTATGCAAGATGAAAATGGGAGCAAAATTATTTACTTCAATTCATCAAATAATCTTCAATCGCTCGAATTTAATCACAATGCCAGTTTGCAAACATCAAGTGGTCTCATATATTTTGGGGGAATTAATGGTGTAAATTGTATCAATCCGGGTGCATTTTCCCCAGAGAACAATCCTCCCGATGTTAAACTGATAAGTCTATTTGTTTCAGATACTTCCTATTCGCCTTGTTTGCCATTGGTTCAGCCTAATTTTGAACTCAATCGGTTGGCGCCCCATATAAGCGGAAGAGTTTTTACAACAGATTATATGAATTCGGGTTCAAATTTATATTCCTTTTTTTTGGAAGGTTACCAATCGGAATACAGTAAACCCTCCGCCGATGCTTCATTTCTTTATCGTAATCTGCCCCCGGGCGAGTATCGTTTGTTTGTAAAAAGTGCCGATTCATTCTATAACTGGAGCCCACCGCAATGCTTAATCACTTTTTTTATTGAATCTCCGTATTATAGCCAATGGTGGTTTCTGCTTTTGCTTTCGCTGAGTGTTATTGCCATTACGGTTATCATTGTAAAACAAGTGCAAAAATTGCGCTATCAGAGAAAAATCAAGGAACTGGAGCACGAAAATTCCATTGAAAAAGAAAGACTTCGCATTTCGAAAGATATGCATGACGAAGTGGGAGCCAGCCTAACCAGAATTTCAATTTTAAGTCAAATAGCGAAAAATCAGTCTCTTGCTTCAGAAAAAACCAGTGAACTCATCGAACAAATTTCTACCATTTCGGGAAATGTAGTGGATGAAATGAGCGAGATTATTTGGGCTATGAATCCACGAAACGACAGTTTCGATAGCTTTATTTCCTACATAAGGCAATACACTTCAAACTATTTGGAGATGACAGAAATTGCCATAACCTATCATTTCCCCGAAAATATTCCAACTCACCCTATGTCTTCGGAGCTTCGCCGCAATCTTTTTCTCATTATCAAAGAATCTTTTCACAATATCGTTAAACACTCACAAGCTCAAAAAGCTATCATGACACTCCATCTTTCAGGGACTATGCTTTTCGTTGAAATAGAAGACAATGGCAAGGGATTTTCACCCAACCAAAACCCAGGTCATGGTAATGGGCTCATTAATATGCGCAAGCGGATGGAAGAAATCCGGGGTAGCTTTTCAATGACATCTGAAACCGGAAAAGGAACAAAAATTGCGCTTTCGGTGGATATGGGGGACTCAAATAAATCACACTAAAAGGGGACACGGTAGAAAAAAAATGACAGTAAATTTGTAGGAACGATTTTAATAAATGGAAATAAGATGCAAAGCCCAATAAAAGTGATGATTGTGGAAGATGACAAAGCAGTACGCGAAGGCTTGCACATGCTCATTAATGGATCGGATGGATATCAGTGTATTGCCGCCTGTTCGTCGGCTGAAGAAGCATTGGAAATTTTGCCCAAAAACTTGCCCCATGTGGTACTCATGGATATTAATTTGCCTGGAATGAATGGCAAAGAATGTGTGGTTCTTATCAAGGGAACAAATCCTGAAATACAGGTCATGATGCTCACCGTTTTCGATAATACGGAGGAAATTTTTAAATCGTTATCAGCAGGAGCTACAGGCTATATGCTGAAAAAAACACCAGCCGCAAAGCTTCTCGAAGCCATTACAGAACTCGTGAACGGAGGCTCTCCCATGAGCGGCGAAATTGCCCGAAAAGTAGTTCAAACCTTTATGAAACCCGCCGTTTATCAGTTTCCCGAAGCCAAACTTACAAATCGTGAAGAAGAAATACTCACCTATCTGGCCAAGGGATATCTTTATAAAGAAATAGCCACTGCGCTGTTCATTAGCGTTGAAACAGTGAGAACTCACATTCATAAAATCTATCAGAAGCTTCAGGTGCGAACCCGTACAGAAGTTCTGCTCAAATGCATGAAATAGTACAAAAGATTCCCGGTTTATTCTAAACCAAATATCACACTTTCGTTTGATTGACTCATGTTTATTGTCAGATTACTTTTGACACCATGCGCCAATTAAAGGTTTGCATGCTTTTGTGTGTGATTTACAAACATTTATTCGGCGTAGAAATTGAAATATTTATCATTAAAAATAATCATTATGAAAAAATCTTTACAAATTTTCAATGAATTAAAAGGGGCAATTTTATTATTATTCTTCAGTGGCTTATCGCTTTTTGGCAACTCTGTTTTCGCCCAAATTACTATGAATATCAATGACTTCCCTCACGCAGGAATGCTTGTTGTCCGGAATATCGACAGCACATCTTCCGTTTTGCCTGGCTCTGCCGGTGTTGGACAAGTTTGGGATTTTAGCAATCTGGTAGCCTCCTTCGATGATTCTACTTTGTACACTCTCCCCAGTGGTCAACCTGGAAATCAGAATTTCCCACAAGCCAATCTGGTATCTCAGGATTTAGATGCCGATATTAATTATGAAGGGGGTTTCAATTTTATCTACTACGAAACTTCGCCCGAAGGATGGTATACTTACGGACAGGATTTAATGTTGAAGTTTTGGGGAATCAATATCAATTGGCATATTATTTATGATCCCGCGGCTCTTATCCTTCCGCTTCCATTTACCTACGAAGATAGCTATAGCCAATCATTTACCTGGTATAATTATATGGCCATGGGTTATAATGGTTCAATTACCGACACAACAATGTCTGTTAACCATATAAATATGAGCCAGTTGGCCGATGCCAGTGGAACCATGGTAACTCCTGAAGGAAGCTACGAAGTGTTGCGCGTTCACGAAATCATAGAGAGTGTGGACTCTACCTTTACCTACGACCCTACCAATGGCTGGACTTTTAGTGGAACAAGTTCACGTGTACTTGATGATTACAGGTGGTTTGCCAATGGATTGGGCGAAGTTGGTTTTTTGCAAATGGACGACAAAAAAGATGGTGGAACAATCACCTTCTTTAAATCACAAGCTTTGGTTGGTGTTCCGGATATTTCCCAGAAATCACATTTACAAGTCTACCCAAATCCTGCATCAAGTACCATAACCATTCAATCGGATTTTGATATAAACCGCGTTGAAGTGGTTTCTATGTCGGGTATTACAGTTATGTCAGCCCACAATACAAAAACACTGGATGTTAGCAGACTGAGCACCGGAGTTTATATGCTGAAAATAGAAAACAAGAGTGGAAGTGAAACCTTGAATTTTGTAAAGCAATAGTTTTCTAATAATATTTAAGTTATGAATCCATCAAAACAAGGAAATAGAAGGACTTTAGATTTTACCGAATTCAAAAAAGAATTTGGTTCAGTGGCTTTAGTTTTCTTTGTTTTGATGTTTCTTTCATCATGCGGAAAAGAGAAGATTGAGAAACCAGTTCATCCTCCACTTAATGTGATAACCTATTCCATCAACAATATTTCCGATTCGGCTGCAATTTGCGGCGGATTGATAGCTTACAAAGGTCCAAAGCGAATTGAAGAGCGAGGCGTCTGCTGGAGTACCAATCAAACTCCCACTGTGCTTGACAATAGAACCATCGATGGTTTTGGTGTGGGCGAATTTGTGAGCAATGTGAACGGCCTTTTGCCCAATACCCACTATTTCATTCGGGCTTATGCAACAGTTGATAACCAAACCACTTACGGAACTCTTGTGTCATTCAGTACGTTAGCTTCTTCACCATAGATAGCTCACACAGCTGTTGGAACATTTCGGGTTGTTCCGGCTCTAATCTCGTGAAAAAGTTCATGTATTTCTCCCCCTTAGAATTTCATTTGAAATCCCGGACATTCATCATTCAGCTCATATCTTTTTCAACGGATATGGGCTTTTTTATTGAATAGAAACTTAGAATTGAAATGGTTTAAAACCAGTTTCCTTTTTCCACTTAATATTACATCCAGTGCTGGGTTTTTGATTCAAATCAACGGGAAGTCCATGAAGCAAAGCTTCCAAAGCCGCTCTTAAATCTTTCCCATTCACAGGAGCATTGTTTTTGGGCCGCGAATCGTCGAGTTGACCCCGATAAACACATAAATCATTCCCATTGAACAAGTTATAATCGGGAGTGCAGGCTGCTTCATAGGCTTTTGCTATTTCCTGCGTTTCGTCGTAAAGATACGGGAAAGGAAAACCCCATTTTTCAGCATGGATTTTCATTTGTTCGGGGCCATCCTGTGGATAGTTTTCCACATCGTTGCTCGAAATGGCCACAAAACCAAAACCCTGTGGAATGTATTCGCGAGCTATGTTTACTATCTCATCAATCACGTGAATCACATAAGGACAATGATTGCAAATAAAGACAACCAGCGTGCCTTTTGTTCCTCTGATTTGACTAAAAGTTTTCATTTGACCACTTACCACATCGGGCAAGTTGAATTCGGGGGCTTTAAACCCCAAAGGAATTTGAGTAGTAGGTGTTTCGGCCATTGTTTTTTTTCAAAATTAGTTATTTCCAGCGTTGTTTCGTCGATGAATTTTATTTGGATGGAAGCTTTTCCAGCCAGCGAAAAAGTAATGTGTCATAAACATGATAGGAGACAATTCCTTCTAAATCAAATTTCTTATAAATCAAATCTTTGCTGAGCAGCGATTGCAGCGATCGGAGCAATGCGGCTGAGCTGCCTAAATCATACTTACTATAAAATGCTGTGGATGTGATATTTGTTACACTTCCCTCCTGAGCTATGGCTTTTAAAAGCTTCCATTGAGGTTTGGTTAACATATCCCTATAAGTAAAGAAAATCATTTCCTGTTCCTTCAATAATTCATGGGCCTGATTTTGCCACATGGCGATATCTATTTCCCCTTCGGAATTGGTAAAAAGTCTGTTGCAGGCTAGTTGAACATAAAATGTATGTTGGCGTGTCCATGTAAGTAATTGGTCCACAACTTCTTCATCAATTTTTCTTTCATGAGTGCTAAACTTTTGGATAATAAAGTCTTTATAGACTTCACGGTTTATTTCGCTCAAATGCAAAAATGAAGTGCTTCTGTAAAATGGTTTTTGCGGATTGCTAAATATGTCATTCATAATCTGCTGCTGACTTCCCGAAAAAATAAACACCACATTTTGCAACGATTGGATTACAGTTCTTAAAAAAGCATCCATATTTTCTTCGGGGTATTTTGTTATCTGCTGAAATTCATCAAGGATAATAAGAACTGGTTTGTTTTGTAAATCAAGTAGTTGTAGTATTTTTTGCACCTGGGTTTTACTCTCGTTCTCTCGCATGTGCAGCTTAATAGAAGGCTCGCCGTTAATGGGATCGTAGGAAACTGACATATTGAGAGCCTTGAAAAACTTCCAAATTTTTTCGCCGATGGTTGATTTTTGCGGAACTGCCTGAACTATTGATGTTGAGAAGGTATTCAAAAAGTCTTCCATGTTTTCGGTGGATAAAATATCGATGTATACAGATATCCATTGGTCCGATATTTTATTCTGAAGATGCTTCAAAAGACCAGTTTTTCCCATCCTTCTCAGCGAAATTAATGTAGTCGACTGATGACTTTTTATGTTGTTCAATAGTGTATTTATCTCATTTTCACGATCACAAAAGTATTCTGGGCCAAGATATTTTGTTGTGGGAAATGGCGTAAATAATTCCTTATTCATGATTTTATTTTTTACAAATATATGTAACAAAATGTTAGTAACAAAATGTTAGTAACAAAATGTTACTAAATTCTAAGTCCACGAAAATGGCCGGAAATAGGCGAAATAATCATTAAAAAGGGGGATGGAAATTATATCTTACTGAGCGATTCCAGTGTTTTATTGTATTCCTTTATCATATTTTTAATGATTTCGGCGGCGGGGAGAATGTCGTGAATGGTGGAAGAAACCTGCCCAATTTCCAATTCGCCCTGCTGTAAATCGCCTTCGAACATGCCTTTTTTGGCGCGTCCTTTGCCCAATAGATTGGCTAATTCTTCTTTAGATGGGTGGGCTTCATAGGCTTTCTCAACATCACTTAAAAACTGGTTTCTCAGTAGGCGCACAGGAACCAACTCCTTGAGCGTGAGTTTGGTGTCGCCATCCGTTGCATTGAGTATTTCGAGTTTAAAATTCTCATGGGCCGACGATTCGGTGCTTGCCACAAAACGGCTCCCCACCTGAACACCCTCTGCACCCAGCGACATGGCGGCCAGCATGGCTCTTCCACTGCCAATTCCACCCGCAGCAATAAGCGGAATATCAATCAATTCTCTGATTTTTGGAATAAGAGTCAAAGTGGTGGTTTCTTCTATTCCGTTGTGCCCGCCGGCTTCGAACCCTTCGGCAACAATGGCATCAACTCCGGCTTCCAAACATTTCAGGGCAAATTTGGAATTGGCAATCACATGAACCACCACAATTCCTTTTTCCTTGAGGAAGCTTGTATATTTTTTTGGATTTCCGGCGGAGGTGAAAACAATGGGAACTTTCTCATCCAGAATAATTTGAATATGCTCGTCTATTTGTGGATAGAGCAGGGGGAGATTCACGCCAAAAGGTTTATCTGTGGCTTTTTTAGCTTTCTGAATGTGTGTTCTAAGCACTTCCGGATACATGCTGCCAGCACCAATGAGCCCAAGTCCGCCCGCTTCCGAAACAGCAGCAGCCAACTCCCAACCGCTGCACCAAATCATTCCCCCCTGAATAATTGGGTATTTAATATTGAAAAGCTTTGTGATTCTGTTTGCCATCGTATTGATTTAAATAATTACCTGAAAATCATAAACTGTTCTCGTATCTCCGTGCCAAAATCCGGTTCAAACCGTTTGAGCTCGGTGTTTTTCTTTTGATCGAGAATGCGGAGAACGGGCAAATTATTATTCAATTTTACCCCATTGCCATCCAAATCGTAAAATATCATTTCGTAGCACCCGGGAACAAAATTCAACTGAAACTGATACATGGTATCGGGTTTTAAATCGCCGCTGATAAAGAAAGGATCGCCATTATCGTTAAAGATTTCCAGACCATTTTGATATCCATTGTGGTCGGTAATTATATCAAATTTTAATTTATACGGAAACACATCGGCCAATGCCATTTGCGATGTTTTTTTTGCACCCGAAAAGGCTTTTTCCAGTCCGTTTACCGTTGAAACATGAACAGTAAAATTTTCTGGCTCATCATCATTCTCGTAAAAATACCAGTTTATGGAGGGCAAATAAATGATTTCTTCCTCCAGAAAACCCAATTCTCCATTCCAGCGGAATTTATTGTCGGTCTGAAAGTTATAACCATAATTAAAGGTAATTTCTTCAATAGGCTCCATTCCACGGTTTTGAATCAGGATTACGGGCGTTCCGCAAATGGGGTTATAGCGTTGATGCCAGATATTGGTATTTGGAGCTAAAATTTCTGAAATGGCTATTTGCGGTTCCTGCTCATCAACTTGTAGCGCAAACAATACCGAAGAAACCACAAAAGCATCAATACCACTGGTTTGATTTAAATCCGACTGGAAAACCAAATCCAATTTCAAATCATTTTTTGCAAGCTGAGTTTTGTCAAAAAAATGCCTGATGGGGTGTACCTGCAATCCCGGGCACCAATTGGGGCGTTCCACAAACCAGCCATCATGTTGCGGGAAAATGGGGTTGAGACCGCAGTCATCGCGCCAAATGCTTCGGCGGGCTATTTCTTCGTCGTTGAGTTTTAGAAAATAAAATCTTCCGGATGATTGCGGCGCGCTTTGATTTCCACTCACCAAAACGCTAATAAAGGCTGCATTGGTACCCTGGGGAATATTCAATTGTTTTGATGGTAAATCTGCGCTGCTAATACCTTCTTTACCATATTTAAAACCTTCTAAATTGCTTTGCCACAATGGAATAATGGCTTTAATAGCAAAGCCGGCAGGACCTTCCTCCGCCGAGAGACGGGCGTTTACTTTAAATGACAAATCGGAATCTGAGGGCACCAAATAAATATTCTTGTCTTTTCTCAGCCAACTTTGCCAAAGCTCTAAATCTACCAAATATTCCAATCCTGGACTTAGATTATTGGGCATAGTTGATGGAAGATAAATTCTTCCAAACTCAACAAATTCAGGTGATTCTGAGTTTTGATTTTTGAGTTGAAGAGAAAGAAATGTCCCATCAGAAATTTTTTTCGATTCAGCGAACTGAAATTCCAGCATGAGCTTTAGAGAATGAAATTCGGACTCAGGGAGCTGGAAATGCAGCTTTTGGGAATTGTGGATTCCTGGAGTAGATTCAGGAACAATAATCGTTTGACTTTGTGTCAATTGAATGCTCCACAGCATTATCAGCGCAATTGAAAAGTATAGTTTATGCATTGTCGGACCATTTTATGAGATTTCAAAGTTACGGGTTTTTTCCACTGAAAAAGAATTTATCCATGGGTTTATTTACCTCATTTTTTCCCTGAAACTCAATAAAACAGCATTTTTACAGTTATTTCACTAACAAAAAGGCAACATATTTTGTAACATTGTTGTCTCATTGATATCATCTGTTTATAATGCTATAATTATGCAAAGAAAATCTATTTTATTGGTGGTTGCCGCTGCAGCTGCCCTCATGCTTATCTGGTATTTTTATCCATCAAAATCTAGTTCCACAGCCATTCAAACCGAGGTGAAGTCGGGTCCCTTTGTCATTAGTGTAAATACTACCGGCGAGTTGGATGCAAAAAACTCCACCGAAATAAACGGTCCAACAAGTTTGGAGAATATTGGAATCTGGTCGGACATAAAGTTGGAAAATATAGTGGAAGAGGGCACTGTGGTCGATTCTGGTGAATATATTGCCAGTCTCGACAAAACTGTGGTTCTCAATAAATTAAAGGAAATAGATGCCAATCTCGATAAGCTCAACAGCCAGATAACCAACTTAAAACTTGACTCTGCGCTTAATCTCAGGGCCGCCCGCGACAATCTCGTCAACCTGAAATACGCCACCGAAGAGGCAAAACTCGAGGTGGAAAACAGCAAATTTGAACCGCCTGCAACTCAGCGGAAAGTCGAAATTGCCTATGAGAAATCTGTGAGAAATTTGGAGCAGGCCGAGGAGAATTACAACCTGAAACGCAATAAGGAAGAAACTACCATTCAACAGGTGATGATAGATTTTAATGCCAACATGAATACAAAAAATCAAACAATGGGTGTGTTGGATGAGTTTACTATAAAAGCTCCGCAGGCGGGCATGGTGATTTATGCCAAATCCTGGCGGGGGGAAAAAATCAAAGCCGGCTCCATGATTAGTCCCTGGCGTCCGGTGGTGGCAAAATTGCCCGATCTTACCCGAATGCTCGTAAAAACCTACGTCAACGAGATTGATATCAGCAAAGTGAAAGTGGGTCAGGAAGTTACCATAGGAGTGGATGCTTTCCCCGGAAAATCACTCACAGGAAAGATTACCTCCGTAGCCAATATTGGCGAAGAGCTTAAAAACAGTACTGCCCACGTTTTTGAAGTGATTATTGATGTTTTTGAACAGGATGCGGATTTAAGGCCAGCCATGACCACCAAAAATAAAATAGTGACCGATGTTCTCGAAAATGTAACCTATATCTCCCTCGAAAGCCTAAACACCTTGGATAGCATTCAGTTTGTTTACACAGAAGGCGTAAAAAAGGAAGTAAAGACAGCCCAAAGCAACGATGAGAGCATCATTGTTACCGAAGGCTTAAAGCCAGGCGATATCATCTATCTATTCCCCCCCGAAGGTGCCGAGGATTGGAAAATGAAGCGTTTGTCGGGTAGCAAATAGTCACTAAACAGGAGGAATTGTCCATTGAAAATTAAACTCGAGAGATATAAATTAAGTGTCCAGATTGCCCTTAGGGCGGTTTTCGACAATAAATTCCGCTCTTTGCTCACCGCTTTGGGAATCATTTTTGGGGTGGCAGCCGTTATTGCCATGCTGGCCATTGGAACCGGAGCCAAAAAAGAAATTCTGGATCAAATGAAACTTGTGGGAGTAAACAATATTGTCATTACTCCGAAAATTCAGGAGCAGGAGCAAAATGAGCAATCAAGCTCCAATTCTGATAGTGAATCGCAGGCCGAAGATGAAAAAAGCAAGGAGAAACTTTCCAGGGGATTAAGTCTTGAGGAAGCATATTCCATTAAAAATGTGATTCCAGGGGTGACCAGAGTGAGCCCCGAAGTGATTAATCAGGTGCAAATTATCTATAGCGACAAGGGTATTAAAGGAACATTCACTGGAATTACCGCCGATTTTTTCGAAATCTATAATCTGGAATTGGAAAACGGCCAATATTTTAATCAGGTTCAATACGAGCAAGCCAAGCAGGTTTGTGTGATTGGTCATAATTTGAAAAACCGCCTTTTCCCTACCGAAGATGCCATTGGCAAACAAATCAAGTGTGGCGATGTATGGCTCAATGTAATTGGGGTTTTGAAAAGCCGGGCTACTGCAGGTGAGCAGCAATCGAGTCTCAAGCTCAACGATGTGAATATGAATGTGTATGCTCCACTTCAAACGGTTCTTTTAAGATACAACGACCGCTCGGTGGTTACCAAGAAATCGCTCAAGGACAGAGGCGATGATGATGAAAATCAGAAGCAAAACAATCGGAATCAGTTAGATAAAATAGTGGTTCAGGTAGAGGAAACATCAAAATTAACAAGTACTGCCGAAGTTCTTAACAAAATGCTGCTGCGCCGACATGCAGGAGCCTCCGATTTTCAGATTACTGTTCCCGAATTGCTGCTCAAGCAGGAGCAAAAAACCCGCTCTATTTTCAATTTGGTTTTGGGCGCCATAGCCAGTATTTCACTAATTGTTGGGGGAATTGGCATTATGAACATTATGTTGGCATCGGTTATGGAACGTATCAGAGAAATTGGCGTTCGACGGGCCATAGGAGCCACTCAAAAGGATGTTGTTTTTCAGTTTCTTTCCGAAGCAACTCTAATTTCAGTAGCTGGTGGTATCGTTGGAATTATATTGGGCGTAGTTATTGCAGAGTTAATCACGCAGTTTACCGAAATTCCCACCATAGTCAGTGGTTTCTCCATTTTGATTTCTTTTGGAGTGAGCGCCGGCATTGGAGTAATTTTTGGATATATGCCCGCTAAAAAAGCAGCCATGCAAGACCCCGTTACCAGCTTAAGACATGAATAATAAAAACTGTAATTTATGAAATCGAAAATACTTCTCTTTATTACAATTGTTTTCTCATCCATTCTCCTGGCTCAGGAAAAGCAGCTTACTCTCGAAGAAGCTATTGAATTGGCCAAAGAACAATCGCCCAACGCTCTAATCTCGCGACATCAGTTTCGCAGCAGTTATTGGGAATACAAAACCTATCGTCGGGGGTTGTTGCCGGAGCTCAGTTTCGAAGGCGTTATACCATCGTTAAACCGGGCTTATAAAAGCGTCACCGACCCCGATAACGGAACAGAGTATTATGTGGGTCAAAGCTACATCTCCTACGAAGGAAACTTAACATTAAATCAGGTGGTTGGATTAACCGGCGGAAATGTTTTTCTTCAGTCAGGGCTCAGGCAAACCGTTAACTACACAGACTCATCATCCTTTAACAACTATCTCAGCACTCCCATCAATATTGGGTTCAATCAACCTTTGTTCCGCTATAACAAGTATAAGTGGGACAAGAAAATAGAGCCATTAAAATATGAAACCGCCAAAAAAGAGTATCTGGAAACAGTGGAAAATGTTTCTATAACTACAATCAACTATTTTTTCAATCTTTTGGTGGCTCAGGTAGATTATAAAATTGCCCAAATTAATGTTTCCAATTACGATACACTGTTCAAGGTGGCGCAGGGGCGTTATAATTTGGGAAGGATAGGAGAGGACGAGGTATTGCAGATGGAGCTCAGTTTGCTAAAAGCGGAGTCGGCATTGGAGAAAAAAGCCATGGATTTGGACGATGCCATGTTCCGGTTAAAATCTTTTTTAAGGATTAAGGATGATATGGATTTGAAATTGGTGCCACCACAACCCGCTTATTTCGAAGATGTTAATAAGGATTTGGCTTTGGAAAAAGCCTTAAAAAACAGTAGCACACCACTTGACCAGCAGAGGCGATTGCTCGAAGCACAAGCAACAGTAAATCAGGCACGAACCGATTATGGATTAAATGCAAACCTTTATGCAGTTTTCGGACTCACTCAAACGGCTCCCTTGCTGGAAGATGCTTATAATAACCCCCAGGATCAGCAGCAGCTTACTCTGGGTCTTCAGGTTCCTATTTTGGATTGGGGACAGCGGAAAGGAAAAATTAAAATGGCACAAAGCAACGAAGAACTCGTAAAAACTTCGGTGGAGCAGGAGCAGATAGATTTTGCACAGTCCATTTATTTGAAAGTTGCAGAATTTAATATCCAGCAAAATCAGTTGCTTATTGCGGCCAAGAGCGATACCATTGCTCAGAAAAGTTTTGAAGTTTCGAAAAACCGCTATCTCATTGGAAAGATTGGAGTTACTGAGTTAAATATTTCGCAGAACGAAACCGATATGGCTCGGGTGGGCTATATCAGAGCGCTTCAGAGTTATTGGATCACCTATTTTAATTTGCGGAAATCCACCCTCTACGATTTTCAGCGGAAATTTGATTTGGATGTAAAATTTGAAGATATTTATGGCGATTAGGCCTGATTTTCAATAGCCAGATTGGTATAAGCTTTTTCGGCAGCAAGTTTTTCAGCACCTTTGATTGAATAGTCCTGTGCTGTGGCTTTTAGTTTTCCGCCCACATAAACTTCCACTTCAAATTGCTTTCTATAGCCGTTTCCAAGCTCTCGCACCATCTTGTATTCAAGTTCAAGCTTGTTTTTCTGGCAATACTCCAGCAGAGTGCTTTTGTGGTTCATTTCAGATTTTTCGAGTTCATCGAGGTCATATTGAACCGAAATCACCCTATCCATGATGATGTTGCGGGTAAAATTATACCCTTTATCCAGAAAAATAGCACCCACTAAAGCTTCGAAAGCATCTCCATTGATGGAACGAAAATGCTTATTCTGGTCGTTATCAACCTGAATAAATTTGTCGATACCAAGTTTTTGGCTGAGCTTGTTAAGGCTGCTGCGACTCACAATTTTAGAGCGCATTTCGGTGAGAAAACCTTCGTCCTTAAGCGGAAATTTTTTAAAGAGAAAATCGGCCACAATGGCGCCCAGAATGGCATCGCCCAGATATTCAAGCCTTTCGTTGCTCATTTTCACCCCATCGGTAATGGGTTTGGCTGCAGAGCGATGACGAAGAGCCAACTCATATAAAAAAATATTTTCGGGATAGAACCCGAAAATATTTTTTATAGAAATATAAATTTCTTTGTTAGAAGAAAATAGAATTTTAATTCGTTGAAAGCCCAGCCCGAACAAGGATTATTTCACTTTTTTAAAGATGAGGGAAGCGTTATGACCCCCAAACCCGAAGGTATTGGAGAGTGCTACGTCCACAACCCGTTTTTTCGCAGTGTGAAATGTAAAGTCCAATTTATTGTCAATTTCCGGATCATCGTCGAAATGGTTGATGGTTGGAGGGACAATATCGTTTTGAACTGCCAGGATAGTAGCAATAGCTTCAATAGCTCCGGCAGCACCCAGAAGGTGACCAGTCATTGATTTGGTAGAATTGATGCTGATGTTGTAAGCATGTTCACCAAAAAGTGTAGCTATGGCTTTAGGTTCAGATATATCGCCCAGCGGAGTCGATGTTCCGTGGGTATTGATATGATCCATTTGGTTGAGTTCCAGTCCGGCCACATCCATGGCTTGTTTCATGCTTAGCATGGCTCCCAATCCATCAGGATGAGGGCTTGTCATGTGATAAGCATCCGCAGAAAGTCCGGCGCCGGCAACTTCGGCATATATTTTAGCTCCACGAGCTATGGCATGTTCATATTCTTCGAAAACCAGTCCGGCTCCGCCTTCTCCAATGACGAAACCATCGCGGTTAACGTCAAATGGACGAGAAGCTGTTTTTGGATCATCGTTGCGCACCGAAATAGCGTGCATTGCATTAAAACCACCCACACCTGGAGGGTTTATCGCTGCTTCGCTTCCCCCAACAACAAAAGCATCGGCATAGCCTAAGCGAATGTAGTTAAAGGCGTCTGCCATGGCATTGGCCGAAGAGGCACAAGCCGATACAGTAGCAAAATTTGGCCCTCTGAAGCCATATTGAATGGAAATATGTCCGGCAGTGATATCTGCAATCATTTTTGGGATGAAGAAAGGGTTGAAACGTGGAGTTCCATCGCCTTTTGCAAAGTCACCAACTTCTTTATTAAAGGTTTCCAATCCACCAATGCCTGAAGCCCAAATAACTCCAACGCGGTCTAAATTGACCTGTTCTGAAGCAATATTTGAATCTTCAACGGCTTGCCTGGCGGCGACAAGACCGAATTGGGCAAATAAATCATATTTTCTGGCTTCTTTTCTGTCAAAATGCTCAAAGGGGTCGAATCCTTTAACTTCGCAGGCAAAAAGGGTTTTAAATTTGGAGGCGTCGAATCTGGTAATTTCGGCCGCACCCGAAACTCCATTAAGTAGAGCGTTCCAATAATCCGGAACGTTGTTACCTAATGGAGTAACGGCGCCTAAGCCTGTAACCACTACTCTTTTTAATTTCATATGAAATCTTAATTATTGAGCGTGTTTTTCAATATAAGCAATAGCTTCTCCTACTGTTTGAATGTTCTCTGCTTGATCGTCTGGGATTGAAATGTTGAATTCTTTTTCGAATTCCATAATTAACTCAACTGTATCCAGGGAATCAGCTCCCAAGTCGTTAGTAAAATTGGCTTCTGGAGTAACCTCACTTGGGTCAACTCCTAATTTGTCAACAATAATGTCAATAACCTTTGATTTTGTGTCAGACATGTTTATCTCCTTTTTAGAATTAATAAGCTGCAAAGAAAAAAATTTAGCTCATACAAACCAACTATTTTTTAAACAATAATTTTGTCTTTTAACTTAAACATTTGAAAATCAGCATAAAATCATCTCGAATTTTCGACATGAAAATTCGAAAATGAGAGATAACAGATATTTTTATACGCCAAAATTCGCGTTGTTTTATTACATATTTCTTCTTGTTTTCCTTGCTAAATGCAGCTTGAGAGGCATTTCCAGGTAAATTTCAACCATCGTTCATCCTAAAGAGGGATTTTGGTTATTTTTGGCCTCCAAATTGTGCTTTTAACTAAAACACATTGTCTGGAGCAACAAAAACAGTCAAATATTTGTGTTTTTTCTACCAAAGAAATAGTAAAATTGAATTATATGAAGAGAATAGCCATTTTTGCCTCTGGGAGCGGAAGTAATGCCGAGAATATTTTTCATTATTTCCAAAAGAACCACCAGGTTATTGTGGATATTTTTTTAACCAATAACCCCAATGCCAAAGTTTTAGAAAGAGCCGACAAACTTGGGGTTGAGAGTTTCGTTTTTAACAGAAATGTTTTTTACAACTCATCTTTGGTACTTGATGAGTTGTTGAGCCGAAATATTGACTTTATAGTATTGGCGGGTTTTATGTGGTTGGTTCCGGAAAATATTTTGAATCATTACCCGCAAAAAATTGTCAATATTCACCCGGCACTTCTACCTGCCTACGGCGGCAGGGGTATGTACGGAGATTTTGTCCATGAGGCCGTATCTAAAGCTGGCGAAACCAAAACCGGCATCACCATTCACTTTGTAAATAATAAATACGATGAAGGCGATATCATTTTTCAAAAAGCGGTGGATATTATTCCAGGCGAGAATCCACAATCGATAGCCGACAAAGTTCACGTTTTGGAATATGAATGGTACCCACAGATTATTGAGAGCCTTCTGAAATAGTTATTTCTTTTCAGGAGTTGGAGTTAAAATTTCAGGCTTCCCTTCCACAGCACTGTTATAATCGGGTTTACGAATCATTTTATCATAATCCTTCGGAAATTTATCAGTATTCCAGATTTTCCAGTATACTTCTTTCGTCATGGCGTCATAATGTAATAACGACATGTTGAACTGTTTGCTCTGGAAAATATTTAACCGAACAAAGAAAGCCAACAGGGCCAAAAGGGGTAGATAAATCCAGATTTTCGATCTAAGGGCCTCTCTAACTAACAGAGCCATGGGGATTGCTAAGAGTGCATAGGTATCGACCATAGGCCTGCTGCCAAAACTACCTCCATACCACCATGACCACCAGCTAAAAACAATAAAAATTTGCAGGGGAAGAAAAGCTGCCAATGGCCAGAAGAACACTTTCATTTTTTTGAAAAGGATTGGTATTCCTGCTATTGCAAGTGCCATGACAGGGGTATAAACTAACCATCCATTTCTATAGCTAAATAGTCCATCTAAAATATGAGGCTGAGTAAAGAAGAAGCCTTCTTTTCCATATGATTTGAAAATCCAGGTTCCTGTAAAGGTTTTCCAATATAGAAGCTGAGGAAAGAGCATCATAAAAGCTATTATAATCAAACCGCCAATCATATACCAGTTTTTGGTAAATAGTTGCCGTTTAGCAAGAAACGTTTGTCTATCATAAAGTTGGTAGAGAATAAAGAGAAAAGCCGGAAGTATGATATTGGTTGGTCGGATGAGTACAATTATTCCGCCGGTAACTCCTAATACTATAGTTTTAAACCAATTAGGCTTATCATGCCATTTCAAGGTATAAAGAATGAATACTGAAATCATGAAAAAACTATAAATATGCGACATCTGTCCTCTGTATACCGTATATACAAACAGGTTTGTTCCAAAGAAAATGGTGATTAAAGTTATGGCAGTTACCAAATCGGTGAAATATCTGAGAAGTATTTTTCGAAGCACCAGCAGCGACAAAAAAGCATAAACAACACTACCGATGACGAGCCACAGACTGTAGGGCATGGTATATCCGTCAGCATCATATCCTGCAATTTTTGCATGAATATGAGCTATAAAGAAGAAGGGGGTGTACATGATGCCTACTCCCATGGTCATCTTCTGAATATAGGCCCCAGAATATTCGTTTTTTTTACCCCAGATTTGACTGGATAGTTCAAAAGGTAATTTGTTCTTGAATTTAAAACTTAAATCATGATATATAAAAGTGGCTGGAACATAGCCATAATAATCTATAACATCCCACTTTATTACTTTGTTTTTTTCCCAGGGGGCTATCTTAAAAATAACAGAGAACCATATAACAAGGGCCAATATTCCTACTAACAAAGAAAGTGGATTTCTCCATTTAAAAACTGAATTAAACTTCATCATTATCATTATATTATTGAGTATTTGATGGGTTAGAAATAGTTGAAGCTAAAAGGGAATTTTCATCTTTCTCCTCCATTTTTCCATAGGCTTCCAATATTTTCCCAACCAGATTGTGTCGCAAAATATCCTTATCGTTGAGAAAAATAAAATCAATTCCGGCAATGTCGCTGAGAAGTCTTGGGGCTTGTTTGAGTCCGGAGGTGTATTTTTTGGGAAGGTCAATCTGAGTGATATCGCCGGTTACAATGAATTTTGACGAAATGCCCATGCGGGTCAGAAACATTTTTAACTGGCTAGAAGTTGCATTCTGAGCTTCGTCGAGAATAGCAAAAGCATTGTTGAGCGTGCGGCCCCGCATGTAGGCTAGAGGAGCTATTTCAATGGTTCCATCTTCCAGGTATTTTTCGAGTTTTATAGAAGGAAGCATATCTCTCAGAGCATCATAGAGTGGCATCATATAGGGGTCGAGTTTTTCTTTCATATCGCCGGGTAGGAAACCAAGACTTTCGCCTGCTTCCACAGCGGGGCGGGCCAGAATAATCCGCTTAACCACTTTTGCTTTCAAGGCTCGTACGGCCAAAGCCACAGCGGTATAGGTTTTTCCGCTTCCGGCGGGCCCAATGGCAAAAACCAAATCGTTTTTAATGCTCGATTCCACTAATTTTCGCTGATTTGGAGTTTGGGCCTTTATCAGCCTTCCATTCAATCCATGAACCAACACATCGTCGGCCATGGGTGAATCTTTTAAATAATCGGAAGATGCGGTGTCCATTAAATTTCTTAAATCGGCGGGGGTTATTTTGCCAAACTTTTCGAAGTGCATAAGGCAAACATCGAAGAAATTCTCGAAAATAATAATGTTCCTGTCGTCGCCAACAATTTTAAATATCTCTCCACGTACCAGAAATCTGATTCCGGGAAACAACTCTTTCATTGTTTGGAGATTAATCTCGTTGACTCCGAATATATCAATCGGATGGTAAGTTTCAAGTGATAGTATTTTTTCGGCCATAAATTCTTTTTGAAAGGCTTAAATAATTATTTGGTGGCAAAAATACAAAAGGAGCGATTGCAGCAATATTAGTTTGAAAAATTCCATTGAATTCGTGCAAAATACATTTGCCCAAAATTGCCAAACTCTGAATTATCCTCCCCAAAGAAGGTTTGTGCTATAAAAAAAAGGCTTATGTCGTTGGTGAGCGTAATCCCAACCGAAGGACCCAGATAAAAACTGCCATCAAAGGGATTTACAATTCCTGACAAATCCAGTTGCCAAATGGGATTCACTGTGTAGGAGACTTGTCCAAAAATCTGGGCTTTGGAAAGGGTATAATCCAGGGTTGAAATATTTTCGAGTGTCATGAAAAAGGGTCGGCCTGCCTTTTCTGTGGTACCACTGGAATTGTATAAAACCGAAGAATGGATAAAAATCCCGTTGGTGAATGTGTAATTCATCGAAATGCTGGCCAAAAGTGCCTCATGAAGAGATGTATCGATTTTTACTGGTGAAAACCAGGAGGCTTCACCAGTGAAACCAGCGCCTTTAATATCGCCCGAAAAGCCCATTCCGGCCACAAAATACTCCTGATTCATCACTCCCGCCATCATTTGCCAATCGTAATTCCAGCGGTTAAAAGCATATTTGGCAGCATAGGTGCTTCGTTTCTCATGATCGATTTTGTAGGCAACATCAATGCTCGAAGTGGATCCGGTATAATACTGTACCCGAACTGCATCGGCACCAGGCCGTTCAGGATAGTTGAAATTCAGATAGTTGAAGGTGTTGAAGATATCGTTGGGCTGCCAAACCAGATTGATTCCCCAGTTAATGCGTTGCCGTCCTACTTTTAGGTTCCATTTTTTCCATTCGAGTTGAGCCACCAGTCGATCGAGATTTGAATAAAAAATTCCATTTACATTTTGGTGCCAGACTTTGGTGAGTGTAAGAAAACCATTGTCATAGGAAAGCAGTTTATTGTACGCTTGGTCTAATGAAGTGTTTACCTGATACAAAAGATCCCCGAAAATATACTGGTTTCTTAGCCCAACTTCAAAGTTAAAAGTTTTATTGGGCAGCCATTTCAGGTTAATTCTGTTATTCAATTCAGTATAACTGAGCAATTTTTTGTTGGTTGTTGTCCCATCCAATCCGCTGGAGCTGTTAGCCCAGTAAATGGGCATACCCTCGATTCGGCCATCGATTTCAAGCTTTTTTTGGCCAAAGGAACTCAGACTTACGAATAGCAATATGACGAAGATAAGGTTCTTCATAACTTTGAAGTTAGAGTGGGGAGTTTGTTGCAATATCCGAACTGATTTTTCCATCTGTTAATGTAACTATTCGGCGGGCTCTTTCCATAACCCGCTGATCGTGTGTGGCAAACAAAAAAGTGGTTTGAAGTGACTGATTGAGCTGAGCCATTAAATCGAGCAAATCGGCGGTGGATTTGGAATCGAGATTGGCGGTGGGTTCGTCGGCCAGGATAAACTTGGGCTTGCTGGCCAAAGCCCGTGCCACTGCCACCCTTTGCTGCTCTCCACCGGAAAGCTCCTTGGGCCGGCGACTGAATTTATCGCCAATTCCTACCTGGTGCAGCAACTCCCGGGCCCGTTGTTCACGTTCCTTTTTTGTTACCCCCTGAAGTTCCATAATAAAAGCAATATTTTCGGCTGCAGTGAGCACAGGAATCAAGTTATAAGCTTGAAAGACAAACCCAATATGATGAAGTCGAAAACTGATGAGCTCCCTCGATGATAATCCTGCTATATCTTGCCCATCGATGATCACATTCCCACTGCTCGGAATGTCGAGACCGCCAATCATGTTGAGAAAAGTGGTTTTACCGCTTCCCGATGGACCAATAATGGCTGTAAACTCAGCTTTCTCAATGGTTAAATCAACTCCGTTAACCGCAAAAACTGGCAAGGTTGACTCGTTGTATACTTTCTTTAGATTTTTTATTTCGATGATTGACATAATAATTATGTTAAAATCCTGATTTTGTTAAAGACGAATGGCTTCGGCGGGCTGGAGTTTAAGAGCGAATCTGGCTGGAAAAACTGAAGCCGCAACCGCGGTAACAAATACCATGAGTGTTACTTTTAGGTAAAACCCAATGGTGGTGTAGGGAAAAATGAGAGAATTTAGTCCATAAGCATTCATCCCCTGACTAAACAGACTCAAGTCTAAGCCTTCGGACTGAAAATAGCCCAAAGTGATAACCGATGCAGCAATGCCAATGGCAGCTCCGGTAACCGAGAGAAAAATGGTTTCCCAAAGTATCATGGCAAAGACCCGGGATTTATTCATTCCAATGGCCATGAGCATCCCGATTTCCTGAACCCGCTCCATCACTACCATAATCATGGTGTTCACAATGCCGAAAGCCAGTGCAATGAGAATTATGGCAATGAAAAACCAGGCAAAATAGTCCATGGATTGAATCATTAAATCAAGAGTTGGGTCAATTTCTTTCCAATCCTGGACCACAATTTCTTTGCGGGTAGTTTCTTCCTTAAAAATCTTTTGAAGCTCAGCTTTGATTTTTGAAGTTTCCTCGTTGTTCTTAAGCGAAATGGCTATTTCTGTGGCGTAGTTGTCGGGCGTTTTTAGCAAAGGTTGTAAATGGGTTGTCAGCACAAAAACCTGAATGCCATCGAACATATCGTTTTGAGTATTGTAGATTCCAATGACTTTAAAAGCGCCATAGGATACTTCACCCATGCTGTTGGCAAAGCTTAGTACAATTTTATCCCCAGGCTTGGCATTAAGTTTTTTTGCAAGTTTGCGGCCAATGAGAATCGGAATTTTGTCGGAGGCGGCGGGATACTTACCTTCTTCAATTTTTTCGTGAATGGAAGTAACTTGTTTTTCTGCATCCGGGTTTATGCCATTGATAAAAACGCCCGCGTTGTTTTCGGCGGTGGCAGCCATTCCGGTCTCTGTGAGTCGGGAACTAACCCCTTTAACCTGGGGAAGGCTGGCAATTCTGCTCATGAGGTTGTCGCTTTGGGGAATCCCTTTGTCTATGGTCTCGTTGACTAAGAAATCGGGGTGATGAATCTGCAGGTTTGCGGTTTCGTTTTTTATGGCAGAATCTACCCTTTGCTGGGTCATGCCCATGAAGAAAGCGTTGGTAAAAATACCCCCAAAAAGCCCTATGGCAATGGCCATTATGACGATGCTGCTCCGGAGTTTATTCCTCCACACATTTTTCCAGGAAATGAAAATTATCATAGGTCAGGTTTATTTTCTTGAGTCAATGGGTTTGATTTTCAATATGTCCCAAATGGGATAAACAGCCACCAATATCGAAATGATAAAAACGATGATTCCCTGGTTGATAAATATGGAAGGGTCGATGGAGAAGGGGATGATGGGTTCCAGATTATAGGTTTCCATCATTTGGGCCAGTTCGCCTTTCAGCGGAATGGGGTTTCTGTTTAGGTACATTACAAACGGGAAACTCAGGAGTTCGCCAACAAAAACGCCGGTAATACCAAGAACTATTGTTTCGGCAATCATCATGAGAATGAGTTTGGTGCGTTGCATTCCTACGGCAATCATAACTGCCATTTCGCGGCGGCGTTCTATGGTAATCATGATTAAGGTTCCCAGCAAACCGAATCCCACCACAATGTAAAGAAGACTCATCATGAGTACACCACCGGCATTGTCCATTTCAATGCTCTGAACAATTTCTGTGAGCATTTGATCCCAGGTCATTACCTCATATTCGTCATTGAATCGATTATTGATTTGTTGAGCAGTTTCGGCGGTGAGATTTTTGTTTTTCATATCGATGCTCACTGCGGTGACTAAATTGGGCATAAAAGGGCTGAAAAGCAATTGAGCCTGATCGAGGGGCATAAAGATGAGCGACGAGTTTTCTTGTGGCGTTGGCAAGCTCACAATTCCGCGCACAGGAAACAGCCCGTATGCACTCATGCCCTGATAGCCCGAGCTGAGGATAACTAAGCTGTCCTGAAGCAGGGTTGCCCTCTTTTTTATTTTCATTTCCCCATGGGCATCAAAGGTTGTATCGGACGATATTCGGGCAATTTTTAAAAAAACTGCCAGATTTTCTGCCACAAGAATTCCTGGTTCGCCGGTGGTTAGGTATTCACCCCAAATGAGTTTTTTGGCAAGACCCGTATGAAGGTCTATTTTTTGAGGAATGGCTCCCATAATCATGGCCGCTTTGGTTTGTTCGCCCGATGACGCCAATCCAAAATTGGTAAACTGGGGATTGATGTCTTTAATATTTTCGATTTTTAGCAAATCGGTTTCCAGCGCATCCGAAAGAATCATGGCATTGTTGATGTTCTGATTTTCCCAATATCCGGGTTTATGTATCTGAATATCACCCACCTGGTTAATGCCTGCAAGAATCATTATCTCGTAGCTTCCTTTTTGCATGGAGCGCATGAAAACGGAGAGAAAAACCGCCATAAAAATGGCACCCATGGTGATGAGGGAGCGGCGGCGATTTCGCCAGATATTGCGCCAGGCTATAATGATGGTTGTTTTCATGTGTTATTTTTTGCGCCTAGGGGTATTAATCAGGTCTCACATTTTTCATCATTTGCTGAGTGAACATTGATTCGGTAATATTATCCACATTATAAACCGCTTCGGTGATTTCGAGTGTGGTTTTATGACCGGGTTTATTCACAGGAGTGAGCTCCAGAAGCGATGGCAATTCCTTGTTACCGAATACTTTAATCTTGCTGGCCGTTTGAATATTGATGAGTTTGCCATCGTCGTCGTAAAAATGCGATTTCAGGCCAAAGTACTTGTCTTTACTAATCCACATAATTACCTTTCCCCAAACCACCGGTGCCGATGGGAGTGGGGTGAGTTCAATCTGGTAGCACGGAATTCCATCAATGGTTTCTTCGGGTAAAAACTGGTGGCTATAGTCTACTTCGAGTGAATTTTCTTTCATGAGCTCATCGTTATTGAAATCCGAACCCATCCAGCCTGACATCATCATACTTGGTGGTATTTTTATCATTCTTCCAATGGCTGGCATCCAGTTCCACATATTATTGTCGCGTTTTAAAAACACCTGTCCTTTGTCGCGGGCCGGAGAGATGATATAAATCAAATAGTATTCCTTACCAAGGCTCCAGCTTTGCATGGTGATTTCGCTGCTCCAGTCGGGGCGAACGATTTTCATGGTCATTTTCGATTTACTCGATTTGCCAATGGTGGCTTCATGAGCTTTAACAACAATGGCTTTGGCTTTTTCATCGCCCTGGGCCATCAGATTGGAGCCAATGAAAAGGCTGATAATCAGAGCCCACAGAATTTTTGAATTGTTCATAACGACAAATGTATTTTAATGGTTGATGGAGCTCACAGGTATTAAGACCCATCAATCGCGGCATTAAAAGTAATCATTTTAGCGGATGTGCTGGGTAAAAAGGTGGTAAAAACTTACATTTCACTATTTGTTGGTACCCGGCAATAGTATAAGAATAGTAGCCAACCTCGTGGCACTTTACTGTCAAGTTACAAGAAAGTTGAAGAGAGCTAAAGCCCTTGAACCTTTCTGTCGGCAGACTGGTTAACTCCTGTCACTGTCAATTCTTTTAGACTTATCAATCGGGTCATTTCTTTCTTGTAAATTTATGCCTGGCTAGGTAGGGTAGTATCGATTTTACATTTTAATAAATCTATTATTCCCAACCAATTTCCCATTAGAATAAACCTGCACCAAATAAACTCCCTGTTGCCATTTATTAAGTTGTATGGATAATTCTTCTTGCCCTTTGATGAGTGTTGTCTCATAAACTTGTTGATCCAAAACGCTTGTAATACGCAAATCTAACTGAAAATTGTTTTCTGTATTTTCAAAGCTTAGCTTTATTTCCTCAAATGCGGGGTTGGGATAAATAATTAATTTTTCTTCTATATCAACATGATTTTTAATATTAGTATAGTCTGGCGTAAGATCATGATAGTAGGTGGTAAAAGTTTGGCCACAATCTGATGAATAGTCAATATAGAGCTGTCTGTGCGTAAAATCGGGCGACATGGTTTTTCTAAACACATAGAACGAGCATGGTTCTCTACCGGCAGTAAATTCCACAGCCCAATCCCAAAAGTCAATAAACTCCGATTCATATTGCTCAGTCCATGTAGTTCCATAATCCTGACTATAAAAAATCTTAAAATGATAATTGGGCCACCAGGAAACCAGGTAAAGCTCTCCTTCTGTAGCTCCTCGTGAAATCTCAGGATGATGCCCTTCTATTGCATACCTAGCCACAGTAGTATCTATAGGTATTGTGGAAAAGGATTCACCAAAATCATCACTTATCAATAATAAGTATACTCCATCATCAGCAATATCAAGCCCAAATAGCATATTAGAAGCAAATCCAACTTCCAACATGCCCCTTGCATCTATATTGATTACATTAAAAGTATTACCGTAATCACTACTTTTCCATATAGTTCCTGCACGGCTCCTGTATATTTGCCCATGCATATTTCCACTAGTAAAACTACCAATGGGGGCACTATCCATTATCATTTCCCAATTTTCGCCATAATCAATGCTTCTCCATAATTCATTAGGCGTATAGCTGTAATTATAAAGAACTCCTTCTGTAGAGTCAGATACTATTTCTCTTATCCTCATTTCTCCTGGAAAAGGCAAATCAAGACTGCTATATTGTACATATAAATGCTCGCCATTATCGGGGCTTCTAAATATACCATTACGCGGTGCTTCTTCATCGGCAAACCAAGCTGTGGCAATATAAAACTCACCATTAATTGATCCTCTTGTAACTTGAGAGTAACCATTTATTATAAAAATAAAAAACAAAATTAAGAGTGCTGTATTTTTCATAGTATTTAATATTAAAAATTAAAGTTAAAAGTTAATATATTGGGTTGGAATACTGCAAAAAGTAAAACCTTCAATTCTTGTACAAAAAGCAGCAACGGCTCTGAAACGTGGCACATGGAATGATTGGCTATTACTTGTTTTTCAAGGTAATTTGTATATGGATTCGAGATATTCATTTTTAATGAAAATTTTAACTTTTGGTTTGCATTTCAAAAATAAGTAAATATGTTATACTTTTGTTAAAATATTGAATTATTTTCAAACTTTCTTCTTAATTTATCATATCGCATTGAAATTCTGTGTTTTACTCTATGCTTTTTTCAGTTCAATTTCTTTTTAGATATAAACTTTCAATGTTTTTTTGCACATTGGCTAAAATTTATACTCTTATGGTTTTAGACTATTCTTCATTACAAAAAATCCAAATCCCGCCTGGTCGGTACAAGTTGTAATTAAATGCAGATTGGCCTTTGCCTTGTCGATAACAGAATTATATAAAATGTAGTAGTTTTGCCAAAAAAAATGGGAAGCATGACTATTGAACTTCAAAACATCAGCAAACTATATGGCAGTCAAAAGGCGCTGGATCAGATAAATTTGAGCATCAATAAGGGAGAAATAACCGGATTGCTGGGGCCAAATGGAGCTGGGAAATCTACATTAATGAAGATAATAAGCTGTTTTTTACCACCCACCGAAGGAAAAGCCACCGTTTATGGTTTCGATGTGATGGAGAATCCCATTGAAGTGAAATCGCGCATTGGCTATTTGCCCGAGCACAATCCGCTTTATCCCGAAATGTATGTTCGGGAGTATTTACAATATGTAGCGGGGATTTATAAAATGAAAGGCGATTTGAAGGCCAGGATTGACGAGATTGTAGAGATGACGGGCCTTACGCTGGAACAGAATAAAAAGATTGGCGCCCTTTCAAAAGGATACAGGCAGCGGGTGGGGCTGGCTCAGTCGCTCATTCACAACCCCGATGTATTGATTCTCGACGAGCCCACCACAGGCTTGGACCCCAATCAGCTCGTAGAAATCAGAGAACTCATTAAAAAAATAGGACGGGAGAAGACCGTGTTGTTGTCCACTCATATCATGCAAGAGGTAGAAGCCATTTGCGACAGAGTTTTGATTATTCACAAAGGCAAGCTCATTGCCGACGAAAAGACCCAGGATCTGGGGAAATTGCTGGGGAAAACCCAATCGGTTATTGTTGAGTTCGACAAGGCACCTCAGGAAGCAGAGTTGGGAAAAATAAAAGGCATTTCGAAAGTAACGAAAACCGGCAATTGCACTTATCAGCTTTTGGCCAAGAACGAGGTCGATTTCAGACAGGAATTGTTCCAATGGGCGGTAAAAAACAACATTCAAATTTTGTCGCTCAATAAAAAAGAGAGCAAATTAGAAGAGATTTTTCATGAATTAACCAAGTAAATTAATCATTCAATCATCCAAACCCATCATTCGCTCATTTAGTAAGGGGGGTAAGCTCATTTGTTCATTTTATAACAGAAAGCCACCATACATTTGCATCGTTGTTTAAGATACCCCAAACTAAAGATTACAACGCATTAATTTACTTCTCTCCAAGATTACGGCAAGCTCCCCCCAGCTTGCCTTTTTTATGTTCATCAAAGAAAATACGCTTAATCGACCAAACCTAATGCTGGCTCATTTACTCCCAGACTGGGTTCATTTGGTCAATTTGAGCCAAATGAACAGTCTATATTTGCATCGTTGTTTAAGATACCCCAAACTTAATTTTACAACGCATTAATTTACTTCTCTCCAAGATTACGGCAAGCTTCCCCCAGCTTGCCTTTTTTATTTTCTGTTTTTAAGGAATTGGGATAAATTTTAATTTAAATATCTGCTTACTTCTGTTCTGATATCAATAGAAAATTGACATAAATAGTTGATTGTAAATGAAATATGTTTTTGTGAATTGGGAACAATTATAGTGTGACAAGGTATTTTTCAATAACAAGATTGCAATTGATAAATAATGTTAATACCTAAGCTTGTTAGGGTGTAATGAACATATTTGCAACAATAAAAAATCATTGCAACCCAGAGGCAAATATTCAGTCTTTAGGGCCATAAGATTTCCAACTAAGGGAAATGATGTCAGTTTTAAAATCAATTAACAGGAACCGATGTTATTTTTTACCCATTGGTGCGTCTTTGAAACAGAATTTAATAAAAATTAAAATATGAAACGAGCATTATCGTCTGAGAATCTGAATTCCTTGTATCAACATAAACGGAAACTATTATTCCCGATTAACCAAAAAAAATAGCGCATGAGAAATTTTTTTATTATCATCCTGCTTTTGGCATTTCAACTGAGCGTTCTGGCTCAAAAGTATTCCATAAGTGGGAAAATTAAGGACGGTAGCAATGGCGAAGAGCTTATAGGTGCTACTGTTTTCATTCCCGAGCTTTCTACCGGAACTGTAGCCAACGAATATGGCTATTTTACACTCAGCCTGCCCGCGGGCACCTATACTGTGAATGTGAATTATTTGGGTTTTAACGAATATACAAAAACCATCGATCTTCAAAAAGATGTCTATCTGGCCATTGAACTTGCTGAAACCTCTGCTGAATTGCTTGAGGTTGAGATAACTGGTGAACGACTGGACCGAAATGTAAAGAGCAACGAGATGAGCAGTATTAAGCTTCAGGCAAAAACCATAAAAAAGATTCCCGCTTTTATGGGCGAAGTCGACCTAATCAAAGCCATTCAACTGCTGCCTGGAATTCAAAGCACCGCTGAGGGTTCGTCGGGCTTTAGTGTGCGTGGAGGCTCAGCCGACCAAAATCTTATTTTGCTCGACGAAGCCACAGTTTACAACGCATCGCATCTCATGGGCTTTTTCTCGGTATTCAACAACGATGCCATTAAAGATGTGAAAATCTATAAGGGCGATATTCCGGCTTCTCACGGGGGCAGGCTCTCATCGCTTCTCGATGTGCGCATGAAAGACGGTAACAGCAAAGAGTTTGAAGTGACCGGAGGTATAGGTACCATTTCGAGCCGCCTGACCATCGAGGGGCCCATTATTAAGGACAAAACGAGTTTTATAGTTTCGGGTCGGCGCACTTATGCCGATTTATTTCTCAAACTCAGCTCCGAAGAGAATTTGCGCAGCAGCATTTTAAATTTCTACGACATCAACGCCAAAGTAAACCATACATTCGATGAGAAAAACCGGTTGTACATTTCTTTTTACAATGGGCAGGATAAGTTTGCCAACGATTTTAGCAAACTCTTTTTTGGGAATACCACCACCACCATTCGTTGGAATCACTTGTTCAGCGAAAAGCTGTTTTTTAATCTCACCAATTTCAACAGCATCTACAACTACAATTTAGGAACACCCGAGGGCAATGCCAACGCCTTTGAATGGAAGAGCAAGATGGTAGATTATGGCGGACGGGGCGATTTTACCTACTATTTGAATCCGCAAAACACCATTAAATTTGGGGTGGAAGGCACCTATCATATTTTTGATCCGGGAAGAGCCAAGGGGCTGGGAGAGGAAGCCCTGTTTACAGAGTTTGTACAGCCCAATAGCCACGCCCTCGACTGGGGAATTTATGTCAGCAATGAGCAGAAAATAGGAGAACATATTCAACTCAAATATGGCTTGAGATATTCAATATTTCAAAGTATGGGCTCGGCAACTGTTTATAATTTCGACGATAATTTTAATAAAATCGACAGTACAGTTTATAAAAAGGGCGACATTTACAATACCTATATGGGGCTCGAACCACGTTTCGGCATCACCTATGTTATTAACGATGAGAGCTCTGTAAAAGCCAATTATTCCCGCACAAGACAATATATGCAATTGGCTCAAAACTCATCCGCTGGTACTCCATTAGATATTTGGTTTCCTTCGTCACCCAATGTGAAGCCACAAATAGCCGATCAGGTTGCTTTGGGATATTTTAGAAATTTCAAGCAAAATATGTACGAAGCCAATGTGGAGGTGTATTACAAAAACATGAAGAATTCCATCGATTTTAAGGATTTTGCGCAGGTATTGCTCAACGAAGAACTTGAAGGAGAGCTTCGTTTTGGAAAATCGTGGAGTTATGGAGCTGAGTTTTTATTGCGCAAAAACGATGGAAACCTCACCGGGTGGATTAGTTATACCTACAGCCGCACTTTCCGTCAATTTGAAGATATTAACAATGGCAAAACCTATCGTGCACCCTACGATAAACCACATAATGTGGCCATTGTGTTGAGCTACAGTATTTCTCCACGACTCGAAGTGGGCGCCAACTGGGTTTATGGGTCGGGTCAGCCAGCCACTTTCCCTACCGGACGAGCCTATTATGGAAATATGATTGTGGCTATTTATAGTGACAGAAATGCTTATCGACTGCCAGACTATCACCGATTGGACGTGTCGGCCACCTGGAAACGAAAAAAGAAAGAAGGTTCCAAATGGGATTGGGATATCAACCTAAGTGTTTACAACGCCTATGCCCGTCACAATACCTGGTCTATAAACTTTGTAACTGACGACGCAAACCCTGATGTAACCTATGCCGAACAAACTTATCTATTCTCCATTATTCCCGCATTAACTTTCAATTTTAAATTTTAACAACCATGAAAAACAGATTATATATAGCCGCTTTTGTCGGTCTGGTTTTAGGACTTGGCAGCTGTACCGAGCGCATAGAAGTGGAATTAGACGAAACCTACACCCGATTGGTTGTGGAAGGAAATTTAACCACCGATACCATGGCCCACCTTTTTGTTCTTACCGAAACCACCAGTTATTTCTACAATCAGCCCGCACCACCTGTGGAAAATGCTTCTGTTAGCATCAGTGACAATTTGGGAAATAAAGTGGTATTGGAGGAAAAAGAGCCAGGGAAATACTATACCCCGGCAAACTTCTACGGTCAGGTAGATAGAAGTTATGAATTGCAAATTGATTTGCAGGAAGAAATAAACGGAAATCTTCGATATGTCGCACAATCATCTATTCCACCTATTGCACCCATCGATTCCATTGGCATGGAGTTTAACGAGAGATTTGGTAAAGATGGTTTTTGGATTGTAAAACTCTTCGCAACAGATCCGGCAGGGGTAGAGAACTATTACCAATTCAGAGTTTACAGAAACGATACATTACTTTCCGACACTCTTAGCAAGGTTAGTTTCACTGACGACAAGCTTTTCGATGGTAATTTTACCTTTGGAATTGGAGTCGCGTTTTTCAATAATTCTATTTCTGGCCAACGGTTTAGAGTTGGCGATACCGTTCTGTTGGAAATGGGCGGCATTACAAAAGAACATTATGTTTTTATGAATAATGTGATTCAGTCCACAAGTTTTCAAAACCCATTGTTTGGAGGCCCGCCAGCCAATGTGATCGGAAATATTAGCGAAGGCGCTTTTGGTTATTTCTCCACATTCAGCACCACATACAGCGAGCTTATATTGACGGAAGATAATATCATTATCACACAATAGTGCCTGTAAATATTTGAAAATGAATTTATACCCCAGGTTTTTTCTTTGAAATTATCTGGGGTTTCTTTGAAGTAGTTTTTTCAATATAGCTGGTTGTTCTTTCAACACATTGCGAATCCAGTTGAAGTTTTCGGGCTTATACCAAAAGAAAAACCGATGCTGGTCTTGTTTTTCCTCCTTCGATTTGGCTGTAAAAACTGGCTGAAGGGTGTAGGGATGAAAGCCCGAATAGTAAATCACAGTGGCAACTGTCATGGGTGTGGGTGTAAAGTCCTGAACCTGCTCCAGACGGAAGCCCATGTCTTTGGTTTCGGCAGCCAGATTGGCCATGTCTTTCGGCTGACTTCCCGGGTGTGACGAGATGAAATAAGGAATCAACTGAAGGTTGAGATTTTTCCGCTCGTTGATTTCGTGAAATTTGGCGGTAAACTTTTTAAAATTCTCGAATGGCGGCTTTCGCATGATGTGCAAAGTATCGTCGGAAGTATGTTCGGGAGCTACTTTAAGCCGGCCACTCACGTGACGTGTCAGCACCTGCTCCAGATACTCGTTCATCTCTTTTTCATTCCCATGGGTATTTCGCTCTTTCACCAGCAAATCGTAGCGGATTCCGCTTCCGATGGTTGCTTTTTTAACTCCGGGATGCGCATCTACCGAGCGATAAATATCGAGAAGCGGTTGGTGGGAGGTGTTAAGGTTCTTGCAAACATTGGGATGAATACAACTTGGTCGGACACATTTGGCACAAATGCTCAGGTCGTGGCCTTTCATTTTGTACATATTGGCACTGGGGCCGCCCAAATCGCTCAGATGACCTTTAAAATCGGGCATTTGAGTTACTTTGTCCACTTCGTCCAAAATCGATTTTTTCGATCGGCTGGCAATAAATTTCCCCTGATGTGCCGAAATGGTACAAAAGCTACATCCACCAAAACATCCGCGATGCATGTTGATGGAGAATTTTATCATTTCGAAGGCTGGAATGGGCCCTCGTTTTTTGTATTTGGGATGGGGAAGGCGGGTATAGGGTAAATCGAAGCTGCGGTCTATTTCGGCTTCGGTCATGGTTTGAAATGGAGGGTTCACCAAAACCTGTTGATTGCCAACTTTTTGAATCAATCGGCGGGCATTCATTTTGTTCGATTCCTGTTCAATATGTTTAAAATTGGAAGCATATTTAAACTTGTCGGCCAAACAATCTTCGTGGCTATTGAGCTCAAAATCGATCCAGTTTTTGTTTTTGGGCAATTCTTCCTCCGCAGCTATTAAAACTGAGGTTTGGGGAATGGTTTTGATGGATTGGAACGGAACCCCGCGACTTAAAAGTCGCAACAGCTCAATGAGCGGATTTTCTCCCATGCCATAAATGAGCAAATCGGCACCAGTTTCTAACAGCACAGAGGGTTTTAGTTTATCGCTCCAATAATCGTAATGGGTGACCCTTCGCAGCGATGAACCCACACCACCCAACACAATAGGAACATCGGGATAGATGGATTTCAACGCTTTACAATAAACCACCGAGGCATAATCGGGGCGAAAATTGGCTTCTCCACCTGGAGTAAAAGCATCGTTGCTGCGTAAGCGTTTATTGGCTGTGTAATGGTTTACCATGGAATCCATATTGCCATCGGTGACGCCGAAAAACAGTTTAGGGGCTCCAAATTTTTTAAAATCGCGGAGGTCGTCCTGCCAGTTGGGTTGGGGAATGATTCCAACTCTAAATCCTTCAGCCTCGATTAGGCGGCCAATTACGGCAGCGCCAAAGCTCGGATGATCCACATAGGCATCGCCGGTAATGATGACCACATCCAATTCTTCCCAGCCGCGCTGGAGCATTTCTTTGCGGGTAATGGGCAGCCAGTCTGTTATTTTAGGTTCCTGATACATAGCCGGCAAAGATAACCTAAATAGATATTGGCTTTTGGGCAAAAAAAATTGGAAACCGTTAAATGATTTCCAATTTTTCAGGGGTTAAGGACCTGGAACTATCTTTTTAAAACCAGCTCGTTGAGCCAGTTGCTGTTCCACTCGATCATCATTTTTCTAAAAATGGCATATTCTTCCACAGTTAGGTTTCGCTGGAATAGCTCTGTGGATTTGCTGTCAACGGTGGCTGGTCCTTTGGGAGCCTGGACAGAAGCTTCGGCAGGGAAAATGACCAATGATTTTTTGATCACCAGATTGCCATCTTTTCGGGCCACCGAAATGCTCATTTTACCAAAACTCTCGTTGAAATCCAATTGCTTTTCAACCCCAACCCATTCCACACTTTTGGGTAAAGTGATGACAAATTCATAGCTCTCGTCTATGGCTTTCACGGTGATGGGGAAGTCGCGTTTGGAAGGGAGATTGGTGAAGTTTTGCGAAGCAATTCCGTTTTTGAGATAAGGCAGCGACATGAAATAGTAGTTCTCCTGTTTCTTCAGTTTTCCATCGCTTTTCACGTTCATTTCAAATTTAGCTACCTGATTGTCAGGAATTACCAGCTGTGGCTTCTCGTCTTTGGCCGTTGGAATACCATTCACAATATAATTTTGAATTGCAGAACTATCTTTCGACAAGGTGAGAAAATCGAAGCAGCTTCCGGTAAGTTTTAGCATTACCTGGCCCGAAATGGCGTTGTCAGGATCAACTGTTAGCCTGCTGTTCATGCTAATGGAAGGTAGCGTGGTTTTGAGTTCAACGGGTTTTGCCGTGAATAAATCCACCATTACCTGGTTGGTAAGCTTCAGGTGCAGCGATTGCTGATTCATTTCTTTTGCTGACAATACAAAAGGGACACCGGTTTCGTCGGTATACAAAACTCCCCACTGATTCATGAAATTCAGATTGCCAATTTGCGCATTCCAAAGCACCACAGGCACAAAAGCAACAGGTTTTACATTGAATCCAGCCGATTTCAGCAGATGAAAAAGGAGCATGGTTTTCTCCAATTCGCTTCCCACGGCGCTGTTAAAAACCTGTCCGGGGGTTTGAAGCTCATAATTATGCCAGCTCAGCGGAATGTATTTTCCGTTGATCTTATTGGCCACATAATCCTGAATGTTCAACGCCCACTGGGTATTGGTTTTGGTGTCTGCTTTTAGCTTTTCAATCAACGCTTTTTCCGATTCGGTGGGCTTGTAAGTAAAGGCCTTGTTTTGTGCAAAAGCATCGAAGGCAGCCTGAGTTTCGGTGAAGGTGGAAAAAACGATGGTTGGCAAGTATTGTGAACTGGCTGGCGAAAAGTCTTCGAAGCTACGGGCCTTTACATTTTTAAAATTCCAGGTAAAGCTTCTGTTGGTTTCGGCCTGATTTGCAGCAGGTTCCAGAGTTGTGTTGAGAACGGAATATTTTAAACCGCGTCGGGCGGGCACTGTAACTGTTAATTCAAAATCTTCCACAGGCACATCTTCGGCCACTATTTCCATCCCCATAAGTTCCTTGATAAAGCTGGGTTTGCTGATGATGGAGTATTCGAGAAAAATGGTGGCGCCCACTTCGAGTCCGGTGTGGGTTATAACCATTTCGCGCATCTGATTATAGGCGGGATAATCGGCAGCATCGTGGGGCAATACTTCGTTAAAAGCATTTTTGGGCACGTTGACTTTGCGACCGTTGGCCATAACGGTATAAGCCTGGTGGATTACAAGCTTTTGAAAATCGGGGTTGTAAACGACAAATGTTTCGCCGAAAAGCCTGTCGAAGGAGTAAACCGAAAGAAGCTTGAGTTCTTTAAAGTATTTATATTCAAGGCTTCCATCGGCATTCATGATGTATTCTTTCTTTATTTTTTTGTAAACCGCATCGGTTTCGGCAGCACTGTTACATCCCACTGAAAGAATAAACAGGGCTATATATATTATAAAATGTCTCATGGTCAATTACTTTTTAAGGATGATTTTTTGATTGGCAAAGTGTTTTTGGTTGTTCACGGCTTCGCGATAAGCTGGCCATTCAGCGGCTTTATAGATTCTCTTTCCCAAACTGATGGTTTCGGTGAATGTGAGTTTTTGTCCGGTGAGTGAATATCCACCTTTAAAGCTAACATATTCATCATTAACATCTTTGGCAGTAGGTAAAGGACTCATCTCTGAGAATTTTGGCAGGTTTACTTCCTCGGTTATTTCCACCAAACGGCTGCAACGGTCTCTGAAACCAAATTGTTTGGTTTCGGCGGTTGTGTTGGAGTATAAATGCCCCATGGCATTTTTAAAAACTCCGGTGGCCATGGGTGGGGTGAATAGAATCTCTTTTTCGGTAACCAGCGCATAACCAGGTATTTCGTATTCGTAGGTGATGGTTACGGGTTGTTCGAGATATTTATCGTTATCCGTATGCGATACCTTAATAAGCTGTGCATTGGGGTGAAGGTTCAGGAGTTCTTCCTCCAGATTTTTCTCCCATTCGGTGCGCACGCTGTATCTGAAAACGCCTCTTACGGCAGCATCCGATTGTCCTTCAGCAGTGATGCTGAACATCCCTTTCAGGGTTCCGTTTTTATCAAGGGTAGATTTTCCGTGGATGCGGATATAGTGGTTTTCGGGGGCTGAAATGGGGGTGTATTGCAGGTTTGAACCATCAGGTAAACCCATGAGGTAACCCTGTTGCTGTTCGGCGCTGCTCCAAAGCTCACGCACTCCTGGGACCCAGGTTGGATCGAGAAGTTTCCACTCGCCACTGCGCATTTTCACCACCGTTACCGAGTGGTTAAACTGGTCGGCTGGAATATCGTCGATGCGTTCTCCGGCCATAGTCATGGCGGCATAGGATTGAAATCCCGCAGCGCGCAACATGCTGATGAGAAGGCTGGCCTTGTCTTTACAAACGCCGCAGCGGTCGGTAAAATTCATTTCCGAATTGTGCAGCGTATAGCCTTCGCCTTCGCCCATGGAAATGCCCGAATAGCGCATATTATCGGCCACCCAATGGGTGAGAATGGAAATGCTGTCGATTTCGTTTTTGGCGGGTTTCAGCAATTCGTTCACAAATTTTTGAACTTCCTCGGTCGGAGTGAAGGCATCGTATTCCTCGTTCACCGTGTAGAACCATTTGCCTTTGGCATACCAGTCGGGGCTTGTGGACATGAGCAGTTTGGTGTTCAGGTCGTTGGGGCTCACCATATTGGGCTCCCGTTTGATGGGCGAAATATTTCGTTTGGTGAAGGTGTATTCAATTACGTTTTCCAGAAATTTCATCTTCGATGTCAGTTCCCCATAAAACACTTCGTACTGAAGCTTTTTATCCAGCGGGGTTTTTAAAATATAGGTTTTTTCGATGATGGGGTCGAAGCTCCAGAAAGGCACAATATCGTAGAAATGGCCACGCATGGGCGGAATGTATTTCGACTCGTCTTCGGGATTTTGAAGGAGAGCATAAGTATATCCTTTTTTAAAAGTGACAATTTCCAGGGCATCGCCGGGCTCCAGTCGGCCCACTTCAATCATTTTTTCGCGGGCTCCCCAATAGATGGCGCGGGCTGGGGCTGCATAATCGAGCACCGGATTGGCCAGCTCTACCGTTTGGCCGGAAGCTTTAAAAACCCGCACTTTTTGGATTTCCACATGGGCCGAAAGCGGATCGTAGCTCACTTTGACCACATGGTTTTTTTTGGCACCTTCGGGAGTCAGGATTTTGATAAGCTGATGCATTTGATAATAGCTCAGACCAGTAGGTTGCATGTTAACCGTGGTGCTATCGAAAATTACAACTATATCGGCATGTGGATACTCTGTCGCTCCCCCCGATTTTTCTATGAGCGGCCTGTAATCTTGAGCATAAAGCCAGAAGCCTGTCAGAAGCAGGCCAATTAAAACCAATGATTTCTTCATTTCTTTGTCATTTTTGTTGGTAAGGATAAGGCGAAAACCCCCAAAAAAATCAGTATAAAAAATCCGATTTTCTGTTCCATGGCATTTTTCGCGATTTGTGTTTTGTTCGGGTAAATTTATACAGAAATCGATAAATGGCTCCGGAAAAATCAAAAAAAAGGGGGATGATTTATATTGATTTCCAATAATGCCAAAAAAAGGCACGATTATTTAAACAGGTTTTGTGCGGGAATGGCCTGGAATGGAAGCGATTAGCATTTGAGAATAGGAGTTTTTTGGGTTTTTGTAGAGCTCATCAGACTCGTTAATCTCCACAATATCACCATCTTTCATAACCATAATCCGGTCGCTCATAAATTTTACCACCGACAAATCGTGGGAGATAAAAAGATACGAAAGTCCAAATTCGCGCTTGAGCTGGTTGAGCAGGTTTAAAATTTGTGCCTGAACAGAAACGTCTAAGGCTGAAACCGACTCGTCGCAGATGATGATTTCGGGATTCATGGCCAATGCGCGGGCTATGGAAATGCGTTGCCGTTGTCCACCCGAAAATTCCGATGGGAGTTTATAAAATGCTGCGGCAGGAATGCCCGTTTTTTCCAGAAGTTTGATTGCCTCCGCTTCGGCTTGCTGCCGGCCAAGTTTTTTATGAACCAAAAGAGGCTCCATTACAGCCAGCCCAACGGCCAATGTGGGGTTAAGTGAGCCATAAGGATCTTGAAAGATGATTTGGACTTTTTCGCGGAAATGACGCCATTCGGAAGGAGAATACTCCAGAATATTTTTGTCTTGCCATAGAATGCTGCCCGAATGCGCTTTGTGCAAACCAATAATGGCGCGGCTCAGCGAGGTTTTTCCACAACCCGATTCGCCCACCAATCCCAGCGTTTCGCCTTTAAAGAGCTCAAAACTAACCCCATTTACCGCCACATGATGAGCAGTGGCTTTCCCCAGAAAATTCTTCTTTTTGGCGTATTTTACTTCCAGATTTTGAACCGATAAAATGGGGAGGGTGGCATAGAGCTTTTCGTGGGCAGCTTTTCGGGATTCAGCGGATACAATATTGATGACAGGTTCCTTTTCCGATTGTAGGAAATCGGCCACCGAAGGCAGCCATTCAGCACGTTGAGTCAACGATGGCCTGCAAGCCAGAAGTGCCTTGGTATAAGCATGTTGGGGATTGTGAATGATTTGTTGTGCCGGACCCGATTCCACCAATTTTCCCTGATACAAAACTGCCAGCTCATCGGCTATATCTGCTACTATTCCCAAATCGTGGGTAATAAAAAGCACCGATGTTTGATAGGTAACCTGAAGCTCTTTGAGAAGGTCGAGAATGGTTTTTTGCACTGAAACATCAAGCGCCGTGGTGGGTTCGTCGGCAATGAGGAGTTCGGGCTCGTTGGCCATAGCCATGGCAATCATAAGGCGCTGTTTTTGCCCCCCGCTGAGTTGGTGCGGATAGCTTTGGTAGATTCTTGCGGGCTCGGGAAGTTTCACAGCTTCCATCATTTTTAGAACGCGGTTTTTCAGTTCTTTTTCCGGAATATTTCGGTGAATCTGAATAATTTCTGCTACCTGTGGGCCGCATTTTTTCACCGGATTGAGTGCCGTCATGGGCTCCTGAAAAATCATGGAAATTTTATTTCCCCGGAGCTTTCGCAAAATGCTCTCGTTGAGACCAATCAGATTCTCTTTTTTATTATCTTTGAGTTCCAGTTCGATTTTACCATCGGATATAATGGCTTTTTTATGTAACAACTGCATGATTGCCAGAGATGTAACAGATTTGCCAGAACCCGATTCCCCCACCAGAGCCAGGGTTTTACCACGGGGAATTTTCAGGCATAAATCATCGACCACTGTTATGGGTTGTTGATTTTGTTCAAAAGCAATGCTCAAATGTGATATCTCTAAAGCAGATGACAAGGCCGGGAAAGATTAAAAATTAACTGCATCAAAATTAGTAAATATGCTCAAATCTATACTTGACGATTTATTAAATCTCGTTTATCCGCGAACCTGTGCGGCTTGTGGCACAACATTGCTCAGGCACGAAGAGGTTATTTGCTCACCCTGCGTGTTGCATCTCCCCAAAACTTTCTATCATAAAGACCAAAAAAATCCACTCTTTGAGCTTTTCTGGGGCAAGATTCCGGTGGAAATGGTGGCTTCCTACTATTTCTTCAATAAGGGCAACAAAGTTCAGAATTTGGTTCATCAGCTCAAATACAAGGGCCGACCCGACATTGGGGTTTATCTGGGGCAGCGTTATGGAGCTTATCTCAGAAATGCTGAGACTTTCAGCACCATCGATACCATCATCCCTGTTCCGCTTCACGATGCTAAAAAAATTATAAGAGGCTATAATCAGGCGGAAATGTTTGCCCAGGGATTGAGTATTGCCATGAAAATTCCATTCGATACCACCTCCTTTGTTCGAACAGCTGCCACCGAAACCCAGACTAAAAAGACCAAACAAGAGCGGTGGGAAAATGTGAAAGATAAATTTAAGGTGGTGGAAACCAATCTATTGAAAGATAAGCATGTTTTGCTTGTGGACGATGTGCTTACCACAGGCGCCACTTTGGAAGCCTGCGCCCACAGTTTGCTCGAAGTGCCCGGATTAAAAATCAGCATTGCTACCATTGCGGCAGCACATCATTGATTCAGGAATAAAGATTTTGTGAGTAAAAATTTAACTCGGGTATTCTATTCTGATATGGTAGATGGTGAGCAGCATCTTCTTGAAAATCTTCTTTATCTTGTTAATGTCCTTCAGCGTGATGTCGGCGTTGTCGAATTGCCCACCATCGAGTTGAGATGCAACAATCTGATCTACAAGATTGTTGAGTTTGGTTTCGTCGGGTTTGGGGATGCTTCGGCTGGCGGCTTCTATGCTATCGGCCATCATTAAAACGGCGGTTTCCTTGCTAAAAGGAATGGGACCCGGGTAGGTATATAATTTCTCGTCCACTTCGCCTTCTTCTTTTAATGCCATTCGATAGAAATACTCTGTTCGGCGGTTGCCATGATGGGTTCTGATGAAATCGATAATCACCGCAGGAAGCCGATGTTTTTTCGCCAGTTCAATGCCTAGATGCACATGGCTCAGAATGATTTCGGCGCTTTCTTCGTAGCTAAGCTCGTTGTGGGGATTTACCTGTGTGGTTTGGTTTTCGATAAAATAGAGCGGATTGAACATTTTTCCAATGTCGTGATAAAGAGCGCCGGCCCGCACCAGCAAAGTATTTCCGCCCACTTCGAGCAAGGCAGCTTCGGCCAGATTACCCACCTGAAGGCTGTGCTGAAAAGTTCCGGGAGCCTTGTGAGCCAAATCGCGGAGCAAAGGATTGTTGGTATCGGAAAGCTCGAGTAAAGTGATAACGGTGACCTGTTGAAACAGCTTCTCGAAAAGATAAATGATGGGATAACTGAGCAAAGTTAGAGCTGCATTAATCGCAAACAGATAAATGGTTTGGGTGTTAAAAGCAGTTGTATTTCCTTCCCGCACAAGCGAAAGAGCATAATAGGTAACCACATAGGATAGAAAAATCCACAGCGTGGTTAGATAAAATTGTCGCCTTTTGTGCAAACGATGAATAGAAAATATGGTGATGATTCCGGTGATGAGCTGCAAAAACATGAAATTGTAGCCATTCGGAACAAACGATGCAATGATGATGGTGGTGAGCAGGTAGACAAAGAGCGAAGTGCGGGTGTCGAAAAAACTGCGGATAATGATGGCCAAAAGGGGTAAAGGCAGTACGAGCAAATAGTTTGGATAGTCTTGAATAAGAATACTTTCGGGGATTACAAAAATCATCATACTCACTAAAATCAGCAAAATCTGATTGCTGTGCAGCATAATTCCAGGTCGAAACAGAATGATATATAAAACCAGCGAGAATAAAACGATAAGAATCAGAATGGCGAGACCTATAATAACTCCAATGTATTCTTTATTGCTTCCCAATTGTTTTTCGAATTCCAGTTTGAGCGATTCAAGAATTTGGAAACGTTCGGCGGTAATCAGCTCACCTTCAGCAATAATCAGCTCCCCTTTCTGAACCAGACCATAGGTGAGCGACATGCCCGAGAGTCGGTTTTCTTCCTCCTTTTTTGTGGTGGCTTCGTCGTAAACCACGTTTTGAAAAAGGTGCGAGAAAATGAGCTCTTTGGCCAATGCTCCATCAATATTCTGAGCTTTAACAATAGATTCGTTGATATAGGTCTGGGCGGTGGTTAAAGTATAAATTTGCGATAGCGGCACATTGGTGGCTGTATTCCCCGAAATCAGGCTGATTTGACCGTTAAGACTAAGCTCGTTGGTCTGGCTTCTGATGCCCGTTTTTAGCAAGTGCGAAAAATGCGACTCAATAAAATTCCAGGTATTCTTTCGTTGCAACGATTTGGCATCCGCATGTTTTTGCTGCCACGCCCCGTTGAAGTTGTTGAGCAACAAAGGCCAAATGGAATCGCCCAAATTTTGATTGAATCGGTAAAAGGGAACTAAATCGGCCAGTAAAAGTTGTTTCTCTTCGCTGATTTCTTTGGTGGTTTTTAAAACCGCAAAATCGAAGGGGGCAATTAAATTGGAATAGTTCCAGGGGTAGCCTTGCACGTATTGATAGCCAAAACGGGCTGTTTTAGGAATAAAAATTACCATGACAATCATGGCGGCGAAAAAGAGAAAGAACTTATATATAACAGAGTATCTGTATTTTATAAAAAATTTAATTTGATTTATCGCTTTCATTTGAATTCCCTTTGGTGCAAAGTAAAGATAAATATTTGGTTCAAAAATATTGATGTTCCACAAAATGTGAAAACAGCAGAAAAATAGAAATATTCGCATCATTAAAATAACTGAAAATGTGGTTATTGCAACGGTTTTGAGCCCTGCCGCTAAGGTTTTGCACGAAAGTGATAATGAACAAAAAGATGAGTGGTTGTTTCCTTTTCGTTACCTTTGTATGTTCAAAAACTACACCTTATGACATTCGGTTTTATTCATCTTTCCATTGTCCCCCTGCGCAAGCAACCCTCCGATATGAGCCAGCAAACCACCCAATTGCTTTTTGGCGATGTGGTTGAAATTCTGGATATTGTAGCACCCAACTGGGTTTTGGTCAGGAATGGCTACGACGAGTACGAAGGTTATATGGATCCAAAGCAGCTGTTGCAAATTGACAGCATCGACTATTTTCGAATGCTGAATATAAAACATGTGAACCACGATCCTGCTACCATCATGACCAATAAGGGCTTGATGCTGCTGCCTTCGGGATGTAGTTTTCAGTCGAACTATTTTTCTGTTCAGGGGTGGGATTTTCAGATACCGGATGTGCTAAAGGACTTTGAATCAGCAAGCCCCGATAATATTTTAGCCTTGGCTCATTCGTTTCTCAATGCGCCCTATTTGTGGGGTGGGAAAACCCATTTTGGAATCGACTGTTCCGGATTCACCCAAACTGTTTATAAGATGTGTGGGATTAAACTTCCCCGCGATGCCTGGCAGCAAGCCGAGCGTGGCGAGTTGCTCAATTTTATAGAGGAGACAAAACCTGGCGATTTGGCATTTTTCGACAACGAGGAAGGAAGGATTATTCATGTGGGTATAATCATTTCCCCCACCGAAATCATCCATGCCAGTGGTCTCGTTCGCATCGACAAGCTCGACCATCAGGGAATATTTAATACTGACACATTAAAGTATAGCCATCAGCTTAGGTTGTTGAAGAGGTATTTTTAGGATTTCGTTCCAGCGACTTTTTGTTCTATCCATATAGGCACTTAGTCTTTATTTTGACCACATAGGCACATAGGACACATAGTCTTTATTTTAACTACATAGGCACATAGGCACATAGGACACATAGTCTTTATTTTAATCACATAGGCACATAGTTCACATAGTCTTTATTTTAACCACATAGGCACATAGTTCACATAGTCTTTATTTTGACCACATAGGCACATAGGACACATAGTTGTTTTTTGTGTTTTCTTTGGTTCCACGTGATTTTTGGTTTTTATTTCATTCATTTTAAATCACATAGGCGTATTGGGCGCATCATTAAAGCAAGTGATATTTAATTGTTTGTTCCTCTAAACTTTTATAATAAGCTGGATGAATAATTGTTTCAAGCATCAATAAATCAGCACCATAATAATTTTCATTAAATTTTTTCAAAGGGGGTATTTTTTTAGAAATAATTGTACCTTTGAGAGGTTTATTCCTTAAAAGTTATTGTTATGAAACTGTTTTTACCAAACGTGTCAGAATTTTCAGGTTTTTCGGCATTTTTCAACAAAAAAGGGTTGGTGGTTTTGGGTCTGTTTCTGTTAGGCCAAATACTGAATGCTCAGGTTATTTATTCAGATATCAGACCCAACAAAGAAATCATAGAGGAGCAAAAGATACCTTTTGATATTAATAATGATGGTGTAACTGATTGTGAATTGTATTATAACTACTACACCGGATACCAGGACAGGTATTTTCTTTTCCAAATATACACTCATCATAATACCGCTGTAGCAGTTCAAAACGATAGTGTTGTGGCATTTGATGAGAATGAACTGATAGAACCCAATATGGAGTGGAATGATACAACCGTATTAAATATTCAATTGATTGATATAGAGTATCTTCCTAAAGGTAGCTGGAGCAATGTCCATCATGGATATTTAGGGCTCCGCTTACAGGTTGATAATCAGTATTATTACGCCTGGCTTCGCTTATATTTTGTTGATAATAGTCAATTATTCGCCATTGATTGCGCTTATAATCCTATTCCCAACGAGCCAATTGTTGCAGGCGATGGTATTCCAAAAGGAGCCACCTCTGTGGTTTTAACTGATGTGGGAAATTATTTTAGCGGGCGAGACTTTAAGGTGCTCTTTAACAGTGCTATCAATCAATTGGAAATTAGTGAATACAGGATTATCATTTCAAAGGCACAGGATACTTCTGTTTATAATCTTCAGGCAATGAATCAGGTTCCCGCTGAAAGATATATTTCTGTCATCCCATCAGAATTTTCATTTCTAAATTCGGAAACCCTATATAATTTGTACCTCGATAAAGATGGTGATTCTATTGAAAGATTTGTCCCATACAGGGCATGCATACTTAATGTAAGTTCCTCCGGCATTGCAACAGAAAACACTATTTCTGAACCGTCTGATTCTATCATTCTTCAGGCATTTGTAAACACTACCCATCGACCCATTGCTACATTAACCGATACTACCAATACTGCTGCCGATATCAGCCTAACGATTGAGCCATATCTAAATGATTTTACGAAAGAGTTCAGGGCACTTGTAATGCCAATTGAAGATACAGCATCATTATCTGTCACCGATGCTCTTCTTTTGCCATCGGCAAACTCTGTAAGAATTCCCTATTCAGACACTGCTCAAGTTATACAGTTTAACATGAATCAGTTAGATATCCATGGAAATCAGATTGTGCCAAACCACGTTTATTTTATTAAAATCCTATCGATTCCCGATAGCATTAGCGCTATTCAAGGGAAATTTTCGAGCGTTTCTAACCGAATCATTTTGGGCAAAGATGGAATGGCAATTGTTGGAGATACCAGTTCCTTCAATATGAATGTATTTGAGTGCGATTTTGCATTCTCAGAATTCAATTATTGGACAGGAACAGGTATAGTACAATCCGATGGAATGCAGGATGTTGATTTGAACCGCGATGGAGTAGATGATTTTTATTTCTATGGAAGTAGGTGGGGAACAAATTTTGGGTCTTCTTTTATATTATCACTCATTCCCTACAGAAACAATAAAGTTCTTCTATGCGACCATAACGAACATTCCAATTGGATAGATGAGCTGGATTACGGCGTTCTTTACGGTGATTTGTACAGATGGTCCAACGATGAGTCATTTTTAAAACATTACCACACTGTAACAAATATAGATAATAATGTAGACATAGGACATTATACAGGACCCAATGATAGGGTGTATTATGTCGCATTTAGACTCGAAGACTCCGGACTTCCGCAGTATGCATGGCTAAAAATTCAGGGAACCAGATTTTTACAATACGGTTTTCAGGACATACGCGACGATGTGAATGCTGTTGATGCTTCTGGTTTTGTCAGACTTTTCCCCAACCCCGCTTCTGATTATATTACCATTGAACAACCCATGAATTACTCTAATAATCTACAGATAAATATTCTGAACTCATTGGGGCAGACCATCCAACAATTGGAATCTGGCAGCCCCCAAACAATCGTCTCTGTCAAAGGTTTCCCTTCGGGAATATACCTTGTCACTATTCGGGATAATGGGAAAATTGTTGAAACAAAAAAACTGGTTATTGAATAACGCAAAACATTGAAATTATGCAAACAAAAACAATATCGACTCAAAAAGGATTTCAATTACAAAGCACCTTGCTGATGTTATTCCTTATTTTAAGCTCCGTTTTAATGGCGCAGGTTCAATATACCGACCGAGTTCCTAATGAAGAGTTTTGGGCAAGTAACAGAATGGCCATTGATATAAATAATGACAATGTTCATGATTTTATCCTGTCTTTCAGATTCAAAACCGCTCATAGCTTAAGTGATTATTCAGGGCAGTTAATGATTCAGTCGCTAAACGGCAATCAGGTGGCTGTTGAAAACGATAGCGCTGCAGCCTTTGCCGATAATTCTGAAATCCATGCTGGATTGAATTGGTCAGGCGATAGTGTGGTCAAAATTCAATATGTTTCAACCGAAAGTAATGTGGATATTGGTAACTGGTTGGGGATAAAAACCGGGTATCTGGGCGTAAGAATTAAATCTGACAACGATTATCATTACGGTTGGATAAGACTCTATAGAAATTCCATGATATCTACATTTCTACTCGATTATGCTCTGGAGCAAAGTGTTGGGGTTTCTATTATGGCAGGCCATGGCATCCCAAATTTGGCCACATCGCTTTCTGCTCAATCAATTGCAAATAACGGTTTGCCATCGGATATAAACATTACAGCAACCCGCGCCATAGCCGACTCAATTTTTTACGAATACCGCATGATTATTGCAAAAGCCGATGATAGTTCAGCAAGTAGTCTGACTGAAATGCTGTCGGTAGCAGATAGTTGTTATCGGCAAGTGACTGTTGACGCTCTCACGAATGAGGAATTGTTTAGTATTCAGCTGGATACTGCTGTATTGGATAAAGATGGAGAGAAATTGGTATCAAATATCAACTATGTGGCTCATCTGTTAAATATGGGAAAAAATGCTGCTAACCATGTTTTATCGGTTCCTTCAAAACCTTTTAACATAGGTAAAAAGCTTGAAAGAGCAAGAAATGTATCAGCAATTGATGTGGATGATAATCAGCAGATTTCCGATGTTTTAGTGAAGTTTAATGTGGATACCATCATGGGGAATTCCTATACTTACCGGATTTATTATGGGCTACCTAAGGATATGGATGAATTTACAGTTACTTCGGCTTTGGCACTGGATCAGAATCATTATACATCATTACAAACCGATAACCTTAACCCATCTGGATTTCTGATTTCAGGCCAAAAAGATATCATGGGAAATGATTTTGTGCCTGGTAGTTTATATAAGGTCAGAGTTTTGAATTTCGCATCGGAGAATTCCGAAATGTTAAGTGTTCTTTCAGAAACATCGAGAGCATTCTTTATTTCAGAATCAGAAACTTTTACTGCGGGTCAAAAAGAAGGAAACTTTGTATCGTATTACGAGTGGGATCAGGTTTTTTCTGAAAGGAATTATTGGACTTCAAATTCAAATGATTACTATTACCCATTAGATGTGAACAGAGACGGGGAAAGTGATTTTTTTGCGGTAGGCGCAAGAAAATATTTAATGAGCATTATCCCGATTCATGAGAATGAAGTTATGATTCATACTGATTATATTCAGGAAAAATGGCTGGATGTTCTTGCGGAAGGCGAAAAAATCTCTGACGATAATGTCTGGACTTCAGACAAAGCAATTCTGCTCTTTTATTCATTAAGTTTCAGGGATATTACGCATTCCGGATTGATTCCAACTGATTACGATAACACTGATTTTTATATTGCTTTGCGGATAAAAAAATCTGATTCGTGGCAATATGCCTGGCTGAGATTACAGGGTGAAGGTACTTTTTTGTATTATGTTGAATACGGTATATATGATCAAATGACAGGTAATCAGGAAATTAATGCCAATAAAACACGACTGTCAATAAGTCCCAACCCCGCCTCCGACAATATTCAGATTACTTCGGGCGATTTGAATTTTTCTAATACTAAAGTGCTGGTTTATAATGTTCTCGGTCAGCAAATAGATCATTTTAGCCTGGTTTCTGATTCCTATACTTACCCCGTGAACAATCTTGAAAAAGGCATGTATTACCTCGTTCTTGTTCAGGATGGTAGCAGAACTGAATCGCATAAATTTCTGGTAGAATAGCTTGAACTTTTTTGCCTTTCTGCGCTTGATTTCTGTTTCCCGGTGGTTCAAAAAAGTATTAAATAATCCACTATACTGGAGAAATTAGTATTAAATAATCCATTATACTGGAGAAATTAGTATTAAATTATCCGATAGAACAAATTTTATTTTATCTTTGTTTCATGAAAACATTGATAAATAGGAAATTAAACGTAATTCTTGAAAAATTACAAAACCAGGGGAAAGCCATAGTGGTTTTAGGCGCCAGACAGGTAGGAAAAACAACCTTGCTCAAAAATCTTGGCGAAAATACCGAGGCTGTTCTTTGGCTAAATGCCGATGATGTGACAGTTAGAAACCGACTCAACCTACTATCGGTCGATGCTTTGCAGGGAGTTATTGGAAATTACAGAACTGTAATTATTGATGAAATACAGAGGCTCGAAAACTCTGGATTGTTACTCAAGATTCTGGTGGATCATTTTAAAGAGGTTCAATTTTATGCTACAGGTTCGTCATCTCTCGAAATTGGCGATAAAATATTTGAACCCATGACAGGCAGAGCCTTTATACTTCATCTATATCCATTCACCTTCTCCGAATTGTATGCCGGTTTATCACCATTTGAATGGGAACAAAAGCTCGACTTTCATATGGTTTATGGAAATTATCCCGAAGTCACCCAGAAACACGACATAGCCGAAATTATATTGAATAACCTGTCGCAGCAGTACTTGTATAAAGATATGCTGATATGGAAAGATATCCGAAAACCAGACTTACTTGATAAACTGCTGAAATTGCTGTCGTACCAGGTGGGCTCCGAAGTTTCAACCACCGAGCTGGCCAATCAACTTAAAATAAAGGCAGAAACTGTGGAGAATTATATCGATTTACTTGAAAAGGCTTTTGTGATTTTCAGGCTCAGGGCTTATTCTACCAATCCCCGCAAAGAAATAAGTAAAATGAATAAAGTGTTTTTTTGGGACAATGGTATCAGAAATGCCGTGATTGGCGATTTTCGGCCACTTACAAGCAGAACAGATCAGGGTGCTTTGTTCGAAAACCTGATGATAAGTGAGCGACAGAAAAACAACGCCTGGAAGTTTCAGCAAAGCACAGGTTATTTCTGGAGGAATTACAACCAAAGTGAAGTGGATTATATCGAAAAAACAACCACCACGCTCTCCGCTTTTGAGTTCAAATGGAATACACTAAAATCGCATAAGGTCACTCAGGCTTTCGTTAATCTGTACCCCGATGCGCAAACTAAGGTTATTACCCCCATGAATATGTTGGAATTTATCAACTATTGATAAACACAGGTCCCATTTTTATAAGCTTTTCCATATCTTTGAGGCTTGAACCGAAAAAAGCATCATGCACCTTAAGCAACTCAAATTCACCAATTTTAAAAACTATGAGGAGGGAGAAATGGAATTTTCACCCAAAATCAACTGCTTTATTGGGAATAACGGAGTGGGGAAAACAAATATCCTCGATGCCATCTATTACCTCAGTTTTTGCAAAAGCTATTTCACATCGGTCGATGCACAGAACATCCGCCACAGTCAGGATTTTTTCTCCATCCATGGATTTTATCAGCAGGCGGGGGGCTCCAACGAGAAGGTTCAGTGCATTCTGAAACCCAATAAAAAAAAGTATTTCAAGCTCAACGACAAGGAATACGAGCGCCTGAGCGACCATATCGGGCTCATTCCGCTGGTAATGATTTCTCCCTACGACCGCGACCTTATTAATAACCACAGCGATGTGCGCCGGAAATATCTCGATGGTGTTATTTCGCAGTTTAACGCGTTGTATCTGAGCAATCTGATGAACTATAACCGCGTTCTCGTTCAACGAAATGCCTTGCTCAAAACCTTTTGGGAAAACCGCTATTTCGATGCCGATTTGCTGGAGATGTGGGACAATAAATTGGTGGATCTGGGGCAGCAAATTTATGAGGTCAGAGCCGAATTTATTAAGGATTTTCTCCCCATTTTTCAGCGATATTTCGAAGTCATCAGCGAAGGGAAGGAGCAAGTGGGACTCGATTATATTTCGCAGCTCGCCGAGTCACCGTTTCAGCAATTGCTGAAGGAGAGTCTGCCCAAAGACCAGTCAAGCCGTTTCACCAATTCGGGCATTCACAAAGACGATCTGGAGTTTCTTCTGGGGGGCTATCCGCTGAAAAAGTATGGATCTCAGGGACAGCAAAAATCGTTTGTCATTGCCATAAAACTGGCTCAGTTTGAATATATGCGGCTCATTAAAAATCAAAAACCCATTTTGCTTCTCGACGATATTTTTGATAAGCTTGACGAACGGCGGGTGCATCAAATCGTAAAGTTGGTGAACGAAGACGAGTTTGGACAAGTCTTTATCACCGATACCCAACAGGAGCGCATTGAGCAGATTTTTGTAAACCATCAAATCGATCATCGCATATTTCGCATTGAAAATCAACAAATTTCACTACTAAACCCATAGCGCTATGTTTTCCGGACAAAAAGAAATAAAATTAGGCGATGCCATCAAGGAGTTTCTAAAGGAAATGCATATTGATGAAAAAGTAGACGAAGTTCGCGCTTTGGAAGCATGGGAGCGCATGATGGGAGAACACATCAACAACCGCATTATAAGCAAACGAATTTCCAAATCCATTCTCTATATCCACCTCGATTCGGCAGCACTACGCTACGAGCTAACCTTTCGCCGCGAGGAGCTGAAAAATGCCATCAACAAAACCGTGGGAAAACCTGTGGTAAAGGATATTGTGTTCACATAGTGGTCGGCAACTTACAAACCAGAAACATGATAAAATAAAAAAAGCGAAGCCCGCAGACTTCGCTTTTCGATTTATATTGGGTAGAACTATTTCACCACAATTTTTCTAACTTTACCATAATCGTCGGTTCCGAACCGCACAATGTAAACGCCTTTGGGTGCGTAGGACATATCGATATCGTAGGTGTAATTTCCATTGGCTTTTACAACTCTGTTATGAATAACACATTGTCCCATAGCATTATGCACATCAATTCGCAAGGGTTTTTCATATTCTTCGGTAACGAGCAAAGCTCTGAAATGATTGTTGCCCAAAGAGGTAACACTCATTTCGGCATTTTGAACAGGAGTTGGTTCAATTCCGATGGGAAGAATAACGTTCACCATATAATCTTCGGTTTCGCCACCTTCTAAAATATCTTCGCAAGCATCTTCATCACCAATTGGCACTATCCAGCTAAGCTTAACGCGAAGCAAATGCTCCCCTAAATTAGCTCCTTCGGGAACCACCAAATCGTTGGTAACGGTATAATTTCCAGCACCTTGTCCGGCACCTACTATAAAACCACTCACCACTTCATCGGCGGCAAAGGTAAAATCGTCGTTAAAGTCAATCCAAACCTTAACATACTGATTGCCAAATCCGGTTGACAAGGTGAAATCGTTAGTACTGTTCACATCCAAATCGGTGGAAAGATTCACGTAATCGCCGTAGCCATTGGCTGAACATTCAGATACGTTTGCAATGGTGCCCAACTGAAAGAGCTCAATGGCATGACCACCGCCGCAATTAGATGCTGGCAGGCAATTGCTGTTTACAACTACTTGATTAACTGTATCGTTGTTCATGTCAATATCGTTATTCAGCGAAGTGAAGGCTTGCATATTATGAACCCCAAAAACCGACATATCCACAGTTTGAGAGAAGGTAAACTCGTGAGTTTCGCCCATTTGAACAGTTCCCGAAAGGCTTTCTGTAACCAGAGTTCCATCGGCAATATATGAAACATCGAAATTTGACTGGGGTTGGGTTCCGTAATTTTTAACCTGTACCACCACACTTTCATTGCTTGTTAAATTCTCACCCGAAGTTGGAGACACAATGACTTCAATACCCAAATCGTTGGGGCCTAAGAATTTAACTACTGCTGTTGCTGTATCATTGGCAATATCCTCATCCATATCGAGCGAGGTGAATGCTTTGATGGTATAGGACTGACCCATAATGCTCAAATCAGCGGTTTGGGCAAAAGTAAACGACTCGTAACCCTGGGAAATAAGTGTTGAAGTGAAGGTTTCAGAAACTACATCTCCACCGTCAATTTGATAACTTACTGTAAAATTGGATTGTTCGGCTTCTCCGCCATTAAAAACAGTAACGGTAATAGCTTCGGCATCGGTTAAAGAACCAGTAACGGGAGAAGTAATTTCGCTCACGCCCAGGTCGTTGATATAATCGGGGGCAATTTGAAAAACACCCACCACATCGGTTCTGGCGCCAGCATTAAAATATTCGGCAATATGCCAGAAAGTTTTGTCATTGGTGGGATCCACGGTTAAGTGAACATAATCGGCCAAACGGTTCGATGGGTCGTTGGTAGTACTTTGAGCCAAAAGTGTCTCATCAATGGTCATTTGACCGAGTGGGTCGTTGGCATATCTTCCGGTATAATAAATGGCAATTTTTTCGGTGGAACTCACTGTGGTATAACCCATTCCAATGTTTCCGTTCATGTCCATGGCCATACTTCCCGAGAAAGCGTCTTTGTTATTATTGGGAGAAATATAGGTTCCTTCCTGATAAATTTCCCAGGGCTGACCATCGCCGGTTTGACGAAGCTCATACCATCTGATTCCGGCCAATTCTCCGCTTCCACCATCGGTATCCACTACAAAATTGAAAAGGGCTGAGTTATAACCCGCAAATCTTCTGTATTGTGCCTGATTCATGATGGTGGCCTGAAGAATGTCGATATTGGGCCCGGCAGGTTGGGGGCGGTTATTGAAAGAGCCTCCATCGAAAACGGAGATAAAAGGTGCAGTTGGTATTTGAGTAGCAGAAGAAATGGTGCTGTTTGTGGTGGTTTCCCAATCCACATTCACGGTCCAGACTTTTAAATGGTCATTGCTTACACCACCCCAGGCATCATCCTGTAAATAAACAACATAGGCATTTCCTGCAGGAGGTAAATCGCCATTGGTAACGTTAAAAAACTGGGGGCTGTAAAATCCGCTCGTGGCTAATCCGGGAAGTGGCAAGGCCACCCATTGCGATGGATTACCCAAAAGCATTACTTCGCGCTCCATAACGAATACCTTGTTCGATGCTCCAATATTTGCCGTAACATAATATCCATCGGACCAAATAGAGAATTTAGGATAATCGGGAAATTGCCCTGTGGTGAAGCCTGTTGTGTAAATATACCAGTCATCGTTTACGGGGTCGGGACCCTGACAAATAGCCACATTGAGTCCGTTTGGACTTTCGTCGAATTCCGTAATAATGAACCTGTCGGCAGCTACATCATAAAGAACAATAGGGTCGCCCATATTGTTTCCAGGAAATAGAGTGGATAAGTTGGCCGCGGGGGTTAATGGGTTTCCCGATTTGTCGAAAATCCTAAAGCCAGTATTCCATGCGCCCACAAAGTGATTGGGCCCGACGGCACCAGTGGGATCGGAAGGTGTATAGGGCGAAACATTGGCATTGAAAACCAATAAAGCTTCCTTTCCGGCTTTATTGGCTGCCTTTTTCTGATTTTCAACCAGCGGATCGGTGCCAAATTGTACCCCTTTACCAGGAATAACATTGTTGATTCCTCTTTGTTTGGGATGACCCAACTTTTCGGGTTCATTGGGGTCTGTTACTTTTAGAGTTCCTGCTGCTATCTGTTTTGCAATACTTGGAACTAAAATGGGTTTAGGCATAAAGCCTGTCTCGCTGGCCTTTACAGAGCCATTATCCTGAGCCATTGCAGTAAAACCAAACAGCGCAAGAAACATGAAAATTGTTGAAATATATCTCATTATAATAAAGGTTAATTAAGGCGGGCAATTTACTAAACTATTCTATATAAGGCGAAAATCAAAATCAGAGTTAAGATGAACTCATTTCTGGGCTTGGCCAGCTGATTGGATTTTTTAGATTTTTTAAAATTTTAAAGTATTGAAAATGAGAATAATAAATCTATTTTCTAAAGGAATTATAACTTTGTTCAAACGACGGGGGTTAAAAATCCATCAGAATTTTAGATTATATTTAACAGTTTCAGGACAGCAATTCACCAAAACCATCTTCCAATTAATTTCCTAACAAAAAAAGAAGCCTTTAGCATTACACTAAAGGCTCCGATGGTTTCTAAAAAGAGAGTTTATATTAAATACAAATGATATTTAGTGCGTTAAATGAATTATATAATGCCGATGCTATAGCTGTTTAGTCCAATTCATATTGGACTATTACAGATATGCTTTCGGTATTATTCTTTAATCATTTTAATTTGTGTCGAATAGTTTTTGGTTTTTAAAACCGCGTAGTATAATCCGGCGGGCAGGTCAGAGTTTTCCAAAGTCACCTGATGATTTCCGGCTTGTGTGAACTCATTAACCAAAGTGCTGATTTCTCTACCCATGATATCATAGATTTTAAGGATCACCAAATCAGACTCTTCCACAGAATAGTTGATGGTGGTGGATTGAGAAAACGGGTTGGGATTGTTTTGTTGTAGCGACACCATAGCTGCTGATTCGGCGGGATTTGAAATGGCAGTCACCACGCTTGCAATAGGCTGACGATAGAGTCCGCCAGTGGTTTCGCTGTTTTTGGATGATGCAGTGGCAATAAATAAATCGGTGGTAGAAGCGGTTGCGGCAATAATTTCGCCAGGAGTAACCAATGCAGTGAAATTAACTAAGTCACTGGTCACATAGGAGCTTTCCCCCAGAAAAAACAAGGCAAGCTGTCCGGAGTTGTAATCAATGGCCATAACGAGTAGGTTGAATTTTACATCGGCAATAAGTGGCGACCAGCTTTGGCCTAAATCTGAACTCATAAAAGCTCCCCCGTGGGTGGTGATCAAAGTAGTGGTATTGAGCACCAGCGAACCAGTAACCATGAGTTCATCGCCCGAAAGGCCATTGTTTCCCGATGTCCAGCTTGCAAATTGGTTTTGAGAGAAATAAATGCCATTTTCTGTGTTCAAAGCCCATGTGTTTATTTCGTCGCTATATCCGCTTAAACCATTGATTTTTAATGCATCGCCGCTAATTCCGTTGTTGGCAGCATTCCAAACAAGGTTTTCAGAATCGAGGGCAGTAAATACCCCATCGTTACGGGTTCCAACAAGCCATATTTCATCCACATCGTCAGCCTTGCTAAAGTAGGTGATGTCGGTACTGGGTAATCCGGTTCCTGTGGCATCAATATAAACACCATCTTCATCAATAATACCTCCCACAAAAGGGCCTCCCTGGGTACCCACAAGATAGGGCTCATCCAATGTGGAAGCAAACAGGAAATTGATGTTTTTGTTGGTCAAATTACCCGAAATATCTGTCCAGGAATTTCCGGCATCGGATGACTGAAATATTCCATCGCCATCGAAACCCACAAAAACACTCCCTTCCATTCCAGAGAGTGTAGTAACTGGTGTGGTGGTATTTTCAACTGGAATTGGAGTCCACTGGCTATAGGTTAGGGTGGCCAGTAAAAGTGCCGAAGCAAGAAGTAAATTTTTTTTCATAGTTGTAATTTTTTATGGATTAGTAAATATTTTATTTCATTGAAATTTGTTTAGCAAAACTACATCGTGCTAAATATTAAAACCATACGAGGGATGTCGTATTTGGGGGGGATTCGTTTAGTATGTGGGACCATTCATTTTACCTGCCCTTTCAGGGCGTTACTGTTGCTCTGGCATTTTACAACAGGCGCTGCCTGATGTTGAATTGAATTGCCACTTCGTGGCGTCATTCATACTAAAGGCTTAAAGCTTGTTGCGAGTTCAATTACGACTGTATGGTTTCTTATAAAAGATTGAAATCCTTATGTTGAATTGAATTACCACTTTAAGACATCATAAAAAAGGCTGAAAGCCTTATTGAATTTTAGCCCGAGGCAACGCCTTGGGCTAAAACGAACAATATATTATTTCGCCCTGAAAGGGCAGCTTAGATATAGGGAAATATTTTGGTTTACGATATGGCATCACTCACTTACCTGCCCTTTAAGGGCGTTACTGTTGCTCTGGCATTTTACAACAGGCGCTGCCTGATGTTGAATTG
>CAXYYJ010000004.1:0-127551 GCA_964293475.1 uncultured Draconibacterium sp.
CAGTGCTTCCCGAAGGAACAGAATCACGATTCTTAGGATGGTTAACCCCCAATTACGATGTATTCAGTTATTACAGAACCATGTTCTCCTGGCTAACCCCCGGAAAAAAATACAAGCTCAACACCAACATGAACGGAGGGTTACGAGCATTTGTAGTAACAGGTAAATTTGAACAGGTATTCCCTTTCGATATTTACCCCATGCAACTCATTAAAGCTGTGTTGGCAGAAGATATAGATCAAATGGAGCAGCTGGGAATTTACGAAGTCGAAGCAGAAGATTTTGCTTTGATAGAGTTTATTAGCACTTCCAAGGTTGAAATCCAGTCAATTATAGCAAATGGACTTGAGTTTTTAAGAAAAGAATTGAGTTAATCAAAAAAATCAAAAAAACTAAATGAAGGCTTTAAAAAATTATATGGATAAAATCCGGCCCAATTTTCATAAGGGCGGAAAGTATCAGTTTTTGCATTCAACTTTTGATGCTTTTGATACTTTTCTTTTTGTGCCCGGGCATGTGACTCAAAAGGGTAGTCACATTCGCGATGGGGTGGATTTAAAAAGAACAATGTTTATGGTAGTTTTGGCTACCATTCCAGCCATGCTATTCGGCATGTGGAATATTGGCTATCAGCACGCTCTGAATGCCGGATTGACCATGACATTTTTCGAAATGTTTTTCTATGGACTATTCAAGGTACTCCCTTTGATTGTAGTTTCTTATGTGAGTGGTTTGGGGGTTGAATTTATTTTTGCCCAAATGCGTGGACACGAAGTTAACGAAGGATTCTTAGTTTCAGGAATTCTAATCCCACTCATCATTCCCGTATCAACACCCCTGTGGATGGTAGCTGTAGCCACTATTTTTGCGGTAATTATTGGTAAAGAAGTATTTGGCGGAACTGGTATGAATGTGGTAAACCCCGCATTACTGGCCCGTGCATTCCTCTTCTTTGCTTATCCTGCACAATTATCTGGCGACAAAGTATGGATTTCGGAACAGGTTGATGGAACCTCAGGTGCCACTCCTCTCGGAAACCTGCTCACAGCAACCAAACCTGAAGACTTAGATGCTCTGCCATCGGCTATGGATGCCTTTTTGGGTATTATCCCGGGCTCTGTTGGCGAAACCAGTACGTTGGCCATTTTGTTGGGTGCACTATTATTGCTTTTCACAGGAATTGCCAGCTGGCGTGTAATGTTCAGCGTTTTCGCCGGTGGATACGTTATGGGGCTGTTGTTTAATCTGGTCGGAGCTAATGTATACATGACACTTCCTGCCCACATGCATCTGGTGCTCGGTGGATTTGCCTTTGGTGCTGTTTTTATGGCTACCGATCCGGTAACAGCATCGCAAACCAACAATGGTAAATATATTTATGGATTGCTTATTGGCGCATTGGCGGTTCTTATTCGGGTTTTCAATCCAGCCTACCCCGAAGGAATGATGCTGGCCATTCTGCTCATGAATATTTTTGCACCCCTTATCGATTATTTCGTTGTGAATTCAAATATTCAGCGACGGATGAAGAGATTGAAAAAAGTAGCTGCTTAATCATCATAAAAACTAATGAAAAATGAATAGTAACAGTAACACATATATTTTTATATATTCTGTGGTCATGGTTGTGATTGTTGCAGCAATTTTATCAATCACAGCAACGGTTTTGAAAGACAAACAAGACCTGAATATACAGAATGAAAAGATGTCAGGCATATTGGCTTCGGCTCATATTGCCTCTACCCCCGAAAATGTTGTTGAAATGTATAGCAAGCATATTGTCAAGGAGTTGGCTATTGATGGAGAAGGAAATATTGCCGGAACCTACGAAAATAATCAGCTCGCTGGAAATCTGCGTGCTTTCGATATCAACCTTAAAGTTGAGCAGTTCAACCAATCCAACGGAAAACCCTATTTTTCCCCTTTGTTCGTTTGTAATAAAGAAGGAGAAATTTTCTATATCATTCCCATGCTTGGCAAAGGATTATGGGGCCCAATCTGGGGAAATATTGCTCTAAAGGCCGATTTCAGAACCATTGAAGGTGTTATTTTCGACCATAAAGGCGAAACACCGGGTTTGGGTGCAGAAATAAACACTGAAATGTTTCAACAGCAATTTGTAGGCAAAACGATTTTTGACGAGAATGGAAACTTCGTTTCTGTAAAAGTACAAAAAGGCGGAGCCGCCACATTGCCTGCCAATATGCAAAATCATGCTGTTGATGCCATTTCCGGAGGTACAATTACTTCGGTTGGTGTTGATGCCATGATGAGAGATTGTTTAAGTAATTATGTTGCATTTTCTAAAATCCCACGATAATGAGCGAACAGGTAAAACAAAAGGAGTCGTTATTTTCTCCTAAAAACATGAAGCTGTTAACCAATCCTTTAGGAAAGGATAATCCTATTACAGTGCAAATATTAGGTATTTGCTCTGCTTTGGCAGTTACTGCAAAATTAGAACCTGCCATAGTAATGGGTATTTCGGTAACAGTGGTTACAGCTTTCGGAAACGTGGTCATTTCTATGCTAAGAAATACAATCCCTCAACGAATCAGAATTATTGTTCAACTGGTGGTTATCTCTTTACTAGTAATTGTGGTCGACCAAATACTGAAAGCTTATGCTTACGACGTGAGCAAGCAACTTTCGGTGTTCGTTGGGTTAATTATTACCAACTGTATTATCATGGGTCGTTTCGAAGCATTCTCTATGGCGAACAAACCCTGGCCCTCTTTCCTCGATGGATTGGGGAATGGTTTGGGATACGGTATGATTCTGGTCATTGTTGCTTTCTTTCGTGAGCTTTTAGGTTCTGGTTCAGTATTTGGAATCAAAGTTTTTGAAGCTATTGGTTTATACGAATTGGGCTATAAAAACAATGGTTTGATGATTCTGCCTCCTATGGCTTTAATCCTGGTGGGCGTTATTATCTGGATTCAACGCAGCAGAAACCCTGAGCTTATTAAAGATTAGTTGTAACCCCAAAAACGAAAAGAAATGCAAGAGATATTTAATATATTTATAAAATCCATATTTATCGATAATATGGTATTTGCCTACTTCCTAGGCATGTGCTCCTATATTGCCGTTTCCAAGACCGTTAAAACATCAGTGGGATTGGGTATAGCAGTAGTTTTTGTACTTGGGATTACTGTTCCGGTTGATTATTTAATGAATGAATATTTATTAAAACCCGGAGCTTTGGCCTGGCTCGACCCAGATTTTGCTGAGTTAGACCTGAGCTTCCTGAGTTTCATTATGTTTATTGCTGTCATAGCTTCTATGGTGCAATTGGTGGAAATGGTTGTTGAGAAGTTTTCTCCAGCCCTCTATTCTTCATTGGGTATTTTCCTTCCGCTAATCGCTGTAAACTGTGCGATTCTCGGAGGTTCCTTATTCATGCAGGAGCGCGAATATCAATCGCTCGGGCAGGCCACCAGCTTTGCTCTTGGTTCTGGAATAGGCTGGTTTTTAGCCATTGTTGGTATTGCAGCCATCCGCGAAAAAATCAAATATTCGCATATTCCCGGTCCTTTGAAAGGAATTGGTATCACTTTCATCATCACCGGATTGATGGGCATTGCGTTTATGAGCTTCCTGGGGATTAAATTATAAACCATAAAACGAAAAAGCTATGTTATTAACTATAGGATTAGGAACAATAGTAACAGGGAGTATCATTGTATTTTTAGTGATAATCCTTCTGCTGGTTATTGTTCTGTTATATGCCAAGAAAAAATTAACGCCTCAGGGCGATGTTACCATTACCATCAATGGCGATAAAAAAGTTGTTACTTCTCCTGGCTCATCTTTGTTGAGCACCCTGTCGGGCGAAAAAATATTTTTACCTTCTGCCTGTGGCGGTGGTGGAACCTGCGGAATGTGCGAATGTAAGGTAACATCGGGTGGTGGAACCATTTTGCCCACCGAAACACCTTTCTTCACCCGCAAGGAACAACAAACAAATCACCGCCTAGCCTGTCAGGTGAAAGTGCGTGAAGACATGGAAATAGAAATTCCCGCTGAAGTATTTGGTATCAAGAAATGGGAGTGCACTGTGGTTTCCAATCACAATGTGGCAACCTTTATCAAAGAGTTTGTGGTTCGGTTACCCGAAGGCGAATCCCTCGACTTCCGCTCCGGTGGATATATTCAAATTGATGTTCCAACTATTACAGTGAACTTCAAAGACATGAATATTGAGAAAGATTACCACGAAGACTGGGATAAATTTAAAATGTGGGATTTGGTGATGAAAAACCCCGAACCCCAATACAGAGCTTATTCCATGGCCAATCACCCTGCCGAAGGAAATATAGTGATGCTCAATATTCGTATTGCTACTCCACCGTGGGATAGAAAAATCAACTCCTTCATGAAAGTGAACCCCGGAGTTTGTTCATCCTATATTTTCTCGCGCAAACCAGGCGATAAAGTAATGGTTTCGGGCCCTTACGGCGAATTCTTCATCAAACCAACCGAACGCGAAATGATGTTTATTGGTGGTGGAGCCGGAATGGCACCCATGCGTTCGCACATCTTCGACCAATTCCTCACTCAGAAAACCAAGCGTAAAGCTACTTTCTGGTATGGTGGCCGTTCGAAACGCGAATTGTTTTATGTGGATCAATTCGAGAAAATTGAGAAGGATAATCCAAATTTCAAATTCAATATTGCCCTTTCCGAGCCCATGAAGAGCGACGAGTGGACAGGTTATGTTGGTTTTATTCATCAGGTAATTCACGATGAATATTTGGTAAAACATCCTGAGCCAGAAGAAATTGAATACTATCTCTGCGGACCTCCAATGATGAATCAGGCAGTATTTAAAATGCTCGACGACCTGGGAGTACCACCCGAAATGATTGCCTTCGACGACTTTGGAGGATAATCAAATACAATGAAAAATTACAAGCCCCGGAATATCTTTCGGGGTTTTTTTATGCTTATTGAATGAATTCGCCAACTCAAAGTTGAATGATTTTTAAAGTAATTCGGTTGGTCATCAGGGTAGTCAGCGGAGTTTTTTTTTGGTGGTATTTTAATCATTAAGGTATACACTTCATCTATTAGTTGTAATTTGAGCCCCTGTTTGCAAAACCAAATTAGATTAAAATGACGAATCCAATGATTAAATTGTTTAATGGTCAGGAATGGGCGGGTGATGATATGCTTATTAAAACGCTATTCCCCGATGGGTTTGCCTATGAGGTGGTTCGGGTATGGAACAATATTCCTGTTTGTTTCCACGAGCACTATCAGCGACTTAAAGAAAGCTACACTGAACTTGGTCTCGATCATTTAATCTCCGAAGACAGTTTGAAGGAAGAGATAATATTGGTGGCAAAATTGACTAATATTCATCAAATCAATGTCAGGATTCAGCTGAATAAGAACCACAGATTGGTTATGCCCATTGAATCGCATTATCCATCAATTGACGATTACAGAAACGGAGTAGCAACAAGCCTGTTTTTTGCGGAACGTGAAAATCCAGGTTATAAGTTGTTTCAAAGGCAACTCCGAATGAATACAGATTTATTTATTAAAGAGAAAAATGTTTTCGAAGCTGTTCTGGTAAACGGGTTGAACGAAATAACCGAAGGCAGCAAATCTAATATCTTCTTTATTCGCGATAAAAACCTTTACACCGCCCCCGATGATGTGGTTTTAGGAGGAATAACCCGTAAAAAGGTCATAGAACTTGCTCGTTTACTGTCAATCCCCGTCATTACCAATTCTATTAAAATCAGCGACTTGTCAAGCTTCGATGCTGCTTTTATCACAGGAACTTCCCCCGGTATTTTGCCCATCAGACAAATGGATCAATGGCAGTTTCAGGTCAATCATCCAATCCTGCAAGCCCTTCATATCCAATATCATCAACGCTATTTGCACTCCTATGGACTTTAAACATTTCAATACGATTATTTGGGACTGGAACGGAACTTTGCTCAACGATGTAGATATTTGCATCGAAGCTATGAATGAACTTTTAGCTTCCAGAAATCTGCCAATTCTCACCACCGACATATACAGGGAAGTATTTACTTTTCCTGTTCAGGATTATTATAGCAAAATCGGCATCGATTTTTCCCGCGAATCGTTCGATATCATAGGCCACGATTTTATGGATTTGTATTTTTCCAAGCTTCCCACTTGTAAGCTTCATTCAGGAGTTAAGGATGTTTTGGAAATGTTTCGGTCTATTGGATTTCAGCAGTTTATACTTTCGGCCATGGAACAAAATGCTCTCGAAAAATCGCTTTTTGATTTTGGAATCCGGGACTATTTTCCGGGAGTTTACGGGATTGATAATCATTTGGCTGCCGGTAAAATTGACCGGGCACACCAACTCATCGCTGACCATAAACTAAATCCTTCAACTACATTAATGATTGGCGATACTCTTCACGATTTGGAGGTGGCAAAAGAGCTCAATTTCGATGCTATATTAATTGCTTCCGGGCATCAAAGCACTCAGCGTTTAACTGAAAAAACACCAAACGTTAAAAATCAATTATTTGATTTAATGAAATGAAATACAATGAGATATCTTTGTTTTTTTTCCATCTTTCAAGACGTTGACGGGCGTTAACGAAATGTTAAAACTGTTTTTCGAAGCCAATATTTTTGCAGGAAAAAATGATAATGCTTAACTATGCACATTATTTTAATCATCTAACTATAATCAAATGAAAAAATTATTATTTAGTCTTGCCGTATTAGCATTTATTGGCGTTTCCTGCAACAATCAGGCTCCACAAACTCAAAATGAACAAACCGAAGAAGCTGTAGATGCTACTCCAAAACCCTTAGATATCAATCATTTCGATTCTTTGGCTCCAGGGTTGGCCAATCAGGTGGTAGAAATTACCGGAACCTGCGTTCATACTTGCAAACATGGTGGTACCAAAATGTTTATTGTTGGAACCGATCCCGATTTTAGAGTTAAAATTATGGCTACCGACGAAAGTGGAAATTTCAATCTCGAAATGGAAGGCAGCGATTTTGCTGTTATCGGAATTTTAGATGAGTACAAAGTGGACAATGCAGAGCTCGACAAATTGGAAGCTGATGTTTTGAGTGGAGAAAAAGGTGAGGAAGAAATGAAGCACAAAACCCACGAAGGCGAAAGTGCTGCAGAAGGTCAAGCCAAAGACGAACATGTAGATCATGGTGCCGACGAGCAGGCAGCTGCCGATAAACAAGACCAGTTAGATCAACTTAAATCCTTGCGCGAAAGATTGGTTGCAAGTGGTAAAGACCATTTATCTTTTTGGTCAATCAATGCCAAATCTTACAAACAAATCAATAAATAGTTAAAGAAATTTTTCCATATAACTTGCTTTCGGTTTTTTTGGAACCAAAGCAAGTTTTTTAATTTTTGTATTATGGCATTTAATTGGCGTAAATGGAACAGAGCGATTCACAGAGATTTTGGTTTCTTCTTTTTTGGGATGACCATTATTTATGCACTTAGTGGAATAGCTATAAATCATATCAACGATTGGAACCCAAGTTATAGCATTGAGAATACTTATTATGATATTTCCAATCCGGAGCGGTTCGCCGAAGCCGATAAAGCAGACGTTGAAGAATTACTCAAACTGGTTGATGAAGAAGGCAATTATAAAAAACATTATTATCCACGTCAGGGTTTGCTCAAGGTTTTTCTTGATAAAGGAAGCCTCATACTAAATATAGAAACCGGCGATGCCAGCATTGAAAAACTTCAACGCCGACCTATATTTTTCTATTTTAACTACCTTCATTATAACCCTGGAAGCTGGTGGAAATGGTTCAGCGACATTTATGCCGGAGCACTTATTATATTGGCAATCAGTGGCATAATAATGAATAAAGGATCAAAAGGCTTTATGGGACGTGGAGGTATTTATTTAGCCATTGGCTTACTTATCCCGCTTATTTTCCTCCTGTTTTTTAGATAGAGAATGAAAAAAATACCCCTGGATCTTGTTTTTTGACCCAGGGTTTTTTTTTATTATTTTTAAATATTCCATTTAAAAGGAATTATTTATTTTTACAGTGAAAATCAGCTCTTTCCCGTAAGGTCGTTTTTCCCATTTAGGTTAAGAATTCCAACAGGTTCAATTTGTTTAACGCAATTCTTATTTCCCATGAAGAATTGGTTAAATCGCCTGAACTGGAATCATTCACACAAAAATTGATGCAAAAACTATGAAAAATTCAATATTGCTTCTCTTCATTATCGTTTCTGCTTTGTCCTGTACAACTGCCGATAAGGATTATTCTACTAAAATTGAAAATGAAAGAATTGCCAAAGACAGCAGTTTTCTGGTTTTGGCCAAAAGCCCACTGAACCAGGTTCAGATTGAGCGTTTTGCGGGTCTGGAATACTTCCCCGTTGATGTTGCTTACAAGGTTTCAGCCCGGCTAATTCCCCATGATACCGTAGAAGTCGTAAAAATGAAGACATCAACCGACCGGCTCCCCGACTATAGAATTTACGGACAGATTCATTTTTCCCTTCAGGGGCATGATTACGAGCTAACCGCTTTCCAAAACCTAAACTTGTCAAACGACAGCACATTAAAAAACTTGCTGTTTGTGCCATTCACCGATAAGAACTCCAATTTAACTACTTATGGCGGTGGTCGTTACCTTGATATTCCCCTTCCGAAAACCGAAACTTTTTTGCTTGATTTTAATCAGGCCTATAATCCCTATTGCGCCTACAATCACCGGTGGAGTTGTGTGATTCCTCCAAGTCAAAACTCTTTGGATGTGGCCATAAATGCGGGAGAGAAAAGTTTTTCCGATATTCAGTAAGTGCAGTTGAAAAATAATTTCATATAGCCTATTTTCGCAAAAATTTTGAAACCTAAATGATCGAAAAACCAAAATTCTTTAATGTGAAAAAATTTAGCATACTCGCTTTAATCCTGGCGCTTTATATTTCTGTCTTTGCCCAGGAAAAACCATCCTATAGAATCGAAATCAATTTTAAAAACAGTACCGATAGCGTTATTTATCTGGCCAATTACTATGGCGATAAAACCTATCTGGCCGATACAGCCCGCGTTCAAGGTCATGGAACATTCGTTTTTGAAAAGCATAAAAATCTCGATGGGGGATTGTATATTGTTGTAAATCAGCAAAAAAAGAGTCTTTTTGAGTTTTTGGTTTCCGATAGCCGCAATATGAAATTTGATGTTAAAGGCGATGATTATGTTAAAGACATGGTGGTTTCTAAAAGCGAAGAAAACCAGCTCTTTTTCCAGTATCTCAATTTCTCGGGCGACTTATACAACCATGTTAAACCCCTGAACGACAAACTTAAAACGCTTAAACCCGATTCCGATTCCACGGCTTTGGTAAAAGCACAAATCAAGGCAGTTAATAGTCAAATGATTGATTATAAGGAAAATATCATGACTAAGTACCCACAGACTTTTCTCTCTGCTTTTTTTGCCCTGCTCAAAGAAGTTCCTGTGCCCGATACTTTGCCAATTTTGCCCGATGGAAGCCGCGATTCTACCTATCCGTACAAATATTATAAAACCCATTATTGGGATTATACTCATTTGAACGACGATCGTCTGGTTCGTACGCCTATGTTTCATAAAAAAGTGGATACCTACTTCGATCAGGTGGTGGCAAAAAGCCCCGATTCCATAATTTATGAAATCGACCACCTATTGGCAAAGATGAATGAAACAGGGGATATGTATAAATTCACCTTGTGGCATTTGACAGTGAAATTCGACGAAAGTCAAATCATGGGACACGATGCTATTTTGGTTCACTTGTCCGACAAGTATTTTTCCAAAGGAAAAGCAACCTGGCTTAATGCCGACGTGGTTAAAAACATTCAGGAAGAAGCCAATAAGCGCCGTTCTACCCTAATCGGAGAGCTTGCTCCAAATCTGATTATGCTCGATACCAACCAGAAACCCCGAAGTCTCCACGATCTGAAAAACGATTATGTGGTGCTCTTTTTCTGGGACCCTAACTGCGGACATTGTAAAAAAGAAACTCCTAAAATAGTTGAGTTTTATGATAACTACGCCAAAGAGCTCAATGTAGAAGTGTTTGCAGTTTGTGCCGATACCAATATGGCGGAAATGAAAAAATATATACGCCAAAAACACATGAATTTTGTGAATGTAAACGGTCCAAGGGCCTATACCACCGATTACCACGATTTGTACAATATTTTTTCAACCCCTGTGATTATTGTTTTGGATAAAAACAAACGAATCATTGCCAAGCGATTGGCGGGCGAACAGTTGAAAGAGTTTATTGAGAATCACAAGAAATTTTCGGAATTACAGAAAACAATCCCCCCCGATAAATCATGATTTCGAATTTGAATCTTTTCCGGTTTTTATTTGGCATTTTTGTGCTGATTATTGCCATTCAAACTGCTCATTCGCAGACTGTTTATGAGCATCAGTTTTTGGTTAAAGTGGGGGAGATGGCTCCCGATTTTGAAGTGAAACTCACCGATGGAACCATATTCAAACTTAGTGAAAACCGTGGAAAAGTAGTCATGCTGCAGTTTACAGCCAGTTGGTGTGGCGTTTGCCGCGAAGAAATGCCTCATATCGAAAAACTGATTTGGAATCCACTAAAAAATAAGGACTTTATTGTTATAGGTGTTGATTACAAGGAAGATGCACTAAAAACTAAGCAATTTGCCCGTGATATGAAAATAACCTATCCCCTGGCCATCGACTCCACAGGCGATGTATTTCATAGCTATGCTCAAAAAGGCGCGGGAGTTACCAGAAATGTTATCATCAATAAAAAAGGTGAAATCATTTTTTTAACGCGGTTATTTCAAATGGATGAGTTTTTGCAAATGAAAGACCTGATTTTTAATGTGGTAAATAAATAGGCTGGGTTAATAACTCTCTTTAAAACTTTCATTTTCATCTATTTCATTTTTAGCTACTTTAGGGAGTTTAAAAATCATTTTTCCATATTGATTTTTCAATATTCTTAACCTAAAATGAACAGCAATGGCAAAAGCAAAACAAAAAAAGATTTTCGTTCTTGATACCTCGGTCATTCTTTATAATCACGATGCCATAAATAGTTTCGACGACAATGATGTAGCAATTCCTATTACGGTATTGGAAGAACTTGATAATTTTAAGAAGGGAAACGACACCAAAAATTTTCAGGCCCGGGAGTTTATTCGCATTATGGATGCACTGTCTGAAAAAGGAACATTGAGCAAATGGCAAAATATCGGGGGACCAAAAAAAGGGCAGTTCAAAGTGGTTATGGACACCCATTCCTCTGGTAGCATCGATGCGGAACGGGTTTATGGGGCGCAAAAAGCCGATCACAAGATTTTGAATGTAGCCATTACGCTTCAACAGGAATTTCCTGCCCGGCCTGTTATCATGGTCACCAAAGATATCAATCTGCGCATTAAAGCCAAAGCCCTTAACATTGCTGCAGAAGACTTCCAAACAGGTAAAATTCTGAACGTCGACTCGCTATACACTGGCAAAGCCAGGCTGGAGCAAGTGGATCCTGCAATAATCGATATGATTTATCAGGCAGGCTATTGCGATAAAAAGGACCTGAACTATGAGGATATGAAGCCCCATCAGTATTTTATTCTAAAAAGCCCAAAAAACTCAGTATTAGGTTATTATAATCCTATTTTGCAACGTATTGAACGAATTGATAAACAGCCTGTTCACCGGATTTTGCCACGAAATGCAGAGCAGGTATTCGCCCTTCATGCACTCATGAACCCTGAAGTTAAATTAGTTAGCTTGCAGGGAATTGCAGGAACTGGAAAAACGCTTTTGGCTCTTGCTGCGGCCTTGGAGCAAAGACGGGATTTTAAGCAGGTGTATCTGAGTCGTCCCATTGTACCGCTGAGTAATAAAGATATTGGATTTCTTCCGGGCGATGCGCAGGAGAAAATTAATCCATACATGGAACCTCTTTACGACAATTTGAAATTCATCAGAAATCAATATGGCGAGCGCGATAAAGAATATCAAAATATTAAGGCTGCTTTGGAGAACGATAAAATTGTTATTTCACCCCTGGCCTATATTCGCGGACGGAGCATTTCCAATGTGTTTTTTATTGTTGATGAGGCGCAGAATCTAACTCCCCACGAGGTAAAAACAATCATAACCAGAGCTGGTGAAGGAACAAAAATTGTTTTTACAGGCGATATTTATCAAATTGATACCCCGTACCTTGACAGTCAAAGTAACGGATTGTCGTATCTAATCGATAAAATTCAGGGGCATATGCTCTATTCGCACGTTCAGCTGGAGAAAGGGGAAAGAAGCGATTTGGCCAATTTAGCCAACGAGTTGCTTTAGTTGTTGGTAATCAGTTTTTTGTAAGAAATCCAGTGGTTATTATTCATAATAAACCACATGCATCAGCGTTTCTCCAACCATTCCCAAAGTGCCTTTGTCAATTTGGCTGAGATTGTCGTTTACAGTGTGCCAATGAGGGAAAAAACCAGATTCCGTTGATTGGTCATAATGAATGATATCAATCATGGGGATTTTCATAAACTCGTTCACTGGAATATGATCATCCATGACCATTCCTCCATCTTCCATCAGAAATACTGAGCCATAGCCCAACAAACCGGCCTGCTTCCAAACTTTTTTAACCACCGAAGGGGCATAATACATGCTGTAATGCTCCATTTTGAAAACCGCATCTCTGGCGCCAACCATATCAAGCAGAATTCCGAAATTGGCAGAATAGTCCATAGGAAGTGGGTTTTTTGCCCAATATTGAGAACCCAAAGCCCATGAAAAATTATCGCTTTCTTCTTCAAATGCAGGTATGCCATAATCTTCAAGGTCAAACAGAACAATATCTACTCCCACATTGGGGGTTTCAAGAGCCATTAAACGGGCCATTTCGAGCAATACACCAACACCGCTGGCGCCATCGTTGGCACCGTCGATGGGAGTCCGGTGGTTGGCTTCGTTGGGGTCGTGATCGGCAAATGGCCGGCTATCCCAATGGGCCGCCAGTAAAATTCTTTTTTTAGCATCGACATTGAACTGAGCAATGATATTTTTCCCGTTGAGGACGGTTCCATCGTAAGCCCTTTGCTGAAATTCCTGAACCAAAACATGGGGAGTATATCGCTGCAAAGTATTCTTTAGAAATTCAGCCGCCATTGAATGAGCTGAAGTATTGGGAACTCTGGGGCCAAAATCTACCTGATTTTTCACAAAATTGTATGCAGAATCAGCATTAAATTTGGGGACCGAAATTTGAGTTTTAATGGCTTTAGTATTTTGAGTTTCTTCATTTTTATTGGCTTCATTCTTACACGAAGTCCAAAGAAGCGGCAATAAAGCCACAAAGAAGATGATTTTTGTTTTATGGTTATTCATGAGAATTAATTTGCAGATTATATTGTTTTGCCTTCAAACTTGTCAGTGAATACAAGGCTATCTAGGTTTTTGCGGAATCTGTTCTGGAGTTCAATTTTAAACAATTCCTCTGGCAAAGCATCGGGCATGTTCAAAAATCCTATGGCTGTGATGGTAACAGATGCAAAATCATCGGTAATCCCGAAAATCTTGTCAGCTTCCAACGCATTGTAACCCGACATTTGGTGGGCAACCAACCCCTGATTCACAGCTTCCAGAGCATAGGCAGACACAGCCTGGCCCAAGTCGTAAATGGCGGTTGGGTTTGGTGTGTTATTATGGGTAAAAGTCTTTTTGTAAATATTTAAAATCAGCGCCGATGCATTGAGTGCCCATTTCTGATTAAACTCAACCATGGTACCTAGGAGTTTGTTGAAAGTTTCGTCGCCGCGGAAACCAACTATAAAACGCCAGGGCTGCTCATTGAAAGCAGAAGCAGACCAGCGGGCAGATTCTAAAATGGTTAGTATTTTTTCGGTGTCAACAGTTTCGGGAACCATGGAGCGTGGGCTCCAGCGGTGTTCCATCAGTGTATTTATTTTGTACTTTGTTTTAACTCGTTTACTTTCGGTGACAATTTGAATAAATTTATCCATAAAATATTAATTTTTTGTGCAATAGCGTTTGATTAAATTATAAGCTGATATCATTCCAAGTTCACCAGCCTTGCTGAGATTTGGGCAAGCTGCTTCGTTATCTTTTAAAAGGAGCAAAGTTAATCCTTTGTTGTAATATGCTTCGGCCAGATTGGGCTGATATTCAATCGCCCTGTTATAGTCGTTGATGGCTTCCACGTAGTTTTGCATTTTATTGTACAGATTTGCCCGGTTATAATAAAGAAAACCCATTTTGGGATATATCTGAAGGGCCTGATTATAATAATGAATGGCTTCTTTTAGGTCGGGAATTGAAAAATAGTTTTTCTCAGGTTCCAACTCGTCCATGTCACCGGTGGTGATATTTATCTGTGGTTCAACTATGCTTTGTTGACCTATAACATTCAGATAAAGCACATTGGCCAGATTGAGATAAGCAAAGCCAAAGGTAGGGTCGAGTTTAACAGCCTGTTTATAGCTTATTTCGGCCGCTTCGATATTTCCCAGTCGCTCATTCAAAATCCCGATATAGAGATAGTTATAGGGATTGTTGGGGTTTGTTTTGAGTGTGGAATCCATGCGACCAAGTATTTCTGCTGATTTTTTAGCCGAGAGCTCATTCACCTCTTTGGTAAGGCCGAACGCCAGCTTTTGAGCAGAGAGATTGGATTGGTTATATTCTGCAATTTCCTGTATAAAGTACTGATTTCGTTTTTCTTCCACATACAATGGCTCATCTTTGGCCAACATGGTAATGATAAAATTCGATTCCAGTTCCACATAAACATTTTTAAACTGAACATATCCGTCCACAGCATTGGCATTGTTAAAATCGCTTTGAAAAGCAATGAGTTTGGTAAATTCAAGACTGTCTTTGTACATGAGTGGAATGCTGTCCGATGGCATATTGTTAAACTTCTGCTTTATCATATCGGCCATCATATAGTCTTCGTAGGCGCCTTTCTCGTCTTTTATTTCGCGTTTTGCGGCAGCCCTGTTCAGATAAGCCTGTGCAAAATCGGGGAAAAGGGCAATAGCCTCGGTGAAATCTTTAATGGCGCTTTTATAGTTTTCGGCCAAATATTTCACAATTCCGCGGTTATACCAGCCATAAATATTCCCCTTGTTGATTTGAACCACACGATTCAAATCCTTCAAGGCATTTTTATAATCCTTTTGTTCTGTTCTGATGATGGCCCTGTTATAGTAAGTGAGGGCATTCTCGGGGTCGAGTGATAATACTTTCTCGTAGTCGGCCAAGGTAGCCACTGTGTCTCCAACATTATAGAAACTCATTCCCCTGAAAAAATAGAGTAGGGGATCCTCATTATCGAGTTTCATGGCCAGCTCAAAATCGAATATGGCGTCTTTATACTCCTTCATTTCAAACTTAAGCATACCCCGCCGCTCGTAGGCTGTTTTGTTCAAGTAGTTGATTCTTATAGCTTTATTAATCTCGTCCAGCGACTTTTCATACTGATTCAGCTTGTATAGAGCATAAGCTTTATTGATGAAAGCCAATTCGTTTTTAGGATCGAGAATAAGGGCGCTGTCAAAATCGGCTAAGGAATTCTCGTACATGTCGAGCTGTATTTTGGTAGTGCCGCGGTTCACATAAACATCGGCATTATTGGGTCCACGGTGCAAAGCGGCAGCAAAATCCTGAAGAGCTTCGGGATACTGTTTTAGTTGTGACCGTGAAATACCCCTGTACTGATAATTATAGCTGAAATAGGGGTTTATGGAGATGGATTTGTTAAAGTCAATAATGGCTCCCTCATAATCACCCAGACTGTATTTAGCCAATCCCCTGAAAAAATAGGGTTCAAACTTATCGGGTGATGCTTCAATGGCAATGCTTAGATTTTTAATGGATTCGGTATAATTATCGTTGAAAAGGTCTGTTCGGCCCATAGCCAGAAAACGCTCTGTATTCACTTGAGCCACAGCATATCCCGATGTGATTAATACTAAAATAAGCAGCCTGAAAAGTTTCATTTTTTCCGTATTGAGCAGCAAAATTAACCGAATTATAAAAACTGCTTGTTTATTTATGTTTTTTTTAGTTTTACCTCAATGCTGCAAAAGAATCTTCGGCTATACAGGATATTATTGGGGGTTTGATTTTAAATCGACCGAAAGAATAAAGTTTTCAAATATCTGAGCAATATAAAGCTTGTTATTAAAAATAATTGCCGTACTGCCAGTACTGATGGCTTTCCCCGAATCAAAGAAGATTACCTCTGATTTTCCGCTCTTCAAGTCGAAATATTTTACCAAGGTTGCTGATGGCTTTAATGGGTTTTTGGCGTGTTGAAAAAATTTGAAAAATCTGGGGTGAATGGCAATTAAAAGCCCGCTTTTATAGGGGTTTATATTGTCCGATCCTTTAAATCCTTCTTTTGAAACAACAGTTTTTTCAAAGGCCGTCCCGGTTTTTTTATACCCCAGAATTTCTTTATCAAGCACATTGGTAACATAGAGCATATCACGACTGAAGAATAATCCGTTGGCATAACGAAGATTGTCGTCAACCATTACAGGTGATTCATTTACAGTAAAATAGACAACACTGCTTTTTCGCTGCCTGAGAATCAGTTCCCAAATATTTCCTCTTTTGCCGGCATCGTTGCTGATGAAGAAGCTGCCATCGGGACAAACAAAAATATCGTTTGGCGAGATGAGAAGCTGATGATTGATAACTGAATCAAGAATGGCTTCGTTTTGGGTAATGATGTAACGCAAGACACTTTGTTTTCTGTTGGCATCGTCATGATTAATCACATATAAATAGGGCACTCCATCCACAAGTTCTGCATCGAAGCCATGGGGATGAAAAACCAAACCAGCAGGCTCGTTTTTTCTCGTCAACCGGGTTACTTTTTCGCTGCTTAAATCAATGGCAAAAATTCCATCGGCGGAGTCGTTATATATTTCGCGTCTGTTTCCACAGGAAACCAACAACCGCGGTTCAAGGGTCGAAATGCTATCGATTACGATATCTTCCGGGCCATAGCCAACAACAATTTTTTCGTATCGAAAACTTGATTGAACGGGTAGCTTAGTGCAGGATGTTAAGATGAAAGTCAGGATTATGCTTGTAAATAATATTGGGCGCATTGTTTTTTTAGTAAAATTAGCAATGTTCCTGGTACTAAACGATTTTGGATTTATTTTTTCTAATAGTAGCAAGTGCAGTGAAATTCCGGATATTATTCAGCCAACGGATTCTGAGCGTGTTGAATTGTTCTTTGTTCATATTGTCTCCGGACAATGAGCGTTGGTTGCTGAGCGTTGGATACTGAGAAAGGCGAAGTAAGTCGAAGTGATCGTTGTTTTAGCACAAGCCCATTGGTTATAGGGCAATAATTGCAGAACTATAATTACATAATACATTGCTGTTGTAATTTATATCCATTTATATTATATTACAAACATAATATAGACTATTTGAAATAGGAGTAATGCAGTTTCTCGGTTTGTCTGAAAAAAATCAGCTATCACATATAATCAAAGCAAAGTAGAATAGGCATTATAAGCAGCAATGGTTTAGATCGAAAATGGATGTGGAAAAACCATGTCATCAATTTAATTTGTAATAGTATTAAATTATAATACATTTAATCATACATTTGTAATATAATATATAGCATGGAAAAGCATATTCTCAAAAGCATTATTGCAACACAGAAAGAGCGGTTTTTGACCGTAGATAAATTAAGTCCACGATTGCTTTCACTGGAGGATGAAGCAAAGATATTGGCCAAGGAAATTGTGGTTATAACAGGAATTCGGCGAAGTGGAAAATCATCATTACTCAATTTGTATTATCATTATTTAACTAGAAGATTTAAGATACCAGATACAAACATACTGTTCGTTAATTTCGAAGACGAGCGATTTATTGATTTCACTCCCAACGACTTCGATGTTTTGTTCAAGGCGTTTGTTGAGCTGTACAATCCAAAAGGTAAAATCTATTTTTTTCTAGATGAGATTCAAAATGTGGCCGGCTGGGAGCGCTGGGTGAACAGGCTTTATGAGTTTGAAGAAATCAAGATTTTTATTACCGGGAGCAACGCATCGCTGCTGCATCCGGAGTTGGCCATTTCGCTCACGGGGCGACACCGGCAAATCAAAAACTATTGTTTCTCGTTTGCTGAGTATGCTATTTTGAAAAAGGTTTCGTTCGAAAAAAACGATTTGTACAACGACAAACAACTAATAAATCTTAGCAGGCTGTTGGAAAAATATTTGCAACTGGGTGGCTACCCCGAGGCTTTGATTAACAATGATACAGCCATAGTGGATCAATATTTTAAAGACATTGTTTACCGCGATATCATAGCTCGTAATAAGCTTAGAAATATTAGAGAAATCAAAGAATTGGCTATATTTTTAATCAGCAACACAGGTAACCTGAACAGCTATGACAATCTGCGCAAGCTCATCAACGCTACCAATACGAGTACAATTAAAAATTATATTGAAGCTTTAGAGGAAGTGTATTTGATTATTCCCTTACAGCTTTTTGATTATTCGGTAAAGAAGCAAATCTATAATGTAAATAAATATTATGTGTCGGATATTGGGTTTTATCATGCTGTGGGTTTTAGTTTCTCTCCAGACCAGGGTAGGATACTCGAGAATATAGTCTTTATCGACTTACTGCGAAAAGGGAAGGACGTCTATTACTGGAAATCGAAAAAGGGAAACGAAGTGGATTTTGTGGTTTTTAATGAAAAAAACATTGTTTCAGCGGTGCAGGTTTGCTTTAATTTAACCTTAGAAAATATGGAGAGAGAAGTAAAGGGATTGGTAAGTGCACGAGATGAAATTGCTGCTCAGCAGCTTACTCTGGTTACAATGGAACAAAATAGAACCATAAGAATAGAACAGGAAGATATAGAAAATTCAAAAAATCATTTTGGTGCAAAAACGCCGGTGAGCATTAGAGTTGTTTCATATCTAAATTGGTTAAAAGAAGAATGATATATGGTGAATCTTACGCATACTTATTTGTTTATATTGTTTATTGTTAGGCTATATGCCAAATGTATTCCCATATTCCATTTTAGATTTTATTAGACAATAATGCTTTGAAGAGAAAATAAAAAAAAAGGCCACCTTGAATCAAAGCGGCCTTTAGAGATATTTTTAGGGTGATTAACCATTCATGGAGATTAGGAACTCCTCGTTGGTATCGGTGAATTTCATTCTGTCCTTCACGAATTCAATGGCTTCCAATGGGTTCATATCGGCTAAGTGGTTGCGCAAAATCCAAACACGTTGCATGGCTTCCTTGTCGATGAGTAAATCTTCTCTACGTGTGCTCGAAGCCACAATGTCGATGGCAGGATAAATACGTTTGTTGGAGATTTTTCTATCCAACTGAAGCTCCATATTACCGGTACCTTTAAATTCTTCGAAGATAACCTCATCCATTTTAGAACCTGTTTCGGTAAGTGCAGTAGCTATAATTGACAGTGAACCACCATTTTCTATCTTACGTGCAGCGCCAAAGAATCGTTTGGGTTTTTGAAGTGCGTTGGCTTCCACACCACCCGAAAGAACTTTTCCGGAAGCGGGGGAAACTGTATTGTAGGCACGAGCCAAACGGGTAATGGAGTCTAAAAGGATAACCACATCGTGACCACTTTCTACCATTCTTTTGGCTTTTTCGAGCACAATATTGGCAATCTTCACGTGACGTTCAGCGGGTTCATCAAAAGTAGAAGCGATAACTTCTGCTCTCACACTGCGTTCCATATCGGTAACTTCCTCGGGTCTTTCATCTATCAACAGAATGATGAGATAAACTTCGGGGTGATTTTCGGCTATGGCGTTGGCTATCTCTTTGAGAAGCACAGTTTTACCTGTTTTTGGCTGAGCAACAATCAAACCCCTTTGGCCTTTGCCTATTGGGGCAAACAAGTCGATTAAACGGGTAGAGATGGTGCTTCCTTTATGACCAGTAAGGTTAAATTTTTGTTCAGGGAAAAGCGGAGTTAAAAAATCGAAAGGGATTCTGTCTCTTATTTCTTCAACTGTTTTTCCGTTTATGGTATGGATTTTAATGAGCGGGAAGTATTTTTCGCCTTCTTTTGGTGGACGAATGCTTCCTTTCACTGTATCTCCTGTCATCATGCCAAACAATTTGATTTGTGACTGAGAAACATAAATATCGTCGGGTGAATTGAGGTAATGATAATCGGAAGAGCGTAAAAAGCCATAACCATCGGGCATAATTTCTAAAACACCTTCACTGTCAATGATTCCGTCGAAATCGTAAACAGGCTTTTTCTCTTCTTTAGGCTGTTGAACGGGTGGTTTTTGGTCAGGACTTCTTCTTACAAAGCCAGGGCGCTCGCCATCTCTTTCTCTGGGTTCACGAGGTTCTCTGTTGTCGGGACGTTGGTCTCTGTTTTCGGCACGTGGTTCTCTGTTTTCAGCACGAGGTTCCCTGTTTTCAGTGCGAGGTTCTCTGTTTTCGGTGCGAGGTTCTCTGCTATCAGCGCGGGGTTCGCGGGGTTCGCGTACTTCACGTTGTTCTCTGGGCTCTCTGGCTTCGCGAGGTTCTGCCGACTCCTGACGTTCCTTATTCTCAACGCGTTCTCTGTTATCGGGTCTAGGCTCACGTGCATCTCCGCGCTCTCTGAAATCCTGACGTTCTCTGTCTCTTGGATATTCATTGCGTTTAAAAGGGCGACGCTCGGTTGGTTCGGTTTTAGCAGCTGGGGCTAAATCGGTACCCGATTGTTTTATTTCTTCAATAAGACTTAGTTCTTTTTCAACAGAAATTACAGGAGCTTCATTTTCAGCATCTGGCTTAACTTCAGTTTCCTCAGCATTTGGAGTTGTTGAGAAAATAGGTTGTTTGCCAGCAGAAGTATTTTCTCTGGGTTTTGGTCGGTTTTTATTTTCACCGCCATTGCCATTTTCGCCAGAAAAGGGAATTCTCTTTCTGAGCTTTTTGTGCTTATTTTCTTTACTTTCCTGACTCTCTTTCTCTAAAATTTCGGGGGTGGGATTGAGAGCCTGCTGATCGAGTATTTTATAGATAAGGTCTTGTTTTAGGTATTTCTCAGCTTTGGGGATATTCAATTGCTGAGCAATGTCTTTGAGTTCCGCAACTTTTTTGCCACTCAATTCAATAATATCGTACATAAAATGATAATTATGATTTTTATAGTTTCTTTAAAAATAAAATTTGGAATTTTAAAATTATCGAATGATTACCAGGAATATTTTTGCAAATATATACTTTTTTAAATAGACCGATTATTTTTGGGTCTTATTTTTCCATTTTAATTAATGGTATATATTTGCGTGTTTAAAGATTTCTAATAATGATACAACGTATTCAAAGTATTTATTTGTTATTATCGGCTGTAGCTGCAGCCTTAATGTTTGCTTTCCCATTGGCTAAATTTTATGGGGATAGTAATTTTGCTCTTTATTTATATCGGATTGAATTTTTCGATCCATCACCAACCATGCAGCTAAGTCCTTATTTTCTGCTGCCGCTTATGGCTTTGGTAATTTTTGTGATAATTATGAGTGTTTTGGCTTTGTTCTCGTTTAAAAACAGAAAAAGACAAATGAATATAACCCGTATTGCTATGGCGTTGGTTCTTATTTTAATGGGCGCCTATTTCTTTGGCTATGTTGGTTTGTTAGAGAAAAATGCTGGTAATCCCGCCGATTATGGTTTTGCGAGTTTCATGCCGGCAATCTCCTTTTTATTCCTGTTTTTGGCAAGCAGGGGAATTCAGAAGGATGAAAACCTCATTAAATCAATGGATCGGTTAAGGTAATTCGTTTTTCCGTTGTTCCACCCAAATCAGTTTTTGCGGGTCGTAGCCTCTTTCTCTTATTCTCTTCATTAAAAAAGTCTCAATGTCGGGGTCAATGGTTTCGGTTCTGCTTAATATCCAGAGAAAATCGGAGGTATTACTTCCCACAAGCGACCACTGATAGTTGAGAGAATCCAGTTCCAGAACATTATAATCGGAATAAAGAATCCAGAAAAAAGAAACTTTGAGCTTCCCTGGCTGACTGGCATCGGGAATTCTGGCCTTGCCTGTGGTAACTCTTAAGTTGCCATCAAGACTATTTACGTAGCCCTGATTTACCACCTTAATTAAGCCATCATCCCTATACGAGTAAGTTGCTGAAACCCCTACCATATTCTTCTCAAAACGGTGGTCGAAACGTGCTATTTCGTACCATTTCCCCAAATATCTTTCAATATCGAGTTCCTTTACCGTGGTTTTATTTATCATATCGTCGTCGAGAATACATGAAGTTAGAAGTGACTGAAGCGTAACAAATGCCAGAATAAGATACTTTTTCGATGCAATTTTCATTTTTATAGTTTAACCATGATACCAATAGTGGGCAAAACTGTCCCGGATGTATTGGCAACATTTTCAAGCACATAGGATGTCCCATTGTTGGTTGTTTGAAAGGTGCCATCGGGGTTTTTTGCCCGGACAATATTGTCTTGTCCTGCGCTTTTAAAATTATATACATTTTGAATATCCAGATACACCATCAAGCTCCATTTTTTAAAGAAAATATTTTTGTCTATTCTGAGGTCTAATTGATGGAATGAATCGAACCGCAAACTGTTGAGTTTTTCATAGTCGAAATAGGGTTGACCATTGGCATTCCAGGCTTCAATATTGGCCGAAGTTTCCAGGTCGTAGGGGGTATAGGGCAAGCCACCCACAAAACGCCATTTAAATCCTGCCCGCCAGTTTTTCTTAAATTGTTTCGAACCGGTTATGGTTATCAGGTGCTGACTGTCCCAGGATGATGGTATCAATTTATCGTCGATATCGGTGAACTGGCTTCTAACATAGGTGTAAGCCGCCAGTAAGCTGAAATTACTAAAATTGATTCTTTGCAAAACTTCAAATCCAAGAGCTTGTCCCGTCCCGTTAAAAACCACCGGAACGGCTCCGTATACACTGCTGTATTCAGCCCCCTGATTGGCCAAGCTGGCTCCGGTGTTCAAGTCGATGGGATATTGAAAATAATCTTTATAGAATCCTTCGATAGAAAACGACATGGGGCTGGTGAATTGGTATTCTACTCCTATATTATAGTGGTTGGCACCAATATAGGTGGCGGTATTTTCATTGGCGAGCTCGCCCGAATTGGTTCTGAATCCTAAAGTGGTGTAGGCCGGTTGTTGATAGTAGCGACCCAATCCCCCGTTTATTTTCCACTGGTCTGTAAGTGAGTAGCTCAGTGCCAACCGGGGCGAAAATTGATTGAGCGGGTTGGCCATATTGCTGTTGTAATTATTACCATCGGTTCTTAAGCCTAAGCTCACCAATAGCGATTCCTTAAATAATGTTTTTGTAACCTGGGCAAAGAATCCGTATTTAATCAGGTTAATATCAGTATTATATGATAACAGAAACAGGCTATCGCTGGCATAAATCTGCTGAGCGGTTTCGTTGGAATATTTAGCATATTCTGTATTCACGCCAAGATTGTATTTGAATCCCGATTTTTGATAATTGAACTCGTAGCGGAATTTATTTTCAATTTCCTGTGAACGATAGTCAAACGATTTTTGTTTGGTTTCGTCATTGTCGGGGTACTTGTAAAACTCGTTATTCAACATATTCCGACTCAGTATTAAACTGTGATACCCATGATCGAAAAAATGTTTATAAACTCCGCCTATGGTATAGCTCCACTGATTGTTGATGGGGATTTGAGCCAGAATATACTGTTGCGAAGCATCGGGGTTTTCGATGCCTGTATTGAGTTTTAACTGGTCTAAAGAACCCAAACTGATGATAGTAAGCTGGTTTTTTTTGTCGAAATTGGTCTTGAGTTTAAACTGATAATCGTTGAATGTGGGCAGAAAGGGGAGGCCAATGGCCGAAAAGAGAAACTGAAGATAGCTTCGGCGGACAGAAAAAATATAGTTCGATTTTTTACCCAGGGGTCCATCAACTGTAAAAGCTGCTTCGCTCGCTCCCAAACTAAACTGAAGATTGGTGCGGTCCATGCTTCCTTCCTTAAGTTTGAAGTCAAGAATTCCGCTCAGTGCGTTGTATTTGGCAGCTGGAAATGAGCCGCTGTAAAAATCCACAGTGCGGATAAAATCGGCGTTGATAATTCCAACTGGTCCGCCCGATGCGCCTTGAGTGCTGAAGTGATTGAGTACGGGGATTTCTATCCCATCGAGAAAAAATCTGTTCTCGCTGGGTCCGCCACCTCTGATAATCACATCGTTTCTGAAAGCAGGAGTAGATCCAACCCCCGGAAAACTTTGAATTACCCGGGAAATATCGCGGTTACTGCCCGGATTGCCTTCAATTTCCTTCACCCCAATACTTTGCATGGAAAGCGGAGCTTCATCCTTTTTTTCAAGAAAATTTATTTTTACTTCAACCTCCTGCAATTCGCTGGAAGTTGATTCAAGAGCAATTTCGATAAATGGAATATTGTTGTTGCTAACAAGCACATCGCCCGAAATTTTGGTTAGGTAACCCACATAGGAAACTTTGAGTTTTATATAGCCGGGCTGCAGTCCGGTTATGGTAAAATTACCGTCAAAATCGCTGGTGGATCCCAGAGTTGTTCCATCGACAATGATGTTGGCGAATGGCACAGGCTCGTTGTTGCTGGCGTCGGAAATGCGTCCTTTGATTTGTCCGCTTTGGGCAAATATATTCAGTGTGAGTAAGATGCCTAAAAAAGTTAAAAGAGTGTTTTTCATGTTATTGTCGAGTTATTGCTTATTGGATAAATTCAATTTTAATGGTTTCAAAAATGGTTTTTGCTGTGGAAAGCGTGCTTAAATTGGTGAATAAATTCCCAGTATTGCCTGTTGGATCACCATGACCAATTGGATTCAGATAAAAAGATTGAGCAGATTCGTTTATTTCTACAGCATAAACAAGGCTGGGCTGTGCAGAATGTTTATAGGCCTGGCTTTCTGGATATTTTCCATTGTTCCAATAGGTATTCCAATCCCAGGTTTGATTCACTTCAACCAAAATCCGGTATGCGGGGGATTGAGCTGCGTGTAAATTCAAATCGAAATTGTACTCGGGGGTGGCTCCCGAATAGGCATCCACAAAAGGAGAATCGAGCGATGGAATTGAATTCCTGTTATCTATAAGCCCTTTTTTGTGAGTCCAGTAGGGAAGGGCAGCAGGCTGATAGCTGGGGCCGGCAGTTTTTTTCCATAAGCTGTCGCCCTGCATCTCGTGGCCAAATATGCCGCTGGCATAGCTCTGAGTAATAAACAGGGTTTCAATGTATTTACCTTCCAGACTTTCTTTCCAAACCACAAAGGTGGGATAGTTATAACCCTGTCCGTTGATAAAACTGATTTTCATTTTCGGAAGCTCATTGTTCTTCTCAATATATATGGTCATCTGAGACTCTGTGGTCTTTTGACTTGTTTTGCAAGATGTAGCTGCTGTTAAAAGACCTATAAAAAATACTATAACAGGTAATTTCGTTTTCATAGTTATACAATTTTGTATTTAATTTGCAAAAATAATACAAATACATTATATGAATTACTAAATAATTGTAAAATTTTATATTTAATACAATGTCGGAGCAAATTAAATTAATTAAGGAACTCATAGATTATGTTGAATCCTACAAGGTAGAAGTTGGAAATTCCGATATCAAGGAGTTTTCGGTATATCTGCGCGATAAGGTATTATGCACCGAACCCAAAGCAGCTGAGCCGGAGCCCGAAACCCTCGACTACATGAAGTACAAAGACTATCCGGAGGTTGAATTTTCCACTTTGCTCACTTCGCTCTACCGCTTTGCCCGCCATTATGTGAAGAAAGCCTTTACCAGCTCAAGCATAAAAACCCTCGATGAATTTGGGTTTTTAGCCACTCTGCTGAAGGAAAAGAGTTTGCTGAAAAATGAGCTGATAACCCGTCATATCATGGAGATGTCAAGCGGAAGTGAAATCCTGAAACGATTGATTAAGAATAATTTGGTTTATGAATACCCCGATGCCAGGGATAAACGCGCAAAACGGGTTTCTCTCACCGAGAAAGGATTTCAGGAAGTGGTAAACGCATTTAATGATATGCACAAAGTGAGCGAAATCGTTATTGGAAATCTAAGTCAAACTGAAATTACAGAAGCCATCACGGTACTCAATAAGCTCAATTTCTATCATTTACACATTCATCAGGACGATAAATCGACTGATTTGATGGACATTCATCAGAAATATGTAAAACCAAATAAACCATAGAACCATGAAAAATATACTCATCACCGGGGGGACTGGATTGGTTGGCAGCCACCTGGCCAATTACCTGAAATCATTAAATTATAATATTGCGGTTTTGTCGCGCCAAAGGAATTCCGGTGCTGACAAATCGTTTTACTGGGATTACGAAAAAGGTGAAATGGATGCCGAGGCCATTGATTTTGCCGACATTATAATTCATTTGGTGGGGGAAAATGTTTCGGCCAAAAAGTGGACAAGCGAGCAAAAGAAAAGAATAGTCGACAGCAGAACCAAAACCACCGAATTGCTTTTTAGAACCATAGAGTCAAGGCAAAAAAAGCTTGATGCCTTTATTTCGGCATCCGCCGTTGGGTATTATGGTAACAAAACAACCGAATCCATTTTTGCAGAATCTGACCTGCCAGGCCACGATTTTTTAGCACAAACGGTTGTAGATTGGGAGAAAGCAGTAAAAAAAATAGCATCATTAAGTATTCCCGTTACCATTCTTCGGCTTGGAGTGGTAATGAGCTCTCAGGGAGGCGCTTTGCCTAAAATGCTGGCTCCGGTTAAATTAGGATTGGGAGCAGCTTTGGGAACAGGAAAACAATGGGTTCCCTGGATTCATCTCGATGACTTGAGCAGAATGTTTGGATTTGTTTTAGAAAATTCTTTGAAAAGCAATCATCCACAGGGAGTTAAAATTTACAATGCCGTTGCGCCAACCCATATCAACAATGGGGACTTAATGCGCCAATTAGCCAAATTAACAGGGAAGCCTTTCTTTTTTCCTCCGGTTCCTGCCTTTGTTTTTCGTTTCATTTATGGTGAAATGGCTGATATATTGCTCCAGGGAAGCAGGGTTTCTGCCCATAAAATCTTGGATGAAGGGTTCGTATTTAATATCGATAAAATTCAAAAAATTCCCTTGTAAAAATATCTTAAGATTTAACCAGTGAGTTGTGTTTTTAGGCACCATAAGCACTAAAGAAATCCCGCTAATTATTTTATTTTGAATACTATAGTGATTTATATTCAGCGGTTATTTCCAATTTTTTAGTTTAACAATCTTTTCTGTCATCCACCTATAGTATTTATCGTTGAAATTAAATAGATTTGTGAAGAAATTGGGCTAATCTAAATTTTCTTAACAATGTCAATCTGGTAGCCAAACCATGAGGCATTATGAATTTACTGGGTTTGATGCTCCTCAATAATAATAGGAATGGAACAACATAAACAACTTCAAGGATTAACGAGTGAACAGGTTCTGGAAAGTCGCAGAATTCATGGGGAAAATATCCTCACGCCGCCTGAAAGAGAGCCTCTTTGGAAACTATTTCTGGAGAAATTTGAAGACCCCATTATACGGATTTTGCTGGTGGCAGCTTTCCTTTCGCTGGGCATTTCATTTGTTCACAACGAATTTGCCGAAACCATTGGTATCTTTAGTGCCATTATTTTGGCTACCGGAGTCGCTTTTTGGTTTGAAATGGATGCCAACAGAAAATTCGATGTTTTAAATCAGGTGAACGATGATACCTTTTACAAAGTAGTGAGGGATGGCTCCATCATTGAAGTTTCGAAGAAAGATATAGTGGTGGGCGATGTGGTGGTTCTGGGAACTGGCGAAGAAGTGCCGGCCGATGGAGAACTTATAGAAGCTGTATCGTTGCATATCGACGAATCCTGTCTTACTGGCGAACCACTGATTGACAAAACTACCGACCCACAGAAATTTCACAGCGAATCAACTTATCCATCCAACTGGGCCATGCGTGGAACCAATATTATGGATGGACATGGAACCATTATCGTTAGAAAAGTTGGCGACGAAACAGAATACGGAAAGGTTGCCGAGAAAGCCACCGAGCTCCACGGCGAAGTTACTCCGCTGAACAAACAGCTTGCCCGATTGGCCAAAATGATTGGCGTGATTGGCTTCAGTCTGGCCGCTTTAACCTTTGCTACCTTATTTATAAAAGACCTTTTCCTGAGCAGCGAGAGTTACTCATTTACTCAGGTATTCTCCATTCTTCTCGTCATTATTTCGGGTGCTGTTGCCCTTTCAAAAGTGTGGGTTCCCTTTATTTACGATGCCTTCGAAATGGCGGGAAAGGAAAAACAGTTGCCCAAGTCCATAGAAGAAGGAAGCTGGTTCCGTTGGGCCATTTATGGAATACTTACTTTTGGAATAATTGCCGGGGTTAGCTATCTCATCGGTATAAACCTGCTTTTACCCGAGTCGTGGGTCGGTTTGGAAGAAGCTGGAAGAATATTGCAATTCTTTATGGTGGCCGTAACTCTTATTGTTGTGGCAGTGCCCGAAGGTTTGCCCATGAGCGTAACATTGAGCCTTGCTTTGAGCATGCGCAGAATGTTGCAAAACAACAATTTAGTAAGGAAAATGCATGCCTGCGAAACCATGGGGGCAACCACAGTTATTTGCACCGATAAAACCGGAACGCTCACCCAAAATCAAATGAATGTTTATCGAACCAATTTCTTTGGATTGAATGAACAAACCATTCAAAATGATGAAGTTAGTAATCTTTTGAAAGAGAGTATTGCTGTAAACTCCACGGCTTATCTCGATTTTTCTGATGCTGCCAAAGTAAAAACTCTGGGAAATCCCACCGAAGCGGCCCTATTGCTTTGGCTTTATAAAAACGATATTGACTATCTTGAAATACGCCAAAAAACTGAAGTAATTGACCAGTTAACTTTCTCCACCGAAAGGAAATTCATGGCCACTCTGGTTCAATCACCCTTGTTGGGCAAGAAAGTGCTCTATGTTAAAGGAGCTCCAGAAATAGTGCTTCACAGATCGGAGAAGGTTCGCTATGCCGACGGTGATAAATCTCCGTCAGCAGCTACTCCTATAATCAACGATTTGCTCCTTCAATATCAGAACCAGGCCATGAGGACCTTGGGCTTTGCCTATGAAATTATTGAAGATGACAAACCAAGAATTCAAGACGGACAGCTCATTAATTCTCATTTAACTTATCTCGGCATTGTAGCCATTTCCGATCCCATCAGAGCAGATGTTCCTGCTGCAGTGGATACTTGTGGACGGGCTGGAATCGATGTAAAGATTGTCACCGGCGACACCCCCGGAACTGCCAAGGAGATTGGAAGACAAATAGGAATCTGGGGAGAAAAAGATACCGACATCAACATCATCACCGGCATTGATTTCGGTGCTCTTACCGATGCCGAAGCTCAGGAAAGGGTGAAGCATTTGAAAATTATGTGCCGCGCCCGCCCCACCGATAAACAGCGACTGGTACAACTTCTGCAAAAAAACGGTTCCATTGTTGCCGTAACCGGCGATGGTACCAACGATGCGCCCGCGCTTAACTATGCACATGTGGGATTGAGTATGGGTTCCGGAACATCAGTAGCCAAGGAAGCCAGCGACATCACCCTGCTTGATGATTCCTTCAATAGCATTGCTACGGCAGTGATGTGGGGGAGAAACCTGTATCAAAATATTCAGCGGTTCATTCTTTTTCAACTCACCATCAACGTATCGGCTCTCTTGCTGGTATTGCTGGGATCCATTTTTGGTCATGAATTGCCGTTAACAGTAACGCAAATGCTCTGGGTTAACCTGATTATGGATACGTTTGCCGCTGGTGCTTTGGCATCATTACCTCCCAATTGGGGAGTGATGCACGACAAACCCCGAAAAAACGAAGCCTTCATCATCACTAAGGCCATGCGTTTTCATATTCTGTTTGCCGGATTATTATTTGTAGCGATTCTTATGACTTTGCTTTACGTTTTTTCCGAAAATGGAGCCATCAGCCCCTACGATCTATCACGGTTTTTTACCATTTTTGTAATGCTTCAATTTTGGAACCTGTTCAACGCCAAGGCTTATGCAACCGGAAAATCCGCCTTCAGAAACCTGGGAAACAGCAAAGGATTTATTTTTGTGGCCATTATTATCCTGATAGGTCAAATACTTATTGTTGAATTTGGCGGTGAAGTGTTCAGAACAGTTCCCATTGAGCTAAAAGACTGGTTAATCATCATTTTCGGTACTTCCCCGGTTCTCATCATCGGTGAGGTCATCAGATTGATAAAAAAGTAAATTTGCAGCAATATTCCTCCCCGAAATTTTTGGCATCATTATTGAAATTTAATCACAAGAACCAGCAAACTTGTCCAATGAACAAACGTGTTGGTGAATTTTAATAAATCAAAAACAACATCATATGAAAAAACTTTTTATCCTATTCAGTTTCACTATTATTAGTGCTTTTTCATGGGCTCAGTCATCGAATTTAATCCTGTTTACAGAAGATGGTGAGCGATTTTCGGTGGTTCTTAATGGAATATTGCAGAATTCGCAACCCGAAACCAATGTATTAATAACCGATTTGATAGCTCCAAGCTATAAGGTTAAAATCCTGTTTGCCAACCCCAACATTCCTGATTTAGATAAAACAATCTATTTTCAGGAGGCATACACTCAGGCTACTTACCGCATCATTCAAAACAAAAAAGGTGAATATACCCTCAGGTTTTTTAATGCGGTGCCCATAGACCAGGCTCCACCAAGACTTCCATCGCAACAAGTAGTAATGTATACAACTACACCTGCTGTTGAAACTTCAGTAACACATACCACCACACAAACAACTGTGGTTGGCGATCCTTATGGAAATGAAAATGTGAATATGAATGTGAATATGGGAGGAGTGAACATGAATGTGAATGTGAATGCCGGCGGAAATACAGGAACCACCTATACCGAATCGCACACTGTTACCACCACAACCAGCAGTCAGACAGGAAATTATGGGGGGCAACCCACCACAACTTATGTGCTTCCAGGTTATAGTGGCCCTTATGGTTGTCCTTATCCCATGTCGCAACGCGATTTTGCCGATGCCAAAAGAAGTATTGCCGATAAAAGCTTCAGCGACAGCCAGCTAAAAATGGCAAAACAAATCATCGATAGCAATTGCCTCCTTAGTTCTCAGGTAATGGAGTTAATGGAAATATTCACTTTTGAAGACACCAAACTCGAGCTGGCCAAATATGCCTATGGATATACTTTGGATTATGGTAACTATTATAAAGTAAACAATGCCTTCACCTTCGAATCATCAATAGAAGAGCTCGATGAATATATCCGCTCATTTCACCGTTAATGGAAAAAAATATTAAAATAGTTTGTAAATCTGCTTGTTAACCGTTGTTTTCAAGCAGATTTGCTCATTTATAAAGTAAGCTTTTTAGTAGAACATTAATAATTATCACCCATGAAATCAATTCAGTATTTGGCTCTTTTCTTTTTGGCTAATGGATTTTTGACAAGTTTTTCACAAGCTATTCCCGATTGGGAGAATCCAAAAGTAGTTCAGATAAACAAAGAAAAAACTCATGCCACATTTTATCCCTACGAAACAGTAGAACAGGCATTGAGTTTATCGCCTGATGAGTCGAAAATGGTCAAATCGCTCAATGGTGAATGGTTGTTTCATTGGAGTAAAAACCAGGAATCGCGGCCTGTTGATTTCTATAAACCCGATTTTAACCGCACTGACTGGAAGACAATTCCTGTGCCATCAAATTGGGAATTGCAAGGCTACGATGTGCCCATCTATGTAAATATTCCCTACGAATGGACAAAAAATCCTGTTCCACCCATTGTCCCCCGAAAATACAACCCCATTGGAAGTTATTATCGTGAATTTGAAGTAGATAGCTCGTGGATTAAAAAGAGTGTGTTCATTCATTTTGGGGCTGTTAAATCTGCATTTTACCTATGGGTTAACGGTGAAAAGGTGGGTTATAGTGAGGATAGCAAACTTCCCGCCGAATTCGATATTACCAAATATGTTAAAGTTGGGAAAAATAGTGTGGCTGTGGAGGTTTATAGATGGAGCGATGGAAGCTATCTGGAGTGTCAGGATTTTTGGAGAATCAGCGGGATTGAGCGCGATGTGTACCTGGTGGCCCGTTCGCCCATTTTTGTCGAAGATTTTGAAGTACGCCCTTCACTAAACGATGACTATTCAGTGGGTTATCTGGACTTAACCATCGATTTGGAAAACCGCAGCACTAAATTCTATAAGGAATCAATGATTATTGTCCGCATTTTTAGAAATGGCGAGCAAATCAGAAAAACAATTCTCAGCGGAAAGCATTTCGATCCGGGACAAAAAACACAGGTTAAAAAGCAGTTGGAAATTTCTGCCCCCGATTTGTGGTCGGACGAGACACCAAATCTCTATGAAATTGTTTTGGAGCTCAAATATGGAATTTATCCAATGGAAGTTGTGAGTTCTCAATTCGGTTTCAGAGAAGTGGAGATTAAAAACAGTCAGCTGCTCGTCAACGGGAAAGCCATTCTGCTCAAAGGTACCAACCGACACGAGCACGATCCTATTACCGGCCACGTCATTAGTAAAGAAAGTATGCTCAAAGATATCGAGCTGCTCAAGAAGTTCAATATCAACGCAGTGCGAACCAGCCACTACCCCAACGATCCTTACTGGTATTCCCTCTGCGACAAATACGGCATTTATCTCATCGACGAAGCCAATATCGAAAGCCATGGCATGGGTTACAACCCTGACCGGACACTTGGCAATAATCCCGATTGGGAATTGCCCCATCTCGACAGGATTGAACGAATGATGGAGCGCGACAAGAATCATCCATCGGTTATCATCTGGTCCATGGGAAATGAAGCAGGTTTTGGGGTTAACTTTATCAAGGCTTCCAAACTGATGCATCAGATTGATCCTTACAGACCCGTTCACTATGAGCGTGCTGGCGAAGACTCGGCCACCGATATTGTTTGCCCCATGTATCCTTCCATCAATCATCTGAAAGAATATGTAAGTCGGGAACATTACCGCCCATTAATTATGTGCGAATATGCCCACGCCATGGGAAATTCCACTGGGAATTTTAAAGAATACTGGGATTTAATCGAATCGGAGCCGCATTTGCAAGGTGGATTTATTTGGGATTGGGTGGATCAGGGATTTGAGAAAACCACTGCCGATGGCCGGAAATACTATGCCTTTGGTGGAGACTATGGAACAGATACCATCCCCAGCGACAATAATTTCTGTCTCAACGGACTTGTTTATCCCGACCGTACTCCAAAACCTGGATTGTACGAAGTGAAGAAAGTTTACCAATACATTAAGTTTAAACAAACAGGCAACTCGGTAAAAATCTTCAACAATTATAACTACCGCAATCTCAATGAATTCTACTTTGATTGGGAGATAATTCAGGATGGAAGAGAAATTATGAATGGGCGGTTAGATATGTTCGCTGGTGGTCCAGGCGATTCGGTGATTTTTAAAATACCGCTCAACGAGGTGTTAACCGAGCAGAACGTGGAATATTTTCTCACCATTTCGGCAAAGCAAAAACAGCAAAACGGATTGGTTCCTGCTGAGCACGAAGTGGCCTGGGAGCAGTTCGAAATGCCAAGTATGCGTGGATTTTCTTTCTCAAATTTGAAATCATTTCCGCCCATAACAATCAATATCAACGATAGTTCTATTCAAATTGCTGCCACTCCATCGCAGTTTATTTTTAATAAAAAAACGGGTTATCTCAGCAGTTGGAAGGTTGAAGGGGAAGAATTGCTCAATGAATCCCTGGGGCCACGTCCAAATTTTTGGCGCGGGATGACCGATAATGATTTTGGAAATGGTTTTCCTGCCCGTGCAGGATATTGGCGAAATGTTCCCGAAAAGCTGGTTTTAAAGGAATCAAATACCCGCAGCATTTCGAAACATGAGTTTCAAATAAAGAATATTTATGAGCTGCCCGGAAATGCCGGAGAGCTGCAAATGCAATACACCATTACTGCCAATGGGGAGTTGTATCTGCAACAGAATCTGAAATTTAATCAATCCATCGACTTGCCTGAATTGCCAAAATGGGGGTTAAGCATGGAGCTGAAAACAGATTTTGACGATGTGACCTGGTATGGCCGCGGACCCAACGAAAACTATTGGGACAGGAAAACAGGCTCCAGATTTGGAATCTATCAATCAGACCCCAAGAGTCTTTACGAACCCTATATTCGCCCGCAGGAAAATGGAAACAGAACCGATGTGCGCTGGGCTGCCCTGAGAAACGACCGCGTTGGCGTGCTCATTTCCGGCTTCCCCGATTTCGACTTTAGTGCACTGAACTTTAGGGAGTTTGATTTCGATCAGCCCGATAAAAAGAAAAACAAGCACACCAGCCATATTTCTCCCGGCGATTATGTTGTTGTGGATATGGATTTCAGACAAACGGGAGTTGCCGGCGACGATAGCTGGTGGAGCCGTGCTCATCCTGAGTATACGCTCTATCCCGGTGATTATTGTTATGCAGTGCGAATGGCTCCCATTTCAAAGAAGCAAACCGATTTAAATCCGGTTTATAAAATCAGGCCGCTCATGCAAACCGAAATGTGCCAACGCCCCGACGACGATTATTTTCGAAAAAAAATAACAGCAAAACATAAAGCATTGGGTAAAAAGGTCACTGTAAAAGGTCAGGTTGCCGATTGGTATTCAGCTGGCGGAAAGGGTGCACTAACCGATGGTTACATTGGAACTCAAAACTATGGCGACGACCATTGGCAGGCTTATTACAATCAGGAGGTGGAGTTGGTTCTCGATATGGAAAATATTGTTCTGGCAAGCGAATTAAAAATGAACTTTCTGAAAGATGCGGAGAATGGTTTCTTCTTACCCGCTCAAATTCAGGTTTTTGTGAGTGCAGATGGCCAGAATTACGAGCCGATTGAGGGTTCAATGAGCGAAATAAAAGACCGGAAGCAACAGGTTTGCGAGTTTCGTGCCCCTTTTGCTGACAGGAAATTCCGATTTGTCAAAATGACTATTCAGCCCGTTCAACCCACCGAGACAAATAAAAACCCCGCTTTTATGGTGGATGAGTTTGTGGTGGAGTAGACCATGATTTAAATTGTTGATTCGCTTCAAAGCTACCGAAAACCTAACTTGTGCTTTGTTTTTGGGTATTCCTCGTATTCGTTATCAACTAAAGTTTTCTGACCTTTGCAATGTAGCAAACGGTCTATGAGAAAACAAGATATCATTTTCATTCTATTCGTGGCAGTACTTTTCTTGCCCTTTTTTGTGAGCACTGAAGCTTATGAAAGCTATATCAGTATGAATCAAAGCCACGGAATGGTGATGAGTTTTATCAAGTTTGCCATCCTGGCCACCATGGGCGAAATGATTGGCCTTCGCATACGATCGGGCAAATATTATTACAAAGGATTCGGAATTCTGCCAAGAGCCATTGTGTGGGGGTTTTTGGGGTTGACCATAAAATTTGCTTTCGTTGTTTTTACCAGCGGAGTGCCTGTTTTTCTCAACTATATGGGATACGCTGATGCCACAGCCATCATTCAGGGTGGACTTTCTCCAGCCAAAATCTGGGTGGCTTTTTGCATCAGCGCTGCCATGAACCTGATTTATGCACCGGTTATGATGACTCTGCATAAGATTACAGATATGCACATCATCAGCAATGGCGGAACATTAAAAGGGTTTTTAACCCCTATTTTGTTCCGAAAACATTTTGTAAATTTAGATTGGAACGTTCAGTGGAATTTTGTTTTTAAGAAAACCATTCCATTTTTCTGGATACCTGCCCATACCATTACATTTTTGCTACCTGCCGATTTTCAGGTGCTCTTTGCAGCGGTTTTGGGCATTGCACTGGGAACCATATTGGCCGTTGCCGGAATGAAAAAGAAGAGTTAAAACTAAAAAAATGATAAAATAGTAAATGGGGTATCGAAAGATACTTCATGTTGCCAACTAAATAAAAATTATTCATCCTAAAAAGTCGACACTATGAAAAACACACCCATTAACTACGAAATAGTAAAGCAAAAAATTGAGGAAAGTGGCCTGGAGCAAGTGGGTTCCTCTTCCATTCGCGAGATAAAACGTTTGGTAGACAATATTGAGAAAGCCACAGGCGAATCCTATATCCGCATGGAAATGGGCATCCCCGGACTTCCCGCTTCTCAGTTTGGAGTTGCGGCGCAAATCAAGGCTCTGGAAGATGGCGTAGCAGCCATTTATCCTGATATACAGGGAATTCCTGTGCTGAAAAACGAAATCAGTATTTTTGTCAAAAACTTTCTCGATATCCAGATTCAACCCGAAGGTTGTATTCCAACGGTGGGGAGTATGCAAGGCGGATTTGCTGCATTTATGCTCTTGTCTCGCATTCATAAAGACAGAGACACCACCTTGTTTATCGATCCCGGTTTTCCGGTACACAAACCCAGCATAAAGTATTGGGGTTGAAATTTGAATCGTTCGATGTGTACAATTACCGCGGTGATAAGTTGCGCCAGAAACTGGAAGAATATTTCTCCAAGGGAAATATCCACTCGGTTTTATATTCAAATCCCAACAACCCAAGCTGGATTTGCTTCACCGATAAGGAATTGGCTATTATAGGGGAACTTGCCACTAAATACGATATCGTAATTATGGAAGATTTAGCCTATTTTGCCATGGATTTCCGCAAGGATTACAGTAAAGTGGGTGAGCCTCCTTACCAACCCACCGTTGCAAAATTTACCGATAATTATATCCTGTTCATCTCCAGCTCCAAAAGCTTTAGCTACGCGGGCGAAAGGATTGGTATCATGGCCATATCCGATAATTTGTACAACAGAAAATATGAGAATCTGAAAAATTATTACGCCAATGCCAGCTTTGGTTATTCCATGATTTTCGGAACCATGTATCCGCTAAGCTCAGGAACCAGCCACTCGGCACAATATGGTCTCTATGGAATTTTGAAAGCGGTCAATAGCGGTGAATATCATTTTCGCGACGATGTGAAAGTCTACGGGGAAAAAGCCAAAATCATGAAGAAAATATTTTTAGATAACGGATTCAACATTGTTTATGATAAAGATGAAGACAACCCCATTGCCGATGGATTCTATTTCACCTTTGCCTATAACGGATTTTCGGGGGTTGAACTGCTCAACGAACTCATCTATTATGGCATTAGTGCCATCTCGCTGGCCATCACCGGAAGCGAACGATTTGAAGGAATCCGTGCCTGTGTTTCTTTGGTGAAAAAAGAACAGTTTGGTGATTTGGAGAAACGCCTTCAATGGTTCCACCGCGACCATCAGGGTTAAAAACAAAAAAGGCTTTTTCGATGAGAAAAAGCCTTTTTTGTTTTATGATATTGCTTGTTATAATTCTACAATGGTATTCCATCCATGAGTATCTTCCACTTCGCCCAACTGAATGGCTCTGAGCCTTTCATAGAGTTTGGTAGTCCAGAATCCGGGTTTGCCATCTTTAGAAAACTCGTAGGTTTTATTCAATTCGCGATCCACTATTTTGCCAATGGGCGAGATGATGGCAGCTGTTCCACAAGCACCTGCTTCGTCGAAGGTTTCCAATTCTTCCACTGCAACGTGTCTTCTTTCAACTGACAATCCTAAATCCTCCGCCATTTGTCTGAGGCACATATTGGTAATCGATGGTAAAATTGTTCCCGAATCGGGGGTGATATAAGCATTTCCTTTAATTCCAAAGAAATTGGCTGGACCAGCTTCGTCAATGAATTTTTTCTCCTTGGCATCTAAGAAAATTACCGAGGCAAAGCCTTCTTTGTGGGCTCTGTCGGCAGGCCGAAGCGATGCAGCATAGTTTCCACCCACTTTTATATGACCTGTTCCAAGTGGAGCAGCACGGTCATAATCTCTCACAAGTTGTATGTCAACGGGTTTAAATCCTTCTTTAAAATAGGGACCCACAGGAGTTACAAATACCACAAACATATATTCGGTGGCGGGTTTAACACCCACTTGTGGACCGGAACCAAAAAGCAACGGACGTAAATAAAGCGCCGCGCCAGTTCCATAAGGAGGAATAAACTCCTGATTTAACTCAATGACCTTGAAAATCATTTCCTTAAACTTTTCATCAGGAACTTCGGCCATCATAACTCCAATAGCTGAGTTTCTCATACGAAGCGCGTTTTCTTCCCACCGAAACAATCTTACTTTACCATCAACACCACGGAATGCCTTTAATCCTTCGAATGCCTCCTGACCATAATGTAGACCGGATGCCGCCATGTGAACACTAATATATTCCGAAGAAGATATTTCCATTGCCCCCCATTTGCCATTTTTATTATAGCAACGGACGTTATAATTTGTTTTGTAATATCCAAAAGGTAACTCACTCCAGTTAATATTTTCCATAGCCTGTTGTTTTAATTTAGGTACCCCGCAAAGGTAGGTATAAATGTTAGGAATATTGCGGCTTTTCCACATTTCAGAGTTTCTCTGACTCAGGAAAAACCGGTATTTGTTTACCAGTTTTTAACCAGTTAACAAGGATTAAACAGAGGCTAAAGTAAAGGTTTCTTTCACTTTAGGGCCCTTGGGAGTTTCTTCGATGGTGCAACATTCATGATACAAATCATGCTCAAAAAACAGTATATATTCCTGGGCAATGGCATCTTTATAAAATTCTTCTTTCTCTTTTAATGTGAGAAGAGGGCGGGTATCGTAGGCCATCACCCATGGAATGGGCACATGCACCGTGCTGGGCAATAAATCGGCCATATAAACCACTGTTCGGTCTTTGTATTTAATATGTGGAATTATTTGACCGTCGGTGTGACCATTATAAATCTTTACACGAAAACCCGGGAAAAGCTCGCCTTCTTCATCAATGATTCTGAGCTGACCGCTTTTCTCCATGGGATAAATATTTTCGCTCAGATAGCTGGCTTTTTCACGGTTATTGGGCTCTGTGGCCCATTTCCACTGTGCGCGGCTCACCCAGTAGGTGGCATTTTTAAAAGCTGGAACATAATCGCTTTTATCCTCGTTCCATTCTATGCTTCCGCCGGTATGGTCAAAATGTAGATGAGTAAGAACCATATCGGTGATATCGTCTTTGGTAAAACCATGTTTTGCGAGGGATGATTCCAAACTGTCATCACCATTCAAAAAGAAATGTTTCAGAAATTTCTCATCTTGCTTTGAGCCTATGCCATTGTCTATCAATATTTTTCTGTCACCATCAACCACCAAAAGGCAGCGCATGGCCCAATTGCACATATTGTTTTCGTCGGCGGGATATTGCTTTGACCATAATGATTTTGGAACCACCCCAAACATGGCACCACCATCGAGCTTTAAATTTCCTGTGGGTATGCTATAAAGTTTCATTTGCTTTGATTATTAATTGATTATAAAAAGAAATTGAGCTGGACTATTGTAAATCCAGGCAGGGTGCAATAAAATTGCAAAACCAAAGATAGCAAATGATGGGGAAAATATTCCATTTAACGCAAATTTAGAGTTTTCAATTTGCTTTGTTAATGGATGTATGAAGGAAAAAAGGTTTAACCTACAAATTGCTTTGTCTTCGCCAGCAGGTGGTTATATGGTCGTTCACCATGCCGCAGGCTTGCATGTGTGCATAAATCACTGTACTTCCCACAAATTTAAAACCCCGTTTTTTCATGTCGCGGCTTATGGTGTCGGATAGGGGAGTGGTGGCGGGTAATTCAGTAAATGTTGCAAAGTGGTTGATGACGGGTTGATGGTTCGTAAAACCCCAGAAATAGTTGCTAAAACTCCCAAATTCCTGCTGAACCTTTTGAAAAGCCTGAGCATTGGAAACGGCAGCCAAAATCTTGAGTCGGTTTCTGATAATACCACTGTTGAGGAGCAATTCATCAATTTTGGCTTCGCCATATTGGGCAATCTTTCGATAATCGAAATCATCAAAGACCTGCCTGAAATTTTCTCTTTTGCGGAGGATGGTAATCCAGCTCAATCCAGCCTGAAAGGTTTCTAAAAGCAGGAACTCAAATAGTTTATCATCCTCATAAACCGGATTTCCCCATTCTTCGTCATGGTATTTCTGGTAAAGGGGATCATTCCCAGCCCAGTGGCAACGTATTTTACCGTCCATCGGAATATTACTTGAGAAGTTTCTTCAGTTCCTCCTTGGTTAACTCATAGCCTGGCAATTTTGGAAATCCTTCCCAAATCACAATGCCCTGTGGATTGATGAGAATCACGTGGGGAATGCCGGTAACTTTAAGAGCGTTCTTAACTCGTGCCTGGGTGTCGAAGCCATTGGGATACTTAATGTTTTCTTTGGCAAAGGGTTCAACTTTTTCCAATGGTTCGTTGCTGATGCCCACAATAACCAATTTGTCTTTAAATTCCTCCTGCCACTCGTTGAGTTCCGGAATCGATTTGCGGCAAGGTCCGCACCAGGTTGCCCATATATCTACCAGGACATATTTCCCTTTCATATTGCCGGGTTCCTGAATCCAGCCTTCCACCTCAATCTGAGGCGCCTTTTGCCCTAAAACCGACATAGCCCACATTTTTTTCTGTGGTTCTACTGGTTGGTCAGCATAGGAAGAATTAACTGATAATAAGCCAAATACAATAATTAATGCAGAAAAAATTTGTAGTCTTCGTGTTAACATAAAATGAGATTAATATTTCTAATAAAGAACCACAAAAATGGATAAAAGTTGCATTGGCTTTTTCGATTTAACATTATTTTTAATACGATGGAAAATGGTGATTGTAAACTAAAATTGCATTACACAACTATCTTAATATTTCTACATTTGCAAAAAAATTCCAAAAGATGTTTTGCGAGCATGTTCGTGGCAACTGAATAGGGTTTCTTACATGCGGGTTACCTTGAAATTTAATTCTATTAAATATGAAAATTGCACCCAATACAGTGGTTTCAATGACTTATATTCTCAGTGAGAACGATGTACATGGAAATCTTATTCAGGAAGTAACCCCCGACAGACCTTTTGTGGTTTTGTTTGGAGCTGGTTCTCTGATTCCTAAATTTGAAGAGAATTTACTGGGCCTCGAACCCGGCGATCGCTACAGTTTCGCAGTGGATAGCAGCGAAGGTTACGGTGGTTTTAACCCCGATGCCATTGTGGAACTCGAAAAAGAAATCTTTTTAGTGGATGGCGAAATTGATGATGAAATTCTGCAAATAGGCGCTACCATTCCCATGCAAAACGATCAGGGACATCATCTTAATGGCGTGGTGAAAGAAATCAAAGAAAATGTGGTTGTTATGGATTTTAATCATCCGCTGGCTGGCGTTAATTTGTTTTTCACCGGCGAAATAATTGATGTTCGTGAGGCTTCTGACGAAGAGCTGGATCATGGTCACGTACATGGACCCCACGGTCATCATCACTAAAAAAGTAGGAAATAGCATTTTGAAGAGGCTAAATCGTGTAGGTTTAGCCTTTTTTTCATTTCAGAATATGGAGTTATTTATAAAGGAGAAAGACAGTATTCCGCTTGTGGATTTCGGGAGAGTGACCTAATTTTTTCCAGTCGGCAATGGTTTTTGTGATTATAGACTCGTCAGGCAAAGTGATATTGCTGGCAACACAGAGTTTGGAGTGGCTGGAGCAGGTGTGGAGAATGCTCTCGAACATTTGAATATTCCGGTAGGGAGTTTCGATGAATATCTGCGTTTGGTTTTGCTGATAAATCCGTTTTTCCAGGTCTTTCAAGGCCATTTCCCTTTCTTTCCTTTCGCGGGGCAAATAGCCCAAAAAAGCAAAATTCTGTCCGTTAAAACCGCTGGCCATGAGCGAGAGAAAAATGGACGATGGGCCAACAAGGGGAACCACTGCAATGCCTTTGGATTGAGCCAGTTCCACTATCTGAGCGCCGGGGTCGGCCACACAGGGCAGGCCTGCATCGCTGAGCAAGCCCATATCGTGTCCCTGAAATATCATTTCCAGATAATTCTCAAAATCTCCGGTCTTACTGTGCTCGTTCAGCTCGAAAAACTGAAGCTCCTCCATTCTTCCTTTCCATCCGGCCTGACTTAGAAAACGGCGGGCATTTTTCAGTTCCTCCACTATATAATACTTCAGCTTGCTGATAATAATCAGGTTTTCGGCGGGCAAAACATGGTTTAGTTCGCTGTCGCCCAAAGTGTTCGGAAGTAAGTAGAGTTTTCCTTTCATGTTATTGGGGCCAGTTTACTTCATCGCGCCAAATGGGCATGGTCATACAGCGGGCGCCACCACCACCACGGGCCAGTTCGCTTCCTTCAATGGTAATAACATAGCTCTTATAATCGTTGGGATTTTGTTTTCCAGCAACCACATCGCTGGCACTAATCACTTCAAAGCCATTCTGGTTAAGTTGTTCTATGGTATACTCGTTTCGGCCATAGCCAATCACTTTTCCCGGGCCCAAAGCAAAGAAATTGGTGCCGCTATGCCATTGTTCCCGCTCCTGAATATAATGGTCGGTTTTGCCTCCGCAAATAATTGGTTTCATGTCCATTCCAAGCATTTTGAGTCCATCAAAAATATTAATCACCTCCTTAATCACTTCCACTTTGCCGTGGTCGATGGTGATGAGAATGGTGCGGAAACGATTGGCCTGCATAATTACGGGCTCGTAAATCATGCATTTATCCACATCGAGAAAGGTAAAGGTCATGTCGAGATGGATGAATGATTCCGGAGTATGAGGAAGCTCCTGAACTATGATATGCTTTCTCTCCTGAGTATTTTTAAAACACTCGATAATGAAATCGATTCCCTGTGTGGTGGTTCGGCTGCTCAAACCCACCAAAAGAATGTCTTTCCGCACCACCAGCACATCGCCACCTTCTATGGTGAGATTGTTCATGCTGCGTGCAATGTTTTGGGGAAGAACAGTTTCTGTTCGAAAACGGGGATGGAAATCGAAAATGCTCTCCATAATAATGGCTTCGCGCTCGCGCACCTGATTGGCCATTTGCGAAATAAGCACTCTTTTATTCACGGTGATGGAGGCATCGCGCATGAAAAAAAAATTGTGAAGTGGTTTGAGTGTAAACCTGTCCGGATCGAGAAACTTGGTGAGGTTATTCACCACCATTTCGCCCCCTTCAATCAGTTTTCGGGCTATTTCTTTATGATCCAGGTTTATGATGTGGCGCTCGTAACGCTCAATATTCTCGCTCTTTAAAATGCGCTTCAGAAGCGTTACTTTGAGTCGTTCGTCGGTTAAAATGTCTTCGAGCAAATCCTTCACTTCAAAAGTTTTGGTGAGCTTTTGAAGAACACTCTTAAAGTCAGAATATTCCCGCGAGGCCACGGTTAAATTCAAAATATCGGAGTAAAGGGCACGTTGGGCATTTTGAGGTGTCATATTTTCTACCTCACTGCCGGGTGAGTGCAGAATAACAGCTCTCAGATTCCCTATTTCTGACGAAATATTTACATCAATGGTTTCCATGCAATTTTTTTGGCAAAGTTAATAAAAACCCGCTGATGGGTTTTCTATTAAAATGCACTCCGTGAAATGTCAGTGAATCGAATTTTAAATCTAATTAAAAGGAAGTTTCGATGGGCAACGAACGGTTAAAACCCTCTTCGAGCGAAAGAAAGGTCTCGGTGGAGGTGACTTCGCGGATGGACTGAATTTTTTCGACCAATATGCGCTTCAAATGCTCGTTGCTGCGGGCATAGATTTTTAGCATGTACGAGTACTTGCCAGTAATGGAGTGGCATTCAACTACTTCGGGAATATTTACAATCCGCTCAAACACTTCGTTATGGGTTTTTTCGGTGGTTAGATTCACCTGAATGCCCACAAAAGCCAGAGTTTGATAGCCCAACCCCTGAGGGGAGATGCAATATTTGGAGCCTGTGACTACCTTGGCTTCGGCGAGTTTTTTTAGCCGTTGATGAATGGCAGCTCCCGATATTTTCACTTTTCGCGCAATGAGCGTGATGGGAGTTCGGGCATCTTTAATTAAAATATCCAGGATTGTTTTGTCGGTTAAATCAATTTGAAAGGTTTTTGGGCTCATTTTTCGTTATTTATTTAAATAATTCAATAAAAATGCAGATTATGGTTTCAAAATTAAACTAAAATACACTTAAATGATTAAAGAATTTAGATTATTTGACAATTGTGCTTTCATAATTTATTTTTGCTCTATCAATTTTTAAAAATATTTATGATGACTTCCAAGAAATTTGATCCGGCAACCAATATTCAGCGCCTTGAGCAATTTGGCGAATTTGGCGATGTAAACCCTTCTATAACCGACAGCAGCACATTCACTTTTATGAGTGCTCAATCCATGGTCGATACTTTTCATGGCGAAACTCAGGGGTGTTTTTTATATTCCCGCCACTGGAATCCAAGCAATAAGTATTTATCCGACGCATTGGCTGCCATGGAAGGCACCGAAGCCGCATGGGTAACAGGCAGTGGAATGGCCGCTATTACCACGGTGCTATTGCAGTTGTGTAACTCGGGCGATCATATAGTTACCAGCGTAACCACTTATGGCGGAACCTATGCTTTTTTAAAGAACTATTTGCCCAAATTCAACATCGACGTAACTTTTGTTAATATATCTGATTTAAAGGCGGTTGAAGCTGCCATTAAACCAAACACCAAAGTCATTTATACCGAAAGCATGACCAATCCCATGCTTCAGATTTCCGACATGCCAAGGCTGAGCGAAATATCTAAAAAGCACGGTGTTCAATTAGTGGTTGACAATACTTTTACGCCTATGATTTTTTCTCCCTACCTGTTGGGAGCCGACATTGTGGTGTACTCCATGACCAAGTTTATCAATGGTAAAAACGATTTAGTGGCCGGAGCCATTTGTGCCAAGGGTGAGTTTATCAATGCCATAAGCGATGTAAACAGTGGAACCGCCATGCTTTTAGGGCCGGTTTTAGATCCATTGCGCTCCTCAGGAATCCTTAAAAACCTGCATACACTTCACATTCGTTTGATGCAGCACAGCAAAAATGCCATGTATCTGGCTAAAAAATTCAAAGAAATAGGCTTGAAATTTAACTATCCCGGTTTGCCCGACCACAAAGACCACGAGTTAATGAATTCCATGCGCAATCCGGAGTTTGGTTATGGTGGAATGATTGCCATTGATATGGAAACTGTGGAAAGAGCCAGCAAATTGATGGAAATGATGCAAATAAGGGGAGTGGGTTACCACGCGGTGAGTCTGGGTTATTTCAAAACCCTGTTCAGCAATTCGGGTAAATCCACCAGCAGCGAAGTTCCCGATGATGTTCAGGCTGAAATGGGTATGTCGCCAGGACTCGTAAGATTTTCCGTAGGACTCGATCACGATATCGAGAATACCTTCAATGTCATTTATTCCTGTCTCAAAGACCTGGAATTGATATAACATTTTGATTTTGTTTGACATGTATGGCCTCTTCATCGGTTGGTGAAGGGGCTTTTTTATGTCATTGCAAAGCCGGTAGTTCCTGATTATTCTCAAAATTGAATTTTGATATACCCATCGTCTTTCGAACATTAATACTAATTTTGCCCGCTAAACCAAACACATGATTCTTAACCAACGTGCCAAAGGGTATTTCTTCGCTTTTCTATCGGTTTTGGCTACTTCGAATGTTTATATTTTTAGCAAGGCAGCTCTCGAAACCACTCCGGTTGCGGTTTTTGGAGTTTACTGGTTCGCCATGGGCTTACTGTGGAATTTGTTGTATTCCATAAAAACCCGTCAACTGGGCGAAATCAAATCTCAGCCAAAGCGGAATATTCTGATTCTTGTTGTACTCGGATTGCTCGAAACCGGAGGAACCACCTTTTTCTTTCTGGCCATTCAAGCCATTCCCAATCCCGCGGTGGTTTCGTTTCTGAGCTATTTCAATCCCGTTTTTATAACCATTCTGGGCACCATCATCTTGAAGGATCGTTACAATTTTTGGGAGATTCTGGGCATAGGGCTCATCATGACGGGTGCTTTTGTAATCAGTTATCAGGGGGGGACAAAAATTGAATCCATGTTTATTCATGGGTCGCATTATATGATTCTGAGTGCTTTATTCTATGGGGTGAGTGCCATAATTGCCAAGAAAAGTATTCAGAAAATCAGTCCAACGCTATTGGCCACCAGCCGCAGTTTGCATTTGCTGGTATTTTCTGTTTTAATGGTTTTGTTGTTGAAAGAGAGCTGGGTTATCAGCAATTATTCCTTTTGGAATATTTTTATCGGGAGTATTTTAGGCCCGTTTTTAACAACCATTGCAGGATATTATGCATTTAAATACTTAGAAGTGAGTAGAGTAAGTATTTTGGGCAGCACCAAAGGTATTTTTGTACTTATAGGAGCCTACATTTATTTTGGCCGTTTTCCTTTGCCCATGCAATTGGTGGGTGGATTGCTGGCCATCACAGGGGTAATTCTAATTTCGTTTGGCAAGCTTATGCTGAAAAAGAAATCAACCTAAAATTTTTAAAAATTTTCTCAGGCTGTCTTTGTGGTGATGTTCGCCGCTGGTATCGTACGATTGAAAGAGTTCCTCGGCCAGTCGTTTCACTATGGTGATATTGTCGCAGGGCTCGAAATACTGTTTTTTCGGTTTAAGATTCAGCTGATTGATAAAGCTTTCGATATCTTCGCGCATAAACACGATTCCCTTATTAAAAGGATTGATATAGAACAGCACTTTGCTATCGCTCAACATGCGGTCGGAATTGGTATAGGCCAGCACAAAGTTTTCAGGCAAATTAACCCCAAGAACAGGTAAATCCAGGCTTTGGGCAATCTCCAGATATAGAATTGCCAAAATAACAGAGCTCCCGTTTCGTTTTTCAATCAAATCGCTGAGCAGGCTGCTTTGGTGATGAAGCACATGGGTTTTATTTCCTTTGAAGTGGTAGATTTCGAACAGAACATGATTGAGGATATGAATTTTTTCAAGTGCTGTAAATTCGTCGCTAAGTTCTAACCACACATCCTTTTTAATTTTCTCCACTTGTTTTCTGATGATTTTCTCGTCGAGTTCGGGGTAGTGGAAGCAGGTGAAAATGATGGCCGCATCGAGCAAATTCAGCTGACCCTGCAAAAGCCAGTTTTTAAGAGCTTCTTCAGTTTTGTTAAACTGAATTTTTTGGTAAAGCGTTTTAATCCGTTTATCCGAAAGCTCATCTTTGTTTACAGTTGACGCGTGCTTAAGATAGGGCAGGGCTGTGGAGCCAATTTCTACAACCTTATGTTCAATCTGCGAAAATACTTCCGGGTCCGGATCATCAATAAGGTTGAGCAGCGCTGTTAAAATCGATTCGTCTGTAGTATTATTCATTGTTCTATGTGTAATTAGGACAAATGTAAATCTGCTGAAGCTCTTTTTGCTCGTTGGCTGTTAAAACTTATTAAACAGAAAATGTTAATCAAACCCCTTAAAATTCCCCCCGGGAATGCTCAAATAAGGAAGCTCTTTAGATTGGTTTTTCCCATCAAAAACATGCATGCCGACTCATTTTTAGGTAATTTTTGAAAGATGAAGAGCGCTTTTTTGCAACTAAAATTTCGCAATTGCAATAGTATTCAGATGAATTTGGAGCAGACAGAGATAGCGTTTGAAATAATAGATTGATATTAAATGACAGATAATGAATGGAATGTGAAAGGAGCAGTGTATATTTTTTACCTTGATACATCCAAAATTTAAAAAGTTTTGCGGGTAACTTGCCAAATAAGAAAAATGATGTATTTTCGCGCCGGAGAAATGGCAGAGCGGTTTAATGCGGCGGTCTTGAAAACCGTTGAAGGTGAAACTTCCGGGGGTTCGAATCCCTCTTTCTCCGCCAAAAAAGAATCCTTTGTTGTAATCGACAAAGGATTTTTTAGTTTTTGGCGGTTTTCTTTTTGGGGGGTTAGGGAGTTTTATTAAGGGTTGATGTTTTTCTTTATTCAGTAGACACATCCACATTTTGATGGTCATAACTCAGGCCTTTGGCCAATTTCCATTGCCCGTTTTCGAGCAACCACACATGAGTGAATTTGGCAATGCTGGTTAAATAGGCTGGCTTGTCGGATTCAATGGCATAGAATTGATGCTCCCCGGTTTGAATGGCTCCATATAAAACTCCGTTTTTCTCTAAGGGAAAAACCTGCATTGTATTCCGATTCAATACTCTTTTGGCTTGATAAGGCAATTTACAGAGCCCATTTTGAATGCCATCTATAAACTCTGCTTTTGAAGGAGTAATTCCAGCCTGGTCGTGGAAAAATTCAAAGTCATCGCTCACCAGTATTTCAAATTGTTGAATGTCGCAGGTGTTGAAACCAATATTGAAAAGGAGGCTATCCTTTTCTAAAATCAACTGAAATAATTCCGCTGTTTTTTCGGTTTGCCCAAAGGTTGCCAGGCTTAAAATTAAGGAATAGAATATTAGTTTTGCTTTTTTCATATTGGATAATGATAAAATTTCTATTGAGTAGCTTTACAATGTTTTAATTCCAGAATACTTTGAAAAATCAAATATCTCATTTTAATGGCAAAAATACTCCTTTCACAATAAGTAATTCTGATTGTCAATCTCCAGGTCTTTATATGCATACTTCATCTGTTTTGTTGCTGATAGCTCATATAATATTCTTAGGAAATTAGCGCGGGTAGCATTACATCTAATCACTCCCAAATTTTTCCTGAAAAAGTTCCCCAACTATTATTATTTTTGAGGTTTCAATGTGTTTGAGTTCTACCTTTAAAAAACTTGTAAAATGAAGAAGATATTTCTGTTGAGTCTTACCTTGTTAGCCCCCTGGCTCTTGTCGGCTCAGAATCTCAGTGCCAGTTTAAACTTTGCCCGTTTCTATAATCCCGAGCTGGGGCCTTATATCGAAACCTATCTTTCCGTGGATTTGAACGGACTGAAAAAAGTATCGGCTCCTGATGGCAAATACATGGCTCAGGTGAATCTCCTGCTTCTTTTTAAACAAAACGACAGCATCAAAGAGTTTAGCAAAACGCTATTAAACAGCCCTTTGGTCAACGATACCAATCCAACCAATATTCTCTTTTATGACCAACAACGGTTTTTTCTGCCCAAAGGTTATTATGAGCTCGAAATAGAATTCAGCGATGCCAACAACAACGATAAACCAAGCAAAGCTTTTGCTGTGATAGATTTGGATTATAACCGAAACAAAGTGCAAATCAGCGATATAGAGCTTCTTAGCTCATACGCCAAAAGCACAGAATGGAAAACCAATACCAAAAACGGTTACGATATGGTTCCCCATGTATCTAATTTCTACCCTTCAACCGATACCATGCTCACCTTTTATTCCGAGATTTACAATACCGATAAGGCTTTTGGTGCCAATGAGAAATTTTTAGCCACCGCTTATGTTTCGCCGGTAGGAAGAAATCAAATGGTAAATAGCCTGATCCTGCGCCAGAAAATGGAAGCCCGTCCCGTGAATGTTATTCTTTCTCAATTCAATATCAGCTCCTTACCCAGCGGAAATTATCAGGTGGTGGTCGAAATCAGAAATAAAAGCAACGAGTTTATCGAAGCACGCCAAACCATGTTTCAGGTGAGTCGTCCCGAAATTCCATTGGATAATCAATTGCTGGCAACAAAACCTGTCGAAAATACCTTTGTTAGCGCATTCTCCACCGATTCGCTCAATATTCAAATTGAGAGTATTTTCCCCATTGCCGATGCCACCGAGCGCGTCACCATTAAAAATCTGCTTCGCGAAGGCTCAGAGAATTACAAGAGAAATTATCTCTTTTATTTCTGGCAACAGCGCGATGCTACAAGTCCCCAATTGGCCTGGAAAGCTTATCAGATTGAATTGACAAAAGCCGACAATAGTTTCGGAAATAAATATCAAAGGGGCTATCAAACCGATCGCGGAAGGATTTATCTGCAATATGGCCCACCAAATACCATTGTCGATGAGGAGTTTGATACAGGAGGTGGCCAGGGAGAGAACAATGTTCCCTATGAAATATGGCATTATTACTCCATTGGCGAACAGCGCGATGGAAAATTCGTTTTCTACAATCCGCATTTGGTTCCCAATGGATATACGCTTTTGCACAGCAATGTGGTGGGTGAAATCAACAACCCCCATTGGCAGACTTATCTTAAAAGAAACCAGTTGGAATCTATCGATGCACCCACCAACGACCGTTTCGACGGGCGTTCGGGCGAGCTTTACAACAATCCTCGCTAAGGTTAAGCCTTTCTTATATGAAGGTTAAAGTTGCTATTGTTATTCTGAACTGGAATGGTAAAAAGTTTTTGGAAAACTTTCTGCCTTCGGTGGTTCAAAACTCCCCCGATTATGCCAGCATCGTTGTGGCCGACAATAACTCGTCCGACGATTCCATCGATTTTCTTAAAATCAATTATCCTCAAATCCGCATCATTATCAATGCTGAAAATGGGGGATATTCCAAAGGCTATAATGATGCTTTGCAACTGATTGATGCCGAATATTATGTGCTGCTCAACAGCGATATAGAAGTGACAAGCGGTTGGGTTGAACCCATCATTTCGCTGATGGATTCTCAGTTAAACATAGCTGCTTGTCAGCCTAAAATTCTTTCGTGGCACCAAAAGACTCATTTTGAATATGCTGGCGCAGGCGGCGGATTTATCGATAAATATGGCTATCCTTTTTGCAGGGGAAGAATTTTTCAGGAGCTCGAAGAAGATTTGGGTCAATATGACGATAGGCAGGAGGTATTTTGGGCAACAGGAGCTTGTATGTTTGTGAGAGCGCAGGTTTTTCATGAACTGGGTGGTTTAGACAACGATTTTTTTGCTCATATGGAAGAGATAGATTTTTGCTGGCGAGCAAAAAATGCTGGTTATCAGATATATTATGAGCCAAAATCGGTGATTTATCATGTGGGTGGCGGAACATTACCCAAAAACAATCCACGAAAAACCTATTTGAACTTTCGCAATAATTTTTATCTCATCCTGAAAAATGCGGAATCGAAAAGGGTGATTCAGATTTTTCTGTGGAGGCTTTGGCTCGACGGGGTTGCGGGGATTAAGTTTTTTCTCGATGGCAACCGCCGCGATACCTGGGCTGTAATAAAAGCACATTTTTCCTTCTATTTTCATTTGGGTCATTTTTACCAAAAAAGGCGGAAACTAAGTCAGAAACCGGTAACCCAGGTTTATCAGCGAAATATTGTTTTTGAGCATTTTGTGAGAAAAATCAAAAAATTTTCCGACCTTCCCAACCGTTTTAGCTAACCAAACAAGTCATGAAACGCGGACATTTAGAAACCTATCCCACCAAGATTTTGCTGGCCTTTGGTGAAGCCATCAGCGGAAAAGAGCAGTTTTTTACCTGGCTTATGGAGAATAAATATCCGGAGCTTGCCGCTTTGGCCAAGTCAATCAGGGGGGGAGAGAACAGTGTTCAATGGCTTATTAAAAATGGGTTTCCGCAGTTTGCAGCTTTCGACAGCGCTGTGCATAACGATAAGCGGGCCATCATGTGGCTTCATCATTATAAGTTTACCCTCCTTATCCGCTTAGCCGACGCTGCAAGGGGCACACCCGTAGCTATACGGTGGTTCGAACAAAACAATCTGCTGATATTTAGTGTAATAGCTCAAAAAATTAAATCATTCGTCGACCAACAAACCTTCGATGTTCACAAGCGACGATTTTAACGTTAATTTTTATTTTGTTCAATACACAGATTAAAGATTTATTCTTAAATTTGAGTAACCACAATCACTAATATATTATGAAGAGTATTTTGTTATCATTTTTAATTTTATTGCCATTACTCTTTATTACTCCTGTTTTTCCTCAGGTAAGTCTTCAGCCATTGAATCCTGATTTTTATCAAGCTATTCAAAATCAAGACCAAAATGATAAAGCCCCAGAAAATGTTGGTGGTTTACCCTTTCCGGTAAAACTGGGTTATGCCGCCCACAAGCATTCGAATACGAATTTCCCCGCTTATTACGATTTGCGAAATCTGGGAGTTTTACCTCCCGTAAAAAGCCAGAGTGCTGGCGGGTGCTGGGCTTATTCTACCATGTCAACAGTAGAATCAAGAATGTTGGTTTTGGGACAGCCGCTTTACAATTTATCCGATAATAACCTGAAATACTGTCATGGTTTTTTCGATAGTCGTTCAACCAATGGCAATGCCTGGATGTCAACCGCTTATTTTGCCCGTCAGTCGGGGCCGCTTTTGGAAGCACAAGACCCTTATCCGGGTGGAACAACACTTCCTAATACAGATTGTCCGGTGGGCGAAGCACCTGCCTTCTTTATCCGCGATTCCCGTTATCCTCCCGGCGATATGGCAACCATAAAGCAGTTGGTGATGGATGTAGGATCTATTTGGTCGCTATTATATTATGAAGGTACTTTTTTCAACGATGCCAACGATACCTATTATTATGGTGGAGATCATGATGTTAATCATGTACTTAATGTGGTGGGCTGGGACGACAACAAAGCTACAGCAGGAGGAACAGGTGCCTGGATTTGCCAAAACACCTATGGCTCTGCCTGGGGTGAAGGTGGATTTGTTTACGTAAGTTATAACGACAGTTCGTTTTTAGAATACAATGCCTATTTCCCCACCTTCGATTATTATAACGACGATAGCAGGGTTTTGCTTTATGATGAGCTGGGGAATTATGGAAGCATCGGATATGGTTCTGATATTGCATATGCTTTGGTAAAATATCAGCTCCCAGAGAATTTATTTCTGGAGCAAATTGGTACCTATGCCATGGCTGAAGCTACTCAAATTGAAATGGAAATTTACAAAAACTTTGATGAGGGCACTGGCCAGTTATCCAATTTATTATCCACCGTTTCAACCCGTACAACAGGACATCCGGGTTTTTATACCTTTAATTTAGATGCCCAATTTCCTCTAAATGCTGGCGAAGTTATATATATTAAAGTGAAATACAATACACCTGGCTATGGATGGCCTATACCTTGTGAGTATTTCATTCCTTCTTATGCCAATCCTCATATCGAAAGCGATGTGGCTTGGGTGAGCTTAACCGGCACTGCCGGAGAATGGGCAGCCATTGGTGCAACCACTACTTCTCCATATGATTTATGCATCAATGTTTATGGTAAGTATAATCCGATTACTTTTAATGTAGCCTGGACTGGGGCTTCCAGTTCTCAATGGAATACAGCTGCCAACTGGAACCCCAATTCTGTACCTATTGCTTCTGATAATATTGAAATATTTGATGTTGTTAACGATCCTGTAATTGAATCAGGCACAGGAGCAAATTGTAATAACCTATCAATAAATTTAGACGCCAACCTAACTGTGGAGTCGGGTGGGTCTTTTATTACCCATGGAACAATCTACAATAATGGAAACATCAACATAGAAAAAGCAATTACGAATGATGTATGGCATTTTGTTTCATCCCCAATTGAAGATGCCACTTCCATTGTTTTTGCAGGTAATTATCTCCAAAGTTGGTATGAACCTACAGCAAATTGGATCGAAATTATTTCAACATCTGTAGATTTGACTCCCGGAAAAGGATTTAGTTTATGGGGCATTGACAAAACTTCTAATTCATATACTTTCACAGGAACACCCAATACAGGGAATGTTCCTATTGACATTTCATTTACTGAAGTACCTGACTCCACAAATGATGGTGCAAACTTGCTTGGAAATCCATATCCATCAAGTATTGATTGGGAGCAGGTAGATGGTTATGGTGCAGTATATTATTGGAATGAAGATACATATGTAGCTTACCCGGATACTCTTGGTTATGGCACTGGTTCGCAATATGTTCCACCAATGCAAGGGTTTTTTATCGTTGTGACGGACGAAATCCTGGATAGCTTCGTTTTTACTAATGAAATGAGAACCCATACTGGTTCAGAGAACTATTATAAATCTGATAATTACCTAACCAACGGTATTTTGATAGCTGCTGTTACAGGCGAAAAGGAAGATCTCTTAGTTATCCGGGAGAATCCTGAAGCTCTCGAAGCATTTGATTTTGATAAAGATGCGTTAAAATTAAAGGCAGGTATTTCTGGAAAATCAGAAATTTGGTCAATTGCTTTCGATGCTCAACTTTCAATTGATGTTAGAAATAATTTACAAACCATTCCCTTGGGTTTTTCTAACAACCAATCAGGCGTTTATCAAATACAACTCAATGATATCGACGGAATTTCTCATGTCCAGATTGAAGACACCAAGCTCAACCACTTTCACAACCTGTTAAATGGTGCCTACCAATTCAATTGGAATAGCAGCGATTCTGAGGAAAGGTTCATACTTCACTTAAAAGCCACCGGAATAGTCGATTTGGAAACACAAGTGCCACAGGTTTTTGCTTTTGCCGGACGGGTTTATATTTGCACAAATGATTCCAAACTCTTCACTCAAATGGCCATTTATGACATTTCGGGCCGATTGATTTTGGAAAAATCATTGTCTGAGGAAAGTCATCAGGACTTTGAATTGAAACAACCACAAGGCGCTTATCTGGTGCAGCTTAAAGGCGAAACTGACGCAAAATCTTATAAAATAATTCTTTAATGATTTTGGATAATTTCTAAGTATTTGTTTTTGGGCATTTTATTACTCCAAAGGAAAGAATATTGTTCTATGTGTCTTCCTCCTTGCAAAGCTTTTTAGAAATGAAGATTTAATCAGTAGCTAGCGTTTTGAGTGTAATACAGGTATTCGAATTGCTCAAATCTAAAATCAGATATTTTTAAACAGAGGCATTTTTACTTTAAAACTTGCTCCTTTTTTACGGTTTTCTTCTGCAGAAATTGAACCCCCGTATGATTCGGTGGTGTTCTTGCAGAATCTTAACCCTATTCCTGTTCCTGTGGGGGTATGGTTTCCCTCTTTCGACTCCTTGGGTTTGGTAGTAAAAAACGGATCGAATATGCGGGAAATATATTCCTTACTGATTCCGGGTCCATTGTCGGATATTTTAAAGAATGCCATATCGTTTTCAATCCCTGTTTCAATCTTTATGGTTTTGTCTTCCTGCTGATACATGGCATCCATGGAGTTTTTAATCAGATTTTGGAAAACCTGAGCAATGTCGGCGGGGGTAATTTTAAGTAAAAGGGGTTTTGAGTATAGTTTAATGTCTTTTTGAACTTTATTTTTGAATTCAAGATCCACATGCAAAAAGTTGAGCTCCTGTTCTATCAGCTTATTTAAATCCACAATCTCCTCTTCTTCGCTTTGGTCGTTTCGGCTTTTTCTTAGAATAGAGTTTAAATCGTTGAGCAGCGAACTGAGCTTTTCTCTATTCAGTTGATTAATTTCCCGAATTTCAAGAAAGGCAGGAGTTAGTCCCGCTATTTCGAGCGGTTCTTTGAGATCGTCGCACATCATATTCATCACTTCCATAGAATTGGCAACACCTGCAATGGGGCCACGAACATTATGGATAATGCCTTGCATAAACTGAGCGAGTATGCTTTCACGTTCTTTTTTAATGAGTTCCCGGGTGCGTTGTTCCACCATCTCTTCGAGCTCCTGATTGTATTTCTCTATTTTATCGCGGTCGAGTTTGGCTTGTAAGTGATTCTTTACGCGCTGAATAACCTCAATTTCTTCGAATGGCTTGGTGATATAGTCAACAGCACCGAGTTCAAAACCCCTGATTTTATCTTTTATATCGTGCTTTGCGCTTAAAAAAATGATAGGAATATGTGCTAAAAGTGGATTTTCCTTTATTCTTTGGCAAATTGAGAAACCATCCTCATCGGGCAACATAATATCTAGCAAAATGATATCGGGGGTTTTTTTGCCAAGAAGTTGGTATGTTTCTGTACCACTGGTAGTTAAAGCAAACGAGTAGCCTTGGTTTTTAAGGATATTTCCCAATACCTGAATATTTTGGGGTACGTCGTCAACCAATAAAACCAAGGGTATATTTTGTGGTATGTGGGTCATTATTTTTGGTTTGAAACAATATGGTTTTGTCAGAATTTTACACTCTAAAATTATTAAAATATCTTTAATACCCTACTAGAGTTAATAAATTATTTTAGGAAGTGAAAAGATAATTGATTCGGAAGTGAAGCCTATTGAACCACCACGCCTGTGAGGTCGAAACTATCCACATGGGTAATTTTCACCTGATAGAATTCACCCACCTTCAAATCGCAGCTATCGTAATCTATCAGCACTTCGTTATCCACTTCGGGTGAATCGAACTCGGTGCGACCCACATAAAAGTCTTCTTCAATGCGATCTATAATTACCTTAAATTGTTTTCCCAGTTTATTCTGATTGATTTCTAAACTGATATCCTGCTGCAATTGCATGATGGTTTCTTTTCTGCTTTGCTTTACCTGCTCGGGAACATCGTCTTTAAGTGCAAAGGCAGAAGTGTTTTCTTCGGGAGAATAGGTAAAAACGCCCAATCGGTCGAAGCGGGAAGCAACAATGAAATCGTGTAACTCTTCGAACTCTTCTTCTGTTTCGCCAGGATAACCCACAATAAAAGTTGTTCTGATTGCAACTCCCGGCACCATTTGACGCATTTTAGCAACCAGACTTCTGGTTGTAGCCGAATCGTGGTTGCGTTTCATGCTTTTTAAAATCCTGTTGTTGATGTGCTGCAAAGGAATATCCACATAATGAGCAATTTTCGGCTCATCTTTCATCAATTGAAGCACCTCCAGCGGAAAATTGTTGGGATAGGTATAGTGAAGACGAATCCACTCGATTCCTTCTATTTTAACGAGCTCCCGGAGCAAATCGGGGAGGGCCTGTTTTTTGTAAATGTCGATGCCATAGAGCACCAAATCCTGAGCAATCATAATGAGCTCTTTCACACCTTTGGCCGCCAGCGACTTGGCTTCGGCTACCAAAATATCCATAGAAACACTTTTATGCTTCCCCCTGATTTTTGGAATGGCACAGAAAGAGCAGGTCCGGTCGCAGCCTTCCGAAATCTTCAGGTAAGCATAGTGTGGTGGCGTAGTAATTTCCCGTTCTCCCACCAATTCGTGCTTATATTCAGCGCCCAGGCTTTGGGTAATCTTGATTAAATCGGCATCGGTAGCACCAAAATAGCCATCTACTTCGGTAATTTCTTCGGGCAATTCCTTTTTGTAACGTTCTGATAAGCAGCCCATCACAAAAACTTTATCCAAATGGCCTGCTTTTTTGGCTTCCACAGCGTTTAGAATCATGTCAATGCTTTCTTCTTTGGAATCGGCAATAAAACCACAGGTATTTATAATAACTGCATCACAATCTTCGTCGTCCTGCTCGTGAACGACCTGAATTTTATTTGCTTTTAACTGTGCCATCAAATGCTCCGAATCCACCAGATTTTTAGAGCATCCCATGGTGATAACATTGATTTTTTTAGGTGTTTGTTTGGTTTTCATTAAGTTTTATTTACAATGTTTAATCATGTCTGATAAATTTGGTTTACCCAGAGAATCGGCTTTAAGCCAGTCGGCACAGCTATTGTCCCGATCGTTTAAATAGAACCAGCACTGTCCGCGGTTGAAATAGGCATCGGCATATTTCGGATTCGATTCTATGGCTTTCGAATACTTATCTATGGCGGTTGAATAATCTCTGAAGTTCATGTAGCAGTTCCCGGATTCATAGAGAAGGCGGTCATGGTTGGGAACCAGTTCGAGCCCTTTCTCAAATTCCACCAAGGCATTTTTCGGGTCATTTCTAAAAAAAAAGTCCTTACCATTCTCATAATACTGCTCGGCCAATTCTTCTTTGGGGGTGCAGGCTACGAAACTCAGTACAATAAATGCTAAAACTGTCAGAAATCCTTTATTCATTATTTTACTTCTCTGATTAAATAAATGTAAACGGGAAAGTGGTCGCTATATCCACCCTGAAAAGTATTACCCACATGGGTTCTTTTGGGATAGCCTTTATAACTTCCCTCCTGATTCATCATATAGGGTTTTTTAAATACAAGTGCTTTGTGAAATTTCCAGTCAGTGGCATTGGTTTCCATCAGGGCTGGGGTAATGATGATTTGGTCGAACAGATTCCACGAATCTCTATAGGCTAAAGAGCCAATTCCTTTTTTAAACAAAGGTTTAAAAGGGTTGTAGAAATAGCCTTGATTGAACAGCGTGGTATCGTCGGTGGCTTTGAGTATTTTAGCTACCGATTCGTTGTTGGGGTCGTCGTTTAAGTCGCCCATAATCATAATTTTTGCATTTGGATTCAAGGTCAGCAACGAGTCGGCCATATCGCGGCTCAACTGGGCAGCTGCATTTCGGTTTGGTCTCGATTTCTTTTCACCGCCACTTCTCGAAGGCCAGTGGTTTACAATAAAATGCACTTCTTCACCCAAAAGCAATCCACTCACTACCAGCTGATCGCGCGATTTGAATTCTGGATTGCTGGTGCGGAAAGGAGCCGAATAGCTGTGGATAAGTTTAAAATATTTGGGATTGTAGATTAGGCCCACATCTACTCCGCGACGATCGGGTGAATCAAAATGCACCACCTGATAGTTTCTGCCTTTCAGGGCTTCCTGTTTTACCAGGTCTTCCACAACCATTTTATTTTCAATCTCCGAAATACCAAGAATCACTATCCCATCGGGGTTTTTATCGGTGGCAATATCAGCAATAACCTGAGCCATATTTTTGAGCTTAAAGAGATATCGCTCGCCATCCCATTCCTTACTTCCGGTAGCCAGATATTCAGCATCGTTAACACCCTCGGAGTCGATGGTGTCGAAAAGATTTTCCAAATTATAGAAGCCAATGGGGACTACCTGATACTGTTGAGCCCTGACAAAATCTGATTTTACAACCAGTAAAAATGAGAGGATGATTAAGGGAATTAGTAGTTTATTTTTCATTTGAAAGTGCTTATTTTTTGCGGCAAATTTAATTGAATCTTTAAAGAGAGAAAACTTTGTGTTGTTATTAATTTATTTATTTTTGTTGCCCCTTTTAAAACAGGGAATCAAAAATCAAAAAAATATGCGAGAAATTAAATGGATTTTCTTTTTCCTCTTCATCTCCGCTTATTCCATTGCTCAAGTTACCACACCGATTGACACTACAAAAGCAGAAATCAATAAGGATTTTGCAAATGTTACGGTGGCAACTATTAGTGAATCAGAGCTGGAAAGTGATGAAGAGTCGGCAGATATATCAGGGATTTTGCAATCATCTGATGATATCTTTGTATCAACAGCAGGCTATACTTTTGGAGATGCCAAATTCAGAATCAGAGGTTTTGATTCTGAAAACTCCATGGTAACCATGAATGGGGTTTCGCTCAACGACATGGAGTCGGGACGTGTTTATTGGTCATCCTGGGGAGGGTTGAATGACGCCCTCAGAAATACCGAAGTGCAAAATGGAATTGGTATGTCCCAATACAATTATGGAGGAGTTGGTGGGGCGACCAATATGGAAGTGAGAGCATCAAGTTACTCGCCTACAGTGAAATTCACCTATTCATTCCTCAATAAAACCTATAACCAGCGTTTAATGCTAACTTATGCCACAGGGCTCATGAAAAATGGGTGGGCATTCACTTTCAGTGGTTCAAGGCGTTGGGCGCAAACAGGCTATGTTAAGGGTACACCCTACGATGCTTATGCCTATTTTTTCTCAGCTGAGAAAAAATTCAATAGCAAGCATTCCATTGGTTTTGTTGGATATGGTTCCCCGAGTAAGAGAGGAGGCACAACTGCCACTGTTCAGGAAGCCTATGATTTAACAGGAAATAACTATTACAACCCATATTGGGGTTATCAAAATGGTGAAGTGAGAAATTCACGAATCAGTAATTTTCACAAACCAATGCTCATGCTGACCCATTATTGGACACCAACGGAGCAAACTAAACTTACCACCACAGCTTCTTATATGTTTGGAAGAGGCGGTTCTACTGCCTTAAATTGGTACACAGGTAATGATCCAAGACCCGATTATTATAAAAACCTGCCCAGTTATTACGAAGATTCTGATCCTGCTTTTGCAACGTATCTTGCTAACAAATGGGAAAACGACGATGAATTTCGTCAGTTGGATTGGGATTATTTCTATCAATCAAACTCCGATGAATTTGCCATTGTTGAAAATGCAAATGGAATTTCAGGGAACACAATTTATGGAAAAAAATCCAACTATATTATCGAAGACCGCCGCAACGACAGCAAAAAGATAAATCTTACATCTACACTGAATACCAGAATTAACGAAGATATCACCCTGACTGGGGGAATAGACTTGAATAATTATAAAGGCGACAGATATACAGTGGTTGAAGATTTATTGGGTGGCGATTTTTATGTGGACCTCAATAAATTTGCAGAACGCGATTTTGCCGATCCAAACGCAGCTCAATCCGATTTAAATAACCCCAACCGAATTGTAAAAGTGGGAGATATTTTTGGCTATCACTTTACAGCCAATATTAACAAATACCTGGGATGGGCTCAAATGAATTTTGAGTATAAAAAATTCGATTATTATTTAGCGGCAAATGTCTCCTATGATCAGTTTTGGAGAACCGGTCATATGCGAACAGGGTTATTTCCTGAGGATTCCTACGGTGATTCAGAGAAAAATAATTTCATGAACTACGGTGCAAAAGGAGGGGTTGTTTATAAGATTACAGGTCGACATTTTCTGAATGTCAATGCTTTGTATCAAACCAGATCACCTCAGTTTCGCGATTCCTATTTGTCAGATAGAACAAGAAATCAGGTGGTTGATGATTTGAAAACAGAAAAAATTACCTCGGCCGATATCAACTATATCATAAGATACCCCAAATTTAATGCTCGTTTATCGGCCTATTATGCTCGTTTTTCCGACCAAACCCAAAGCCGCAGCTATTATCACGAAGATTTGCAAAGCTTCATTAACTATAATATGACTGGCTTGGCTCAACGCAATATGGGGCTTGAATTTGGTGCTCAGGCTGAAGTGTTAACAGGTTTAAAACTGAATCTGGTTGCTGCTTTAGGCGAATATATATATGATAGTCGCCCAACATCTACAATAACTTTAGATAATAGTACCGCTGTTTTAAGCAACAGAACACTGTATATAAAAAACTATTATGTGGGTGGTATGCCACAAACAGCTATATCTGCAGGTGTTGACTATCAAACAAGCTTTTTTATGTTCCTTGGCTTTGATGTGAATTATTTCGATGGTAACTACTTGCCCATTAACCCCGATCGCAGAACTGCTGAAGCTATTTCGGGTCTATCACCATCATACCCCACATACAATGCTATTTTAGCTCAGGAAAAACTTCCAAGTGCTGTAACTGTTGATGTTAATATAGGGAAATCATGGCGCATTGATTATAAATACTATATCAATTTGAATTTCTCTGTCAATAATGTCTTGAATAATAAGTCTATTATTACAGGTGGTTATGAACAATACAGATACAGTACAGAAGATATTGAGAAATTTGCCAATAAGTACTACTACATGTTTGGAGCTACTTATTATTTGAATGCAAGTTTCAGGTTTTAATGTTTAGAAAATTATAGAAAGATGAAAAATATATTAAACAAAGTTTTGGGTATTAGTTTAGCCCTTGCCCTCTTAGTGGGAGTTAATAGTTGCGTAAAAGATGATTTTGATGTTCCACCATCTCAAAATCCTCCTATTGGCGATCTTAAGACAATTGGTGATTTAACAGCAATGGCTGGAACCAATGTCTATAAATTTACAGAAGATGCTTCGGTTTATGGGGTTATTACCATGGGTGAAAAAAATGGTAATATCTATAAAGAAGCCTATATGCAGGATGTTACAGGCGGTATTAAACTTAGCCTTTTATCGTCCACAAGCCTTGCTGAAGGTGACTCAGTTAGAATCTATTTAAAAGGATCCAGATTGTATAATGACAATGACCAGGTTTTGCTTGATTCACTAGACATAACCAACAATGTAATTAGAATTGCAGCTGGAAAAAACAGAAACCCTAAAGAAGTTACTATTACCGATTTGAAAACCAATTCATATATCGGTCAACTGATTAAACTGAACAGTGTAGAATTCGCAGCCTCCGAGCTCGGAAAAACCTGGGCTGGAGCTCAAACTCTAACCACCGAGAACAGAACTCTTTCTGATTGTGATGGCAATACCCTAATCGTTAGAAGCAGTGGCTATGCCAATTTTGCCGGCGATTTACTTCCCGAAGGTAATGGCTCTCTGGTTGCTATAGCCAGCAGCTATCGTGGAACTACCCAGCTTTATATCCGCAATATGGCCGAAGTTCAGCTAACTGCTGAAAGATGCACTGGCGGTGGCGGCGGTGGAACCGTTGAACCCGTTGATGCCGTGAACGAAATGTTTGATGGAGCAACTGATTATACTGATATCGCTGAAACTGGCTGGACCAATATAGCCAAACAAGGTGACAGAAAATGGCAGGGAAAAACTTTCGATGCTGAAAAATATGCCCAGGCTACAGGTTATAACTCAGGTTTAGACGCTATGGAAACATGGTTAATCACGCCTCCGGTTACCAATATCGCTACCAAAGTTCTGAGCTTCAAATCAGCAAAAGCTTATTGGGCTCATACTACAAATCAACCAATAACTGTTCTTATTTCAACCGATTTCGTGGGCGATAATTTTGAAACAGCAACCTGGACCGAGCTTACAGTTACTATGGCCAACGAGTCGAGCAGCGACCACACCTGGATTGAATCAGGCGAAGTTGACCTTTCAAGTTATAGTGGAAATGCAGCCATTGCTTTCAAATATCTGGGAAGCAATACCGAGTCAACAAGTATCAGAATCGACGACGTGGTTATCGACCTTCCCGGTGGCGGTGGAGGCGGTGGTGGAGTAACACCAGTAGATGCCATCGACGAGCAGTTTAACGGTGCCGTTGACTATTCAGATATCGATATAACCGACTGGACCAATATCAGCATTGCTGGCGACCGCAAATGGCAGGGAAAAACTTTCGATGCCGAAAAATATGCCCAAGCCACAGCCTATAACTCTGGTTTAGATGAAATGGAAACCTGGCTCATCACTCCTCCAATTACCAGCATTGCTACAAAGAAATTAAGCCTGAAAACCGCAAAAGCGTATTGGGCACATACATCAAGACTTCCATTAACCGTTTTGGTTTCCGAAGATTTTGTGGGTGATAATTTTGAAACAGCAACCTGGACAGAAATTAGCCTCACATTGGCAGGTGAAAGCGATGCCGATCACGCATGGATTGAATCAGGCGAAGTTGATTTGTCTGCCTTCAGCGGAGATGCAGCCATTGCCTTCAAATTTGTGGGTAGTGCAACAGAATCCACATCCTACAGATTAGACGATATCAAAGTTGGCACCGGTGGCGGTGGCGGCGGCGGTGGAACCAATCCGGTTTATACCGAGGAATTCGCTAGCTCTTTGGGCACGTATACTGGTATTACTGTTGTGGGTACTCAGGTATGGGAACATGCTACCTATGACGGTGGTTGTGCTAAAATGTCGGGCTATTCCGGTAGCTCTTTCGAGAACGAAGACTGGTTAATCTCACCAGCCTACGATTTGACCGAAAGCACCAATTCTGTATTGAATGTTCGTCAGGCAGCTGGTTATATCAACGACGACTGGAGTCAGATTAAAATTTTAATCTCGACCAACTATTCAGGCTCCGGCGATCCAAACAGCGCCACCTGGGTAGAAGTAACAGCTCCAAACATGCCTTCAGGAACCAACTTTACTTTTGTGGATAGTGGTGATATTAACCTGAGCGATTGGGATGGCGAAACTATTTATGTAGGTTTTAAATACGTTTCCACAGTTGCATCATCAAGCACCTGGGAAATCAGCACCGTTACAGTAAAATAGTCAATTCCAGAATATTAAAAACCCCGATCTGATTTCAGGTCGGGGTTTTTTTTAGTGTAACCCCTTCAAAGCAAGCGCTTCCACAGGGGCAAAATCATCGGTGAGAATGGCTTGGGTCAGAGGGATTGGTCTTGTTATCCTTTTGCTCAACAGACTGTCTAAACCCAAATCTAAGGAAGAAAAAATAGGTTCATGAGTTGATTTCAAAGCCAGAATAATGGTGCTTTGAATTTGATTCCTGTCGGCTTCCGGGCGGTCGGCAAACAGAAAAACCTGTGGAAAAACCTGCATAAATGTTTTGAGCTCAGCCTGTAAGAACAGACTCGATTTTCCCTCCACCGCCTGAATCACATTTACAATGACCAATCCATTTTCGTTGAGTATATCGTATTGTTTTTGAACAGATTCCAGTGTTGTTAACTGGTAGGGCAGACTGATGGCATCCTGAAAAGCATCGCTGAAAATAACATCATAGCGGGTATTGCAGCGGTTCAGGTATGTTCGCGCATCAGTGTGATATATTTTTAAATCCGGATGATTCTTCAATCCAAAATACTCCATGGCAGCCCGGGTGGTGGCCGAATCTATTTCTATGACATCAATTTGAGAACCAGCATAGTGGGCTAAATAATATTGGGGGAAGCTATAGGCAGCTCCACCAAACATCAGCGATTTTTTAAAGCCTGGATTAAAATGCTCCGCCAGCCTGAAATAGTATAAATAGTTAAAGGGCAGCGGGCGGTTCGAAAGGCTCATTCCACCGGCCCTTTGAGTTCCCAGCTGCATGATGAGAATGCTGTCGCCACTACGATAATCAGTAGATGGAAAGACCTTGATGCTGTTGTAATTGGATTCGTATTCGTAGGTGTATTCAGAAGGCTTGCTTTTGGAAAAAATCAAGGTTGCAACTATGGCAAGCACAGAAATAGACATATAAACCCATTTTTTCTCCAGCAGAAAAATGGTTGCGGCTAATAAAGAAGTTACTATTTGCAGACTGGTAAGAATATGAGTTAAGGGGAAGCTGGGCAAGAGATAGAATCCAGCCAAAAAGGTTCCAAAAAGGCTGCCAATACTGCCCCAGGCGAAAATACTGCCCATTGTTTTTCCTGCATCGGGGATGTTTGTCAGCATCAAACGGCTCATGGATGGGCTCACCATTCCCAGAAATAATCCGGCAGGTGAAAACAGGACCAATCCGGCAAAAACAGAGGATGCTTTGAGTCCTTTCACGTGATCTACTATCCACGCTAAAAACTCATCTTTAATAAGAATCACCCACAATATGGCCAATGCAGAACCCAATAGTGCTTTGCCTGCGGTTGTAATGCCGGGTTTTTTATCGATCCATTTCCCTCCCAAATAATAGCCTAAGCTGAGACTTGCCAGGACAAAACCGATGAGCGATGTCCAGACAATAAAGCTGGTTCCAATAAAAGGTGCAAGAATGCGGGCTCCAATGATTTCAAAAATCATGATGAGAGCTCCGGCAGCGAAGGTGAGGAAGAGATATGCAAATTTGTTTTTCAAGTTCTTTTATCTTTCGAATTTATAGTCTTCGGGAAGCGTGAACTTCATAGCCTCCACCGTTTTAAAAAATTCTTCCATATTTCCCTTTTGCTTTTGATCCGCTTTCCAAAGAAGATATTCGTAATACTCAAAAAGTTTTACGCGGTATTCTTCAGGCAATAAATCTATGTCTATTTTTTCTATAGTATCCATTTCATTAATTTCTATTCAAAACTATGAATTATTCTATTCAACAAAACAACTTTTGCATAGTTTAGTGCGTATTGTTTAGCGATTATGCTCTCAAACCAAGGGTTCCAGGATTATCAAATATTGATATAAAAATCCTTAGTCAGGCTTTTGTATTCTGCCGAATACTCATTGTTTTCATTTCGAATAGAGAGCTCAGAAATTGTTAGAATAGCTGTTTCCAACACAAATTCAAGTACCACTCTGTTGGCGATTTTCGATGGGTTGGGTTTTATTTCCACTTGTTTTTTCAAGTGGAAGCCCGCATCTCCGGCTTTATTTTCGAATTCCTTTCCTTCGGCAAGAGGAAGTATTACAGATAAGCGACCTGCAGGCTGTAAAAGCTTTTTAACGGCAATTAGCAAATCTTTGTGGGAAAGAGAATCGTTGTGGCGGGCTAAATTACGGCTGTTGACGGGCGATTTTAGTGAACTGATAAAGAAGGGAGGATTGCTGATAATCAGATCAAATTTTAAAAGCGATTCATTGGCCAATTGTTGTACCGAAATCTTTTTCGCTACAAGTCTTTGTTTCCATTCCGATAGAGCAAAGTTCTCTGCGGCTTGAATTACAGAAGCTTCGTGAATGTCGATGGCTAAGATTCCTGCAGTCGAAAGCTGTGCCGCCATTATCGAAACGATACCACTACCACAGCCCACATCTAAGATATTATCAACATCAGCGTAATTGGTGAGGCAGGCTAATAAAACCGCATCGGTTCCCACCTTCATAGTACTTTTATCGTGGTAAACCCGGAATTTTTTAAACTGAAACCAGGGATTACTCATCGTTTTTATGCTCTTCCAGATACACATCAAGAAGACCCTCGGGAAGTTTTATTCGAATGGTTTTTTGCGAGCGGTCTACTTCTTTAATGATTTCATTATTTATGGGAATCAGAACTTCGCGATTTTTATATTTTATGCTGAAAAGAGCTTGTTGAGGATAATCCAGTATTTCCGTTATGGGTGCCAGTTCGCCAACCTGCTCGTCAACGAGCATAAATCCTGAGACTTCATGAAAATAGAATTTATTTCCTTCGAGTTTAGGAAGAGTTGAAAGCGGCAGATGGAGCGTTGAGTTCACTAATTTGGTCGCAGTTTCCACATCGTCCACATCTTCAAAGAAGACAACAGCTGTTTTTTTGGAAGTGTGGAGCTGAATTTTATCGATAAAATAGGGGATAAAATTGCCCCTAAAATCCACAAAAACTGCATCCAGTTCTTCATATTCACCCGGATCGTCCACGTCGAGGTAAATACTTAATCCACCATCATTTCCAAATGTTTTGGTAATTTTCCCTAAGTAATAACATTCTTCCCGCGTCATATATTTTTTTTTGTAAAAATAAAAAAACCGCCTTGAATCTCAGGGCGGTTACAAGTAAAATTTGTTTTTTTATTCAGCAGCTTCTTCAGCTTCTGATGAGGCTTCGGCAGGAGCTTCTGTTTTAGCTTCGGCAGCAGCTTTGGCGATAAGTTCGGCTTCGATAGCAGCTTGAGCTTCAGCTTTTTTCTTGGCTATAGCAGCTAAGCGGGCAGCATTAACTTCTGCTTCGGCGGTAAGTCTTTTCTTGTTGTCTTCGCGTGAAGTGTCAACCAAACCTTTGGATTTAGCTTTGATTTTGGCTTCTTTTTCTACCAACCACTCACGGAATAACAACTCTGCTTTTTCTTGAGTCAGAGCTCCTTTAGCAACACCTTTGTCCAAATGGTTTTTGTACATAACGCCTTTGTACGACAAAATGGCTTTGGCTGTATCGGTGGCTTGAACTCCAACTTGTACCCAATACAAAGCGCGCTCGAAATTAATTTCGATGGTTGCTGGATTCGTCATTGGGTCGTAGGTGCCAATCTTCTCAACTGATTTACCGTCCCGGGGTGCACGACCATCCGCTATTACAATGTGATAAAAAGGATGACCTTTTTTACCTTTTCTTTGTAATCTAATTTTTACTGGCATAATTACTTAATATTAAATTGTTTATAGAATTTTATAAAAATGGGTGCAAATATCGGTAAAAGAATTGAATTGAGGAAGTCTTTTTTTGGTTTTTATTTTGCGATGCAAAACCCAATTTCATTCGATATTTTTGCAATTCTCAGCTTCTGTGCAAATATAGGTTAAGTATTTAATAATTAGTTTATTATTTGAGAATAAAAACATAGAATATTGGGTTAAACACGCTAATCATACATTGACAAAAGCTTTTTTACTTATCTTTGAACCCGCAAAGTCGACAGGTTTTTGATGTTGAAATTGATGATTTTTTCTAAAGAATCTTAACAATTTGAGCGTTTTAAAATTTCTTCGGAAAAAATGAAATTTGTATTTGAGAATGTACAAAATAGTTATATCTTTGCAGCCCTGAAAAAATAAATGAAATGGCAAAGAAGAGTAAAGAAGCAAGAGGACAAGTAATTCTGGAGTGCACTGAGCATAAAGAAAGCGGTAAACCCGGTACTTCACGTTATGTTACAACCAAAAACAGAAAAAACACTCCAGAGCGTTTGGAATTGAAAAAATTCAATCCCATTTTGAAAAGAATGACAATTCACAGAGAAATTAAATAAGGAATTTAAGATATGGCTAAGAAAGTAGTTGCAACCTTACAAACAGCTGGTAAAGACTGGGCGAAAGTAATCCGTACATTGAAATCTGAAAAAACAGGAGCTTATTATTTTAAAGAAGACTCCTTATCTTTAACAGCGGCTAAAGAATTGCTCGAAAAGCAATAGTTTTTTCTGAAATTCGAAGATACTGATGCCTTATCTGATTTTTGATAAGGCATTTTTTATATTTTAAAACAATCGGAATATGGGATTTTTTTCAATTTTTAGTAAAGAGAAAAAGCAAACTCTCGATAAAGGACTCGAAAAAACCAAATCGAGTATCTTTGGTAAATTGGCTAAATCTATTGCGGGTAAAAGCAAAATTGATGATGCTGTGCTCGACGATTTAGAAGAGATTTTAGTTTCGTCGGATGTTGGAGTTGAAACCACCTTGCGAATTATAGAGCGTATAGAAAGCCGCGTTGCCAAAGACAAATACCTGGGCACAGCCGAACTCAACGGAATGCTCAAAGAAGAAATTGCCGGACTCCTTTCTGAAAATGACAATCCCGAATTAAAAGATTTCGATTTCCCCAAACAGGAATTCCCCTATGTTATTATGGTTGTTGGCGTAAATGGAGTTGGAAAAACCACAACCATTGGCAAATTGGCCTATCAATTTAAATCAGCAGGCAAAAAAGTAGTATTGGGTGCCAGCGACACTTTTAGAGCTGCCGCAGTGGATCAGTTAAAGATATGGTCAGAAAGGGTGGGTGTAACCATTGTTCAGCAAGGCATGGGTGCTGATCCTGCAAGCGTGGCTTTCGATACATTGCGCTCAGCAGTGGCTCAAAATGCCGATGTGGTCATTATTGATACTGCGGGAAGATTGCACAATAAAATTAACCTGATGAACGAGCTGGGCAAGATTAAAAGAGTGATGCAAAAAGTAGTTCCTGGCTCTCCCCAGGAAGTTCTTTTGGTGCTTGATGCCAGTACCGGACAAAATGCCATTGAACAGGCTCGCCAGTTCACTGCAGCCACAGAAGTAAATGCACTCGCTCTTACAAAACTCGATGGCACAGCCAAAGGGGGAGTGGTAATAGGTATCAGCGATCAGTTTAAAATCCCCGTAAAATATATTGGTTTGGGAGAGAAAATGGAAGACCTGCAGGTGTTTAACCGGACCGAATTCGTTGCAAGTCTTTTCGACCAGGATTAACAAAAAAGCCTTCCGTTTTGGGGAAGGCTCCGTATGACTCGATTCACTAAAATTTCACCGATTTACAGAAGTTTTTGTATTCTTCTTTAAGCTCCTTATATATAGTAACTGCCAGATTGATATCTGCCCGTAAATTGGTGTGGTCGGTTAATGTTTTAGTTGCTATTTCGTTGCCAAGTTCTCGTTCAAGCGATTCAATATAACTATCCTGAGCATTGATTCTGTCGTTAAAACGGTCGAAATGAATTCTTTGTATGTCAAATTTATTCTGGAACGAATCGATTTTTTTCTGGAAATCTATGTCAAAACTCTTTTGACTCATACACGAAAGCCACTCCAGATAAATATTTAATTCCCCAATAACAATTTTAGTTTCACTTTTCCACAAGCGATGCTCAAAATGTAAATCATGAATGCTGTATTTTTTAGTCTCCATATATTTTAATTATTAATTTAATATGGCGTAAATGTAACTAAAAATTAATTTCTGCCTCAGCGCTATCTGGTATTTAAACTTAAAAAGATTTGGTATTTGAAGTGTTTCTAATTAAGCTTCCTTTCATTATTAATGCCTGTGCCAGGGTATAAGTTGTCATGACCCACAAAGGTGCGTAGGGTAGGGGAAAAACAAACCGGTTAATAGCCAGAAAGCTGTCGGACAATAGAAAGAACGTGCCTCCAATAATGATTAATTGTGCCGAGACTTTACTTTTGGGCTGGCGAAACAAAGTAGAAGCGAAAAGACCAAATAGGGCTGTGGAATAAACTCCAATGGCCACTAGCAAAACCATACTTTCTCCCCGGGGAATTAAAGTATAATAGATAAGGCCAAGCAGCGAAGCATAAATGACAAAACCAAACCCAAGTGTTATTTTTTTCGGAGAATTCAATCCGCCTTTCATTTCGCTAAAAAATGCTGTAATATACAGAATGTGAGCCACTAAGAATCCCAAAAGACCCGCAATAAAATGATTGAATAGTGGCATTAAAAATGCATCGCCCAACAGGCTAAAGAAAAGTGCCAAAAGGATGAAATAGTCGAATTTTTCAAATTTTTTCCAGGCATAATATACATAACCAGCTATTAACCACAACATTAAAGTGGGTTTAAGAAGATTTTGCAGTAATTCGTTGGAACTAAGCTGAGCAAAGATTACAAAACCAGTAAGGATGGAATAGGCAACAAAAAATTCTCTCATAAAAAAAGCGGCTTTTAAACCGCTAATTTAATATTATTCAACAATCTTTTTCTTATCAACCTGAAGGACTTTTTTTGTTGCTTCATCATACACAAAAGCTACAACGGATAAGTTGTTCATGTTCCAGTCGGCGCCAATTTCGAAATTGCTAAAAGTAATTTCATCGGTATTGTCTGCCTGATAGGTTGCTGCCAAAGCTTGTCCCCAATCGCCGTTAACAGCTCCTCTGAGAACGTGCATATGAACATATTCCGGATCCTGCCCACCGGGAATTACCTGTGGTTTAACAATGCTGTCCTCAGTAATCCAAATTTGCAAATAAGATTGAGCCGGGATGTCCTGAATAAATGACAAGTTTATAGTTCCTGAAATTTTATTGTTGGCGGTTTGGGCTGTTATTTCAATTCCAACCGAAGGTGCCTCTTCAAACTGAGCAGCCACTTTTGTGCTCCAGGCGTCTTTGTCTAATAAATAGCTATCACCGGTTTTTACTCTGTCGACCATTCCAGATGGATAACTTTGTACTTCGAAGGTAGTCTCATAAGAATTTCCCGCCAGGGTTGTGAAATCGTAGTCGAAAGGAGCATTTACAGGGGTTGCAAAAAAGCCTGCGTGAATGGCTACGATAATCAGTGTATCTACTCCATATGCATTCTGTAATTCATGGGCAAGATCGTGTGCGGCGGGGCAGTTAACGCATCTTTGTCCGGTAAAGTCTTCGAGGAGGACTTTTTTAGTGGTCACTGGTTTTGTGATTTCCTCTTTATACGGGCCATCAATTTTATCGCACGATAAAAATAGAGAGGCTCCAAAGGCGAGTGCAACGATAATATTTAAAATTTTCATCTTTTTCTTTTTTGTTTTAATATCAAAATCAGTCTGTTAAGTTCGTTTGGTTTTAATTTTGAACCATTAAAAACTGCTGGTGATGGTCAATTTGATACCATTTGCCGATGGAACGGCTCTGCAAACTCCACCCACGCAAAGAATACCTTCCCGCTGACGACCATAGGATAGCAGAACTCTTGTGGTTCCTTTGGTATAGCCCGCTGAGATGGTTGGGTAATGAAGCTTGGCATAACTGGTGGTGTGAATTTCGTTTTCAGCATTGGTATAGCTGATTTCACCATCCTTATTCACATAGTTATACTGATCCATGATGGCCAGAAACCAGGTGGGCGCAAAATTATACTCCAATGTTGATGAAATCCAGTTACCCTGATCCTGTTTGGTTAGCAGCTGAGATAATTCCCAACGTAAACTGTGTTTGTCGCCCATTCTCAGTGTGATATCGCTGACCCAGACAAAAGCTTTTACAAGGGGTTCTCCCGGGTGTCCTTCAATAACGTCCATATTATATTTGAGCCAATCGGCTGATAAGATCATCTTTAGTTTGCTATTGATTTTCTTATCAATTTCGATTCCCAGATCCTGAAAGTAGATGTCCTCGCCAATACTTAAAAACTTCGATTCATAGCCCAAAGTTCCGGCTTCACCGATAATTTCCGCGTCGCTGGGTAAGGTTTTTTCGATGGAGCGGATATGAGAGAAATTCAGTTCGATACCCATTCCATATTTACCACCAAGCATCGATTTTTTGGGGATATTATAATTCACAGTGGCCTGAATAGCTGCTTCGCCGTTGGGTTGAGTAGCATAGGGATACATTGCCGACAAACTGTAGGAGTGTGTTTTGGTATTGGGGGGTAAAAAGTTAATATCCAAAGGCTGACCAGTGATGGTTCTGTCGGATTTAAAACCCATATTGTCAATCCACTTGCCGCTTAACGAGAGTCCCAGACCTTTTTGCGAATAAGAAATTGAAGTAAATAATCCCTGGCCATTCTTGTAGATGAAGTTGTTTATGGCGTTGGGATCGTTAATTTTTTGAGCATATTCTGATTGGATAAACAATCCGCCTCGGCTAATATTTAATCTTCCGGACCAGGCAGCCACATTTTCGGGTAATTTATACAATGGATCCAGGTCGGCCTGATAGCGGCTAACAAATCCACCACCGAGGGTGATTTTTGTTTTGGCATTTTCGAGACTGCTGAAGATATCGTTGATAAACAAATCTATATCGCCGCCTTTAATTACTCCGCGACTGTTTTTCTCAAACTTTTCCCAATAATACCTTTGCGAACCCCAAATACCTTTGAAAGTTACCCCTTTAACAGGATTCAGAATCACTCTGATACCATCCACCGAGTTGTCATAGCCCAGAGTCCATTCTTCATAGCTGCGAAAAATCATTCCAGAACCAAATTGTTCGTAAAAATTACCCACGGTTACGTCAGCAATCCCCGCATTGTAACGGGCCCAGCGATTGGCAAATCCATGACCTTCGAGCTGATTGTCAAATCCGGCCATAGGCGGCAGATAGGCTTCGTAGCGTACCCCGGCAGAAAAATTGCCGAGAGTATAAATGATATTGCCAAAAGCATTCATGCGGGTAGTCTGCCCTGCAATGGTTGAGTCTGTGATGCCGAGTTTAGCATCGGGCTGGTAGTATTGTCCATCGAACTGAAAGCTACCGCTCACCTGGCCATATTTTTCGGGCACCTGAGCATAGGCTATAACTGCAAGCAGCAGGAATAGGGCAACTATGGAAGCTTGTTTATAAATATGATTCATGAATTTTTTGTTTTAGTCAGCAAATGTAAAAAACTGATGCAAGTATTTAATGATTAATGTTTGGAAACATCTTCGCCCCTTTTAACTTTTCTGATGATTTCGATCAGATCGAGTTCAGCACCTTCGGCAAAGGATGTGTGTTGCCAAACAATTTTACCATTCCCATCGAGAACAAAGGTGTGAGGAATCATATTTACATTCATGGCACGTTTAAAATCGCCATTGGGGTCTAATAATACTTCGTAATCCCAGCTTTTACCATTTACTAACGGTCCTACTTTTGCAGTGGAACGGGCGTCGTCAATGGAGATAGCGTAAAGCTTAACCCCGGTTTCTTCCTGCCATTCTTCATATACATCGGCAATGGTGGTTAACTCCTTAATACAAGGATGACACCATAAAGCCCAAAAGCTAATAATAACTGGATTTCCGTTGTTCTTAATATTGGAGGTATTAAACGACTCTCCAGTGATGGTTTTTACAGTTACATTGGGTAGAACTTTTCCGGAATTATCCTGAGCCGATACCACAGTGATGACAAAAAGCATTGCAATTAATGTTCCTAACTTTTTCATAATGATTTGTTTAATTGAATTATTATGCCTTGATGAATATAAAAATTCACCGTTAAATATGAACCGCAAGTTTACGATAAATTTGTAATTTCTTAAAAAGTTTTAAAAATAATTTAAAAAGTTTTTAGTCGTTCAGTTAATTTTTTTGAAACTTATGGTTTTGATTATGAATAAATCCATAATTATGCCAAATTTCGTTATTTATTCTGAAAAACCAAAGTAGAAATTAGCCAGGAGAGCAGGCTTTCGGCTCCCTGATTCCTGTTGAGTCCATATTTTTCCAAACCATCGCAGCAACCGTGGGTATGATTGTCATAAACGGGTACGTATACATCGTTATTTCCCAGGAACCAGGTGTAGGTGCATTCCAGAGCTTCTGCATAACGCGAGTCTTTTGTAATCTCAAAGGCTTTTTTATTGAGCAATACCAGCGACAAGGCGTCAATTGCCTGCTGGCCGAATTGTGGTTTTATTCCCCCTTTAAGCAGCCATTCTTCATTTCCTACCAAACTCAAATGACCGGCGTTGGTGCTTGTTTTTTGCAAGAAGTCAGCTGATTTCAGAGCAATTTGCCTCATATCTGCGTTTTCTAATATTTCCCCTGCATGCAGCAATGCCAAAGGTATAATTCCGTTGTCGTAGGCTACAATATTCTCGAACCAATGCCAGTTGGGACTTTGGTGTGCATTATATTCATTTACAATAAATTCGGCTAAACCATTCATTAGGTTCTTTACATACTGGTCGTGGGGACGGGTTTTGTAAAACCAGTAAAGGCCCAAAATAGTATTGGCTTTACCACGCAATGAATTTAAACGTGGGATATAGTCAAAGCTGTGAGAGAAAAGGTCAGCGGCATAATCGCTCATCATTCTGTCGGGTGCAAAATGCATTAAATAGCCCAACGAATACAATGCCCTTCCAAAGCTATCTTCCGATCCTTTTTCCTCGAGTTTGGTTTTATTGTAACTAATGAAATTCACATAGCTGCCATCATCATTTCGCATATAGTTGATAAAGCTCAAATATTTATTTATGAGAGCCAGCGCCTGCGGACTTTTGTGCTTTTGATAGTACATGGTAGCAAAAAGCATGGCCCGGGCATTATCGTCGGTGCAATATCCTTCCTTGAAATTTGGAAAAATATAGGTAGCATGTTGCATGATCCCGAAATCGTCGTTGAGCCTGTCCAGATGCTCCAGATTCAGACTTGGGGCACAGCTCAGGAGTACCTTTTTTATGTCTTTTTTCTCAAATGGCTGAAGTTTGGCTTCTTCATCGAAAATCATTTCGGTTAAGCTTTCGAAATATTTTGCACCAATGGCTGGCCAGCTAATAGATTGACCATAATCATAGGCGGCTTTTTGGAATTTAACCAGGTTTTGCGGCTGGTCTAATAAGTTGATTAAATGTCCGCTGAGGGTTGAATAATCGAAAAACGGGAACAGCAATCCAACGTCGTTTGAAAGGATTTCGCTGGCATGCCAATAGGGGGTTGAAACTACCGCAGCTCCCGAAGCTACTGCATAGCACAGAGTTCCGCTGGTAATCTGACATTCGTTAAGGTAGGGTGTTATGTAAATATCGGCAGCAGACAAATATTTAACCAAATCTTCTTCGGTGGCGTATTGGTCAAGGAAAATAATATTGTCAGAAACCCCAAGTTCTTTGGAAAGTGTTTCGAGCGATTCGCGATATATTTCGCCTTCATGAGCCACCACATGCGGATGGGTTTTCCCCAGAACAATATATTGGATTTCGGGATGCCTTTTCACAACTTCGGGAAGCGCTTTGATGGCAATTTCTATTCCTTTGCTTCTGCCAACCAATCCAAAAGTGAGAATGGTGGGGTTTGGTTTTAGTCCAAGTTCTTTTTTAGCATCGTTTTTATTCAGCGATTTGAAAACTGGTGTTCCATGCTCTATCACCTCTATTTTTTCTTTGGGTATGCCATAAATAGTATGAAGAAACCTGATGGCTGTTCGGCCCATAACAAAAACTTTACTGGCTGCTAAACCTATGGCTGTTAATATTTTACGCTGATAAAAATCGGGCTTGTCCAATACTGTGTGCAGGGTTATGGCAATGGGGATTTTGATTCTTGCCAGGAACTGCATCACGTAAATTCCGCTAACTCCACCATAGATTCCGTACTCATGCTGAATATGACAATATGAAAATCCAGAATTGTTTATATAATCTATAACCCTGTCGTAGTCTGCCATTACATCTTTTCTGATGCCATATGTAACAATCGGAGGATAAGGATATCCTTCTTCCCGGTCATTCATGGCAAAAACTTCAATCTCAACAGCGGTTTTGGTGAGACTGACAGGTTGCTGAATCAATGACTCAATAAAATTTTGAGTGAAAGTGGCGATACCGCATTTTCTTGGAGGATAGTTCCCGATAACTGCTATTTTCATAATTGTTCGATTTTTGATGCTGTATCGAATACAAACATCTTGTTGTCCTATCTCAAATATAATCAAATAAACAGGAAAATCAAACAGTTTTTATTCGAATTTCAGATTGCTTGAACTCTCAGTAATTACTGACTATGAGAGCATTATTCGGGGAATTTAAATCAAAAATGCCAGTATTTGGACAAAATTCTCAGTAGATTTTGCAACAGAGTTTAAGTGATTTTGTAGAAAGTTTGTGGAAAAAAAGTGAACAGATTTTTTGCGGAATTCCTATGGAACAGTATAGTCACAGCAATATAAAATGATTTGAAAAGCGATTTTAATCTAAGAAAAGTAAGAAATCAGGTGTTGCTATTTCAATAAGCTACAGGCAAGCTTTATTCTTGATGCGGCTTCAATCAATATTTCTTTTGAAGTGGCGTAAGATAGCCTGATGCAGTTGGGGTCGCCAAAAGCTTCACCATCAACTAAAGCAACATTGGCTTTTTCGAGAATGTAAACAACCAATTCGGGGGCGTTATGAATGATAGTTTTGCCATCAGTTTTGCCAAAAAAGCTTGTGATATTGGGGAATAGATAAAAAGCCCCGGGAGGTGTGTTGAGTTTAAAGCCCGGAATCTGCTCAATTAATGAAATGAGCAGGTCTCTTCTCTCTTCGAAAGACTTCACCATAAACCTAATATCCTCGTTGTTTGTTGGGTCGGTATCGAGAGCCGTGATAGCAGCACGTTGGGCTATGGTATTGGTTCCCGAAGTGGTTTGTCCCTGAAGTTTGGTGCAGGCGTCGGCAATCTCTTTTGAAGCAGCAATATAGCCCAACCGGAAACCAGTCATGGCAAATCCCTTGGACACTCCATTAACTATAACTACCTGATTTTTAACAAAATCAAATTGGGCTATGCTTTCATGTTTCCCATTAAAATTAATGAGTTCATAAATTTCATCGCTTATAATTGTTATCTGGGGATAATCTTTAAGAGCTATGGCAATCTCTTTAAGTTCCTGTTTGGAATAAACAGTCCCTGTTGGATTGCAGGGTGACGAGAAAATAATGGCTTTGGTTTTGGGAGTTATAGCATTTACAATTTGCTGCGGGGTGACTTTAAAATCGTTTTCAATTTCGGTGCTGATTACCACCGGAACGCCTTCGGCTAATTGCGCCATATCGGCATAGCTCACCCAGTAAGGAGCAGGAATAATCACTTCGTCCCCCGGATTCATAATGCTGTAAAATATATTGCTAATGGCTTGTTTAGCACCGGTTGACACTACGATTTGGTTTACAGAATAATCTAAACCATTGTCTCGCCTGAGCTTTTTTACTATGGTTTCTCTAAGTTCCAAATATCCCGAAACTGGAGGATAATGAGTGTAATTTTCGTCAAGCGCTTTTTTAGCCGCGTTTTTAATAAATTCAGGTGTATTAAAATCAGGCTCACCAATACTAAGATTGATTACGTCAATTCCTTGTTCTTTAAGCTCTCTGCTTTTTTTTGTCATGGCAAGAGTAGCCGATTCGGTTAATTGATTGAGTCGATTAGAAATGATTCCCATATCCTTATTAATTTGTTTGCAAAAGTAGGCCATACTTATTTATTGAACAAGCTTAGAAGGCGCTTTCCTTCTCAGCGGATTACGGATTTTTAGAGCTAAAAAAAGCCTGCTCCGCAAGGAACAAGCTCATAAACTATACTTCTCCGCTGTATTTTTATTCGAATTCAAACCAGGCTTTCACAATATCGAGTTTGTCGGTATTTTCTTGAATATGTTTGAATTCATTGGTTTTGCAATTATAGGTGTAGTCGTTTTTCCACTCATCAATATTTATTGCTAATTCATTAATGGCATGGCAAATAGTATTCAATTCCTGATTTGTCATGGTAGGGTGAAGCGATAGTCTGATCCAGCCTGGTTTGCTCGACAAGTCTCCGCTACTAATTTTTTCTGTTATTTTTTTCGATTCATTCTGAGTGATACCCATTAAAAAATGGCCATAGGTTCCGGCGCAGGCACAACCCCCTCTAAGTTGAATGCCATAGCGGTCATTCAATATTTTAACCACCAGATTGTAGTGAATATTTTCGATGTAGAACGAGATAACTCCAAGGCGTTCATCAATATCGTTAGAAAGAATTCGCAAACCTTTAACGGGGCGAAGCATCTTAAATGCCTGTTCAATAAGCTCATTTTCTCTTTTTGCGATATTTTCAACCCCCATTTGTTCCTTGAGCTTTATGGCCAATGCGATTCGAATACCTTGAAGAAAACCTGGTGTTCCACCATCTTCTCTGGCTTCGATATTGTCAACATATTTGTATTCTCCCCATGGATTGGTCCAATCAACCGTTCCTCCGCCTGGATTGTCGGGGGTTTTGCTTGAATACAATGATTTATTAAAAATCAGAACCCCGTTACTTCCGGGTCCGCCCAGAAATTTGTGGGGAGAAAAGAAAATAGCATCTAAAGATTCTTCGGGATCTTCGGGATGCATATTAATATTTTCGTAGGGTGCACTGGCGGCAAAATCTACAAAACACAAACCCTGATGCTGATGCATGATTTTTGCCAAACTGTGGAAGTTAGTATGGATTCCGGTAACATTGGAACATGCTGTAAAACTGCCAATTTTGAACTTTCTGTTTTGGTATTTGTTGAGTTGATTAACGAGTTCTGATTCGCTCACAGTTAAATCGGCATTGGGCTCCAGCACCACTACATCGGCATTGGTTTCGAGCCAGCTGGTATGGTTTGAATGATGCTCCATATGGGTAATAAAAACCACCGGGCGGTTTTCTTCATTTTGAATGCATTTATTTCTGGAAATAACCCCACAGGTTTTCATGCCTAAAATCCGCTGGAATTTATTGATGGCACTGGTCATGCCATTTCCTGCAATGATGAGCAAATCGTTTGGGCCTGCATTCACATGATTTTTAATAATCTTTTGCGACCAATGATAGGATTTGGTCATCATGGTACCCGTTTCGCTGGTTTCGGTATGCGTGTTGGCAACCCAGGGGCCAAATACTTCCTGAATCTTTTTCTCAATGGGGCCATAAAGCCTTCCACTGGCAATCCAATCGGCATAAATAATGGGCATTACACCGTAAGGAGTATGTATAGTATGCTGATAACCAATTGTATTTTTTCGAAATTTGTCGAAATATTGCTCCATGTTAGTTTGTTTTAGAATTGGCTAACCTTTACATAGATTCGTAAAAATTTTATAAAGTTTGTGTGTCATTCGTAAAAACTTAGCAAATATAGATATTTTTTCGACTTTTGAGCAAAGCAAGCAAAAGCATAATTATTTATCTCTTTTTTTGAAACAGTATAAATAGCATTTTTATTTAAGTGAAAGAAATACAGTGTGTTGTGTCTTGTTTTCTGCTTTGGAAAAATTGACGTTGAATGATTTTTAGATTTTTTTTAGTTGGAAGAAGGATTGAGAGATAAATAACCCGTCGATTAAAATGGCTTAATTGCTTTAACAAATCGATCCTTTCCGAAGATGTCAGCCACAACTGGAAACGGATTGTAATGATTTTCGATGAGAAGATTTAATAAGTTTTTGCCTTGCTTTTCGTGAATCTCAAAATACAATCTTCCGCCTTTATTTAAGTGTTTGCCGGCAAATTTTAAAATGCTTTTATAAAACAGGAGTGGATTGTCATCTGGAACAAAAAGTGCAGACGATGGTTCGTGGTTAAGTACATTGGGGTGCATGGCAGATTTATCGGATTCCAAAACATAGGGCGGATTGGAAATAATAACATCCCACAACCCGGCAAAATCGGTGGAGGGAGAGAGCAAGTCGCATAGTCTGATTGATATTGGAGTTTCATGTTTTAAAGCATTTTTTCCTGCCAATTTCAATATTTCATCCGAAAAATCAACCGCGGTGAAATGATGTTGGGGCATCCGTTTTTTTAATGAAATGGGAATGCAACCAGTTCCGGTACCCAAATCGATGATTTCGAGATTGTTGAATTTGTTTTCAGCTTCAAATAACATTTGAACCAGTTCTTCTGTTTCGGGCCGGGGAATGAGGGGTGATGGGCTAACATCAAATTTTAAACCATCGAACCATCCATAACCCAAAATATGCTGAATTGGTTTTCCCCGCTTCAAATCTTTTATGGCAAAATTATATTTAAGGAGTTCAGATTCACTCACACCTTTTTGCAAATTGAGGATGATATCTACTTTTTTCAGTTCCGAAATATCTTCAAACAGCAGAAAAACAAGTGATTGAATCTCTTCTGGGGGATAGATTTCTGTAAGTTCTTTCTGGGCAAAGCTCAGGATGCTTTTATACTGATTTGTTGGAATTCTCATGGAGCAAAAATAATCAGATTATAGATTGGAGTTTGATAGATTTTGTAAATTAGCCGTTTAAGGTGCCATGAAATGAACGATATATTTGCAAAATTGAGCGAAACAGAGCAACAGCGGAAAACAGCTGTGCTTTGTATTGTAGTTGATTCTAAAGGTTCTACACCGCGAAAGGCAGGCAGTAAGATGATTGTTTATCCCGACGGAAATATACTGGGTTCCATTGGTGGGGGAAAAATTGAGCAAATGGTAGTGGCACAAGCTCTGGAAATGATGGGTAAAATGAGTCCTTTACTCAGGTCTTTCGAATTAGCGGGCGAATTGGGAATGATGTGCCATGGTAAAATGGACATTTATCTGGAGCCAATAAATCCAGCTCCCCGATTGCTCATTTTTGGAGCAGGACATGTGGGCAAGTCGGTAGCAAAATTGTCGGGCTCCTATGGTTTTGATGTTCATCTCATCGATAACCGCAATCAGATTCAGGTTAGCTTGCCAAATATTCAATGGCATTTGCAGGATTTTCCTGAGGCCTGGAAGGATTTTTTATTCTATCCATCTGACTTTGTTGTGGTAACAACCTATCAGCATGAGTACGACACAGCCATTGTGTCGCATCTATTAAATAAAAATCTGGCCTATATTGGCATGATGGCCAGCACCCGTAAAGCAAAACAAGCACAAAAAACCTGGGAAGAAATGGGGTTTGAAGATTCTCAAATAAAGCGGATTTACACCCCAATTGGCGTTTCAATCCATTGCCAAACCCCCGACGAGATAGCTTTGAGCATTGTAGCTCAATTAGTTGATATTCGAAATAATATGAAATAGCCATGATTATTAAATCACTCATTGGAATGATAATTTTTTTTCATGGCGTATTCCATGTGACCTTAATATAAAAAAATAAAAATAACACATGAAATAATCGCATGAAAAATATTCAGAATCACATAGATTTTCTGTTCAACGATGAATTAGTTCAACTGGAACTTGATGTCCCGGGCTCCTGGAGCTCCACAACAACAGTATTAGAATGGCTTCGAAGCAAGGATATGTACACTGGTACCAAAGAAGGTTGTGGCGAAGGCGATTGTGGTGCCTGCACCGTGGTTATTGCCGAAGAAATTCAAGGGGAGTTGAGATACAAATCAATCACAAGCTGCATAGTGTTTTTGCCTTACCTAAATGGCAAACAGCTCATAACCATTGAGCATCTGTCAACCGAATTTCAGGGAAAAATACATTTACATTCTGTTCAATCCATTTTGAGCAAACACAACGGGAGTCAATGTGGTTTTTGTACACCAGGAATGGTTATGAGTCTTTTTTCCTATTACAAGAATCTGGACAATGAAACCGACATTGACCACAGTTTGAGTGGGAATTTGTGCAGATGCACAGGTTATGAAAGCATAAAAAATGCAGCTGTAGAAATTCAGACAATAAGCCGGATAGACGGATTTAGTTCTTCTGAGCAATCAAATTTGGAGCGAATTCGTGAGATAAAGCATTCATCTAAAAGTTTCCGGACAGCGCATTATTTTCAGCCCAAAACGCTCGTTGAAGCTCTGGTTCTAAAGGAACAGCTTCCTGAATTAGCGGTTGTAGCAGGAGCCACCGACATGTCTTTGCTTAAAACAAAAAAACGACTGACACTGCCATCTTTGCTCGATATTTCGCAGATTGATGAATTGAAAAATATCATTAAGCGCGATGGATTTTATGAGATTGGCTGTTTGGTTACCATAGAGCAATTGTTTCAGGAATTGAAAGACGTGTGGCCCGATTTTGCTCAGATTTTGGCTCTGTTTGGTAGCCAGCAAATTAGAAATATGGCAACAGTGGGAGGGAATCTGGGCTCATCTTCGCCCATTGGCGATTTGCTACCTTTGTTGATGTCGCATCAAACCGATATTGTAATTCAGGATTCCACCACTACCCGAAGGGAGTCGATATTTGATTTTTTTATCGATTACAGAAAAAACTCTTTGAGTTTGAACGAAATCATTACCAAAATATTTATCCCCGTTGATGCTGAATGGATTTTTTGGAGTGAAAAATTGAGCAAACGCAAACAATTGGATATTAGCACAGTAACTGCCGCTTTCGGTTTGCGGCTCACTGCCGGCAATAATATTGGCGCTGTTATTTTAGCGTTTGGCGGAATGGCTGTTGTGCCACTCAGAGCAACGGAAACCGAGGATTTTTTACTGGGCAAGCCCATGAGCGATGAGCTCTTTTCGATAGCAGCTGAATTGATTATGGGTGAATTTCAGCCTTTGAGCGATGTTCGGTCAAGTTCGGAAGGCCGGTTGATTATGGCATCGAATTTATTACGCAAGTTCTACTATGAAAAACTGGAAAGCCTGAAATAATTGTCAATATATTTATGACCAGTTATTTATAAGTTAAAGAATTGGCTAAATAACATAATCCATTTATTCAAAAAACCGGTTTATCTTATCTAAAAGTATTTGCGGCTTAATGGGTTTTGTGATAATGTCGTTGCAGCCAGCCCTGTAAATACTTTCTTTGTCTTCTCGACCAGCTACGGAGGATTGGGCAATAATTGGAATTTGGGGGAAATATTTCCGCACCTGCAAAGTAGCTTCCAATCCGCTCATTTTGGGCATAACCATATCCATTAAAATAAGGTCGGGGGTATATTCTTCCAGCAAATCGAGCACTTCGAGCCCATCTTTGGCGTGAATGAGTTTTACGTTGGTTTTTTTCAGTAAAGCCACATAAAACAAATAATTTACCATGACATCTTCGGCTATCAGAATGGTTTTGTCTTTCCAGTCGTAGGATTGTATTTCCTGAATCTGGCTAATGATTTCATCGTTCATGAAGTTGCGGGGGAGAGTGAGGCTAAAAGTGCTGCCCAGGTTGGGCTTGCTTTCCACATGAATTTGTCCCCCAATAAGATTGCTCAGCTTATAGGCCAATGCCATTCCCAGGCCTTTCCCCGATTTTTTAATCTGAATATAACCACCCTCCAGATTGTCGAGTTTGAACAAATTCTCAAGCGACTCGTCATCCATGCCAATACCATGGTCTTTTACCGAAACTTTTATTCTGTTATCATCAAGAAGCTGATAGCTAACGATGACCAGCCCATTCTCGTGCGAATATTTTATAGCATTCTCCACAAAGTTTTTAATAATCTGTAAAAACCTTACTATGTCGGTGTAAATCATTACATTAGCTTCGGTGGTATCTGCTTCAAGGACAATGGTTTTGTTCATTTCTCCTTGTTTGTACATTTCGTCCGAGAATTGATGGATAAGCTCGTCCAGCTCTTTTTTCACATCCACTTTGCTGAAATGAATGGAGAGATTCTCAGCTTCTATTTTTGAGTGATCGATTAAGTCGTTGAGAAGCTTTAAAAGATTTTGTCCCCCCTGATTGATGTAGCGGAGGAAATTATTTCGGTCTTTAGGACTCAGATTGGGGTCGTTGAGAATCTCGGAAAATCCAATAATGCTGTTCAAAGGGCTTCGCAGCTCGTGAGCGAGGGTGGAAATAAACATGGAAAAATCAGTCTTCGATTTGCGGTTGGCCAAAGCCTGCTGCCGCAGCCGGTTGTTGAGTTCGCTCATTTTCAAATGGAGCTCTATTCTCTTTTTTAGCTCTTCCGGGTGAAAGGGTTTGCGAAGAAAATCGCTGGCGCCACTGTTAAATCCTTCCAGAGTGCTTTCAATGCTGTGTAAAACCGAGATAATAATGATGGGGATATGATTGGTGGAGGGGTGATTTTTAAGTTTGCGGCAAATGGTAAAGCCATCAATATCGCCAAGTTCGATGTCAAGCAGAATCACATCGAAGCTATTGGCCCAGGCTTTGCTCATTCCTGTCCGGCCATTTCGTGCCAAAGCCACCTGATAGTTATCCTTCAGACTTTCACGAAGCAGGTCCACCACAGCCTGATCGTCTTCTATGACTAAAACTCTCTTTTTATTTTCCACGTTCTCTATTTTATTTTCGATATCAAATCGGCCATTTGCGTCAGATTCAGACTCATAGAGGCTGCACCTATTTTCACCGCTTCGCGGGGCATACCATATACCACACACGATTTTTCATCCTGCGACACTGTTTGTGCTCCTGTTTCTTTCATTTCCAGAAGCCCGGCAGCACCATCGTCGCCCATTCCTGTCAACAGAAAACCATAGCCTTTGGGGCCAATTCTGTTGGCCATGCTTCTAAAGAGCACATCGACAGAAGGTTTGTGCCTGTTTACGGCAGGTCCGTCAAGAAGTTTCACTCTATTTTTACCACCGATAGATTCTACCACCATATGTCGGTCGCCGGGTGAAATAAGTGCTTGTCCGCGCTGAATATAGTCGCCATCGGAGGCTTCTTTTACCATGATTTCACAAATTTCGTTGAGTCGGTTGGCAAAAGCCTGGGTAAAATGGGGAGGCATATGTTGCACGATTACAATTCCGGGGCAATTGTTATTGAGTCGTTTGAGTATTTCGAGAATAGCTTCGGTGCCGCCTGTGGAGGCTCCAATGGCCACCACTGAAACCGATGAAGTGGAAACGGAATGATATTGGAGTTTCTTTAAAACCGCATCGGCCGAAAGTTTGGGATGAATTTCGAAGGACTTGTTGGCTCGTGCTTTAACCCGTGCCAAATGTGCCATTTTTATTTTGCCTACAATGTGTCTGATGGTGTCTTCCTTGGTTTCGCCATATTGAATGGGCTTTTGAAGGATTTCCACCGCTCCGGCTTCCAATGCTTTAATGGTAGCCGCAGCGCCCTGATTGGTGAGACTCGACACAATTATCACGGGAATGGGATGCTGTGCCATGATTTTGCGCAGGAAAGTGATACCGTCCATTTTGGGCATTTCAATGTCGAGGGTAATTACATCGGGGATTTGCTTTTTGATGATTTCGGCAGCCTCGTAAGGGTCGCCGGCTTTGCCAATGACCTGTATGGAAGGGTCGGTGCTGATATAGGATTCTATAAGATTCCGAACACTTGCCGAATCGTCAACAATGAGTACTTTGATGGGTGTGGTTAGTTGCATAATTAGAAGTTTTGTTTTTCGATAAACTGATGCCTGATTTGAAAACTCTGGTTGTCCATCAGAATTTTTCTTCCATTAACTCCCCCCACAGAGCTTGCTATTATTTTAATGTTCTCTTTGCTAAGCATTTCCTGGGCTAACTGTATGTTTCTCTCCCCAATATTATACAGTTCGCAGGTGGTTTTTATAACACTGGCACCACCAAATACTTTAGCTTTTATATCGTTTTTTCTACATCCAAGGCTGTACATTCTTTGAAGCAATAAATCGATGGCAACGTTTCCATATTTTGGCGATGCCAATCCTTCTCCATTCCACAACGGAAGCATATAATGATTCATTCCACCAATCCTTCTTACTTCGTCGAACAAACAAACCGATACACAACTCCCCAAAATGGTTGAAATGTGGTAGGGTATTTCGGAAGCAAAAAGTTTCCCCGGATAAATGAATATTTTTAGTGGCTCCGGCATTTTTTAAAAGATTTCGGTATCATCAATAAACAGGTCGTCTTCTCTGATGAGTGCCTGATCGGCGAACGATGATGGTGGAATGGTTATTTGAAAAGTATTCCCCGATTCGGGGTTGCTTTCCACAAGAATCTCGCCCCCGAGAAGTTCCAGAAAAGATTTGGTTACGCTGAGTCCGAGCCCATGTCCCTGATTGATGCTGTTGATGGTTTTGTCGAGCTTCACAAAGCGGTCGAAAATCTGATTGATTTCCTGGGGTTTTATTAAATTGCCTTTGTTGTTTATGGTGAGTTGAATGCCTTCATTTAATTCTTTAATATGCACATTGATGGCTGTTTTTTCCTCCCCAAAAATAATGGCATTGGTTATTACATTTTTAATAATAAGCTGATATTTATCTAAATCGGTCACCAGATTGTGAGGCAATTCGCCGGGTATTTCCACGCTGATGTATTGATTCTTTTTTTCTGATTTGAAGCGCAGCGACTCAATGATGTCGACGATAATTTCGAGTGGACAAATGGATGACAATTCCAGATTTAATTCACCCGATTCAATTTTAGCGGCTGCAAAAATGTTTTGAAGCTGGAAATCTAAATCAAAGGCCTCGTTAAAAATTAAGTGAGCCATGGAATGAATTTGGCCTATTTGCTTCTCGGTCAGACTAATAATGCCTTTCGATAGTCCCAGAATGGAGGTAAAGGGATTTACTATTTCGTTGGTTATATTCGAAATAAAGTGTCCCTTAAAGGCTTCCGACTCGCGAAGTTTCTCGTTGAGCCTGCCGAGCTGTTTTTGCAGAATCAGATTTTCATTCTTCAAATTTTCTGCTTGTTCGTGCAAATCGTTTTGTGGATTCATAGGCTATTTGTTTTTTTTATAGACAGTTGGCGATATTTTGGTAACCGGAAGGTTCATGTCGGTAATGGATTCTGAATGACCGAGAAAAAGAAATCCCCCGGGTTTAATATTCTGGAGAATTTTGGTGAGTACCGCTTCCTGAACGGTCCTTTCAAAATAAATGAGAACGTTGCGACAAAACACCACATCGAATTGCTGGTTGAGTTTGTAATCCTGATCCATAAAGTTGAGCCAGGCAAACTCAGTTTTATTTCGTAATTCGGGCACAATGCGCACATTTTGAATGGTTCTGTTTTTATTTCGGAGGAGGTATTTCTTCTTCAAAAACAGCTGAATACCATCTATTTCGTTCATTGTGTAAATGGCTTTGGCTGCTTTTTCAAGCATTCGGCGGCTGATGTCGGTTCCCAGAATTTTGTAGTTAAAGCCCTGATAGTTTTGAAAGTACTCATTTAGCACCATGGCCAGGGTATAAACCTCTTCGCCACTGCTGCAACCTGCACTCCAAACCTTTAGGGTGGATGCGTAATTTTTCTTTACAAAATCTGAGAGTACCACATCGGTCAGGGTGTTGAAATGAGCCGACTCGCGAAAGAAATTGGTCTTGTTGGTTGAGATAAGATCCACCATTACCGGAATTTCCTTCAAATGGCCTTCTTCCGAAAAAAGATACTGAACATAGCTTCCGAAATTTGTCATGTTGAGAGCCAAAAGCCGCTTGTGCAAACGTCCCTGCACCATAATTCTTTTCTGGGCAGGAAGTTTGATTCCAAAATTACTTTCGATAAACTCACTGATGCGACTGAACTCGTAAGTGGTCATCTGGGCATTATAGGCAGTGGTATTTGGCGCTCCGGTCATGGGTTAAAAGGTTTCGAAATCGTTGTCGAGTTTATCGCCTTTACTCAAATCCAGGTTAAAGCCTTCGTTTCGGCTTCGCGAATTGGAAGAAAAACTTTTGGGCTGGTCTATATATCGGCTGGGTTTTTTCTGAGTGTAAAGATTCGGGTTAAAGTCGTTGTCATCGCCCAATTTAAAGAACGAAATGGTGTTTCGCAGCTGCATGGCCTGGGCGGCGAGCTCTTCGGAAACTGTGGCCATTTCTTCGCTGGCGGCGGCATTTTGCTGGGTCACCTGATTCAGCATTTGAATGGCATCGTTGATTTGTTCCACCCCCGAATTTTGTTCTACGCTGGCATTGCTGATTTCTTCGACCAATCGGCTGGTTTCTTCGATGCTTGGCACAAACATATTGAGCATGGCTTTCGATTTCAGGGCAATTTCTACCCCCGATTTACTTAAGGCATCAATCTCTGCAGCGGCCACTTTGCTTCGTTCGGCCAATTTACCAACCTCGGCAGCCACCACACCAAATCCTTTACCATGCTCCCCTGCGCGGGCAGCTTCAACAGCGGCGTTGAGCGCCAGAATATTGGTTTGAAAGGCGATTTCGCCAATGATGCTGATTTTTGAAGCAATGGTTTGCATGCTGTCGACAGTGGTGTTAATATTGTGTCGGCCTTCTTCTATTTCGGCAGCGGCTTTGGCGCTTATTTTTTTGGTTTTTAGAGCATTATCGGAATTTTGCTGAATATTACTCGAAATTTCTTCCATGGAGGCTGCCATTTCTTCCACCGAAGCAGCTTGTTCGGTGGCTCCCTGGCTCACTTGCTGGCTATTGCTGCTCATTTCGTTGCTGGTGATGGCAATATTGGCACTGGCAGTTTGGGCAGTAACGAGTACTTCTTTGAGTTTCAGACTCAGATTTCGCAGATTATTCAGAAGCCGGCCAAAATCGTAATCAGCCTGCTTTTCTATTTCAAAACTCAAATCGCCTTTGGCCAACTTGTCGATGGTTTCGTTGGCAGTCCCCAACGATTGGTTGATACCGCGGAGAATATATACTGCCATGAGCATGCTGATAACAACCCCCAGAAAAAGGATGATGATAAAAGTGATAACAGCATTTTTATAATTTTCGAGACTGCTGTTGAATATTCCCCCGGCTTTATCAATCTGATATTGACTCAGCTCATCAATTTTTTTGCTGATGGGGGTAATCACTAAGTTTAAACTGCTTGTATTATAGCGTTTTAGCGCATTTGTATCGCGCGATAGCAGCACCTGACGCAGATTTTCCAAATTGGCCTGAGCGCTGATAAACTGAAGTTCCAAATCGGACATCATCATGTTTTCGCGTTCATCCTTGGGGAGTTTTTTGTATTCATTCCAACTGATATTGGCATTGTCGAGGGCCATTTCTATCTTCTCCTTGCCCGATAGCCAGCTGTGTTCGCCGGCATAGATTTTATCAACAGTTTTTGGAACAGTAATGGCATACACATCGCCAATATTTTTAAGGTGTTGAAACGGAATGAGAGCATTTTTAAAAGTTTGCTCCAATTTGTCATTGGTTTGCTTTATTTTGCTGATGCCAAAAATGCCAACAAAAGTTCCCATGATTCCCATGGTTACAATGAGAATGATGAGTTTGGTCGATACATTTAGATTTTTCATATCAATATATTTTATTTTTTTTCTTTAAAAATTGGGGGCAAAAACATTTTCAATATTCAGCACCAGAATAAATTCGTTGTTGATGTTAATGATGTTTTCGATAAATTCTGATTTAAACTGGGTTCCGATTCCGGGAGCTGGCAGCAGACTTTCCGATTCTATTTCAATCACCTGATCCACGCTATCCACAAGGGCTCCAATTTCTACCTTTTCGCCTTCATTCATCAATTCAAGCACAATAATGCACGAGTTTTTAGTGATGGGCTGTTTCTCCATATGAAATTTTTCATGGGGATCAATCACTGTAAGCACTTTCCCCCTTAGGTTTATAGCTCCTTTTATATGCGACGGGGCATTGGGAAGCGGGGTAATTTGCGGTACCCCCAGAATATGCAATACGTGACCGATATTGGCTGCAAACTTCTCATTACCAAGCTTAAAAGTTAAATATGATGTAAGTTTTTCCATATAAATTCTATTTAAACGGAGTGTTTTTCTATTATTTTATTTGTGTCTAAAACCAACGCTACGGTTCCATCGCCCATGATGGTGGCTCCCGAAATGATTTCCTGATCCCTGAAATGTTTTCCAATGGATTTTACAACCACCTGCGACTCGCGCAAAACCCTGTCGACCACAATGCCCATTTGTCGGGTTCCGTAATTTACTATCACCACTTGTTCCTGCGATGGCGGGATGCTGTCGATGCTGAATTTCTGTCGCAGATAGACAAAAGGAATTTGACGATTATCTACCACCAGAGTATTGTTAAATGCGTTTTCGACCAATGAATGGGCAATAGGAGCAATTTTTTCGATAACCAAAATAGGGATAATGTATTCCGTTTTATCAATGACAACCAACAATCCGTCGATGATGGAAAGGGTTAAGGGGAGTTTCAGGGTAAATGTTGTCCCTATTCCCAACTGACTAAAAATTTCCACTTCCCCTTGAATTTTATTGATATTTTTCTTCACCACATCCATACCAACGCCGCGCCCCGAAAGGTCTGTAACGCTTTCGGCTGTGGAAAATCCCGGAAGGAAAATGAGCTCGTTGATTTGCTTATCTGTCAGGTTTTGGCCTGGGTTCACAATACCTTTGGCCAATGCTTTTTGGTAAACTTTGTTGGTATTGATTCCTTTTCCATCGTCCGAAATATCAATAAATACGCTGGTTCCAGAGTAATAAGCTTTAAAGGTGAGTTTCCCTTTGGCAGGTTTTCCCGCCGCAATTCTTTCATTCACATCTTCGAGTCCGTGGTCTATGGCATTTCTAAAAATGTGCATCAGCGGATCGGAAAGGTTTTCGATTATGGTCTTGTCGAGTTCGGTTTCGGTACCTTCGGTAATAAAGTCAACTTCTTTTCCCAGTTCTTTCGACAGGTCTCTAATGAGTCGCTGAAATCGTGTAACAAGGCTCGAAATTGGTATTAGACTGATTTCGAAGGCATTGTCGCGAAGCTGCCTTGTAAGTTTTTCCAACACTTCGGCAACTTCCATTATATCGGTATTGTTGATGTTTTGGGCAAGCATATTCAGACGGGCCTGTGTGGTTACCATTTCGCTCACCAGGTTGATGAGGGTTTCCACTTTTTCGCTGCTCACTCTGATGCTGGTACTGGTTTTGCTTCGTTCGGGAACCTCGTTTATCTGACTAAGCTTTACAGGTTCTGATGCTACATTTTCGTTTTTTGCTATTGGAGCAGATATGGATGGGGGAGCAGGCTGAAGTTTTGTTTCTTCATGGATAATATTCTGATTGGCAGCCGGTTTCTTATGTTTGTTTTCTATCTGACTCGCAAATTCCTGAAGTTCCAGAATTGCTGCATTGTTATATTCTCCCACATAATTATGTAGTTTTTCGGTAAACTCGCTGTGGTCGAGAAGATTGATATTGCTGATTTTTTGAATTTCGATTTTGCTTTCATCTTCCACAAAAATAAAAACATCCAATATATCGTTGAGATGAGCAGCTGTACATAAAATAACATCCCAGCTAACAAAACAATTGTTGGGAACAATATTTTCAAAATCGGGAATGTTTTCAGTATGAGCAATGGCCACACCTTTTCCCAATGACAAGAGCTCGTCGATGAGGTATAGCGGATTGGTTCCGTTTTTAAGCAAATTATGATTCGGACCAAAGAAAATATAATAGGTGGGTTGGTGAGTAACTACGGTTTGGGTTATTGTTGGCTGAGTTGTTGAACGGGTAATTTTGGCTTGTGGATTTACGAGATTCTCAAATTCCTGGATAAGCCTGTCGTACTCTTCCTGATTTTTTCCAATGGGGCTATTGGCCGATTGAAGCAGGTTTTTAATAAGGTCGAACGATTCGAAAGTCAGGTTGATGATATTTTTATCCACTGATATTTTTCCGGCGCGCACACTGTCAAAAATGTTTTCGAGCAAATGAGTAAAAGAAGAAACGGAGGAGAAACCAAACATAGCACCACTTCCTTTCAAAGTGTGCAAAACCCTGAAAACGCTGCCAATGGCTTCCTTGTCGCCAGGGGTCGATTCCAAAGTTAAAAGCGACTCTTCGGCACTAACGATGAGCTCGTTAGCTTCGTCCAAAAAACCTTGTATGAGTTCCTGCATTTCCATAATCGTCCTTTACCTGATAACTTTGCGAATGGTTGATACAAGCTTTTCGGCATTGAATGGTTTAACAATCCAGCCTGTTGCACCCAGCCCTTTAGCCTCCTGTTTTATGCTGATTTGGGTTTCGGTGGTAAGAAAAAGAATGGGGATTGTTTTGTATTTTTCCATGCTTCTTACTTCTTTAATGAGTTCCATACCTGTCATTACAGGCATGTGTAAATCGGTGAGCAACAGGTGAATGGTCTGTTTGTTTATTTGTTCTAATGCATCCATGCCGTTGGTGGCCGAAATCACTCTAAAACCGGCATTGGAAAGAGTAAACTCAACCAGGTTTCTGATGCTGGTGGAGTCGTCAACAATTAAAATGGTCTTTTCCATAGAGTCTGGTTTGTTTTTTAATGATTCAACAATTCGTAAAAACCCGAAACTTTAAGCAAATCTGTCTGTTCGTTGGTAATTTGAAGTTTTAAAGTGATAAAGGGATTGAGTTTTTTAATGGAGATTAACAATTGAACAAAGCTCAAATCCATAATATCTACCTCTTTAATTATTATTTCGGCGTTATCGTGGGCGTTGATGTGGTCACTTAATTCATCACGGATGCTAAAAATATGGTTCACAGACAATTCCCCGCTGAGAATAATGGTTTCGGCGGTGGTTTTTCCCGATTTGATATAATCAATTTTATAAGGATTCATTACTTAGTTTGGGTTCACTTTCAACTTTGTAAAGTAAATTTAGTCATTTGTTTTTATAATTCCTACAAATGATTTCTTATAAAAATAAAGAAAAAAACCGCAGAGCTCATCATTAGCCCTACGGTTTTTTTTGTAGAAGGAGAGATTTATTTAAAACCTACAACTTAATAAGTTTTTGAATTTCAGTATATTCTGAATTTGTAATTTTGATGAAATAGGTTCCGGAACTCAAGTTTGAGATGGGGAAAACCATTTCATCCTGAGGCGAATACGAGGTAATGAGTTGTCCATTTCGGTTAAAAATTTCCACCGTTACTGGTTTCTCAACGCCACTGATTCTAAAAAAATCGTTGCATGGATTTGGATAAATTTGGTGGTTGATTGCCGAAATATTGTTTACCGCCGTTTCATCTTTTAGATGCAAAGCCAGAGCTTCGGCTGAAACTTCTGCATCAAAAACACCCAATTCGCTGCCATTTAAGCCATAAACTTTTCCCGCCCCAAAGCTGAAATAGTCGGTGGTTGTAATATAGATTTGGCTGTTGATTTCGTCAACGAGTGCGGCGGCAATATAAATGTAGTTCGAAGAGCCAGGATCGGCAATGATTGATTGGTTTTCAATGGTTTGAGTCTCAATATTGAAGGATCCCAGGCCATAATCCAAACCAAGATAAATCAGGTTTCCAATTCTTCCGGCTCCTTTTCCCACCACATGATTAAACACGATAGTGCTAAAATTTCCGTTGGTAATTTGATAGTTTGTTACAGAACCTGTGGTGGCTAAATAGGGCGATTTGTTCACCGAATAGATGGCCTGATTGTAAAGATATAAGTCTAAAATCCCCACAGCTTCAGTGCCCAAATTGATTTCGTGAGTTACAGAAAAATCGGTGGAAACCACAGCCAAATGGCCTTCGGTAGCCATCCAGTCGCCAGGAACAGCCACATAGATTGAGTCGCCAGCAATGGCAATTCCCGAAGCATCGGTCGAAATTCCTGTGGTTTGGTGAATGAGATTCAGGTTTTCGTCGAAGGCTTTCAGATAAACACCATCGGCGGGTGGGCCGTTTAAATCGCTCCTCAGACTCACATAGAGTGTTTGGTTGGCAAAATAGAGTCTGCTCAGGTTACCCTGATACACAGCTGCCAGTCTTTCCTGGGTATCCATGTCGAATTTTACCAGACTGTCTTCAGCCGCTACATAAGCCACATCGCCCACCACAATTAAATCCTGAACAGATTCGCGCCAAATTTCTCCAATAAAAGTTGAATTGTAATTTTCCGGATTAATTCCGGTGAGGGTTACATGATCGGCAGAGTTGCCATAAACACCCCCATTGCCAACAATAAGCTGATTAACAGAAATTTGCCCTAAAACCGAAAGGGCTGCAATTTGCACCAGAAGTGCCAAAAAGTAATTTTTTTTCATAAAAAATGTTTTAAGGATAAATAAAATATTTACACCTCAAAACTCACAGGAAAGGTAAGTGAATGACGAACTGGTTCGCTACTTCACAGCTTTTGTCCCGAAAGCTTCGAAATTAATATATTGCAGGCAGGTCTTCTGGCTCGTCTAAGTTTTGGCCGCCTTCTCATCGCGATTGATGCGCGACAATGGCAAGATTGGCTTAACATTTAAAGACTTACAGCTGCGGGAACAGCTCCTGAATTCAACAGGATTCCCTTTTCATTCCTCATCAGCCGCGGCTGATTTTGGAAACCTGTAATAAGCGTCAAATATCCATATTTTTTTCTCATTAATAGAAGTATCGAAGAATAATAATTCAGAATTACTTGTCCTAATTAGAATCATCCTATATTATTAGCAAATTTTTAATTCATTAAAAAATATGTTGCTTCCAAGAGGTTTTATCCCTATTTTTAGACTATGAAAAACTGTAAAACCACTTTCACACGCAATATCACTGTCTTTGCTTTATGTTTCTTTTTATTTAATCCCTTGTTTTTTAACGCAGGCATGGGGGAGGAAACTAAATCAAAGTCCACAGACAGCCAAAAGCAGCTTGATGCAAAGGAGTTTTTAGATAAAATTGGCTCCTATCTTGGGACTAACATTGATACTGTAAGATTTTTGCTCGATTCTGCAGCAGATATTATTAAGCCCGATGATTATGAACTTAGGTCGAAGTATTTGATAATCGAAGCTGCTTATTATTGGTATACATCCAGATTAGACACTTCATTAATTATTTTTCGCCAAAATCTTGCATTAGCTGAGGAGCATCAACTCCAAAAATCACAACTACTTCTTCTTTCTAACATGGGCGCGCTGTTCAATTTAATGGGTAAGCCCGATTCTGCAATGGTCTATTTGCGAAAAGCCCTCGATAAAGCTGCTTTTCTAAACGATTCCAGCTCGATGGGGAAAGTTCATTTTGACTTAGGAATCTATTATAACCGAAAAGAATACTCTCATTTGGCTTTGGATCATTTGCAACAGGCTATGGGAATATTTGAGCATCTAAAAGACAGTCTGAGAGTATGTTATGTATATAATTCACTCGTGAATACCTATCAAAATATAGGCGATTTCGATAAAACTATTTATTTTTCGAATAAATCGATTGAATATGATTTGGCACTTCCACAAATAAACATGCTGTCGGATTTATACAATAATCTGGGGGTAACCTACTGGAAATTAAAGCAAGACTACCCCGAAGCGCGAAAATATTTCCGCTTGTCTATTGAATTAGCCAATGGTCGTGAAAAAAACGCGAGGCTTTACACATATCTTGTCAATCTTGGGGGGATGGAAATTAAAGCCGGCGATCCTGAAAAGGGTTTTAAATATTTAAACCAGGCAAAAAAGATTGAATTGCCTTTTCTAGATGATTATAAAACCAGCGCTTTGTTAGTAAATCTGGGAATGGCTTATACCATATTTGCCAAATACGATTCAGCATATATTTGCATATCGGAGGGACTAAATTTGGCTAAAAAAATTGAGGCCTACGAACAAATATCTATCGCCTACGAAGGTTTGTATCAATTAGATTCTATCACCGGAAATTTTCGTTCAGCACTGAATAATTATGCATTTTTTGAGGCTGCTACCGACAGTATGAATAATATCGATCACCGTAATAAGATTGCAGAGCTGGATATAATTTATGAAAGCAAGCAAAAGGAGCAAGAGAATTTCTATTTAAAAACGGAGAATGAGCTTCAGGAGAAAGTTATTGCCAAACAGAAATTGGTGAGTCTGGTGATAGGTTTGGGCATGTTTTTAATTCTGTTTATCTTGTTTTTCTTATGGAGAAATTGGCAAAAGCTTAAAACTGCCAATAGTCTTCTCGAAAAACGAAATGCCGAAGTTGAAGATATGAACAGCCTGATTCAAATTAAGAATAAAAACCTTGAAGAACAAAAGGACGAACTCGTTTTGCTCAATCAAACGAAAGACAAGTTTTTCTCTGTTATTGCCCACGATTTAAAAAATCCTTTCAATAGCTTATTGGGATTTTTGGAAATTCTCGACTCCGATTTTGCCAAACTCGGCGATAACGAGAAAATGAAAATCATCAAAAGCCTTTTAAACAATAGCCGCAACACCTATAATATGCTGGTGAATTTGTTAGACTGGGCGCGGTCGCAGCGGGGGCAAATTCTCTCAAAACCCCAAAAACTGCATCTTTATGATTCGGCAAAATCTGCCATAGAATTCCTAAAACAGCGCATCGACGAGAAAGGTCATCAGGTTCAGTTGTTAATTCCAGTCCATGAAACTGTTTTTGCCGATTCACAACTCATTCAAACAATTCTCATAAACATCATTAATAATTCTGTAAAATTTACCCAAAGAGGTGGTAGTATTATCATTTCATCAGAAAGGTTGCCATTAGCTGTGGTGATAATGATTAAAGATAATGGAATGGGAATATCTCAGGAAACCAATGAGAACCTGTTTACTCTCAATTCGAAAATGAGCAGAAGGGGAACTGAAAATGAGCTTGGAACAGGGCTGGGACTCATTATGTGTAAAGAATTTGCCGACCTGATGCACGGAAGCATTCGGGTAGAGAGCGAAGAGGGTAAGGGTTCTGTTTTCTATGTCACCTTGCCTTGCAACGAAAATTAGCCAGCCACCAATTAAAACCGAACAGCCAATTTAAGATTAAACTGACGTGGTGTTAAATAATTTGGAACCAGATATACGTAGTTTTGCATGTCTTTAACCCACATATAGCTCACCACATTATTGATATCCAATAAATTAAGTACTTCGAAAGTTAAATCAATATTGGTGAAGTGGCTAAAAAAACCATGCTCCCGTTTTATGGTTTTGGGACCAATTATTTCGTAGGCAAAACCAATATCGACCCTTCTGTAGGGCGGGGTGCGTGTATAGGTGGTTTCGTTGTTGGAGTTGGTATAGAACACAGGTAATCCAGAACCAAACCCCAGATTCATATTCATTTTAAAATTGGGCAACATGGGCAAATAGTCCTGAAAAAATAAATTCACGGTTACTCTTTGGTCGGTTGGACGAGGAATCCAAACATTTTCCAGAGCATCGGGATCGGCGTTAAAATATTCGTTGTAGAAATTGTTTTGGAGAATTTCGTTGGTCTGCATCAACGACAAGCTAAGCCAGCTTTCAACTCCCTGAACAAATTCCCCGTTAATTTTCATGTCGAGTCCACCCGCATAGCCTCGTCCACTGTTTTCGCCTGCATATACTATGCGAACATTTTCAACAATAAACGGAATCAAATGATCCATATACTTGTAATACAACTCGGTGGTTAGCTTAAAAGGCCTGTTCCACAAAATGAAATTGAAATCGGAGCCAGCCACAAAATGATAGGATGCCTGTGCTTTAATATCGGGGTTGAGTTTCCCATTTGGCCGGCGCAGTTCCTTGTAAAAAGGTGGTTGATAATAGATTCCGGCGGCAAATCGAAAAAGTATGTCATTTTTCCATTCTGGCTCAAAGCTAAACGAAGCTCTTGGGCTCCAAAGCAATTGTTGGTTATAATCCCAATAGTTCGCCCTAAGTCCGGCAGTGACCGACATTTTGTTTTTTGGGTGATAGAAATCCCAGCTGTTTTGAAGATATCCGCTGATTCGATTTGATGAAATTTTGTTGTTTGTAAGAAGCGTGTCGAAAAGAATAAAGGGAAAATTGTTTTGAGCATTTGGGTTTATATAGCCCAGCGAGTCGGGAGTGGTGGGGCTGGAGTATCCCGCCGAGTCTATCATTTCCCATTCACGCATGCGATCTTCGAACCGTTCGTGCTGATATTTTAATCCCCACTGTAAAAAGCTGAAATCCCGCTCCAGAATCCCCTGATGTTCAATGCTGTAAACAGTGGCATTCAATTGATTACGGGCGTGGTTCAGGTAAGTCCCAACACCCTTGCTTTCCACAACTTCGCCAAAATCTTCGTTTCCCAAATCAGTTTCCAGACGACCCAGCCAGTATTGACCCTGAATGTCGAAATTTTCTCTCTCAAAGCTTTGAAAGGCCGAGCCGATAAGTTTGAGTTGTAATTTTTCCTGGGGGCTATAAGTGGTGGTAACGGCTCCAAACCATGTGTCGAACCTGTCCACTTCTTGTCCGTCGAAATAGATTTTCAGCTGATAAGCTTCCTTCACGTGGCCAAAAACGGTTTCGCGGGTTTCGGGAATCAGCTTGTAGCTGTTTCTGGCATAATTTCCCAGAACTTCAACTTTTAATTTGGGGTTTAGCTGATAAGTAACCAGCCCTTGAATATCGGTAAAGCTGGGTTTATATTCACCTTTGGTATCTAAAGAGCCCAGCAGATATTGGTTGGATTTTTGCCTGAAACCAAAAAGATAAGTCAGTTTATTTTTGGCTGCAACGCCTTCGAAATGGAGCGAGCCCCCCAATAAGCTAATATCGGCCGATCCCGCAAATTTGGTGGGTTTTCGGTATTTTATATCGAGCACCGACGACATCTTATCGCCATATTTGGCATCGAAACCACCCGCCGAAAAAAGAATTGACGAAACCAGATTGCTGTTGATGATGCTGAGTCCTTCCTGTTGTCCGCTTCGGGTTAGAATGGGCCGGTATACTTCAATTCCATTGATATAAACCAGATTTTCGTCAAAGTTTCCGCCTCTCACAGAGTACTGCGAGCTGAGCTCATTGTTGGAACTCACGCCAGGCATGGTTTTTACCAGGGCTTCAATTCCCCCCGATACTGTAGGAATCACCAAAGCTGTTTGTGGGTTGATACGGGTTAAATTGGTTTTTCTCACTTCCTTGTCCTGAACAATAACATCGCTGAGTTGTTTGGCTGTGGAATATAGCATAACGTTAAGAGCCTGATCCTGTTTGGGTTTTAGATTTAAATCGATGGTTTCAGATTTGAATCCCACAAAGGAAAAATGAAGTTTTACGGGGGTGTTGGCTGGAATTTCAATCAGAAAATTTCCATAATCATCGGTGGAAGTTCCGCCGGGCAAGCCATCAATAGCAATATTTACGAGTGGGAGCGGGCTTCGGTTTTCGTCGATGACTTTGCCCGAAACTTTAGCCTTGTTTTGAGCCAATGCGCTAAAATTCAGAGCTAAAAGAAGGACTAATATTAGATATGGTGTAATTTTCATTCTATTTTTTCTTTTTAAAATCGCCTCTTCTCCAGGCTTTGACAAATTTGTACCAGGCAATGGGGTCGAGCACAGAAAGCGGTGGCGACTGTCCATTATAATACAACTCAGATGCAATGGTCTTCATGTCGTTATCGAAGTTATAAGCCGCGCTTGCCTCATGAAAAACAACCTGTTTAGGTTGAGTAATAGCATCGATTTGAATATTTTTTTTTGCAATTTCTTCCTGGTCGTTATTAATTTTATCGTTTAAAAACGAGTTTTTGAAATCCTGTTCATTGGCTGGCCAGGGGTAAATAATGGTTTCTGCCAATTCCATCGTATCTCTTTTCATCAGTTGAATGATGGAATATCGCTCCACATCAATAGAATCTGGGATTCTAAAAACAGCGGTCGAAAACCCCAGAGCACTAAATTGCACTGAATCCAACTCATGCGCATAGAACGAAAAATAGCCATCAATAGTACTCATGGTCCCCAGATTTTTATTGACAATAACAATGTTGGCAAATGATACAGGTTTCAGGCTGTCGTTTTCAACAATGACCCCCGAAAACAAAACCTTTTCTCTTTGCTGCGAAAATGCTGCAAATGGCCAAAGAAGAGTCACTATTAAAATGAAGAATGTTTTAGCTGGCATGGTGCGCAAATATAGAAAATATTGAGTTGAGCGCTGTTGATGACAATTGTCTTATTTCTCAAGTTTTGTTAATTGAAAGGGATGACAAAGTGGAATAATTAGGCATTTGAATAAACAAAAAAAGTGCTGTTTGAGAACAAACAGCACATTATATTTTACCTACAAAAAAGATATTATCCTTTAAAATAACCTTTTTCCTTGGCTTCTTTCAGGGCAGCACTGATGCCTTTCTTATCAATAACTCTCATGCCATTGGCCGATACCTTTAAGATGATAAATGCATCTTCCTCAGGGATATAGAATTTTTTAGTATGAAGATTCACATGAAACCTTCTTAAAGTTTTACGGTTTGAGTGAGAAACGTGATTCCCTGTAATAACCTTTTTACCTGTAATTTCACAAATTTTAGACATCGCTATAACCTTTTAATTCTTGCTTTTCAAAAACGGATTGCAAAATACGTGATAATTTTTTGAATATGCAAAGCATTTTTTGAAAAATATTTTAGAGAAGATACTCTCCATGGTAATTTGATAAAGGCCATTAAATCAATACTTTGTCAATTTTTTTTAATGTAAATTTTCAAACTATATAAATTTCATTATTTTTGAAGCCCCATTTCATGGGGTGGTAATTCTTCAATATCCTTTTTAAATTTTTCATTTATGCGAAAATACAGATTCAGTTTGGTGGTGTATGCTTTCTCATTTATTTTTTTAGCCACTGTGCTAAGCGGCTGCGCTACTGTTTTTGCCGGTAAGAAAAATACAGTGCATGTTAAGACAGGTTCCCCTTCCGGGGCTCAGGTATATCTCGATGGTGAGTATTTGGGAGATGCACCTTTCAAAATGCGAATCTCTAAATATAAACTTCAGCATGGCAGCATTCTCGAGATTAGAAAAGAAGGCTTTGAAACCATGCAATTCGAAGTTCGGCGGTCGCCACATATAGGTTATGTTGTTGCCGATATTCTTTCCGGAGTTTTGCCTTTGGTTATTGATGTGGCCGCTGGTAATATTTACCGGCCAAATACAAGAAATGTTCATTACACCCTGGCGCCCATTGGCCCTCAAGCCACAGAATAGTTTTTTAGGTTTAAATTATCAAGACACAAACAATGAAGAGACATATACTTTTTTTTAGCCTTGCCATTTTATTAAGTTTTGGGTTGAAGGCCCAGGATTATCAGCAAAATCTAAGAGACAAATTCAAGGAAAAGAATTACGGCTTTAACAATGTGATTGATGTGAAATACCATCACGGTCGTTTCCTTAAAAACTCCGAATCTTTGAACGACATTATGGATAATCCCTACGATTCATACGACATCAGGATTGGATTTCAGTCGGATGGGGTGAAACAAAAATGGGATCAACTCTATGGATATCCGGTTTATGGGGTGGGTTTTTATCATGTATTTTTTAAAGGCGGGGAATTGGGTCAGCCACAAGCCCTTTATGCTTTTATGCGCGCCCCGGTTTTCAGAGGTAAAAAATTGAGCTGGAACTGGGAGTTGGCAGTAGGTTTGGCCAATGGATTTTATAAATATAACCCCGAAGACAATGTGGATCAGCAGGTTATAGGTTCCAATCACAATGTTTATTTTAACGCTGCCACCGGACTTTCCTATCAAATAGGCAATCGCTTCGATTTGACTCTTGATGTTGATGTAACTCATTTTTCAAATGGCTCCACCAGAACTCCAAATCTCGGAATCAATCTGGCAGGTTTTGCCTTCGGAACACGCTACAATTTCAACCCCGTGAAAAACTATACCAAACGAATCGATGGCGAATTCCGACCCACAACCCGCCCGGAATTTGAGCGTCAGGAGTTGGAGAAATTCCAGCGCCACTCCGAAATCATTGTTTTTGGTAGTATGGGGGGAAAAACAACCACCACTCAAATATATGATGGCCCCACTTATTTTATCTCTTCGGTGAGTCTGGACTACGCCTGGGCCTATCACCATGTGGGAATGGTAGGCGCAGGTCTGGATGGTTTTTATGAATCGGCTCTTCGTGATTTTCCTGTACGAATTGAAAACCCCGATTTTGGCGATTTGTCTTATATGGGTTGGCACGTATCGCATTATCTGCGCATGTATCGAATTACTTTGGTAACTCAGGTGGGTTTCTATCTCACTTCGAATGTTTCACATAAGGGGAAAAACTATTTCCAGGTGGGTGGAAGCTACCATATTACCGAAAACTTCTTTGCTCGCGCAGCTCTGAAGACCAGAAATGGCGCGGTAGCCGATTTTATTGAATGGGGTTTGGGTTATCAGATTCCTTTTGCTTTCGGCAAAAAGAGATAGTTGCTGCAATTTGTCTAAAAATAAGTGGTTTCTCAATGGTCGCTTAGCTTGTTGAGCATATCGCGGTAGGCGGTGAAAATATTGGCTCTGCTCACAAATCCCACATATTTCCCTCCATCCACCACCGGAAGGTTATAGTATCCTGTTTTCTTGAATTTTGCCATCACCGATTCCATGGTGTCGTGGGTAGAAACATGCTCTTTGGCCTGAATCATATATTTTTCGATGGGGGAATCATAGAGTTTCGGATTGAACATCACGGTGCGAACATCGTCCATATCAACCAACCCATAGTAGTTGTTTTCTATATCAACAACCGGAAAAATATTTCGCTTGGATTTGCTGATGAGTACCGTTAAATCCTGAAGGGTTTTTCTGGGTTCAATGGTCATTAAGTCTTTGTCTATAACGTGGTTAACCTGAAGCAGTGTTAAAACAGTTTTATCCTTATGATGCGTAATCAGGTTTCCTTCTTCGGCCAGCTGTTTGGTAAAAATTGAATGAGCATTGAACGACCTGTTGGTAACGAAAGCAATGGCAGTAGTGAGCATAATCGGCACAATCAAACCATAGCCATTGGTCATTTCCACCACCAGAAAAATGGCCGTAAGGGGTGCATGGAGCACTGCAGCCAGAAAAGCCGACATGCCCACAAGGGTGAAATTTCTCTCGTCGAGATGACTGTTGGGTAAAAAGAAATTGCTTAAACGAGCAAATAAAAATCCAAGCAAACCTCCAGTAACCGCAGTGGGTGCAAATATTCCCCCAATTCCCCCAGCTTCAATGGTTATTGTGGTTGCAATTACTTTAAGAAAGATGATGAGAATTATATATATCGAAAAAATATAAATGCTTTCCTGATAAGGAGAGAAAAAGCTTTGAGAGAGAATGAGCTCCGGATGGCCATACATAATATGCCGAATCATGCCGTAACCTTCACCATAGAGCGCGGGGAAAAAGAAAATCAAAATACCTAACAAAATAATACCTGTAATTAATTTGTTTCGTTTCTTCCCAATCTTACCAAACCACCGGGCTACCTGGAAATGCATGGAAGTGAAATACAAGGAAACAGCTCCACCAATTACTCCAAAAATCATAAAGGCTGGAAGATTGGTCACATCGAAAGGTGAGTGGTCGTGGAATGCGAAAAGGAGTTCTTCGCTGGTAAGTATTTTTGCAGTGATGGCTCCAATGGCCGATGAAACCAAAAGCGGTACTATGGAAGCGGTGGTTAAGTCGAGCATAAGCACCTCAAGGGCAAAAACTATGGCTGCAATAGGCGTGGTAAAGATAGAAGCCATGGCTCCGGCAGCACCACAGCCAATAAGTAGTGTTTTTGTTTTATAGTCTAAGCCCAGCACCTGACCAATCCCACTTCCATAACTGGCTCCACTGCTGATGATGGGAGATTCAAGTCCCACGCTGCCTCCAAAACCTGCAGTTAGTGCGCCACCCAGCATGGAAGAAAAAGCTTTATGATATTTGGTATTGGCGTTCAATCGACTGATTACGAATAGAATACGCGGAATTCCATGTTTGCTTTCATCCTTAATCAGATATTTAAAAATTAACCAGGTTAAATAGATTCCAACACCGGGAGCAAACAAATACAGATAATCCATTTGGCTGCTGGCGCTGAATTTTTCCACAAAACCCCCAAATCCATAAACGAGAGTTCTTAATAAGAAAGATGAAAAACCTGTTAAAATGCCAATCAAAACTGCCAAAATGAGAATAAAAACATCGGGGCGAAGTTTTCGCCGCAGCCTGTTAAAGCTATATTCTATCAATCTGACGGGTTTCATGGGGAACAAAAATATACTATTCTTTATCTCTAAAGGCCTTGGCCAGATTCGTTAATGCCTGTTCAAGGATTGCTCGCGGACATGCTACATTCATTCTCATAAAGCCCGATCCGCCCGGTCCAAAAACTATTCCACCATTCAGGCCAAGATTGGCTTTCTCCACAAAAAATTTCTGAAGATCGACATCATTGAGCTGGAGTGATTTGCAATTGAGCCATAGCAAATAAGTAGCTTCAGGTTTGAGAAATGTAATCTGGGGGACGTTATTTCTTAAAAAATCCTGAGTCAAATCCACATTCTGTTCAATATAGTTTAGTAGCTGGTTGAGCCATTCACTACCATTTTCGTAGGCAGCTTCCAGAGCCAAAGCACCAAAAATATTTCCTCCGTTGAGGTGCAGGGCGTTAAGCATTTCATCATATTTCGCTTTGAGCTCAGGGTTTTGTATCACGAGAAACGAAGTGGCCATACCTGCCAGATTGAAAGTTTTGCTGGGGGCCATAAATGTTATGGTAATTTCCTGTGCTTTCGCGCTGATGCTGGCAGTTGGAATATGAGTCTGACCGCTTAAAACCAAATCGCCGTGAATTTCGTCAGATAAAATTACAACACCATTTTCGTGGCAGAGATTAACCATTCTCTCCAGTTCTTCTTTTTTCCAGACTCGTCCAACTGGATTATGTGGGCTCGAAAGAATGAGAATTTTTGTTTTTGGCTGGCGAAGTTTTTCCTCCAAATCGTCGAAATCAATGGTGTAATAGTTGTCGTTTTCTACGAGTTGATTGTGCAGCAAAATGCGGCCATTGTCGGTAACGCTGTTGAAAAAAGGGAAATACACTGGCGGCTGAACCACCACCTGATCGCCGGGTTTTGTGAGTGCCAGCAGTGCAAAAGTAAATCCCGGAACCACTCCCGGACTAAAGCTTATCTGATTTTTTTCTACCTGCCAATGATGTCTTTCCTTTAGCCAGCTGATGATGGATTGATACCAGGAATCTGTTTTTATACCGTATCCATAAATGGGATGCTCAGCCCTTTTTATGATAGCCTGCCGAATAAAATCGGGAGTATCGAAATCCATATCGGCCACCCAAAGGGGAATTACATCAGCTTTGCCAAAATACTCCTTACGTAAGTCGTATTTTACACAGGAGGTATTTTCTCTGTTTATCACCCGGTTAAAATCATATTTCATCATTGTTTCGAATTAAAAATGGATAAACAACAATACAAAAAAATCATCTTCGCTGCATGGGCAACCGTCGGGTTTTTATAATTTAAATTGGGGAAGAATCCTTTGAAACAAAACAATTGGTTTCGCAATGTTCATGGGTCTTGTGGAATAAAAACTCATTTGTGGTCTGCCACGGTTATAATGGCCTGAATAAGTTTTTTCCAGGAATATTTTTTCTTTTCTTCTGCCAGATAGGGTTTGAAGTCGGCAGCTTTATTATTGTCGAAAAACATATTGATGAAATGGGCAATCTCAGTGGCGTCTACCTGGCTCACATAGCCCGTTTTCTGATGAAGTACAATTTCGGGAAGCCCGCCAACATTGGTCACCAGCATGGGCTTTTCGAAATGATAGCAGATTTGTGTTACCCCGCTTTGGGTGGCTGTTTTGTAGGGCTGAACCACCAAATCACAGGCACTGAAATAATATTTTACATGGTCGTTGGGAATAAAATCTGTGTGCAGAATCAAATGCTTGTCCAACCCATGTTCCTGAATATATTTTCGGTATTTCTCTTCCCCCGAATAGAATTCCCCGGCTACTATCAGTTTGATTTCATCATCTTTTTGAATCACCTTTGTCATGGATTCCAGTAAAATATCCAACCCTTTATAATCGCGGATAAACCCGAAAAACAACAGATATTTACCATTTGGTTCGAGTTTTAAAAATTTGCGGGCTTCCACCGGATCCACAGAGGGGCCAAAATTGTTGTAAAGCGGATGGGGATTATAAATACGGGGTTTAAAAATGTCAAATTTTTTCAGGTCTTCGAGCACTGTTTTGCTCATGGTAACAAACCCGTGAACCGAATTTACGAAATAGCGCGAAAGAAGTCTGTCGCCTATTCTGTGCTCATGAGGAATGATATTGTCGGCAATGGCGATGATTTTGGTGTGCTTGTTTCTTTTAATGATACGGGCAATGGTTCCCAATGATGGAGCAATAAACGGAATCCAATAACGCAAAATAACAAGATCGGGTTTTTCTTTTTTCAGCCTTCTTCCCACAATAAACCAGTTAAGGGGGTTTATGCTATTCACACTCACCTGAATATTTATGTCTTTGGGTGGCATTTCCTCGCTGTATTGAGTTTTTCCGGGGAAAAGCATGGATGGATATTGCAGGCTAAAGGTTTCAATTTTAACATTGTAGCCTTCAGAAGCCAGGGATCGGGCCAACTGCTCATTGAACGTAGCTAAGCCGCCCCCCCGCAGAGGATAGGCCGACCCTATGATTACTACGGTTTTCAAGATTTGGTGTAGTGGGGATTGTCGAGTCCGACAGTTTTAGAAATCAGGTAGTTGTTTTTGTCGTGAGAGGAGCGGGAGATGAGCTCGCCCAAAAATCCAGCCAGAAAAAGCTGAACCCCCACAATCATAGCCAGGAGCCCAAAGTAAAAAAGCGGGCGTTCGGTCATTCGATATTCCGAGTTAAAGAACTTGGCGTAGGCCAGATATCCGGCAATAAGGAAACCCACAAAAAACACCAGGGTTCCCCAGAGTCCAAAGAAATGCATGGGTCTCTTGCCAAACCGGCCAACAAAACTAATGCTCATTAAATCGAGAAAACCGTTGATATAGCGCTCAATACCAAATTTTGTTTTGCCAAATTTTCGAGGGTAATGAGTCACCACTTTTTCGCCAATTTTACCAAAGCCTGCCCATTTGGCAATCACCGGAATATAGCGATGCATTTCGCCATAAACTTCAATAGATTTGATGACTTCGTGATGATAGGCTTTGAGACCACAATTAAAATCGTGCAGTTTTATACCAGTTATCATACCTGTAGCACCATTGAATAGTTTCGATGGGATGGTTTTGTTCAGGGGATCGTTGCGTTTCTTTTTCCAGCCCGAAACCAGGTCGTATTGCTCTTCCACAATCATTTTATAGAGTGCAGGAATTTCGTCGGGGCTATCTTGTAAGTCGGCATCCATGGTAATGATAACCTTTCCACCGGCTTCACCAAACCCCTGATTCAGAGCGGCAGATTTGCCATAATTCCGTTGGAACCGAATTCCCTTGAGCCGGAAATTTCGTTGAGCCAACTGCTCAATAACACCCCAGGAGCCATCGCGGCTACCATCGTCTATAAAAATGACCTCGTAGGAGAAGTTGTTTTCGTCCATCACTCTCTCAATCCAGACTGCCAGATTGGGAAGCGATTCCACTTCATTGTATACAGGTACAATAACTGATATATCCATTGGGCAAAATTACACAATCTCGGGTTGTGTTGTATCTTTTTTAATGGCCAATGCAACAATTAAAGAAATAACGATGGTGAAAATTGCGCCACTTTTTATTCCACTCCATACCTGATCCATGGGTGCCATTTTACTTTCAAAATCGCTGATAGCTTTATCCAAAGCTTCTTCGGGCATATTGAAACTTTCCATAAATTCCACAAAGCCATCGAGTTGCGAAGACATATAATCGGGGGCAATGAAACCGAAGAACACGAAATTATAGATGGCAGAAATGGTATACGCCACCAAACCAATCATTAAAGACTGAAAAAATGCCTGTTTGAAATCAATGATTCCACCCAAAGACTTGCGGTAGGATTTCACCCCAAAAATGAATAAGGTGATGGTGATTCCCAGCGAAATAATCAGATTTGAGATGATGAACGACATTTGAAATATTTCCACATCGAAAATATAATAAACCAGACTAAGTAAAATAGAGAAGAAAGCGATGATTAAACCATATTTTACTGCATTTCCAAAAAAGTTAGATTTTTCCATTTTAAGAGTTTTAAATGTTGACAGGCAAACTTAAGAATTTTCTGTTCACGCAGCATTAAAATTGAAGAGAATATGGAGGTTGTTCTATTACAGAATGATAGATTCATCGTAAGGTTTCAATTCCTTCTAATATTCCTTCGTCGCGTGCGGTGTCTAAGGAGTTTTATAAGTCTCGGTAATATTTTAATCGTTAATTAAGCTTTTCAAAACCAGTTGTTTATGAATTAGCCAGAAAACAAAAAACCTTGTCCTACTTAGGTTTGGACAAGGTTTGGAAAGTTTTGGGTGAAAGACGGGACTCGAACCCGCGACCCTCGGAACCACAATCCGATGCTCTAACCGACTGAGCTACAATCACCGTTTATTTTCAGGGTGCAAATATAGCTTATTTCTTCTTTCGGACAAGTGACTACTTCATTTTTTTAGAAAAAACTTTGTAATTTGGCCTCATAGAAACTCGACCAAATATTAGCCGTCCCAATAAGTGGAAATCCTTGCTCAACGACTCAACGGGCAAGGTTGTAATGGTATATTTGTCTGTTCTGGTTGTCCTTTCTGTTCTAGGGTATCTCATAACCCCCGATAGAACAAATTTTGCCAATGAGCAGCATCTGGAGATATCATTGAAACCTCCTGGATTTTCCTGCCTTGTATTTCGGAAAGAAACACCTGAGCCATCAGGAATTTTCAATCAAATGCTTTTTGGAACCAATAACAATTCAAGCGAAATGGGACTTATAGGCCACTATGTTTCCAACGACAGCATATATCTTCAGCCCATCGACCCATTGATACCTTCGGAATATTTGAAGTTTCCATTGGCGGGCATAGGGGAGAAGGGTTTTGTTGACAAACATATAGTGAAGAAATTTTTCATCCTAGGTACCGATAATTTTGGCCGCGATGTTCTAAGTCGTATTATTATAGGTTTGCGCATAAGTTTGGCTGTAGGTTTCTTTGCAGTTATAATTTCGCTGATGATTGGCGTATTTGCAGGTGCTGTAGCTGGGTATTTTGGTGGTTGGATTGATAAACTGGTCATGTGGTTTATCAATGTAATCTGGTCATTGCCATCGCTATTGCTCATTATTGCCATTAGTTTTGCGCTGGGAAAAGGTTTCTGGCAAATGTTTATCGCCATTGGACTGAGCATGTGGGTGGAAGTGGCCCGGGTGGTTCGCGGACAAGTGATATCGGTTAAGCAAAACGAATATGTGGAAGCAGCACGAGCTTTGGCTTATTCTCATTGGCGCATCATAAAACATCATATCCTTCCCAATATATGGGGGCCGGTAATAGTTATTTCGGCTGCCAATTTCTCCACCGCCATTCTAATGGAGGCCGGCTTAAGTTTTCTGGGCTTAGGCGTTGCCCCACCCGCGCCAAGCCTCGGCGGAATGATTCGCGAGACCTATATGGGCATGTTTTTCGGCTATCCCTGGCTGTCTATTTTTCCTGGGTTAATCATCATTTCAATTGTTTTCTCACTAATGATGTTGGGGCGAGTTCTAAAGCGAATTCTGTAGCACCTCATTTTCAGCAGATATCCCTTTCAACAAATTTGTTGAAATTGAAAATTGTTTTCCTTAGCTTTACAATAAATAAACTCTTAAAGAAATAACCACTCAGAGAGCTTATTGAATCGGACAATTATTTTAAGGACAAATCAAAATCGACAATATGAAAAGGGGAACATTTACTAATTTTTATGGTTTAGCATTTTTATTATTTCTCATTTTTCTCATCGCATCACCAAATAAAGCTAATAGTCAAACTTTTTCTGCAATTCCAACCCTTTGTGATAATGGGTTGCCAATTGATTTGTATACCTATACAAATCCAGACCAGGGAAGTTTCGCAATTACTCTAGGTTCGCCTGTCGGTTTATCGGGCCATATTTTCGACCCAACGGCTGCAGGTATTGGAAGTTACACCATCCGTTGGACACATGGAGTTACACCTGGTGGTTATATTGATCGGACTTTTGATGTAATTGCTGCGCCAACCAAGCCAACAAATATTACGTCCACACCCGATGAATACTGTGAAGATTACGCTGATGGTACTGCTACAATTACACTTACAGCTTCTGGAGGTTATGGTACAACCTATAATTGGTATGATGTCTCAAGTAATTTTTTAGGCACTGGAAACTCAATTGTACAAATTGCTCAAAGTGTTCCAACATTGTATCAGGTCACATATGAAAATACTTGTGGAGAATCATTACCTTTAAATTATACAGTAATTCCTGTTGCCATTTCACAATCAGATTTAGACATTATTGGACTAGAAGCTATCTATTGTAATGATGCAGCAGATGTTAATGTGACTGGAGTTCCAAATAGTTTACTTGGATTAAGTACTGTTTTTAGTCCAATTATTCCTGGGATTACTGATAACGGAGGAGGAAGTGCTACTATTTCACCAACCACTCTTGGTACAGGAAATTACAATTTAACATATACGGTTAGCAAAAACAATTGCCTATTGTCAATTACTGAACCTTTTAGTGTTGATCCTCCATTAGTTGTTTCTTTTGCCCCAAATCTACCAGCTTCTATCTGTGCTGATTATTCGCCGTATAATTTGACAGGTAGTCCAATTCCAAGTCCACCAACAAGTACTGGAACTTTTTCTGGTTCTGGAATTACTGATAATGGAGATGGGACAGGTATTTTTGATCCTTCTGGCTTAAGCGGTTCTGTTGACATTACCTATACTTATATTGATGGTAATTCCTGTAATTCTACCAGTACACAGACAGTATTAGTAAATCCATTACCATCTGTCAGTATTCTTGATTTAAACAATGATTATTGCTATGGAGATCCAGTAGAAGTTATCACTGGAGATCCACAAATTGGGATTTTCTCCATAACACCAGCATCTACGGCTTTAACAGATAATTTAGATGGAACTGCCGATTTCGATCCCACAGCAGCCGGAGTTGGTATCTATCAGATTGAGTATGAATATACTGATGGAAATACATGTACCAATAGGGCTTCAAGAACCACTGAGGTTCATGCAATTTTAGGTCCAACGATTAACGGAAATACCAATCCGTGTCAGAATGTTGAAATAACATACACAACAGAAGCGACGATGGATAATTATACTTGGGTGGTTTCTTCCGGTGGAACAATAACTGCTGGCGGTGGAGCAGGAAATAGCACAGTTACAGTAACATGGAACACTGCTGGCCCACAGACAGTTTCGGTGAATTACGAAGATTTGAATGGCTGCTCCGCGGCATCACCCACCGTGCTGAATGTCACTGTGAACCCGCTTCCTGTAGTATCCTTAAATCCGTTATCCGATGTTTGTCTCAACGATGCTCCCTTTGCGCTCTCGGGAGGAACTCCGCTGGGAGGAACGTATACAGGAACTGGCGTTGCAGCGGGAGTTTTTAATCCTTCCACTGCCGGCGCAGGAACTCATTTGATTACCTATACTTATACCGACGGTAATTCCTGTTCCGATAACGATTCGGAAAATATTACAGTTCAAAACATCACCGCCAACATGTTCAATCTGGAGTCAGATTATTGTGTTCTCGAAGCCAACGAAACACTTATTACAGACCATGTGGGCGATCCTTTGGGATATTTTTCTATCTCCCCGGCTCCGACAAATCCAGCCATTTTTACTGACAATGGAAACGGAACGGCTATTTTTAGTCCGACAAATTGTGCAGTGGCCGATTATAATGTGGTATTCACCATAACCTATACCTACGACAATGGAACCTGCATTGAAACTGATGCAGCGACAACCTATGTCTACGGCCAGCCAACCGTAAGCTTTAGCGGTCTCAGCAGTCCATATTGTACCGATCATGCAGCCGATTTGCTCACAGGAACTCCGGCCAACGGAATTTTCTCATCAACCGGTGGAGGGCTTACAGATAATGGAAATGGAACAGCTCTATTTACTCCTTCGGTAGCAGGGAGCGCAGGTTCTCCATACACCATAACCTATACTTTTACCGACCCGGGTGGTTGTTTTAATTCCGATGACCAAATAGCGGTGGTTAACCCCGTTCCTGTTGCAACTTTAACAAGCTCCGATCCCGATAATACTATTTGTGCTGGTGCTTCAGTAATATTTACCGCTGGGGGTGGAAATACCTATCAGTTCTTCAAAAACGGTGTTTCTGTGCAGGGACCCGGAGCATCAAACTTATATACTACTTCTGCTTTGGTTAATAACGATGTGGTTTATGCCTTGGTGAGTTTCTCGGCAACTGGCTGCGACACCCAAACAAGTAGCATCACAACCACTGTCATCAATGCCCCGTCTCCCACTTTTATTAGTGGCGACAATCTGGTTTGTAACGGCGATGCCGGATTGGTTTACGAAACTCAGGCAGGCATGAATAATTATGTCTGGGCCATTGTGGGAGGTACCATCACATCGGGTGGAACAGCCACCGACCATACTGCTACTGTAACCTGGACCAGTCCGGGAGCAAGAACCATTAGTGTTAATTATCAGAATTCCAATGGTTGCTCAGCCGCATCGGCCACTGTTTTCAATGTTACTGTGGTCGCTTTACCCAATCCAAATCTTGCAGTGAGCGACGATGAAATATGTGCCGGAGAAACCGGATTTATCACCATCAGTGGAACTCAGCTTGGTGTTACTTACCAACTTCGTCTCGATGCTGATGATTCCCCAGTTGGAGCAGCATTTAATGGAACGGGAGGAAATATTATTATCGCTGCAAATCCTGCTTCAACAACAGTTTACAATATTATTGCCGCCAATTCCAGCGGATGTTTTAGCGAACTGATTGATAAGCCAACAATTACGGTGAATCCCTTGCCCATTGCGGGTTTGCTTTGTAGTGATGCTGATTTGGAAATTTGCGAAGGGGAGCTTGTTGGTTTTACTGCATCAGGAGGCGATGTTTATGAATTTCTTTTGGATGGTCTAACAGTGCAAGGCCCCGGAGCTGCTAGTGTTTATTCAACAACTACCTTAAGTACAGGCGAAGCCGTGAGTGCCGAAGTAACCATTTCAGCCACAGGATGTACCGCCGTTTCAAGCGATATTTCATTGCTTGTGAACGCATTGCCCAATCCTTCTTTATCTGGCGATGCCGCGGTTTGTCTTGGACAAACAGGCGAAGTATATTCCACCGAAGCCGGAATGAGCAATTATGTTTGGGCAGTTTCGGGTGGGACAGTTACCGCCGGAGGTGGCCCCGCAAACAATTCAGTTACTGTGACATGGAATGTGGCAGGGTTGCAATCTGTTCAAGTAAATTATGAAAACTCCAATGGTTGCCAGGCCTCAGCTTCTACTCAGCTTTCGGTAACTGTTAGCGATTTACCGCTAAACTCTTATACCCTTTCCGATCCCATTATTTGCTTTGGCAACACTGCCACCATCACTCAATCAGGCTCCCAGTTGGGGGTTGATTATCAATTGCGGTTAAACAGCGACAATTCCCATGTGGGAAGTGCTGTTACCGGCTCTGGCTTGGCAATTAGCTTCGATGTAACACCTTTATCCAACACCACTTACAATGTGTTAGCCACCAATGCTGCAGGTTGCGAAAATCAAATAACCGATCTTAGTAATGTGATAGTCAATGCGCTCCCCAATGCAGGTTTAACTGTCAACGGCAGCACCATTTGCTCCGGAGAAGTCGCGACTATAGTTATTCAGGGCTCCGAATTTGGCGTAAGCTATCAGTTGCGTTTAGATGCTGATGATTCCAATTTAGGGGTGCCACTTATTGGAACAGGTGGCGATTTGACCTATCACTTGGCGCCAACCACCACAACAGTTTATAATATTCTGGCTACCAATGGAAATTTATGCTTCGTAGAAATGACTACAAAACCCAGTGTTATCGTCAATCCATTGCCCGAAGCAACCCTATTGTTTTCGAACGATGAAATTTGCTATGGCGAAACTGCATCAATGATTTTGTATAACTCCATTCCGGGGGTTAGTTATCAGCTTCGGCTTGACAGCGACGACAGTCATATAGGCATTCCACAAGTTGGAAATGGAGGAAATTTACTTTTCACCGTTTCACCATTAATAACCACAACCTATAATATATTAGCCACAAATTCCAATTCCTGTTTCGCAGAAATCACCGATAAAGGCGTTGTCATCGTAAACTCAATCCCCGATAATACGCTCACAGTTAGTAGTCCATCTGTTTGTAATGGCGCAACAGCTGTTATTACCCTGAACAATTCAGTGGCAGGAGTAGTTTATCAATTGCGTCTCGATAGCGATAACAGCAACGTAGGTGGCGGTGTTGCAGGAAATGGAAGCAATATTACTTTCTCCGTGAGTCCTTCAGCCACAACGCTTTATAATATATTGGCCACATCATCGGATGGCTGTAGTGCCGAGCTCATCAATAAATCATTAGTTACTATTTATAGTGCACCCAACGCCAATTTAATTGTGGATGACGATGAAATTTGTTTTGGCGAAACTGCTTCAATCGTTTTGCACAACTCACAGTCTGGAGTTACCTATCAGCTGCGTCTTGATGCCGATAACAGCAATATTGGAAGCTCGCTGGCAGGAACTGGTGGAAATATTTCTTTTCCAGTAACTCCAGCTACGACTACAGTTTATAATGTCTATGCCTACAACTCCAATGCTTGTGCAGTGGAACTTATTGACAGACCAACGGTAACAGTTAATTCACTTCCCAATCATACCTTAACACTGGGCGACGACAATATTTGTTCCGGCGAAACCGCGGATATTCTTCTTTACAATTCAGTTTTGGGGGTGACCTATCAATTGCGGTTAGACAGCGACAATTCCAATGTTGGGATGGCGCAATCAGGCAATGGTGGAATTTTAACTTTTCACGATGCTCCAACTTCTACTACTACTTACAATATGTTTGCAGTTAATTCTCACGGATGTAGCATAGAACTCAGCGACAAAGCATTGGTTCAGGTTTATCCCCTGGCAAATAATACCTTAACTGTTTCCGATCCAACTATTTGTGTTGGCGAAAATGCAGTGATCACCGTAAGTAATTCCGAAACTGGGGTAAGTTATCAATTACGACTCGACAGTGATAATTCGCTGATTGGTGCCGCAGTGCCTGGAAATGGGGGCAATATCACCTTCGAAGTAGCTCCGGCTTCAACAACATTGTTCAATGTGCTGGCAACCACATCCCACAGTTGTCACGTTGAATTGCTCGACAGGTCACTTGTAACTGTAAATCCATCACCCGATAACAATCTAATGGTTTCATCGCCAACAATTTGTAGCGGAGAAACAGCTCAGATTGTCGTTTACTCAAGTCAGGTGGGTGTTTCGTATCAACTGCGACTTGATTCGGATAATACACTTGTGGGGGTTCCGGTTTCCGGAAATGGCGTAAATATTTCGTTTTACATAACCCCAGTAACAACAACTTTATACAATGTCTTAGCTACCGGTGGAAATGGTTGTTCCATAGAACTCAACACCAAATCGAATGTTACCGTTTACCCACTGCCCGATCCATTTCTTGTGGTTGATAATGCAACCATTTGCTATGGCGAGACCGCAGTGATTTACCTTCATAATTCTCAGTCAGGGGTAAGTTATCAATTGCGTAATGATGTGGATGATAGCCCAGTGGGTGCTGCCCAAACAGGAAATGGTGGAACATTGAGCTTCTTTGTTAATCTCGCTTCAAGCTCAGTATATAATTTTTTGGCCACCACCACCGACGCCTGCTCACAGGAGTTATTTGACAAATCTGTAGTTACTGTTCTACCATCACCCAATCTTGCTCTTAGCCTGTCGGACGATGCTATCTGTTTGGGTGAAACAGCTCAAATCATCCTCACAAATTCAGTGCTTGGTGTGAGTTATCAGCTTCGCTTGAATTCTGATAATAGTTTGGTTGGCACAGTTGTAATTGGCACCGGTTTCAATATTCAGTTTTCTGTTGCACCAACTGCAAGTACAGTTTATAATGTTCTGGCAACCAATTCAAATGGCTGTAGTGGAACTTTAGCCGATTTAAGTTCGGTTACAGTCTATCCATTACCAGCAAAACCTGTAATTACTCCCGACGGACCTACAGTATTTTGTGCGGGGGGCTCTGTTAATCTGACTTCTTCATCGGCATCGGGCTATTTGTGGTCAACGGGTGCTACTACTCAAACCATTGCTGTGGGTACCTCTGGCAGTTTTACAGTCACTGTATCGGATATTCACTCTTGCCAAAGCCCGGTTTCCGATCCGGTGGTGGTTACGGTAAATCCTTTGCCAGTAGTAAGTTTCACAGGCTTGAGCTCCTCTTATTGCCATGACGAAGGAACTGCTCTTCTCACAGGTTCGCCCATTCCTGTTGGTTTATCCACAGGAGTATTCAGCGGTCCTGGAATAACCGATAACGGGGATGGAACAGCAATCTTCGATCCAGTGGCAGCTGGAATTGGTGGTCCTTATTCCATCATTTACACTTTTACGAATTCCAGCGGATGCAGCAACAATCATTCGGAAACAACAACAGTCAACAATCCCCCCGTTTTAACTTTCACTGGCCTCGACCCAGATTATTGTGTAAGCAATCCTATGGTTTTAATCACCGGAAGCGAAGCACCTTATGGTCAGTTTAGCGGACCCGGAATAACCGACAATTCCAATGGAACAGCCTGGTTTAATCCCTCGGCTGCCGGAGTTGGTGGGCCATTCACAATTTCCTACGAATTTACCAATAGCCAGGGATGTGCCGGTATAGCTCAGCAAACTACCCTGGTTTATGCTTTACCAACGGTGAACTTTGCAACGCTTAATTCTGAATACTGCGTGGATCATGCTATCGTTCTATTGACGGGAAATCATGCACCATTTGGCAGCTTCTCTGGAACAGGTGTTTTTGACAATGGAAATGGAACAGCTATTTTCGATCCATCGGCGGCTGGTGTTGGCGGGCCTTATAATATTTCTTATTCTTTTACCGATGGCAATTCCTGCGCCAATACTTCTACCCAGCAAACCACAATTTATCCATTGCCCACCGTTAGTTTTTCTGGGCTGGGAACTGATTATTGTGTTGACGCAACCCCCGTAATATTGGTAGGTAATCATGCTCCACAGGGCTATTTTGCTGGCCCAGGCATTACAGATAATGGAAACGGAACAGCCACTTTCAATCCTTCAACCGCTGGCCCAGGTTTAAATAAGCAGATAACCTATTTCTATACCAGCAGCCATTTTTGCCTGAACTCACAAACAAAAAATGTGAATATTCATGCGCTTCCCAATGTTTCCATATTGAATCTGGAATCGAATTATTGTGTAAATGACGACGAAGTAACCATCACCGGAAATCCTTTACCATCCGGATCCACAACCGGCTTTTTTACAGGTGGCGGAATTACCGATTTGGGAAATGGTACCGCACTTTTTGCACCCAATACATTGATAGCTGGAAATATTTATCCCATAACCTATACCTATCAGGATATCAATTCCTGTTCAAATACTGCCTTTCAGGATGTCAATATCATTGAACTGCCAGCTGCTCCTTCTGCCAATAATGTTTCAGTTTGTTTTGGCGATGTAGTGCCAAATCTGACAGCAACCGGAGTGCCTGGTTTTGAAATCAGATGGTATGATAACAATGGTAATCTGGTTTTCACTGGGAACTCGTTCCCCACTGGGATCACGGCAGTAGGGGTTTATAATTTCTCTGTGACTCAGGTGCACACAGTTACAGGCTGCGAAAGCAATCATAAGGCTGTAACTCTAAGCATCAAGGCTTTGCCCGTTGTCACTTTGCCTCCTTTTGCCGATGTTTGTATTTACGATTTTATCATTTGGCTTGATATGGGAACTCCAGCTGGAGGTGTTTACTCTGGTAGTCCGGGCGTTTTACTTCTCCCAAATGGAACCTATATCTTTCACCCCGAATATGGTGGTGCCGGTGTTCATAACATAACTTATACTTACACAAGTCCGGCCACAGGATGTCATGCTTCAGTCACAAAAACCATAACTGTTCACGACAGACCCGTGGTTGATATCATTGATTTGAACAGCGTTTATTGTGTTTCAGGAACACCAGTTACAATTCATGGCAATCATGCTGGTGCAGGAACATTCACTGGACCCGGCATAACCAACAACGGAAATGGAAGTGCGCTGTTCAATCCCGCTGTTGCAGGTTTGGGAGTGAAGAACATTAATTACTATTATTCCGATCCTACAACAGGATGTCATAACACCAAAACCGAACCAACCACCGTTGAAGGACCTCCGGAAAATGTGGCTTTAGTAAATATCAGCGATCAGGATGTCTGCGTTAATCAGGGAGGAAATATTATACTTCAGGCCATTGGTGGCGATGGAAGCTGGGTCAATTGGTTCGTTAACAGCTGCAATGGGACTCTCCCTGATATTTTATCAGCCAACGGCGATTCTACCATCATAACCATTGCTTCGCCCACAGTTTCGACCTATTATTTTGCACAATGGGAAACAGAATGTGGTGTGAGCGATTTGTGTGCCGATAATTATATCACAGTGACTCCCATGCCAGTAGAGCCAGATACATCCTGGGCTGCACCCAATATCATCTGTGGAGACGATCAGGATTTTGTATCGCTATACATTGTCGGAGGGAATTTTGGAACTTCTTTAGTCTGGACTCAGGATTCATGTTCAGGTGCTGTCATTGGCCAAACGAGTGGGGGAGAGTTGATTATTCCTTCGCCCGATACCACCACTAAATACTTTGCTCATTGGGAAAATATTTGCGGTGAGTCTGTTTGCACTGAGGCTGTCAGAGTAAGTGTAATTGCTCCGGCAGTTGAAGTAGCCATTGCCAATGCCAATCTGAATAATTTCTGCGCCAATACGATTACCGAATTGGAGTTAAGAGCCTTTGGTGGACGTGGAGATACCATTGTCTGGCATTACGATGCATTAGGATTATATCCCGTTCCGCTCGATAGCATCATTACTGTGAATAGTGCTCAAGGCGATACCATTACGATTGTTCCACCTACGATTTCTACTACTTATTATCCGTTCCGTACCACGCCTTGCGAAGAAGTGGGTGGTAATATTAGCGTGGATATCACAGTTTTTGCTCAGCCTGTGGCGCCCGATTTGGCTTACACAATTCCTTCGACAATCTGTTTTGGAATCACCGATTCCATCACTTTGGTATACGAAGGGGGCTCTGGAATAACTCTGGACTGGTTTGCAGGTGATTGCGACAATGGGGTGTTTCTGGGCTCGGGGAACAATTTGAAAGTCTTCCCGCCAACTCAAAATACAAACTATTTTGCCAAATGGTCAACGCCCTGCGATGAATCTATTTGCGCCGAAACCCAATTAAACGTGTATCCTCCAACACAAGATCCTGTTGCAATGGTAAGCGATACCAATAATATTTGTGCTGGAAATCTCAGCGATATTCAGTTGGTGGTTGTTGGTGGCGATGGCGATTCGGTGGTTTGGTTTGCCGATGCTTGCAATGGTATTCCTCTCAATCCTAGCACTTTCTATTATCAATCGGTGAAAGGTGATACTATTGTTATTCCCGCACCCACAACCGACACTTCATTCTATGCCTATTGGGCAACCCCCTGTGAATTATCCTCCTGCGTGAGTGTAGATATTTCAGTATCTCCCTTGCCATTGGCAATAGACACCATAACTTCAAGTCACAATAATTTCTGCAGTGGCTCTGTTCCAAGTATTACACTCACTGCTTTTGGTGGAGTGGGGGATGAAATCAGCTGGACTGAAGGCAGTTGCGATGGTCCAGTTATAGCAACCACCGTATCCAACATTCTCAATATACCAAGTCCACAGGATACAACCATCTACTTTGCTAAATGGAAAACAATCTGCGACAGCACTGTATGTAAATCCATTCAGATTAATGTTCCCGAATCACCGGTCAATCCAACTGGAATTCTAATTCAGGAATCCTTAATTTGTAACAATACCATCGATAGCATAACCATGATCCTAAGTGGAGGAAGTGGCTATGAGGCTGTTTGGTTCTTTGGCGAATATTGTGGTAACGATACCATTCAGCCAAGCGAAATGCAAATTCTTTCTGCTAAAGGCGATACCATTCGTATTGCCCGTCCAGCTCAAACCCAGGTCATCACAGCCAATTGGGCCAGCTATCAGGGCACCTGTGGTTCTTCTGATTGCGTGAGCGAAAATGTATTTGTTTACGAAGCCCCCGAAGCCATTTATAGTATCTCTGGGGGCGTGGAATGCGAAAATACCTTGCTGCAATTTACCCCAAATTCAACAGCGGGCTCAGGCTTGGTAACTCAGCTTCTTTGGGATTTTGGCGATGGGGTGGTGGTAGATACCAACCTTCAAACCGATCAGTTTCATGCTTATGAAAATTCAGGAACCTACACCACCGAGCTTATTGTCACAAATACCTTTGGATGTCAGGATACTGCATGGCTTCCGGTGATTATCAGCGATGCTCCAACTGCTGCTTTCAGTTATACAAGGAGTTGCCTGGGAGAACCCGTTCAGTTCTACGATGAGTCAGTTTCAGCGGTAGATAGTATTGCAGGCTGGTTCTGGAATTTCAACGACCCCATGAGCATCAACGATACTTCGAGCCTTCAAAATCCTCAATACGCCTTCACCCAGCCTGGAATCTATGAGGTCATTCTCACGGTTACCGATACTTCTGGTTGTATTGACATTTCGACACAGGAAGTAATTGTTTCACCTGTTCCTTCAGCCTACTTTACTCTGGGAACTGCCAGCTGTCAGGGCATTCCGGTATTCTTTAATGATTCTTCATTCACTCAGAACAACCTGATTGGTACATGGGTTTGGAACTTTGGCGATGGAACTGCCGATTCTGTCATTGCTTCTCCCAATATCCCCGATTTGTGGTATACCTATCATACCAATGGCGATTTTACTGTTTCGTTGACAGTTATCGATACTTCCGGTTGTTATAGTGAAACTTTCTATCGGTATTTTGAAGTGAGACCCAATCCGATAGCGAATTTTATCTATTCCGACACGGCTTGTCAAACAGGAATCATACATTTCTTCGACGATACCTATCATGAACCAGGAACCAATGCGGTGGCCTGGCGATGGAATTTTGGTGATGAAGCATTTGCCTTCAATCAAAATCCTGTTCATAGCTATATTCAAACTGGCCAATTCTACAATGTGGAAATGATTGTCACCGACCAATTTGGATGTCAGGATACTATGGCAGCACCCGTGGAGGTTAAGCCTTCTATGCAAATCGCCTTTGAGGCAAATACAGTATGTAGCGGGATTGAAACTCAGTTTATAGCACAGCTGATTCAACCTGTTGGCGATCAGGTGGCGGAGTGGAAATGGTTTTTTGGCGATAATTCCGATACCATTGTTCAGGTCGATACAGTCTATCACCAATATGGAGTAGGTGGAACTTATTATGTGAGTTTGGTGGGTGTTGATGATGGGGGTTGCGAAACCATCGTTATCAATCAGCCAGTCAATGTGAATCCGGCGCCGATGGTCGATTTCTACATCCCCAATGCTTCGTGTAGCGATCCATCTGTTTTCTACGATCATTCAGTGGCCAATGCCGATTCCATCGTGCTCTATCATTTTGATTATGGCGATGGGACTTACGAATTTTTCAACTCCGGAAACTATCCCAACCCAGTTCATCATGACTATCCTGCTGGTAATAATGAATATTTAGCTACCATTTCACTGACCAATTCTAATGGTTGCGAAAGCATTAAGGAGTATAGTGTGGCACGAGAAAGTTGTATTACTATGGCTTTCGAAATTGGGTTACCAGCTTGCGTGGGTCAGGAAATTACCTTCGAAAATCATTCTGTGAGCAACAATAGCGAGGTGGTTATCGATTCAGTAATTTGGAGATTTGGCGATGGAGTAGTCTATGAGCTCGCCATCGACGAAGGGCAATTGGTTCATCATACCTATGACCTTCCTGGTACCAAAACCGTGGATATGGAGCTTCGGGCTTCCAATCAGTTTGGCGATTTTTCCATGTCTGCTTCAAGGGTTATTTATGTTAACGAAACCCCGGTTGCGGAATTCACAGTCTCCGAAAACTTACTTTGCAGCCGTGATTCCATTCATTTTCAGGATCATTCCTGGGTGTTTAATGGTCAGATAGTTTCGTGGAATTGGAATTTTGGTGATGTATTTGCCGACAATGATACAGCTTTCAGTCAAAACCCATCCTATTGGTATGGCTCTGGCGGGAATTATCAACCTCAGCTTCAGGTGAAATCTGATTCGGGTTGTGTCCAAATATTCTCCAGAGAATTAACCTTGATTTCGTCGCCGGTGAATCATCTTTTTGCAAATCGAGAATTTGGTTGTGGTCCTGAAAATGAAATCCTTTTCCGCGATACGGCTTATTTGGAATCTGGTTCCATTGCTGGCTACGAATGGGTTTTCGGCTTTAACGATACGGTTAAAACACAGGTTGATAGTCTGTGGTATCAGCTCGATTTGGGTGAATATACTGTCATCAGTCGTGTTATCAGCAATATGGGTTGTGTGGGTACGGATAGTCTTAGCGGATTTAATGTTTATGATAAACCTTTAGCTCAATTTGGCTATTATCCCGAAGATATCAAAATCTCAGAACCAATAGTTTACTTCAATGACCAGTCTATTGGAACAACTGCTCCGGTTCAGTATTATCATTGGGATTTTGGCGACCTCACCGATACCATTGGTCTCGATCCTGTACATCTTTATCAAGATACAGGGAGTTTTAATGTAATACTCACAGTATTAGACGAAAACGGATGCGTTGACACGATTTCTCATAAACTTTATATCGATCCTGTTTACTCATTCTTCATGCCCAATGCATTTTCGCCCAATGGCAATGGTTTGAACGATGCTTTTGGACCGGTAGGAAGCTATTTTAAAGATACCGATTATGAATTTTTAATCTTTAGCCGCTGGGGAGAATTACTCTTCGAAACGAAAGATCCTGAGGAGTTATGGATTGGCGATTACCATTTTGGCTCCAAAGAACAGGTTCCTTTGGGTGTTTATTCCTGGATTATAAGGGTTGAAGATGCACTTGGAGAAGAACATGTATACAAAGGCTATGTTACAGTAGTTAGATAATAAACAAGCGACCTGTGATTTACGGGTCGCTTTTTTTTACATTTGCAAAAAGAATTGCTATGTCACAGTACCATGAACTTTTAACGGTTTCTCTTCTCTATTTTACGAGCTTTTTTAGCATCATCAATCCGTTTGGCAGCATGCCCGTCTTCCTGACCATGACTTCTAATCTCAGTAAAAAGCAAAGAACAAGAACTGCGCTGAAAGCTGTAGCAACAGCATTTATCACACTCATGATTTTTGCTTTCGGGGGTCAGATGATGTTTCAGTTTTTTGGTATCTCGGTCGATAGTTTTCGGATTGTGGGGGGAATCATTTTCTTTATGATGGGTTACGACATGCTCAATGCGCGCTTGAGCAGTTTTAAAAGCATCGATCAAAACGAAGTGAATCAATATGTTGATGATATTGCTGTTACACCTCTTGGAATACCAATGATAGCAGGCCCGGGCGCCATCACAAACTCTATCGTTCTTATGCAGGACTCCACCACCTTTGCCATGAAGTCAGTTTTGATAGGTAGCATTATTGTTACCATGATTCTGACTGTGATTATCTATATTAGTGGGGGAAGAATTATAAAAGTTCTGGGAGAAACAGGACGAAAAATAATGCTCAAGCTTATGGGATTGATAGTTATGGTGATTGCTGTAGAATTTTTCTTTGCAGGATTAACGCCTATTGTTCGGGGAATTTTAAATATTCAATAAATCGGACCTTAAGAATCAATCGTTGATTTCGTTTGATTCGTCAATTCGTTCCGCTGGAGTTGGCTCAGGAATCCAATTATTAGAATAGGGTACCAATACCTTTGACGCCTGAAGCTCAGATAAGCTCAATTTCCCATCAATATAACGCGAAAGAAGCTTAAATGTTTGGGGTTTTTCATTTTTCAAAATCATCAGGCTTGTATTAACCGCGGATTTCATGGCAATGAGAATTCCACCTCCATAATCTGCCCAATGGCCGCTTTGGTAAATGTTTTTATAGGGGGTTTTATAACCAGCAACTTTTAATTGCATGTTTTCCTTTCCGGGTTTTTGACCCATCATAGTGCCTTCTTTATTGCCAGTATAGCGCAAAAGAGTCATGGGTGTGGCAACATCGAAAAACTCAACATGCTCCCTTATTGTGGGAATCAGTCCTTTCTCTAGTCTTCCGATAAGAATTTCTGCGTATTCTTTTTTGATTTCTCGATACTTTCTACCTCTGACATATTGCCCATTTTCATCAATTTCACAGCCCCAATAGTTATTATCACTAATAAAAGCGGGTATAAAAAGTGTGATAGTTCCTTTATTTAAAGGTGCTAATGTTTTATCGCGAACCGATGAAGCCAAAATGTGCATGCCACTGGTGTATGGATCGCCATTGCCTAATTTTTCACGGTCAAGGGTTGTCTCAGCAAAGTATATGTTCTCTTCACCCAGGCCCAAATCCTCAGCCTTACAATCCAATCCAATTGAAACACTTAGACCGGATGAGTACAGTTTAGCCTGTTCGATTAATTTAAGTTTTTGCTGACTCTTCTTGGTCAGAGGTAAAAGCTTTTCGTAAAGAACTGTGGCATCGCAGGCTGCAACAATATATCTGCAATGGATTTCAGTGATATGCTGTTTCTTTTGCACTTTCACTCCATAGGCCATCTCGTTTTTAACGAGTATCTCGGTTACTTTAGTCCCCAAATGCATATCCCCATTCAATTGTTTTGTTACATGAATTAGCCATTCAGCAAATCTTTGACTTCCACCACTTGGGGGAGTTTGAAAATTATTTGAATAAGCCCATGATATGGGAATTAAACAGGAAAGCAAATCGGGTTCGGAGCTAAAAACTTCTTTTAATCTGGCATTGGTGAAATACTTTGACAGCCCTTTTTTTATGCCCGATTCTCCGGTAAAACGTAAATGTGGCAAAAACGGTACAACAAAATTAAGCATCTTCAAACCATGTAAACCTTTGTCAATCAAGTTCATGGTATCCATGCTGCGGCTTAGGTTTATATAATTGTCAAAAGATTTTGCTATTCTTTTGGCATCTCTAAAAAACTTAATAATACCTTCTTTATCCTCGGGAAAAAGTTCAATCCATTGTTGCTTGAGTTCATCCGGATTATTGGTTACTAAGTAGTTAAAGTCTTTAGAGATAAATCTCCTGATACTTTTTTGATGCTTGGCTTTGGGGAAATCGTTTCCAACGATACTAAATATTCTTCCAACCAGTCCATCGGGGCCACAATTGTTCAACCAATGAATGGCAGAATCGAACCGAAAGTGTTTTCTGTCGAAGCCTGCCAAATAGCCTCCAGGTTTATTGCTCATCTCTATCAGACAACAAGATAGCCCTGCTTTTGTGAGTAAGGCAGATGAAGTCAATCCACTGATTCCTCCTCCAATAATAAGGACGTCGTAGGATTTTATTGATTCGTTAATTGTAAGGTTCATGGGTGGTGAAAATAGCAATAATTGGAATACAAAATTTCTAATAAGAATATTTATAACATTTCCGGATTTTATTAAAATGAATAAAACAGCGTTATGCTTAAATATTTGTGGTCTTTGCCTGTTTTAAATTCCTTCGATTTCCAATATTGCAATACCTGAAGCTGCCATCGTGTATAGCTTAATTCGAACCCACCGTACCCTGATAATACGAATCGATTCATGTCTTTGGTTGGTATTACATATATGCTGGTCCTATCTGTAACACCACCTTGTAATGTGGCGTCGTAGCCGATAAGTTGGGTTTTGATCTCTGCCAGAAGACTGAAATTCACCATTTTTAAATGAGATTGTCCAAATTCGGCTGACCTGGAGATAGGCATATTTTTATAGAAAGGTACAAATTTTCCATATCGCAGTCCGAATCCCCATTGCAAATTATCCCGAAGCGTACCAATCTGAGCACGGCCCTTCAAATACGACTCAAAATGAGCTGATTCATAGATTAGTTTTGTTATTTCATATTGATAATCAATAATATAGTCCGTTTTTATTTGATTATGCCAGCCCTGAGGAGGTGAATTGTTTGGGAAAACCTGATGGGCAATATCCTGAAGGAATGAACCTCCGCTATGTGGTCCCAATATTCCAAAATTTAATTCAGTATAGTGTCTTAATTTGTTTTTCGTATCGAAAGATGTTAGATTTTGGCCAAGTGTTATATAGGAAGCCCATGGTCTGTCACCAATGAGAATAGAGTCAACTTTTGGTTTTGTACTTGTGTACATATGCTGAACAAGTTGAATCCCGTAATAGTCGGTTCCATTGTGCCCGTTAGATATAAGAAAATAGGAGAGGGGGGAAAAAGCAAATTCAGGGTTTGACACTTCAATAGCCACGCCATTGGTATAATAATAGTCAGTATAATCCCAGAAATCATTATCAAATCGAATGGCAAGAAATGCCAGGTCTGGCAAAATTGGGAAATATTGCCCGGGAGAAAGATTGTCTTCTAATTCCTTTATCTGAGGAAATGAAGCAATATTAATCCAGGGAATCTGGTTTACTGGCTTTCCAGTTATTAATCTCGGAACAAACAAATACTCTTTTGCTTTAATTGCTTTATTAAAATCACGAGAAACATTGGAATGTTGTGGGGCACCAGTTTTTTCTGGGACATTTAATGAAGTTGTCGAATTAAGACTCTTGGTGATATATTTTTGGTATTGTGACAACGATGTCAGGATGGGGCCGTCGACTCCATCAAATACAATAATTGGCTGATGTTTTTGAATCTGTAATATTTCAATTTGAATTGTATCGAGCGATTTAGTGATAAATATAAGGGTATTATATTTTTTTGAAATAAGTGAAGAATTGGGGGTTATGTTTAACAAACTATCTCGGCTATCCTTCATCCAGTCTTTATCAATGATATAAATTGCTGGTTTTGTTATAATTAGTATATCATTTTTATCGGTTGGACTATTTTGATTATTTTTTTCATCCAATTGGGGATTCCGATCAAACTCACAACTCATCAAAGAGATGACAATCAATAAATAAACTATATGGTGTGTGATTTTCCCAGGCAATTTTTCCAATTTGGCTGCAAATATAATGGTTTGGCGAAACAGGCACACAGATGCCGGATATTTAAAATAAAAGAGCCCAGTTAATAATGAATAACTGGGCTCGGGATAAGGAGGTGGCGACGACTTACTCTTCCACCACAGGGGCAGTACCATCAGCGCT